>JACQFI010000051.1 GCA_016200135.1 Planctomycetota bacterium
ATATCAATGCGCCGTTCGCAGTTCGCAGTTCGCAGTTCGCAGTTCGCAGTTCGCAGTTCGCAGTTCGCAGTTCGCAGTTCGCAGTTCGCAGTTCGCAGTTAATCGAAAATCCAAAATCCAAAATCCAAAATCGGAAATGCCGTTAGTACCCGTGGTCGCGGAGCCACTCTTCCGAGATCTTCGAGACGGGCTTCTCGCCGCCGCGCGGCTGGAGCATGGCCTGGACGTACTTGCCGAGGATGTCGGTCTCGAGGTTCACGCTCGCGCCTTCGGCTTTCGAGCCGATGGTCGTGCGCGCGAGCGTCTCCGGGATCAGCGCGACCCAGAAACCGCCCACGCCGTCGCAGCCGGCGACGGTAAGCGAGATGCCGTCGATCGCGACGGAGCCTTTCTCGACGATCTGCGGCGCGAGGTTCAGGTCGTCGAGCGAGAGGTGCCATTCGGCCCAGCGTCCGCCGGTGACGGTCTTGCGCACGAGCGCCGTGCCGTCGATGTGGCCTTGGACGAAGTGCCCGCCAAGGCGCTTGCCCGGCAGCAGCGCGCGTTCGAGGTTCACGTGCGCGCCCGCTTGCAGCGCGCCAAGCGTCGTACGTTTGAGCGTCTCCGGCACCGCATCGAAGCTCGCAAGCGAGCCGTCGAGACTCACCACCGTCAGGCAGCAGCCGTCGATGGCAATGCTGTCGCCGAGCGCCGTGCCCTCGGCGAGCGATCCGATATCCACCCCCAGCCGCGCCCCGCCCGCGGCGTTCTTCTCGAACGCCGCGACCGCGCCGATGTGTTCGATCAAGCCGGTGAACATAGACAATAGTTTCCAGCCAAGCGCCTCATGATTCTAGTCCAAACAAATACTTACGCCTTGCGTAACCAGTTCCACGCGCCGAGACGGCCTTGGATCAGCACGTCTTCGCCCAGGCGGCGCACGCGGGTGACGCGCAGGGCCTGGCTCTCGCTCACGCGTTCGACGCCGCGGCCGCGCACGGCGGTGACGCCTTCGCGCCCGCCCACGATCTTCGGCGCGATGAAGACGTACGCGCGGTCCACGGCGCGCGCATCGAGGAAGCTGCCGAGCACCTCGGAGCCGCCTTCGACGTAGACCGACATCACGCCCAGCTTGGCCAGCGCCTTGAGCGCGTCTTCGATGGGCAGGCCGTCGTCGTTCGAGAAGAGCGGGACGATCTCCGCGCCTTTGTCTTTGAGCGCTTTCACCTTGTCGAGCGGCGCGGAGGACGAGGTCACGATCACGATCGGCCCGCCGCCTTCGGCCGTCCAGAGCGGCGCGTCGAGCGGTGTACGGGCCTGGCTGTCCAAGATCACGCGCCGCGGCTGCCAGTGGCCCTGCTCCGGCTGCTCCAGCCCGAGGCGGCACGTCAGCAGCGGCGCATCGGTGAGCACCGTGCCGATGCCGACGAGCACCGCGTCATGCCGCCCGCGCAGCACGTGCGCGAAGGCGCGGGCTTTCGGCGAGGTAATCCATTTGGAGTCCCCGCGCGCGGTCGCGATCTTGCCGTCGGCGGTCATCGCCCACTTGGCGCTCACCAGCGGCAGGCCGGTGCGCACGAGCTTGAAGAAGCCTGCGTTCAAGCGGCGGCACGCGCTTTCGAGCACGCCCTCGACGAGCTTGACCTTCTTCTTCGCGAGGGCCTTCGCGCCGCCCGCGGCTTTTTCGTGCGGGTCGCGCGCGCCGAGCACCACGGTCTTGACGCCCGCTTTGAGAATCGCGTCCACGCACGGCGGCGTCTTGCCGTGGTGGTTGCAGGGTTCGAGCGTGACGTAGAGTTCCGCGCCCTTGGCCTTCGCGCCCGCGTCGCCGAGGGCTTCGACTTCCGCATGTGGCCCGCCGAAGCGGCGATGCCAGCCCTGGCCGACGACCTTGCCGGCCTTAACAACCACCGCACCGACCAGCGGATTGGGACTCGTCCACCCGCGGCCATGCGCCGCGAGTTCGAGGGCTTTACGCATGAACGTTTCGTGGTCAGGCATTCGATTTCTTGCTTTCGTCCATCCCGAAGATCGCGTCGAGGAAGTTGTCGGCGTCGAAGGGTTCGAGGTCGAGCATCTTCTCGCCGAGGCCGATCCACTTCACCGGCACGTCGACCTCGCTGCGCATGGCGAGCACCGCGCCGCCCTTGGCCGTGCCGTCGAGCTTCGTCACGACCAGGCCGGTGACGCCCACGCCTTCGGTGAAGACCTTGGCCTGCTGGACGGCGTTCTGGCCCGTGGTCCCGTCGAGGACCAGCAGGACCTCGTGCGGCGCGCCGGGAATCTTCTTCTTGATGACCCGCGAGATCTTCTCGAGCTCGTCCATCAGGCCCTTCTTGTTCTGCAACCGGCCGGCGGTGTCGATGATGACCATGTCGTAGCCCTGCGCGATGGCCTTCTCGACGGCGTTGTAGGCCACGCTCGCCGCGTCCGCGCCCTGGCGGTCCTTGACGATGTCGCAGCCGACGCGCCCGGCCCAGATCGTGAGCTGCTCGATGGCCGCCGCGCGAAAGGTGTCGCCCGCGGCCAGCAGGATCTTGTAGTCCTCGGCCTTGAAGCGGTGGGCCAGTTTGGCGATGGTGGTCGTCTTGCCCGCGCCGTTCACGCCCACGACCAGGATCACGGTCGGCGGCTTCTCGCTGAAGCGCGGCATGCTGTCCTGCGGCGGAAACTGCTTTTTCAGTTCGGCCTTGAGGAATGCGGCGATCTCGCCCGGCGCCTGGACCTCGCGGTCCTTGTAGGCCTCGCGGGCTTTCTCGACGAGGTCTTCCGCGAGGCGCGGCCCGAGGTCGGCTTGGATCAGCGTGCCGCGCAGGTCCTCGCACTCCTCGTCGCCGAGCTTGCGGCCGACGAGCAGGTCGAGGCCGCCGCGCACGACCTTGGCGGTCTTCTGGACGCCCGCGATGAGGGTCTCGCTGGCCTTCTTGACCGCGCCCGCGATCGCGTCCTTGGCCTTCTTGAAGAAACCGAAACCCATGAATGCTCCCGCCGCCCCGTTCGACTCGACCCGTTTTTGAGCGCCGCCGATTATACGGACTTCACGGCCTCGCGCGATGCGCGTTCCGCATGAACTGCCGCGCGTTTGCGCAGGTCGGCCAGCGTCCGCTCGTCCACGCCGGAGGCCCCGAGCGTCACGCCGGGCTTTACGCCTGGGCCGTGGAAGTCGCTCCCGCCGCTCACGGCCTTCTCGTAGCGCCGCGCGAGCCCCGCGTAGAAGCGCCGGTTCACATCGCTATGCGAGAGATGGTAGGCCTCGACGCCGTCCATGCCGAGCCTGAAAAGTTGCGGGATCAGTTCATCATGGGGCGCGATGCCCGGATGCGCGAGCACCGCCACGCCGCCCGCGCCGTGCACGGCCGCGAAGACGGCCTCGGGCGCGAGCTGCTCCTTGGGCACGTTGCCCGGCGCGTTGCCCACGAGGAAGCGCAGCAGGCCGTCGCGGACGCTGCGCGCATGGCCGCGCTTCACCAGCGCCGCGGCCACGTGCGGCTTGCCGATGGACTCCGCGTCGCCCGCGGCCGCGAAGATGTCTTCCTCCGTGATCGCATAGCCCGCCTGGCTCAACCGCGCGGCCATTTCGACGGCCCGCGCGCGGCGCTGGACACGGACGCGCTCGAGCAGCGCGCCGAGAGCCGAGTCCTTCGCGGTGTCCACGAAGAAGGCCAGGATGTGGAGTTCGATATTCCGATGGTACGCGGTGAGCTCGCAGCCGGGGACGATCTCGACCCCGCGCTCGCGCCCGCGCTGCGCGGCCCGCGCGACGCCCGCGACGGTGTCGTGGTCGGTGAGCGCCAGGACCTTGAGGCCCGCGGCGGCCGCCGCATCGACGAGGGCCTCGGGCGCCCACTCGCCGTCGGAAGCCGTGGTGTGCGCGTGCAGGTCGGCGACGATCTCGGTCTTGGCCAAGGCAGGTTTCAGGTGGCCGCGGGCTCGCTGGGTTCTTCGGGCTGCGGGCGGAATTTGGGGCGCATCTTGTCGAGCAGGCCGTTGACGAAGCCGCAGGCGGCCTCGGAGCTGTAGCGCCGGGCGAGTTCCACGGCCTCGTTGATGACGACCTTGTACGGCGTCTCGGGGCTCGAGATCAGTTCCGCGAGGCCGAGGCGCAGGATGTTGCGGTCCACGAAGGCCATGCGGTTGAGGGTCCAGTTCTTGGCCGCGGCGGCGATCTCGACATCGAGTTCGGCGCGGTGTTCGAGGACCGCGGCCACGAGCTTCTTGGTCAGCTCGGCGGCCTCGGCGTCGGGCGGCGGCTCCTGCATGCCCATGTAATCGCTCAAGGGCTGAACGTCGGTGCCGTTCAGCAGGTCATGCATGTAGAGGTATTGGAGCGCCACTTCGCGCCCGCGGGTCTTGGGATGAGTCATGGAACGGCCAGTTATCAGTAACGCGAGTATTCAGTAAGCAGTAACGACAAGGGCGTTACTGGGCACTGATTACTTTTTTTACCGATCCCTTCCTCCTTCTTGCTTAGAGCTTCGGCAGCAGGTCCGCCATCTCCAGCGCGCTCTGGGCCGCTTCCCATCCTTTGTTTCCGCCTTTGGCGCCGGCGCGTTCGAGCGCCTGTTCCAAAGTATCGCATGTGAGCACGCCGAAGGCCACAGGAATCCCGCTCTCGAGGGCCGCCTGCGCGATGCCCTTGGTCGCCTCGCCCGCGACGTACTCGAAGTGCGGCGTGCCGCCGCGAATCACGCAGCCCAGCGCAACGACGCCGGCGTATTTCTTGCGGCAGAGGGCCTTCACGGCGACGGGCAGTTCGAACGCGCCCGGCACGCAGACGACGTCGATGTGGTCCTCGTCCACGCCGTGCCGCACGAGGCAGTCCACGCAGCCGCCGAGCAGGCGGTCGGTGATGAGGGCGTTGGTCCGCGAGACCGCGATGGCGAAGCGCGCGCCTTTTTTGGCAATCAAGTGGCCTTCGATCTTCTTGGGCATGTCTCCTCCGGAGTAGTCCTTTCGCGCGCCCTTTCAGGGCTTTACCTCATCGGGGCCCTGTTCCAGGGGCTGCGTCCCGATAAAGCGGGACTCCGCCCCTGGCTATTATCGCGCGCGCCTTCGGCGCTGACGGCAACGGCAACCAGCAACTGCCAACAAACACAAACCATCAACTACGAACCTTGAACTATGAAACCTGAACCACGAACTCCGAACCACAGACTCCGAACCACGAACTCCGAACCTCTGTTCTTTCGGTTCAACGGTTACATCCTACACCCGGCGGCCTTCGCGGGCGAGTTCCTCGCGGACCCAGGCGACGGTCTGGCGCAGGCCTTCTTCGAGGGAGACCTTGGGGCTGTAGCCGAGGTCCTTGCGCGAGCGCGTGAGGTCGGCGCTGGTGCGCTCGACGTCGCCGGCCTGCATCTTCTCGCGCTTGATCACGGCCTGCTTGCCGACGGCTTTCTCAAGGGCCGCGACCAGTTCGGAGAGGCTCACCGGATGGTCGCCGCCGAGGTTGTAGAGGCCGAATTCCACAGGGCAGACGAGCGCGCCCATGAGCCCATCGACGATATCGGCCACGAAGGTGTAGTCGCGGGCGGACGAGCCGTCGCCGAAGAGGGTGATCGGTTCGCCCAGGATGAGCTTGCGGGCGAAGGCGGCGATGGCCATGTCGGGGCGCTGGCGCGGGCCGTAGACGGTGAACGGCCGGACCACGACGGCGCGGAAGCCGTGGAGCTTCGCGAACGTGCCGAGGAATATCTCGCCCGCGCGCTTGCTCGCGCCGTACGGCGACTGCGGCTGGACGCAGGGCGCGTCTTCGCGGAAGGGCGCGGGCGTCACGTTGCCGTAGACGCTGCTCGACGAGGCCGCGACGATGCGCTTGGGGCCGTGGGCGCGCAGGGCTTCCAGCAGCGTGACGAGGCTGGTCACGTTCACCTTCAGGTATTTGAGCGGGTCGTCGATCGAGGGCCGCACGCCGGCTTGCGCGGCCAGGTGGATCACGGCGTCGAAGCGGTTCTGCGCGAGCACGCGGTCGAGCAGCGCGCGGTCGCCGAAGTCGCCTTCGACGAACTGGAACGAGGGGCCCGCGCCCTGCGCGGCCTGCGCGTGGCCGGCCTGGCCCGCGGCGCCGCCTTCGGAACCGGGCAGCAGCACGGAGCCTTCCGCAGCGAGGTCGGGAGCCTTTTTCGCTGGCGTTTTCGAGCCCAGCGCGCGAGCCGTTTTCTGGACGGCTTCGAGGTTGCGGCGCTTGAGCGCGGGGTCGTAGTAAGGCTCGAAGTTGTCGATGCCCGTGACGGCGTGGCCCTCGGCCAGCAGCCGCTCGGCCGCGTGCGACCCGACGAACCCGGCGACGCCGGTAAGCAGGATCTTCATGGGGCGGTAAAGGTAGGGGATGAGGGGCCATGGCGCAACCGCGAACGGCAAACTCAAGAGTGCATTTTCGATTTTGGATTTTGGATTTTCGATTGGTACGGCAACTGCTTCTACCGCCGACCGCTCGGAAGGCATGTAGCGCAAAGCGTAAGCGCGGATTTCGGAATTGCCGCGCCTTGCAGGAACGGGCTGCGGAGGCATGATCTCGGGATGCCTTCGTTCATGCTCCGGGCTTTGAAGTACCGCAACTACCGGCTCTTCTTCGCAGGCCAAGGCGTCTCGCTCGTCGGCTCGTGGCTCTCGATGGTCGCGACGCAGTGGCTCATCTACCGCCTGGCGCCGACGGCGACGGCGGCCAAGATCCTGGGCTTCGCGAGTTTCGCGGCGCAGATCCCGGTGCTGTTCGTCGGGCCGCTGGGCGGCGTCGCGTCCGACCGCTGGGACAACCGGCGCATGCTGCTGGCCACGCAGTTCCTCTCCATGGCGCAGAGCGCCGCGCTGGCGGGGCTGGCCTTCTCCGACCTGGCCACGATCCCGCTGGTGGTGGGCTTGAGTTTCATGCAGGGCTTCGTGAACGCGTTCGATATGCCGGCGCGGCAGACGTTCGTGGTCCGCATCATCGAGGACTCCGCGGACCTGCCCAACGCCATCGCGATCAACTCGACGATGTTCAACGGCGCGCGGCTGGTCGGACCGGCCATCGCGGGGGTCATCATCGCGCGGGCGGGCGTGAGCTACTGCTTCCTGATCGACGCGGTGAGTTTTCTGGCCGTGATTGGGGCGCTGCTGGCGATCCGCATGCCGCCTACCCTTCCCCGCGGCTCGCGGACCACCCTCTTCTTCGACTTCAAGCAGGGTCTGCGCTACTCGTGGAAGTTCCTGCCGGTGCGCGCGGCGATCCTGATGGGCGCGGCGGGGAGCCTCGCGTACATGTCCCTCATGGTGATCGTGCCGCTTTTCGCGGACAAGCTGGCCGGCGGCGAGGCGCCGGTCGCGGGCGGCGAGGACCCCGGCGCGCGGATCTACGGGTTCCTGACCGCGGCGACGGGCTGCGGGGCGCTGGCGAGCGGGCTGTTTCTCGCGTCGCGCAAGACCGTGCGCGGGCTGGGCAGGCTCATCGCAGTCGCGCCGCTGCTGATGGCCGCGGGCATCTTCTGCTTCGCGGAGTCGGACCACCTGGCCGCGGCGATGGCGAGCATGTTCCTGACGGGCCTCGGCATGCTGCTCCTGTTCGCCTCGCTGAACACCGTGCTGCAGACGATCATCGACGACGACAAGCGCGGGCGGGTGATGAGCCTCTTCACGATCTCGTTTATGGGCGTGGCGCCGTTCGGCAGCCTGCTCGGCGGGGCCATGGCGCAGCAGTTCGGCGAGGTCCATGCGGCAATGCTCTCCGGGTGCATCCCCATCGCGGCGGCGGCGGTCTTTTATCTGCGGCTTCCGTCGCTGCGCGCGATCGTACGGCCGATCTACGAGCGCAAGGGCATTGGGAAGGACATCCAGTAACGGCATTTTCGATTTCCGATTTTGGATTTCCGGTTTCCGGTTTCCGGTTTTTGCATCTCGCATTCACCGTTACTCGGGCACGCCGACGTCCGGGGCCATGTAGTCGCGGATGTCCATGCCGAGCGCCACGTAGTCGTCCAGGAGTTGGTCGACCGTATAGGGTGGACTTATCTGGGCGCGCAGCCAGGCTTCGTCACGCCCAATGGCATGGAAATACTTCATGACCTCTTCCTTATTCGCAAAGACGCGCACGCGGTCGCCTCGAGCGTTCACGCACTCGTACTGCCGCTTGCCTTCAGGGATCTTAGGCAGGTGGTCGAGGAGGGCCTCGCAGCCCAACGCGTACGGAAACGGATGGTAGTTATTGAAGTCGACCGGAGGACCCCAATCGGGGAGCGCGGCCTTGCGCATGGCCTCGAGTTCCGCCTCGCTCGGTTGCTCGCGTAAAATCACGCACAAGGAGTGGCTGATGTACCAGGTATTTGCAATATCTTTCAGGATATCGGCTTCGATGCGCTGAACGGACTGGCCGAGCGCGCGGAAAATCGCGAGGTTCAGGCGCGCGTGGTTGCGGAAGCCGAGCGTCCAGGCGAACTCGACGCGCGTCCAGCCTTCGTCGCGCCGGGCGCTGCGCAGCGCGGTCTGCATCACTTCAAGGGGCGTACGGTCACCGCTGGTCTTCTTGAACTTCCGGCCCGCCAGCATGCGTTCGATCTCGCCGCGCAGGGCCGCGACGAAGCCTTCCGCGCGCAAGCGGTCCCAGATCTCGCGGGCGGACGGCCCGCCCTGTTCGCGGCAGAAGCGGTTGAGCTGGGGCTCGGGAAGTTCGAGGGCCTCGGCGAGTTCGCGCGCGGGCTCCCAGCCGGGATCGACCGGCTTACCCGCGTGTTCCGCCGCGACGGCGCTGAGCCAGTTGGTCACCCAGAGGACGAGGCGCTTCAAGCCCGAACGGCGCTGCGAGAGCGAGGCGGCCTTGGCGCCCTTGAAGCCCGCGACCTGCTGCCAGAGCGGCGGCGGATCGAGGACGCCTTCGCGCGGGTCCACGGGCGCGCCGAGCTTATAGAGGAGCGCGGCGCGCTCAGGGGCGGAAAAGGCATTTTCGATTTTCGATTTCCGATTTTGGATTTTCGATTTCAACGGCAACGGCGGCTTCGCCGCCGGGGGCTTGCGGCGAGCTCGGCCGAGCGGACGGGGGGCGTGGGTCGGGGGACGCGGAGCGCTGCAGACTCGAACCGTCGTCGGCGGAGCGCGTGTTGTGGAGGGTAAAGCGGGCGGAGTCGCGGGCGGGCGCGGGGTCGGATGGCGCGGATTGCGGCGCGATTGGGGTAGCGCGCGCGGCTTCGCCGTCCCGCGACCCTCGCCCCGCGTCCCCCTTTTCGTGTGCAGGAACGGCGGGGCCGCTCCCGGACGGGAGTGCTTCGGGCTCGTACATGGGCTGGTCCTTGAATAATAGGAGGTGCGCGGACGCGGTTAGGCTACGCCATAGGGAATCGCGTGCGCGCTGGGGGAATTATTACCTCGCGAAAGGAATGTCGTCAATAGTTCAGTGGAAAGAATTTTGTATACGATTCGTGTACTATGCACGACGGTGCATTTCCAGGCAACGTGGACGAGTGCTTATTGTGGTGCGATCGGCGGCACAGGCCGCGCATCCCGATAGCGCGCAACGAGCCGCAGCACCCGGACGGGATTTCGATTCTACAAGTGCCGTTGTCTTCAGCCTCGAAGAGGCGCGCGGAAACAGCCAGGGGCGAAGCGCAGATCAGCCCCTGGTAAGCGACCGCACCGTTTTTTAAGCCCCAACGGGGCGCGCGAGACACATTCGCATGCCCCGTTGGCTTGGCCGTACGGCAGAGGCGACTCTTGACACTTGGCCTTGGCGGGACCCGAGAACTGCAGTCGACGGCGCCGGGACGCCTACTTGAAGAGCCGACCATAAAATGAGTGCCCATTAGAAATCTTCGTTGGGCGCTGGCGGCGGCCGAACAACTCCGCTTTCGGTTGCCCCTTTTGATTTCAGGAAATCGGCCAAGTCTTTATTTCCGTAAGCGAGAGCATATTTCAAAGGGGTTACATTATGTTTGTCCGCCAAGTTTACTTGCGCTCCGTGCTGGATCAGCACCTCCGCGATCTTCTTCCAACCCATTCGTGCGGCCCAGGAAAGCGCTGTACGTCCTTCCGGATCGCAAGCGTTTAGATCTGGGTTGTATTCAAGGATCAATTTCATGGCATCCTCGTGGTTGTTCGCCGCCGCAGCCAAGAACGCGGTCCATCCGCATGCATGCTTTTGCTGCGCTGAGGCTGGGTCCGCTTTGAGGAACTCCGCAACTTTTTCGGTTCGCCCAATGCCCGCTGCTACGAACAAGTCCAGCTTCAGGCCTTTCGATGCCAAATAGTCGACGCACTTTGTTGAGTCCTGCCAAGCGGCCCATTCGATGGCCGAGCGTTGCAGTGAATCTTTTGCATTCACATCGGCGCCCAAGGCGACGAGTTGCGGTAATTGATCGGAGAGGCCAAGCTGTGAGGATCTCAATAGCCGCGTGAGGCCGCCCTTGTACTGCTTATTGATATCGCGAACGAGCGGCGTACTGTTGTCCTTCGGATCGACCAGCTCAAAGAGCCGGACGCCGCTAAAAACAGTTTCCATGCCGATGATCTTGAACGAGGGCACAAGGCGTTTATAGCAGCCGCTTAGCGGTCCATACCAAGCGCGTTTCCCGTTGACAAAAATTTCGCCGCGATCTTTGTGTACCAAAATGCGAAAGCAAGCACCCTTTTCAGCATTAAAATGGTTCTGCGGGCTACAAAGTGAAACATTTTCACGAACCTGCCCGTCTAACACCATCAGATCGAACCCATTGCAAATGCCAACTCCAAGGACGCCCAACAGCTTTTCGTCATCGGCCTTTCCAACATCAACCAGCGTTCCGTCAATTTTCTTGCCTTTGACCTTGAATTGGGGATTGTCCTGATCAAGCAGTATGATGCCTGCCTGTTTGCTCAAGTCCGGCCTTCGGTTTCCCGTCGGGGACGCAGATAGGCTGAAGGTGAAATCCACTCCGGCACATGCAGGTCCAAACGTAACGGTCCGTTTCATCCCTTCGGACGCTTCCAAAAACATCATGTAGTTTTCAGCCAAGTAGTCGATGACCGGCTTGTTATCCACTGCGGTCAGACACTCGGCGCGAAACGTCAGCTCGTCCCGGACGTATTCTTTCGCCGCAATGCATGGCGATTGCGCCTGTAAGGGTCTCTGTTTTAGTTTCTCCACTATGATGGATAAATCGTCCTTAGTCTCTCGGAAGGCATTGGAATACTCAGGATACTTTGCGAAAAGATCGAGGGCGGCATGCAACTGGAAACTGCAGCGGGCGGCTCGAATGAAGCAGTTCTTTGGCACGTTGGCCTTTGGATCGGTCAGGAGCCAACGCCATGAAAAGTCCATCGCAGCCCCATGTCGGTAATCTATGTCTGCGATCCACATGCCAAGTTCGTCCAGGATCGGATCATCGAAGCCTGCCGCAACGGCGTAGTGCAGGCACGTCTCCGCCAACTCCGTATCCTCACGAAATAGGCTGCTTGCCACGAGCACGTACGATTCCCACTTCACATTTCTCGCTTTTCCGTGCAAGTATTGCAGATCAGCACGCAAATAATCTCTATAAACTACGCCCACCTTGCCTGGCTCGATTCGGCTGGTCTTGCGTTCGCCAGGCGGATGTAACCAGATAAGCGTTTGTGGACGTTCTTGTCGAGACGATGCAAAATCGTATGGGCAAGTCAAGGGCTTGCCATCTAGGTCAATAAGAATGTCGCCGGGTTGAATTCCAAGTCCCGTTGCTTGCGACCCTGGAAGCACTTTTTCCACAATGATGCCGGTGTCGGGCAAAGTGGATTTAGAGAGCGCCGCTACGTCGATTTTTGCTAGGGCCTCTTTTAGGCGCTTTTGAAACTCGTCGCCCTTCAATCTCTCTGAAAACTCGGGGCGTTTCGCCGGCGGCTTCCATGTCATTGGTGGGAGGGCTTCTGGAAGCACGTCTTCGCTTAACGCATTTGAGATAATCGTAGACGCAAGCGCGAGAGCCGCCCAACGATTAACCTGAATCATATTCCATTCCTCTAGTGTTTGAATTTGATGCGAGAGTCTTGTAACGCGAACGTCGGTGGCCGGCAAGAGCTGCGCCAGTATTGAGGTCGCGACCCAGCGGCGGGCGGGAATGTCCGCCCTCCTGACGGCGAACGAACGGCGCCGGCTCCTCTGTTTCGGAATTCGAGATTCGGATTTGTAACGACAACGGCAACAGGATGAACGGATTCTGTTTTGGGGCAGACAGGAATGTCTGCCCTACTAGCGGAGAACGGATTTCAGCGGGTCACGTGTTTCGGATTTCGTGCTTCGGATTTCGGATTTACTTTACTTTTTGGGCATGCCGAGGAGGAGGCCGAAGTTTTCGGGGGTGTGGGAGCTGTCGTTGTAGACGGGGGAGAAGTAGACGTGCTCGTTGACGGTGTGGCGCGAGCGGGAGACGTTGAAGGCCCAGGCGTCGGCGGAGACCTTTTCGCGGTTGAAGATGGCGAGCGGGAAGGCGAATTCGATGCTCCAGCCGGTCTTGCCCATTTTGGCGGCGCAAGCGTACTTGGGCTCCCAGGTTTTATCGGGGCTCGAGGCGCTCTCGTGATAGGCGTCCCAGGTGACGCCCTTAAAGTTGGCGGCGAGCTGGTAGTACGTGGCGCGCTTGCCGGAAGGATCGAGGAAGAGTTCGACGCAGTCGTCGCCGTAGACTTCGTCCTGATCGTGGTTCGCGGCCTTGGCCACGAGCTTCTTCAGGTTCTCCTCGGTCTCGAAGCATTCGAGGGCGATGTAGAGGGTGGTCTCGTCGCGCAGCACGTAAAGTTTGGTGTGGCCCTTGGGCTTGCGGCCATCGGTGAGCAGGAAGTTCTCGGTGACGGCGGCGTCCTTCCAGGCTTCGTCGTCGAGGTCGCCGTCGATCTTGGGGGCGGGCTTCTTGAGCGGCTCGGCTTTGATCTCGGGAGGCTTCCAGACCCAGCCTTCTTCGGCGGCATGAGCGAGGGGGAGCAGGAGGAGAAGGAGTGGGAGGATGTTTTTCATGAACGGGTAGGAGCCCTTCTATCTCCTCGGTGCGAGAACGGTTCGTGCCGTCAGTCTCGAAGAGGCGCGCGGAAATAGCCAGGGGCGAAGCGCAGCGCAGCCCCTGGTATGCGGCCCTCTCGATGCCCAAGCCCCGAAGGGGCGTGCGAGCCGTTCGCGCGCCCTTTCAGGCTTCCACTTCTTTGGCGGCCACCACCAGGGGCTTCGCCCCTGGCTATTATCGCGCGCGCCTTCGGCGCTTACGGCAACGGCCAAAACGAACGGTAAACAGCTCAGGAAAACAGAACTGCAAAATGGAGCAACGGATTTCATTTATGGGGCAGACAGGAATGTCTGCCCTACCACGACAAACGGACACAGCAAACGGCGGCGGACAGGAATGTCCGCCCTCCGGAACGGCAACGGCCACGGCGCGCAGGCAGGATGCCTGCGGTATGTGCAGGCTGGAAACCTGCGCTACGACGGTCAGTGCGTCAGGTAGTACATCAGGACGTTGATGCCCATCTTGATGCCGTCGAGGTTCTTCTCGGGGGCCCAGTAGCGCGACATCCAGCCGCAGTGCAGGTCGCCGGGGGTGACGACCGTCATCAGGCGGCCGGTGCCTTTTTCAAAGAGGCCCCACGCGCCGTGGTCGACGCCCTGCATGATCGGGCAGCCCTTGGGATAGTTGAAGTAGCAGCGATAGATCTCGTGGTTGTCCGGGATGCGCCGCATCGGGTTGTCCGGGAAGAGCTTGTTGATCATGCGGATGTAGTCCATGAAGAAGCGGTCGCCGTCGATGCCGGTCTTGGAGCCTTCGCGGACCTTGTACTCGAAGTTTTCGCCGATGTCGGACTTGTGGATCTGGCCCTTGGTGGTGGGGTGGCAGCAGTCGTCGGCGTGGACGAACCCGCCGCGCAGGAGGAACTCGCGCAGATTGTCCGCGTCCTTCGGGTCGAGCTCGAACTCGCTCTCGGACGTCATGAAGACGTAGGGGTACTTGGACATCTTGTCGAGGTCGGAGAGTTCGACGACGACGGGTTCGGGGCTGGCGTTGATGTTGGTCAGTTCCATCAGCTTGCGGCGCAGGATGGTATCGCCGGACGGGCCCACATCCCAGATGTCCATGCGGCGGTCTTTGACGTGGAACTTGAGCCGCGGGAAGAAGAACTCGCCGGTCTTCACCGTCTCGTCTTTCTTGCCCGTGGGATAGGCTTCCTTCGCCGGATGCGTGTCGATCTCGTCGCCGGCGAGCAGCTTGGAGTTCAGCGAGCCCAACGTGTGCGCGAAGGCCGCGCCGCCGAGCATGGCGACGGTGGACTTGAGGAACGAGCGGCGGCCGTAGTCGTCTTCCACCACGGGTTGATACGGCTGAGGTGTGCGCGGCATGGTGAGTCTCCTTATACTACTGTCGCCGAAGCGCCCTCAACGTTACAAATTGCGAACGAAGTGGGCGGCTACGGGCCTCGCTAACTACTTTTACACCGCCAAGTAGACGCAGGGTCTCGAAACTCCTTCAGAAACCCGTCCTTCCGTTGCTAGTTTAGGCTCGTCGAAGAGGATGGCAACAGAAAAGGCAGCGGCGAGCATGTGTGGTCGAATGTCTAAAAGACCCGAGTTTTTCAACGTCACGGCGCGGTCCGTGTTGTAATAGCTAGTGCGACGCCTTGGTTCGATACGAATTCACAAGCGTAGACCAGGCGGCGCGGAGTTTGGAAGGGAGTTCCTTCTGTTTTTAGAAGGAGCGATCAAGATAGATTAAATGGCCCCACCCCGACTAAGAGGGAAGATGTGGGCCGGACATGCAGGCATCAGGGAGGCCAGGTTATGGCGATGGACGTGGGGTACATCCGCGACGCGCGCTTGAAGATCGTGGAAGAGCTGAAGCGCGCGATCGTGGGCCACGAGCAGCCGATCGATCAGTTGCTGACGGCGTTCTTCGTGGGCGGGCACTGTCTGATCACGGGCGTGCCGGGCGCGGCGAAGACGCTGCTGGTCACGAGCCTCGCGCCCATTTTAAAGCTGGACTTCAAGCGCATCCAATTCACGCCAGACCTGATGCCGAGCGACATCACGGGCACGGAGATCCTGGAAGAGGACCGGACGACCGGGCGGCGCGAGCTGAAGTTCGTGCGCGGGCCGATCTTCGCGAACATCGTGATGGCCGACGAGATCAACCGCACGCCGCCGAAGACGCAGGCGGCGCTGCTCGAAGCGATGCAGGAAAAACAGGTGACGCTCTCCGGGCAGACCTACCCCCTGCCCAAGCCGTTCTACGTGCTCGCGACGCAGATCCCGTTCGAACAGGAAGGCACCTACCCGCTGCCGGAAGCGCAGCAGGACCGCTTCATGTTCAACATCCTGATGCCGTACAACAGCGAGGACGAGGAAGTGAAGATCGTGCAGGCGGCGACGAGCGCGCGGAGCCTGGAACTGAAGTCCGTGATCAGCGGCGAGGAACTGATCGAGGCGCAGAAACTGATCCGCGAGATCGAAGTCTCGGGCAGCATCTCCGGCTACATCGTGGACCTGGTGGCCGCGACGCGCACGGGCGAGAGCACGGCCAAGGACTTCGCCAAAGAGTACATCGCGTGGGGCGCGGGGCTGCGCGCGTCGCAGAACATCGTGCTGGCCGCGAAGAGCAAGGCGGCGCTGAGCGGGCGGACGAAGGTGACGCTCGAGGACGTGCAGGCGGTGATCATGCCCGTGATGCGCCACCGCATCGGGCTGAACTTCCGCGCGGAAGTGGACAAGGTGACGGTGGAAGACCTGATCGGGAAGCTGACGAAGGCGGTGCCGGCGCCGAAAGCGTGAATTAACCACAGAGGTCACAGAGCACACAGAGCACAGCACGAATTTGAAATGTATTAGAGCTGTAAGCCGTTCTCCGTGGTCTCAGTGTCCTCTGTGGTGAAAAAGGATTTTGGGAGAGTGTACATGGCGAATGCAAACCTGAACGACGCGGAAGTGAAGGCCCTGGTGGAACGGCTGCGGCAGAGCAAGGCCAAGATTCTGGCCGAGATCCGCAAGGCGGTGATCGGGCAGGAACAGGTGGTCGACGAGGTGCTTATGTCGTTCTTCGCGGGCGCGCACTGCCTGATCACCGGCGTACCGGGGCTGGCGAAGACGCTCCTGATTAAGAGCATCGGCGAGATCCTGGACTTGCAGTTCCGGCGCATCCAGTTCACGCCGGACCTGATGCCGAGCGACATTACCGGCACGGAGGTGCTCGAGGAGGACAAGGCCACCAAGCAGCGCGCGCTGCGCTTCAAACAGGGGCCGCTCTTCGGCAACATCATCCTGGCCGACGAGATCAACCGCACGCCGCCGAAGACGCAGGCGGCGCTGCTCGAAGCGATGCAGGAACACCAGGTGACCGTCGCGGGCGTGACGTACAAGCTGCCCGAGCCGTTCTTCGTGCTGGCGACGCAGAACCCGATCGAGCAGGAAGGCACGTACGCGCTGCCGCAGATCCAGCAGGACCGCTTCATGTTCTCCTCGATCATCGGGCACCTGCCGCGCGACCAGGAAGTGGCCGTGATCGAGCAGACGACGCGCGCGGCGACGCCCAAGCTGGAACGCGTGATGACCGGCGAGGAACTGCTCCATTATCAGCGCATCGTCCGCGAGGTGCCCGTGGTCGAGCCGATCGTGCGCTACGCGGTGCAGATCGCCGCGGCCAGCCGGCCGACCGAGAAGTCCGCGCCGGACTTCGTGCGCGACTACGTCGCCTGGGGCGCGTCTTCGCGCGCGTCGATCTACCTGGTGCTCGCGGCCAAGGCCCGCGCGGTGCTGGACGGGCGCTTCCACGTCTCGGTGAAGGACATCCAGGCCGTCGCGATGCCCGTGCTGCGGCACCGTGTGGTGACGAACTTCCGCGCCGAGTCCGCGCGCATCAAGAGCGAGGACCTGGTGAAGAAGTTGCTGGATTACGTGAAGCCGCCGGCGAGCGGGCTGTAGGCCGTATTTCACCGCAGAGTTCGCAGAGGGCGCGGAGAACGGCACGAAGGCAGAAGGCTACAACGGAGGCATTGCAAATTGAGAATTGAAAAATGCAA
Organism: Planctomycetota bacterium; assembly: GCA_016200135.1. Classification (GTDB taxonomy): domain Bacteria; phylum Planctomycetota; class SZUA-567; order H5-PLA8; family H5-PLA8; genus JACQFI01. The sequence goes on from JACQFI010000051.1 coordinate 16,942, forward strand.
ATTTCAAAATGGGCGGTAGTGAGCCCACATTTGCAATTTTCATTTTGCGCTTTTCAATTCTAAAATGCTTTTTCGCTCTCGCGGTTTGTAGTTGGCCGTTGCAGTCAGGCCCGCAGGGCCGCGCGGAAATAGCCGGGGGCGGAGCAAAGCGCAGCCCCTGGAACGAGCGCGGGAGCGGGGGAAGCCCTGAAAGGGCGCGCGAACGGCTCGGCACTTGGGATCCAAAACGCATGTCTGAATTCAAGTACCTCGACTTCGAGACGCTGGGCCGCATCAAGAACATGCAGATGCTGGCACAGGGCGTCGTCGAGGGCTTCATCCTCGGCCTGCACCGCTCTCCTTATAGAGGGTTCAGCGTCGAGTTCGCCGAGTACCGGCAGTACGTGCCGGGCGACGACATCAAGCACCTGGACTGGAAGGTCTACGGCAAGTCCGACCGCTACTATCTCAAGCAGTTCGAAGAAGAGACGAACCTCGCCTGCCACATCCTGATCGATGCCTCGCCTTCGATGGACTACAAGGGCGAGGGCGCGGTCTTTACCAAGCTGGAGTACGCCTGCCGCATGGCGGCGTGCCTCTCGTACCTGATGATGAGCCAGCGCGACGCGACGGGGTTGATGATCTTCGACGACGAGATCCGGCAGCGGCTGCCCGCGCGCGGGAGCCCCGCGCACCGCCAACTGCTGCTCACCACGCTGGACAACGTGAAGCCCGGCACCGGCGACACGGACCTGGCCGGCCCGATGCACGCGCTGGCGGAGAGCCTGAAGAAACGCGGCATGGTGATCCTGATCTCGGACTTGCTCGACGATCCGCTGAAAGTGATGAGCGCGCTGCAGCACTTCCGCTTCCAGGGCAACGAGGTGGTCGTCTTCCACGTGCTGGACCGCGACGAGATCGAGTTCCCGTTCCATGCGATGACGGAGTTCACCGACAGCGAGTCGAAGGAGAAGGTGCTGGTGGCGCCGCAGTCGGTGCGGCGGGAGTACCTCAACGAGTTCGACCGCTTCTTCGGCGCGTACAAGAAAGGCTGCGCGGACCTGGGCGCGGACTACAAGCTGATGAACACCTCGGCGAGCCTGGAACTGGCGCTGAGCGAGTATCTGTACCGGAGAAGCAGGCTGTTCTAGTGCTTTTTTAACCACAGAGTCCACAGAGAGCACAGAGAACAGCAAAAGAAGATCTTTAATTTTCCGTTCTCCGTGGTCTCTGTGAACTCTGTGGTTAATTCAAACCGAGGCGGGCGGCGAACGCGATGCATCTACTGAATCCCTGGTACCTCGCGGGACTGGCGGCCATTCTGGTGCCGATCCTGATCCACATCCTGCAGCGGGACCGGGTGAAGCGGATTATCTTTCCGGCCACGCGCTTCCTGCTGGGGGCGTCGAAGCGGATCACGCGCACGCAGCAGATCCGCGAGCTGATCCTGCTGATCCTGCGCGCGGCGGTGATGGCGCTGCTGGCGCTCGCCCTGACGCGGCCGTTCTGGATGCAGGGCGGCAACGTGGACGCGGCGGGGGCGGGCGCGCCGGGCAAGGCCGCGGTGCTCCTGCTCGATGTTTCGGCCTCCATGCGCGTCGGCAATCGCATGGACGAGGCGCGCAAGCAGGCGCTGGAGTTCCTCGAGAGCTGCCGCCCGCAGATCGACCGCGTCGCGCTGGTGGTCTTCGACCGCGAGCCCGTGATCAAGATTCCCATGACCGGCGACACCGGGCAGATCAAGAGCGCCCTCGGCGACCTGAAGCCCGGCTGGGGCGGCGGGAACCTGGCGGTGGCCCTGCCCTTCGCCGACCGCATGCTGCAGGCGGACGAGTTCAAGAACACGCCGCGCGAGATCGTGGTGGTCTCGGACCTGCAGAAGAGCGGCTGGGAGCAATACAAGGGCGAATGGAAGCTCTCGGCGGGCACCGACCTGGCCGTGAAGCCGGTCAGCCTGCGCGCGCTCGAGAACGTGGCCATCGTGCAGACGGCGATCCCGCAGAGCACGGTGGTCGCGCAGCGCCCGGAGGCGCTCAGCTTGCAGGTCGTCAACTTCGGCAAGACCGACCACCCGGGCATGAAGGTCTCGTTCAAGGCCAACGGCAAGACGCTGGGCGAGAAGGACGTGAACCTCGGGCCGGGCAAGACCGAGGTCATGCGCTTCGAGAACACGTTCGACACGCCGGGCGACTTCGCCGGCACGCTGGAACTCGACGTGAAGGACGACTTCCCCGACGACAACGTCTGGCACTTCAACGTCCGGGTGCTGCCGCGCGTGCAGGTGTTGCTGGTGAACGGCGGCCCGAGCACCTCGGCGGCGAAGGACGACGGCCGCTTTATCAAGGAGGCGCTCAGCCTGCCGGGCTCGCCCTTCCAAGTCCGCGAGATCGCACCGCAGGCGCTGGTCCCGAAGGACCTCGACGGGGTCCAGGCGGCGGTCTTCACCAACGTGGGCAGCGTCTCCAAGGAGAGCCAGACGGCGCTCAAAGCCTTCCTCGAGAACGGCGGCGGCGTGCTGCTCTTCCCCGGCGACCGCGTGGCTCCGGACGACTTCAACGCGGATTTCGGGGCGCTCGCGCCGTGCCGGCTGAAGGACGTGGTCCACAAGGACGAGAAGAGCGAGGGCTGGACGCTCGGCGAGATGGACTTGCAGCACCCGATCTTCGTCCACTTCGCCACGCCGCAGAGCGGCGACTTCAGTTCCGCGCGCTTCGCGAAGTACTACTCGGTCACGGATTCGCAGGCCTCGAAAGTGCTCGCACGCTTCATCGACGGCCACCCGGCGCTGCTCGAGAAGCCCATCGGCAAGGGCTACACGCTCCTCTTTACGTCCACTGCGGGCATGAAGTGGAACGACTTCTGCCTGCAGGGCGGCGTCTTCGTGCCGTTCGTGCACGAGGCCCTGAAGTTCCTGGCGGTGCACAGCGAGGGCCAGACGAACACGGAGGTCGGTTCGCCGCTGGCGGCGGCAGGCTCGAAAGCGGTGCTCACGCTGCCGGACGGCAGCAAGCCTTCGAGTTCGCAGGCCGAGGTCCCGGGACTGTACGGCGTGAAGCTCGGCGATTACGACGGTAAGCTGGCGGTGAACATTCCGCGGCAGGAGTCCGAGACGGCCGCGCTGGACGCGTCGGAGCTCTCCGCCGCGGTGGCCTCGAACCCCGAGGGCCAGGAGAAGACCATCGAGGGCGTGAAGGTGTGGGTGGCGGCCTCGGATTCGGTGCAGGAACGCATCGAGGGCGGGCAGCGGCTAGGCTGGTACCTGCTCTTCGGCATCCTGGCGCTGCTCTTCGGGGAGCATCTGCTGGCGAACAATACGTCGCGGCACTGAACGGCGTTCACCACGAAGGACGGAACGGATAAACGGATGTTCGTGATTCGTGGTTCGTGGTTGGCCGTTGCCGTAAGCGCCGAAGGCGCGCGCGCTAATAGCCAGGGGCGCAGCCCCTGGTGGCGGCCGCGAAGAAGGTGAAAGCCCTGAAAGGGCGTGCTAGAAGAGTTAGGGAAGGCCGAGGGTCTGGGGCAGGCAGGCAAGAATGGCTGCCCGACCCGGTTTAAAATCGTTACCTGGGCCTGGTTTAACGGTGTAAGTAATTACGGACTGTATCCTTAAATAAAGCGAGGTGCCCTGTGGCGCAAAACTACATTGAACTGCAAGCCCACCTGAACCGGGTGCGCTGGGCCTGGAAACGGGCGGCGGCCCTGCAGGGGCTGGCGGCGGTGGTGATCGAAGGCGTGGGGATGTTCCTCGTCTTCGTGCTGCTGGATTACGTCTACGTGATGCCGCAGCCGGTGCGCATCGCGGCGCTGGCGCTGATGGGCGCGGCGCTGGCGTACCTGTTCGTGCGGCACGTGCTGCGGCCGCTCCTGCGGCCGATCTCCGACGAGCAGCTCGCGCTGTACGTCGAAGAGCGGCAGACGGAATCGGAAGGCGCGCTGCTCTCGGCGACGGCCTTCGGCAAGGAAGACTCCGCCAACCGCGGGGCGCTCTACCGCTACATCGTGGACAACATCGTGAACTCGGCGGTGCAGAAGGCCGGCGGCTTGCAGCTCGCGCGCGTGCTGAACCTCGCCAAGCTGCGCAAGTACGGGATCGCGGCGGCGGTGGTGCTGCTCTTCTTCGCGGCGGGCGCCTTGAAGTTCTCGGGCTTCTTCGGGCACCGCGCCAACCGGCTGCTGATGCCGTGGCAGATGAGCGAAGAGGACCTGAAGGCGACGGGCGTGCTCGCGGATTCCGACCCCAAACTCGAGTTCCAGCTCACGCTGGACCCGCAGGACCGCCGCGTGCTGCGCGGGTCGTCGGTGCGCGTGAAGGCGAAGCTGAGCATGTCGCCGCGGGAGGACGTGCGGATCAAGTTCCGCGCCAAGGGTTCGGCAGAGTTCCAGACGCTGAAGATGGACGAGATCGAAGAGGTGAACAGCTTTGCGATGCGGCTGCCGGACATCAACGACGACCTGGAGTTCTTCGTGCAGAGCGGGCGGCAAGTCTCGGAGAACGTGACGGTTTCGGTCTTCGACCGGCTGGAAATCAAAGGCTACGAGGTCACGCTCACGCCGCCGGCCTACACCAAGCAGAAGCCGACGGTGGACTTCGGGCCCTCGGGGGACCTCTCCGCGCTGGCCGGCACCAAGGTGACGCTGCGCGCGCTGTCCAACACGCCGCTGGCCACCGGCGAGATCGCCTTCGACGACGGGAAGAAGATCGCGCTGACGCAGGACGAAGGCCCCGACCACGCGGCCAAGGGCGCGTTCACGGTCGAGAAGGACGCGAGCTACACCGTCGCGGTCTCGAGCGCCGACAAGCAGACCAACGGCCCGAGCAGCGCGTTTACGATCCACCTGCTTAAGGACGAGCCGCCCAGCGCGGTGGTGCTGACGCCGAACTCCGACATGGCCGCGCCGCCCGGAGCGGAAGTGGAGTTCACCGTGCGCGCGAGCGACGACGTGGGGCTCGAAAAGGTGGAACTCGTCTTCAACGCGGCGCAGGGCGACATGGCCGAGCAGCGCATCCCGTTCGTGCTGGAAGACCACGGCCCCGGCGACCACGAGGTCACCGGCGTGCTTCCGCTGGGCGAGCTGAAAGAACGCCAGCACGGCGGCGATTCGATCTTTTACCACGTCGACACGGTGGACCTGAAAGGCCAGCGCATCGCGTCGGATATCTACATGCTGAAGATCCGGCCGTACGAGATCGCGGGGGCCTTCCCCAAGGGCGCGCCGCACGCGCGGCACCCGCACCCGCCGCCGCTGGACCTGATGCTTTACATCGCCGCGGTCTGGAACATCCACGTGCAGAAGGACCAGGTGGACAAGGCCGAGTACGACAGGCGCTGCGGCGAGATGGCTTCGAAGATGGTGGACGAGCAGGGCCTGCCGCGGAAGTTCAAGAAGCCGAAGATCGCGCTGCTGCCGCCGGACAAGGTGGAGATGGTGAAGAAGGGCGACGACCTGGTCGCGAAGGGCATCAAGACGCTGCAGGGCCACGACGCGGCGGGGTCGGTGGCCGAACTGCGGCAGGGCCTGGCGCTGTACGAGCGCGCCGCGACCGGCCTGGACTTTAAGGACAAGATGGAAGCGAACGAGACCGGCGACACGGCGATGGAAGGCGCGGCCAAGGACCCGATGAAGGACGCGCTGGGCTTCCTGAAGATGGACATCCCGAAGCCCACCTTCGATTCGCCGCCCCCGACGGCCTACGAGATGAAGCTGCCCGAATACCGCCGCTCCCTTAAGGCCGACGATGCAAAGAAGCTGAAGGACGAGGCCAACGACTTGCAGAAGAAGCAGCAGCAGCTCGTCGACGAGGCCAAGAAGCTGGCGATGGTGAAGGATGCGAACAAGCCCAACGCGGAGAAGCCGGGCGAGAAGAAGGAAGCCGGCGAGGCCAAGAGCGGCGAGGAGAAGACGGGCGAAGAGAAGTCCGGGGAGCAGGCCGGCGAGCAGAAATCGGGCGAAGAGAAGTCTACCGAGACCGCCGCAGGCAAGAGCGGCGAGCAGAAGGAAGGCGCGCCCAAGGCGCAGGCGGCGCAGGGCGGCGCGAAGAAACCCGGCGACCCGAAGAAGCCCGAGAACGGCCAGGGCGGGCAGCAGCAGGAGATGGCGGACGTGAACGAGCGCAAGGAAGCGCTCGAGCGCGACCAGAAGAACCTGGCCAACGATGCCCGCAAGCTGGCGCAGCGGCTGGCCAAGCAGGCGCCGAACCCGGACAAGGACACGAAGGAGGTGCTGGAGCACTTCCGCCAGACCACGAAGCAGATGGACGAGGCGGCCAAGAACATCGCGGAAGGCAAGCTGCAACAGGCGGCGGCGCGCGGCGAGGAGGCCAAGAAGGAACTGGCCAAGGCCGCCGAGAAGCTGCAGGTCTCGCAGTACGACAATCTGGAACAGGCCGTCGAGGCCGCGGAGGACCGCGCGCAGCAGATCGCGGAGACGCAGCGGCACATCCGCGAGGCCACGGGCAAAGTGCTCGACGAGGCCAAGCAGCGCGACCCCAAAGCCGGCGCGGAGAAGAAGCTCAGCGAACAGGAGATGCAGAAGATGCGCGGCCTGGCGAAGCTGCAGGTCGACAACCAGAAAGCCGCCGAGAACCTGGAGCAGTACGTCCAGGACGTGGCCAAGTGGGCCGAGAGCATGAACAAGAAGGAGGCCACGGACGAACTCAAGCATGCCGCGAAGACCATGAAGCAGGAGGACCTCGCGGCCACCATGGTGACCGCCGCGGTGAACATGGCGCAGCAGGAGTTCGGTGAGGCCAAGGATGCGCAGGCGAAGCTCGACAAGACGCTGGAGAAGCTCACGGGCGAGCTCCGCGCGGCCAACGGCGCGATGGCGCAGACGAAGGAGCAGAAGCTCAAGCGCGCCGTCGCCGACGCCAAGGACCTGCTGGCCAAGGCCAAGGAACTGGGCGGCCTGAAACCCGACGGCAAGGATGGCGAACAGAAGTCCGGCGCCGAAGGCAAGGAAGGAAAAGAAGGCGCGAAGACCGAGACCGCCGGCAAGGACGGCGAGAAGAAGTCCGGCGGCGAAGACAAGGAAGGGAAAGAAGGCCAAGACGGCGAGAAGACGCAGACCGCGGGCAAGAATGGCGAGAAGAAATCCGGCGCAGGCAAGGAAGGCGAGCCGAAGGACGCGACCGCCGATGCGGGCAAGACGGGCGCCCAAGGCAAGCCGGACGGCAAGAGCGGCGAGCCGAAAGGCGAGCACAAGTCCGGCGACGAGAAGGGCGAGACGGCGCAGGCCAAGAACCCCAAGGACGGCGACAACAAGGGCGACGCCGCAGGCAAGAAGCCGCTGAGCGACGAAGACCGCAAGCAGGCGCAGGCGGCGCTTCAGCGCGGCACGGCGCGGCTGGCCAAGCGGCTCGAAGAGGACAAACTGGCCGACGCCGGCGTGAAGGCCCAGTTGGTGGGCGCGCTGGGCGACGAGAAGAGCTTCGAGGAGATGTTCAAAGAGGGCCAGAAGACGAAGCTCGACAAGTACCTCAAGTCGCTGAAGACCGTCGAGACGCATCTCGAAGACAAGCTGGAGAGCGCGCTGAAGGCGAAGCGCCTTTCGGCCTCGCAGCGCGAACAGACGCCGACGCAGTACCGGGAGATGGTGAACAAGTACTATGAGCAGTTGGCGAAGGAGTAGGCGGGACGCGGAGTAGAAGGCAGAAAGATACGGCGAAGGCATTGCAAATTGAGAATTGCAAAATGAAAATTTAAAATTGAGCGCGGGGTTTGGGGTTCTAGGTTTTGGGTTCTAGGTTTGGGATTCGAGGTTGATGGCGTTTGCGATGGGGAGTTGCCGTTGCAGTCAGCGCCGCAGGCGCGCGCGGAAATAGCCAGGGGTGGAGTCCCGATTCATCGTGACGGAGCCCCTGGAACGGGCTGAAATTGGGCATTGCAAAATGAAAATTGTGCGGCGGGGCTCCAATTTGCATTTTGCAATTTTCAATTTGTAATGCCGTTTGTACTTCGGGGTAATGCTTCATAGGCACCGGCGCGGTGCACGGTTTGCCATCAGGGTTCCGATCATTCATGTTTGAAAAATTCTTCAAATACCCGCTCGAACTTTTCCGCCAGGGCGAACTAGGGTTCTCGACGCCGATGGCGGCGGAGCTCCGGCTGCTGCTGGTGCTCCTGGCGGCGGGGGCGGTCTATTGGCTCTACCGGCACTCCCGGCAGACGGTCTCGCCGCTGCGGCGCAGGGTGCTGGTGGTGCTGCGCGCGGCGGCGCTGGCGGTGCTGATCGCGATGCTGCTGAAGCCCGTCCTGCGCCTGCCAAAGCTGAAGAGCGACGAGACGTTCATGGCGCTGATGCTGGACACGTCCAAGAGCATGACCATCGAGGACGCGGCGGCGGGCGGGTCGCGCTTCGACGCAGCGCGCAAGCTGCTGTTCGGCGAAGGCGGCGCGCGGGGCCTGGCCGACGACGTGAGCAGTTCGTTCGCGGTGCGCGTCTTCGGGCTGGCGGACGGCGCGCAGCGCATGCGCGATCCGCAGGCGCTGAAAGCGGAAGGCGAGCACACGAACTATTTCCGCGCACTGCGCGAGGTGGACCAGGAGATGCGCGGCGTCTCGCTGGCGGCGGTGGTGCTGGTGAGCGACGGCGGGAACAACGGCGCGGGTTCGCCGGCGGAGATGGCCGAGCACTTCAAGGCCCAGGGCATCAAGCTCTTTACCGTGGGCTACGGCTCCGCGAATCCGCCGAAGGACTACGAGATCGTGCGCGTGGCCGTGCCGCGCAAGGTCCGGCGCAACGCGCAGGTGGAAGCCTTCGCGACGGTGCGCTGCACGGGCTACAAGGATCCGTTCACGGTCTTCCTGCGCCAGGGCGACGCGATCCTTTCGACGATGGAAGTGAAGCCGCAGGAAGGGAAGGACATGTACCAGGTGCGCTTCACCTTTTATCCCGAGAAGGAAGGCGCGCAGAAGTACAACCTCTTCATCAAGCCGGGCGCAGGCGAGAAGGTGACCGACAACAACTTGAGCGAGTTCCTGGTGGACGTGATCGAGAACCGGCTGCCGGTGCTGTATGTCGAAGGCAGCCCGCGCACGGAGTTCCGCTTCATCCGCCGCGCGCTCTTCCGCGACCCGGACTTCCGCATCGTCTCGCTGCTGCGCACGGGCCACGGGCGCTATTACGTGCAGGGCGCGGACGACATGCCCGAACTCCAGAAGGGCTATCCCGCGACGAAAGAACTCCTGTACAAGTTCGAGGGCATCATCTTCGGCGATATCGAGGCCGGGTTCTTCACGGCCGAGCAGTTGCAGATGACGGAGGACTTCGTGAAGGAGCGCGGCGGCGGCTTCGCCATGCTCGGCGGGGTGAACTCGTTCAACCTCGGCAACTACAAGGGCACGGCCGTCGAGAACATGCTGCCGGTGGTGCTGCAGGACTCGAAGAACGCATACTCGTTCGACCGCTTCAAGATGCAGGTGCCCGAAGACGCGCTGCGGCACCCGATCCTGCACCAGGACGACGACCTGGACGCGAACAAGCGCGCGTGGGACCGCGTGCCCGACCTGGACGGCAGCAACCAGATCAAGGGCGTGAAGACCGCGGCGCAGGTGCTGGCGCTGAATCCCAAAACGAACCTGCCGGTGCTTGCGGTGCAGAAGTACGGGCGCGGGCGCGTGGCGGCGTTCTGCACGGGCGGCTCGTGGGCCTGGCGCATGTCGGTGAACACCGACGTGTAGATCCAGGAGAAGTTCTGGCGCCAACTGATCCGCTGGATCGCGGTGGGTTCGAAGGAGAACGTCGCGCTGCAACTCGACCGGGACGTCTACGCCAAGGGCGAGCCCGTGATCCTGCGCGCGACGGTGCTCGGCACGTCGCTCGAAGCGGTGAACGACGCGAAGGTGAAGGCGAAGTTCCAGGACCCGTTCGGCAACACGGAAGAGATCGACATGCCGTGGATCCTCACCAAGGACGGCGTGTACCAGTGCCGCTACGAGACGCGCGAGGACGGCGACCACAAGGTGAGCGTCCACGTGGAGATTCCGAACCTGAAGCCGCTCGACGTGGAGACCTCGTTCAGCGTCACGCATCCGTTCCTGGAGTTCAACAACTCGGGCTTGAACGAGAACCTGCTGCGGCAGATGGCCGAGACGACCGGCGGCGCGTACCTAAACGAGCGCGACGCGGCGAACCTCGGGCCGCTGCTGAAGAAACTGCTGGATAAGCGCGAACGCACGGGCTCGTTCGTGGAAGAGAAGGACCTGTGGGACGCGCCGGTCTTCTTCCTGCTGCTGGTCGTGTTTCTGGGCCTGGAGTGGAGCGTGCGGCGGCGCGGCGGGCTGGCGTAGCAGGACGGACATTCCTGTCTGTCCCTGGCAGGACAGACATTCTTGTCTGTCCCAAAATTGAATCCGTTGCTCCATACTGTTTGTGAATCAGGAGAGAGCCCGCCATGAGGATGCCGAAAGTCCGGGGCTGGCAGACAGGCATGCCTGCCCTGCCGATTATTTTATCTGCCCTGCTCATCTTGGCGTTCGCGGCGCATGCGGAAGACGCGCCGAAGGCGTACGCGCTGGTGGTCGCAGGCGAGGGCGACGAGGCGAATTTCACCGAGAACTACCGCGACTGGACGGCGCGGCTGCACAAGATTCTGACCAAGGACTGCGGCATTCCCGCCGCGCAGGTGACGGTGCTGGCCGAGAAGAAAGAACTGCTCCCGAACGTCGCGAACGACACGAGCAAAAAGGAAAACGTGCTCAAGGCGTTCAAGGACCTGGCCGAGAAGGTCAAGCCGGGCGACCAGGTGCTGGTCTTCTTCATCGGGCATGGGACGGAACAGGAGAAGACGGCCAAGCTCTGCCTGCCCGGCCCGGACCTGAGCAGCGACGAGACGGCGGAGTTCCTGAACAGCCTGAAGACGCGCGAGGTCGCGCTGATCCACAGCGCGTGCGGCTCCGATGGCTTTCTTGACAAGTGCAGCCTGCCCGGCCGCGTGCTCATCATGGCGACAAACAGCGCGAACGAGGGCAACGAGGCGTACTTCATGGAGTTCTTCCTGCAGGCGTACGAGAACAAGGCGGCGGGCGACGAGGACAAGGACGGCGCGGTAGATCTGCTCGAGGCGTTCAGCTACGCGGCGACGCAGTGCCCGAAGTGGTACTCGCGGCAGTATCTCGAAAAGACCGGCTGGCGCACGGAGGGCAAGCAGTCGCGGGCGCTCTGGAAGAAGTTCTACGGGAAGGTGGAGGACAAGAAGGAAGTTCCGCCCGAGAACCCCGATGCCGACGACGCGGAGCCGCAGTTCGGCGAGTGGGGCCCGCATTGGGAGGCCCGGCGCATGGTCACCGAGCACGCGCAACTGGACGACAACGGCGACAAGCTGGGCACGGCGCTCTTTGCCGACAACGCCTTCACGCCGCTGAACATCTCGAAGGAAGAACTGGACGGCTGCTGCGCGGCGCAGCTCAAGCCGGGCAAGCCGCGCGGGGACAAGCGCCCGCCCGCCAAACCGCTTGAAGCAAGCAAATGAACACGCGCCGCGCCCCCGCTTGGCTGCTGCTCGCCGCCGCCCTGCTCGCGGCGCGGACGGGCTGCGCGGCCGAGGAACCCAACCTCCCCACATCGGAGTCGCGCATCGTCTGGGAGCCTGAGCTGCGCGTGAAGCGCGCGGAGAAGGTCTTCCCCAGCCCGCACGAACCGTACCGCGTGTGGGTCTGCACGCCGCAGGCCATCATGGAGACGCTCGACGAGGGCGCCACCTGGAAGGCGCTGCCGAACTCGGGCCGCGAACAGTTCGGGCACATCAGCGACGCGTACTTTTCGCCGCTGAGCGACCGCGTCATCCTGCTGGGCAGCCGCGAGAAGGGCGTCTTCCGCTCCAACGACAACGGCCAGACGTGGCAGAACAGCGGGACCACCAAGACGGGGCTCAAGTCCGACCAGGTCGTCCGGCTCTGCGGCCACCCGCTCGACCGTTCGGGCCGGACGTTCTACGCGGCGCACGGCGACGCCGCGCCGGGGATCTCGAAGAGCCTGGACGGCGGCGCGACGTGGTTCACCGTCGCGGAGAACCTGTACGCGGAAGAGATCCTGCTGGAGCGGCGCGAGTTCATCATGGCGGCGCATTCGAAGCAGGAGCAGGACCTGTGGAGCCTCTATCAGAGCGACGACAGCGGGCAGTCTTTCCTGGAAGTGGTGCGCGACGTCCGGCCCACGGTCTCCGGCGTGAACCGTTCGACGGTCGGCATGGCGTGGTTCGGCGTGCTGAAAGGCCGGCTGCTGCACCGCAACCCGCTGGGGAAGCACCAGAAGACCGGCGAGTGGACGTTCGCGGGGCCCGCGGACGAAGGCTCGTGGGCCTCGATCTTCAGCACCATGGGCAAGAAGCCGGACCAGGACATCGTCTACGCGTACGATCCGTGCCGCTTCGGGCTGCTGGCGTCGCAGGACGATTTCAAGACGTGGTGGCCGGAGAACAACGGGCTCTACGTGGGCCGGCTGGTGAAGGACGGGGCGAACATCTGCACGACCGCGAACGGAAAGGCGTTCTTCGCGAGCATCAACGGGCAGCTCTACGCAGGCCGCATTCCGGAACCCGAAGGCCCCCAGATCGCCACGTACGGAGTGACGCCTACGGTGGTGGATTGCGGCGCGGCGGCGACGGTCGTGTTCAAGATGCGCGTCGAGCCCGGGGATAAGGACCCGAAGTCGAAGATCACGAACGTCCACGTGAACCTGACCGCGCTGAAAGGCCCGGGCAACTTCGCGCTGCTCGACGACGGCAAGCACGACGACGGCGCGGCCGGCGACGGGCTCTTCGGCGGCAGCTTCGAGATGAAGGGCGATTTCCTCAAGCAATGGTGGGTGCCGGAGAAACGCTGGAGCCTGCCCGGCCAGGTGATGCTCGACCTCGCGGCGCGCGACGCGAAGGGGCGCGTGAGCACCGAGAAGCTCCCGCTCTCGGTCTTCGCCAAGCCGGAGACGCAGACGTTCTGGAATGGCGACGAGGTGCGCTGGGGCGGGCGGATGGTGGAAGGGCGGCGCGGAGCGTCGGCGGGCAAGTTCGACGGGCGCAGCGGGATCATCTTCGAACTCGACGAGGAAGCGCACGCGGGACAGCGCTGCATGCACGTGGTCGCGCTGCGCGGGCCGTGGCTTACCGGCTGGGGGCAGGAATACGACGGCAAGAACCTGACGGACATGGACTACCTCTGCTTCTGGATCAAGGCGAGCTGCAAGACCACGCGCGACCTGAAGGTGCTGCTCACCGATGCGCCGGGCGGCGAGAACGATGCGCGGCATTCGGACGCGGTGTGGCTGCTCAAGGACGGGTACTTGAAGGAGCTCACGACGGAGTACCAGCGCGTGCGGATTCCGATCGCGAAGCTCATTGCGAAGACCGGCTTCAACCTGGATATGTGCGGCGGCATCGCCTTCGGCGGCGACGACCCGCACGGGCACAACGTCTACGTGGACGATATCGTGATGGAAGTGGAAGAGGCGAAGAAGTGATTCTTCGCTACACCAAGTGGAATTATTCAAAATGAAGGTGGCATCAAATTATCCCGCAGAAAATCTGAACTCAAAAAGTAACGTGCTTTATGCTGGAAAATTCATTATTCGTCGCAGAAGTGCGGAAACAAAAAAATGGGTGTATGAAGAGATAGTAGTTGCCTTGCTGGCTGCTGGTGCCTTGCAGGCACTAAATGCTTGCAAAAAGGTTGTCCAAAAATATGCAAGAGAAAGAAAAGGAAAGGCTCTGCCGTGTATGTACGTTCACTACGTGTACGCTGAATTTAACATAACGTCCGTCGATAATTCTTTAGTTCACGGTTCTCAGATCATGTCCGAGATTAGGCAAACCGACATCAGTCCGAAAGCATACATGAAACGATATTGGAACTACTCACTCGAATAAGCCAAGTACGAAATACCGTAGACGGATAACCTATATTTCACACGCAGAATCGCACACCTCGAAAGCGGCAGGATTTTCGGCGTTCGCGTTTGTATAAAGGATAGGGATTGCACGGCGTTGTTGAGCCGGATTTGCGGATCTGAAGCGAGGTGGGCGCGGTGATCAACGTCTCGAACCTCTCCATGAAGCTCGGCGCGTTTGAGCTCGCCCGCGTGAGCTTTGGGATCCGCTCGGGCGCGTACGCAATCCTGATGGGTAAGACCGGCACGGGCAAGACTTCGCTGCTGGAGGCGCTCTGCGGGCTGCGGCCGATCCTCGGCGGGCGCATCGAACTGGATGGACGCGACGTCACCGCACTGCGCCCGGGCGAACGCGGCATCGGCTATGTTCCGCAGGATACCGCGCTCTTCGGGCAGATGACGGTGCGCGAGCACCTGGCGTTCGCGCTGGAAGTCCGCGAACGGCCGGCGGACGAGATCAAGGCGCGCGTGGACGAGCTCGCCAAGCTGCTGGGCATCGCGCCGCTGTTGGACCGCAAGCCCTATGGGCTCAGCGGCGGCGAACGGCAGCGCGTGGCGCTGGGCCGCGCGCTGGCGGCGCGGCCGTCGATTCTCTGCCTGGACGAACCCCTGAGCGCGCTGGACGAAGAGACGCACGGGGAGATGGTCGCGCTGCTGCGTTCGGCGCAGCAGCACGAAGGCGTGACGGTGCTTCACGTGACGCACAGCCAGCGCGAGGCCCAGGCGCTGGGCGACCTGCACCTGTACCTGAAAGACGGGGCTGTTCTGCAAAACGAACAGTGATCTTAAAAAAGAACGCTGTGCGCTGCCGCGCATTTGGTGTACTTAATAGGGCGCTGGACCACGAGACAAGCGGAGCCCCCATGGCGAACGGCCCTGCGCGGACTAGGCTGCAACTCTTTCTGACCGCGCTTGTTGCGACAAGCCTGTGGTTCGGCTGCGGGCCTGCCCAAGCCTGCAACGTGCCCGTCTACCGGTATGCGTTGGAACGCTGGGATCCCGATGTTTACACCGCGTACGTCTTCCATAAAGGAGCGCTGACGGGCGCGGCGGCGGCCTGCGCGGAGAACCTGGAGGCCCGCACGCGCGACGACAAAGCCCCGCTCAATCTCGTGGTCCAGCGCGTGGACCTGGCCGGAAAGCCGGACGAGGAGGCGCTCAAGGCCTGGCAAGACGCGGGCTCGCCGGAGACGCCGTGGCTGCTGGTCCGCTTTCCTGCGCGCGCCAACTTCGAAAAGCCGGCCTGGTCGGCGCCGCTCAATCAGCCGAACGTGGAAGCCCTCGTCGATTCGCCGGCCCGGCGCGAGACGGCCCGCCGCATCCTGAAAGGCGACACGGCGGTCTGGCTCTTCCTGGAATCCGGCACGAAAGCGAAAGACGACGAGTTGTTCAAGATGCTGCAGGGGCAGTGCGAGCAGCTCACCAAGGACCTGAAACTGCCGCCGCCCGACGAGAACGCGCCCGACGAAGGTCCGAAGCCCAACCCGAACTTGAAGGTCGGGTTCTCCTGCCTGCGCATCGCGCCAAACGATCCGCGCGAGACGTTCCTGATCGCCGTGCTGCGGGCGCTCGAGGCCGCGAGTCCCGCGGGCGCGAAAGAGGCAGGCAAAGCGGAGCCGAAGGCCGGCGCGCAAGCGCCGCTGGCCGCGCCGGTCTTCGGGCAAGGCCGCCTGCTGTTTCTGCTCACCGGAGAGAACGTGAAGAAGGACGGCATCGAAGACGCCGGCACCTTCCTCACCGGCGCGTGTTCGTGCGTGGTGAAAGAGCAGAACCCCGGCGTCGACCTGCTCGTCAGCGCCGACTGGCACAACCTGCTGGACAATCCGGTGGTGGTGGACAAGCAGCTCCCGCCGCTCAGCGGCTTCGCGCCGGCGCCCGCGGAAGAGCTCAAAACGATTCAGGCCGAAGCGCCGGCCGCCGCGCCGGTCAATGCACCTCCGCCGCCCGCGCCCGCGGCGGGAAACCTGATGCTAAGCATGGTGATTTTCGGCGGCGTGGGCGTGGTGGTGATCGCGCTGGCGACGGTCATCCTCATGCTGGCCCGCAAAGAAAAAGTCTGAGGCCGGGCATGTCCACGATCACGCTGGTTCTGCGCGAGATGCTCCACCGCCGGCTCAACTTCGCGCTCGGCGTGCTCGCGGTGGCCGCGGCGGCGGCGTGCCTGGCGGGCGCCATGACGCGGCTCGAGGCGCACCGCCTGCGCTCGGAAGAGATCCTGGCCCAGCGGCAGGCCGAGACCGCCGAGCGCCTTAAGCAAATGAAGGGCGACGTGCGCAAGATCACCCTGCAACTCCAGTTCAACATCACGATCCTCGCGAAAGAGCAGAACCGGAAAGACTTCCTGATCAACCATTACGCCGAGGCGTCGATGCCGGAAGAGTATGCGGCGAAGCTTGGGCAGTCCGACCTGACGGCGATCAACCACCTCGAGCCGAGCCTGACGCAGAAGATTACGTGGACCGAGCAGAATTGCCCCATGATCCTCACCGGCGTGCGCGGTGAGGTCCCGCTGCGGCTGGTGGACGCGAAGAAGCCGTTTCATCAGCCCGTGCCAAAGGGTTCGGTGGCGCTGGGCCAGGAACTCGCGCGCCAAGCCGGAGTCTCGCCGGGAGGAGCCGTGAAAATCCTTGGACGCGAGTTCAAGGTCGCGGCGGTCCACGACCCGCGCGGCAATGTGGACGATGTGACGGCGTGGGTGCACCTCCAGGAAGCGCAAGAACTGCTGAAGAAGCCCGGGCAGATCAACGCGATGAAGGCGATGAATTGCGAGTGTTCGCTCGCCGACCTGGACAAGATTCCGGGCAAGATCGAGGCCATCCTGCCGGGCGTCCAGGCAATCCTCGACAAGCCCCCTGCGGACGTTCGCACGGCCGCGCTGGCACGAGCGGAAGAAGAGAGCCAGGCGGCGCTGGCGGCGGAGCAGGCGCACCGCGAGCGGATCGGCCAGGAACTCGAAGCGTCCGCCGCGCTAGTGGTCCCGCTGGTGGGCGCGGCGAGCGCGGTCTGGCTCGCGTTCCTCGCCTTCAGCAACGTGCGGGCGCGGCGCGAAGAGATCGGGATCCTGCGCGCGCTGGGCGTGCGCGGGGCGAAGGTGCTCGCACTCTTCATGCTGCGCGCGGCCGTTTTGGGCGTGCTCGGCGGCGCGCTGGGGTATGCATTGGGATTCGCGGCGGGCTGGTGGTGGAGCGGCGCGGCGGAATCCGGCGTCGCGTTCGCCGCGCAGCGGCTCTTCTCTGCCGGGTGCCTGGCGCTGGTATTGGCGGGCGGGCCGCTGCTGGCGGCGCTGGCGAGCTGGCTCCCGGCGCTCGCGGCGGCGCAGCGGGATCCCGCCGAGTTGCTGCGCGCGGACGCATAGGGCACCCCCTCCCTAACCCTCCCCCGCAAGGGGCGGGAAATGGGGTCGGCGCTCACGTTGGAAGAGGACGCATAGGTTTTCAGGAGACGCCGAACGGCCATGCTTGCGGTGCGCGATCTGACCAAGAGCTTTACCGGCCCGGGCGGCGAGGTCCGCGCGCTCGCGGGCGTGAGCTTCGAGCTCGCGGCGGGCGATTTCCTGGCCGTGCAGGGCCACAGCGGCAGCGGCAAGACCACGCTGCTGCTCGCCTGCGGCGCCTTGCAGCGCCCGGACAGCGGGAGCGTGACAATCGCGGGCCAGGACCCGTACCGCCTGGGCGCGGAGGAACGCGCAGCCTTCCGCGCGCGGCACATCGGCTTCGTCTTCCAGCAGTTCCACCTGATCCCGTATCTCACGGTGCTCGAGAACGTGCTCGCGCCGCTGCTGGCGCTGAACGCTTCCGCCGCGCCCGCGCGCGCCATGGAACTGCTCGAGCGCTTCCAGATCCAAGACCGCGCGGCGCACCGGCCGCAGCAGTTGAGCACCGGCGAACGGCAGCGCACGGCGCTCGCGCGCGCGCTGCTGCACCGGCCCAAGCTGATTCTCGCGGACGAGCCCACCGGGAACCTCGACGAACAGAACGCGGACACGGTGCTCGACAGTCTGCGCGAGCTGGCTAAAGAGGGCGCGGCGGTGCTGATGGTCACGCACGACAACCGCCTCGCGGCCAAGGCCGCGCGCGTGCTGGCGCTCGAACACGGCAGGCCGAAAGCGGAGGCCGCGCATGCCCACTAGCAAGGCCCTGGTGATCTTCGCCTCGCTGGCCGCCTTTGGGGCGCTGGCCGCGCTGCTGTACGTGACGGGCGGCAAGCCGGAGCAGGCGGGCGCGCCCAAGGCCGAAGCGGACGGGAGCGGCGGCGCGCCGCGCGAGAGCATCGTGGTCTACTGCGCGGTCGGACTGCGCCCGCCGGTTGAACTCGCCGCGAAACGCTTTCAGGCCGAGACCGGAACCCAGGTGGACCTCGACTACGACAACTCGGGCAGCCTGCTGGGCAAGCTGAAACTCGAGAAGGCGGCGAATCCCCACGGCGACCTGTACATCCCCGCGGACGACAGCTTCATCGGCCTCGCGCGGGAGGCCGAGCTCATCCGCGAGGTCCTGCCGCTCGCGCGCTTCCGCGCCGTGCTGGCGGTGAAGCCCGGCAATCCGAAGCAGATCAAGGCGCTCGACGATCTGCTGCGCAGCGACGTGACGTTTGTAATCTGCGAAGAGAAGGCGGCGGTGGGCCGGGTAAGCAAGCAGGTTCTGCAGCAGGCGGGCAAGTTCGAGGCGCTGAAGGCCAAGGCGAAGTCGGAGAAGGCGACCGTCACCGAGGCGGCGATGGTGGTGCAGGCCTCGAACGAGGTGGACGCGGCGTTTGTCTGGGATTCGACGGCGCGGCAGTTCAAACTGGATATTATGGAGACGCCCGAACTGAAAAGCGCGGCAGCGACCATCGCCGCTTCCGTGATCGCCACCAGCCCGCATCCCACTGCGGCGCTGCGCTTCGCGCGTTACCTGTGCGCGCCTGAAAAGGGCGCGAAGATCTTCGAGGAGAAATTCTACGAGCCGCTCCCCGGCGATCCGTGGGCGGTCACGCCGGCGCTCACGCTCTTCGCCGGAGGCACCAACCGCATCGCCGTCGAAGCCACGCTGAAAGCGTTCGAGGCGCGCGAGGGCTGCACGCTCAACACCACCTTCGCGGGCTGCGGTACGCTCAACGGCATGATCGAGACCGGCCGCGGCAACCCCGACCTGTACTTGACCTGCGACGCGAGCTTCCTGACCAAGGTGGCCGACCGCTTCGAAGTTCCGGAAGACGTCGCGACGACCCAGCTCACGATTTTGGTCCGCAAGGAGAAAGCAGACGCGATCCATTCGCTTGAAGATCTGGGCAAAGAAGGCATCTCGCTGGGCGTCGGCGACGAAGAGTTGGGCGCGCTGGGCATGCTCACGGCGAAAGTATTGAAGGAGCGCGGCCTCTACGATGCCGTGCGCAAGAACGTGAAGGTGACCTCGCCCACTGCGCACGAACTCGTCCTGCAAGTGGAAGCCCACGACAAGCTCGACGCCGCCATCGTCTACCGCGTCAACTGCAACCGCATCGACAAGGAGAAGCTCTTCACCCTGTCCGTCGAAGGACCGACCGCGGTCGCGAACCAGAACGTGGCCGTCGCCAGGAACACGCAGAACCACCAGCTCGCGGAGCGGCTGCTCAAGCAGCTCTTGTCCCTGGATTCCCGCGCACACTTCGAGGTGGAGGGCTTTAAGTGGAAGGCGCGGCCGGCCCAAAAACCGTGAGCGCTCCCGCGCCCACGCCTACGCCTACGCCGGACCCGGCGCGGCCGGAACTCCGGCGCGCCGAACCCGCGCGCGTGCCTTCCGATCTCCCGTTCGTGCTTTCATTGGCCGTACTCGGCGGCGCCTACACGCTGCTGATCGTGCTGCTGGTGCTGGCGGACTTCGCCTACACGTCCGCCGACGCGCTGGGCAAGGCGCTGCAGACGCCCGAGATCCGCTATTCCATCCGGCTGAGCCTGCTCTCGTGCACGCTCACGACGCTGATCTCGCTCTGGGTCGCCGTGCCGCTGGGCTACCTGATGTCGCGCTTCGAATTCCGCGGCAAGAATTTGCTCGATTCCATCCTGGATATTCCCATCGTGCTCCCGCCGCTGGTCATCGGGCTCTCGCTGCTGATCCTCTTCAACTATCCACCGTTCTCCTGGCTGAGCCGCTGGGTGGTCTACGAGGTCCCTGCGGTGGTGTTGGCGCAGTTCACGGTCGCGGCGGCCTTCGCCGTCCGGACGATGCGCGTGACGTTCGACCAGATTCCGGTGCGGCAGGAACAGGTGGCCCTCACGCTGGGCTGCAACCGCAGCCAGGCGTTCTGGCGCGTGGTGCTGCCGGAAGCGCGGCGCGGGATGCTCACCGCCGCGATCCTCGCGTGGGCGCGCTCGCTGGGCGAGTTCGGCCCGATCCTCATCTTCGCGGGCTCGACGCGCTTTCGCACCGAGGTGCTGCCGACGACGGTGTATCTCGAGATGCAGTCCGGCAACCTGCAGGGCATGCTGGCGGTCTCGATGATCATGATCGTCTCGGCGCTCGCGGTGCTGTTCGTCATTCGGTTCTTCGGGTTGCGCAAGATATACGGATAAGGAGCCGCGCGGGAATACTTATGAAGATTCGCGTCTCGTTTTCCGCCCACCTGCGCACGGCCGCCGGCGGCGCCGGTATCGAGCTGGAACTGCCCGCGGGCGCGCGCGTGGGCGACGCCGTGACCGCGACGGCGCGCGGCGGCAAGCCCGAACTGGCTTCGGCGCTTCTGGATGCATCCGGCAAGCCGCGCGAGACGCTGCTCCTCTTTTTAGATGACGAGCAGGCCGCGGCGGGCGACGCGCTTGCGGAGGGCGTCGAGCTGACGCTGGTCGCGCCGATCTCGGGCGGGTAACGGCCGTGGAGCGTAGAGCGAATGACGCTGGGCGGAAAAGACAGTGGGGCGGGCGTCCCTGCCCGCCGTGGTAGACGCACCCTAGTAGTGCCTCACGAATGTTGACGTTTTTTCCCTCCCCTCTTGCGGGGGAGGGAAAACTTCACGAAGCGTGGGGCACTACACTAGCAAGCGGAGCAGGCAAAGCGTGAGTCATGACCTGAGCGCACGGGACCGCGAGGTCTACGAGTGGCAGATGTGGGTGCCGGATTTCGGCGCCGCGGGCCAGCGCAAGCTCAAGAACGCCTCGGTGCTGATCTCGCGCTGCGGCGGGCTCGGCAGTTACGTCGCGTATGGACTGGCGTCCGCGGGCGTCGGACGGCTGGTGCTCGCGCACGCGGGGAACCTCAAGCCTGCCGACTTGAACCGGCAGATTCTCATGACCGCCGACTGGCTGGGCAAGCCGCGCGTGGAATGCGCGGCGCGGCGGTTGAAAGAACTGAAACCCGATCTCGAAGTGCTGGCCATCGGCGAGAACATGTGCGCGGCCAACGCGGAGCGCATCGTCGGCGAGGCCGACCTCGTGGTGGACTGCGCGCCGATCTTTGAAGAACGGTTTGCCATGAACGCGGCCTGCGTGCGCCAGCGCAAGCCGCTGATCGAGTGCTCGATGTACGAGTTCGAGTGCCAGATCACGACCGTCCGGCCGGGCAAGACGCCGTGCCTTGCCTGCCTGCACCCGCAGAAACCCGAAGCGTGGAAGCGGCAGTTCCCGGTCTTCGGCGCGGTGGCGGGAACCGTCGGCTGCCTGGGCGCGGCGGAAGCCATCAAAGTGCTGAGCGGCGTCGGCGAACCGCTGTACGGCCGCATGCTGCGCGGCGACCTGCGCGCGATGGCCTTCCGCACGTTCAAGCTCAAGCGCGATCCGGCCTGCAAGGTCTGCGGCGGGATTGGCGGGTAATATCTATTTCGCCTGACGCGCCTGGCGCAGGCTAGAAAACATGGCACAGGCGTCGCGCCTGCGGCGCTACTCTGCGCCCACATGCCGGCGCGCACGCGCCGGTTTGAAAGCCATGGGCAAGTTACACCGGCGGGACGCCGGCGCCACGGCCGCCGCGCCGGAAACCTTGCGTGCGCCAGACGGCCAGCCACGGAGCGCCGGCGTGCTCGCGCCGGGGGAGCGCGTGCGCGAGCTCCACTACGCCGCGCGCTGCGCGGTCTCGCGCACGCCCGTCCGCGAGGCCATCGCGCTGTTGCTGCGCCGAAAAGCGTTGGAGACGAACGGCCGCCGCGGCGCGTGGATACGCATCGGCCGCACGCAGGCGCGCGGGCTCTTGAAGGCCGCGCCCTTTGCCACGGACGGCGAGAGCCGGTCCGGCAGCGCGCGGCTGGCGTTTGTCGAAGCGGCGAACCGCTTGCGTGTGATGCTTGGCGACAGCCGCGCCTTCCCCCGCCCCATCCTGAAAGATGCGGCGGTGGCGCGCGCGCTGAAGGTTTCGCGCACCACCGCCAACCGCGCGCTGGCGCTGCTGGCACGCGAGAACCTGCTGGAACCGCTGCCGCGCCGAGGCTGGAAGCGCGTGCGGCTGGAGCCGCGCGAGTTCCTTGATTGGTACGACTTCCGGCTGGCCGTCGAGCCCGCCGCGCTGCGCTCGGCCTGGCCGCGCCTGGACCTCGGCGCGCTGCGCGCCTTGGCCGAGCGCACGCGCAAGGCCGCGACCAGCCGCGGAGCGAAGGCGCTGAGCACCGCGCAGCGCGTCGCGTTGGACGTCGAACTGCACCACCGCATCCTGCTCGCGTGCTCGAACCGGTTCCTGAAGCGCGCCATGGAAGAACAGGAGAGCCTGCGTTTCATCGCGGTCTCGCCCACGTGGCGGCTGCCGCACCGCGCGGAACAGACGTTTCAGGAGCACACGCCGATCTTGAACGCAATCCTGGCCGGACGGCGGGCCGCGGCCGAGCGCGCCCTGCGCAGGCATCTCGCCCACGCGCGCGCGCATCTGGCGCGCTGCCTGCGAGTACTGGAAACCAAGAAAGGAGCGCGTTGATGGCGCAGACGCTCAAGGTCGCGTTTGTCGGCGGGCCGATGTACGACGGCCTCTACGAGCGTTTACCTCGGTTCGAGAAGGCTACGGGCCTGCGCGTGGAGGTCGGCTTTAAAGGCGATCACCCGGCGCTGAACGAGCACCTCGAAAAGCAGGGCGCCGAATACGATCTGGTCTCGACGCACAACAAGTATTCGCCGAGCCAGGCGCATTTCCTGCGCCCGCTGGACGGACTGGTCTCCAAGCAGGAGCTCGCGCGCTTCGCGCCCGCGACGGTGGAGCTGATGCGCTACAAAGGCGCGCTGCTGCAACTCCCGCGCGTGATCGACAGCAAGATCGTCTTCTACCGCAAGGACCTCTTCGACGATTCGTCCATCCGCGAGGCGTACCGAAAACGATTTGGCCGCGAGCTTGGCGTGCCGCAGACGTGGGACGAATTCGCCGCGACCGCCGCGTTCTGCCATCAGGACGACGCGCACGCGGGGTTCGTCTTTCCGGGCAAGGAGTCGGGGCTGTTCGGACACTTCTACGAGATTCTGGTGAGCGCGGGCGGCGAGCTCTTCACGCCGGAGCTCGAACCGGCGTTCGTGAGCGACGCGGGGCGCTACGCGGCCCAGTTGCTCACGCGGCTGTACCGCGAGGCCGCGCCGAAGGCGCTGGTCGACTGGCACTACGACCAGGTCGCGGCGCATTTCCTGGCGGGCAAGGCGGCACTGACGACCGATTGGCCGGGCTCGTATCATGCGTATCGGCACAGTCCAAGCGTAGGAGCGAAGTTCGACGTGGCGATTTATCCGCAAGGACCGTCCGGCAAGCGCAGCGTGTACTCGGGCGGGCATTCGTTCGCGCTCACGACGGGCACGCGCGACGTTCCGGCGGCGCTGGACCTGCTGCGCTTTCTCACTTCGGACGAGAGCCAGACGCACGAGGCCCGGCTGGGCAGCGTGGTTCCGAGCCTCAAGGCGATGCAAACGGTGCGCACGGAAGCGGCGCCAGGTTCGCGCGAAGCCCGGCGGCTGGAGATCCTTGAAGAGACCATGCGGCACTGCATGACGATTCCGCCGAAGTTCCCCGCGTATCCGCCGTGCGAGGACGCGCTGTGGGCGTCGGTGCGCAGCGCGCTGACGGGCGAACGCAGCGCGCAGGCGGCGCTCGAACATGCGGCGGCGGCGATCCAAAAGATCGTGCGCGCGGCGAAGCCGTGAAGACTCGGAGGAGCCGGACATGGGCGAACGCATGAAGGGCAAGGTCGCGATCGTGACGGGCGGATCGCGCGGCATCGGCGAGGGCTGCGCGCGGGCGCTGGCCGGCGAGGGCGCGGCGGTTGTGATCGCGGACGTGCGCGAGCGCGAAGGCGCCGAGACCGTTGCCGCGATCGAGAAAGCCGGCGGCGCGGCGAGCTTCGTGAAGACGGACGTGCTGGACTACGCGAGCATCCAGGCGTGCGTCGCGGAAGCGCTCAAGCGCCACGGCCGGCTGGACGTGCTCGTGAACAACGCGGGCACGCACTTCCCCCACTCCATCGATGCGCTCACGCCCGAGCGCTGGGACTTCATGCTCGACTTGAATCTCAAGTCGATGTTCCTCTTCTGCAAGGCCGCGCTGCCCGAGCTGCGCAGGACCAAGGGCGCGATCGTCAACATGAGCAGCGTGCGCGGGCTGATCGGGCAACAGGACGCGGTGGCGTACTGCGCGAGCAAGGCCGGGATTCTGGGGCTCACGCGCGGGCTGGCGCGCGACGAGGCGAAGAACGGCGTGCGCGTGAACGCGGTCTGCCCGAGCAATGTCGAGACGCCGCTGATGCAGGAGTGGCTCGCGAAGCAGGCCGACCCCGCCGCGGTGCGCAAAGAATGCGAGAACGCGCAGCCGCTCGGGCGCATGGCGGATATTGTGGAGATCGGGCGCTGCGTGGTCTTCCTTGCGAGCAGCGACGCGTCGTTTGTGACGGGCACGCATCTGGTCGCCGACGGCGGGGCGCTGCTGGATTGACGAAAAGACGGATTGAGCCGCCAAGACGCCAAGGCCGCCAAGAAAACGAATTTAGTCGGGATATTCTTGGCGTTTTTGGCATCTTGGCGGCCAACTTCAGTTTCTGTTTTGTCTTCATCTTTGGGAGAAGCACATGGCGAAGGTACTGGTCACGGGCGGGTGCGGGTTCATCGGGGCGTGGATTCTGCGCAAGCTCTGCGACGGCGGGCACCGCGCGACGGTGTGGGACCTTGAAAAAGTCACGCGGCGCTGGGAGATGACGCTGACGCCACAGGAGCTCGCGCAGGTCGGCTTCGAGAGCGTGCGCATCGACGAACCCGAGCAGGTGAAAGCCGCGATGCTCAAGCTCGCGCCGGACGCGGTGATTCATCTCGCGGGCCTGCAGGTGCCGACGTGCAAGGCGAACCCGCTGCTGGGCGCACGCGTGAACGTGCTCGGCACGCTGGGCGTCTTCGAGGCGGCGCTCGCGCTGCCCAAGCGGCCGGGCCTGGCGTTCGCGTCCAGCGCGGCGGTCTTCGGCAGCGACGCGGACTACGACCACCAGACCGTCGGCGACGCGTCACAGCCGCTGCCGGGCACGCACTACGGCGGCTTCAAGCTCTGCAACGAACTGAATGCGAAGGTGTATTGGAACGATCAGAAGTTTCCGAGCGTGGGCCTGCGGCCGATGACGGTCTACGGCCCCGGGCGCGACGTGGGCATGACCAGTTTCCCAACCCGCGCGATCGCGGCGGCGGTGCTGGGGCAGAAGTTCGACGTGCCCTTCCGCGGGCCGACGGTCTACACGTTCGCCTCGGAAGTCGCCGACTACTTCGTCGCGGGCGCGCTCGACCCCAAGCCCGGCGCTCCGGCGTACACGGTCGGCGGCGAGATGGTGGATGTGCCCGAGTTCCTCGCCACGGCCGCGGAGGAACTCCCCGCGATCAAAGATCTCGTCACGTGCAGCGGCGGCGACCTGCCGATCACCTGGAAGCTCGACGACGCCGCGTTGCGCAAAGCGTATCCGCAGGTGCAGCGCGTGAGCTTGCGCGACGGCGTCCGCAAGACGGTGGAGATCTTCAAGCGCATGGCGAAGGAAGGGAAGCTGGCGGTGTAGCCGTTTTCCCTCCCCTTTGCGGGGGAGGGCCAGGGTGGGGGAAAGTCGCAGGGAAAAGTATCCCCCCTCCCTACCCTCCCCCTCAAGGGGGGGAGGGAAACAACGGCATGGCGAGGTCTGAGGAACAGTGAACCACAAACTACGAACCCTGAACCACGAACCTACGAGGACGAACATGCCGACCATCACCGACCTGACCGTGCGCGATATCCGTTTCCCGACGAGCAAGACCCTCGACGGCTCCGACGCGGTGAACGTCGATCCGGATTACTCCGCGGCTTACGTGGTCCTCAAGACTGACGGACCCAAGGGCCTCGAGGGCCACGGGCTCACGTTCACCTGCGGGCGCGGGACGGAAGTCGTCTGCGCGGCGGTGAAGGCGCTGCGCTACCTCGTGGTCGGCAAGAAGCTGGAGGAGCTCACTTCCGGCATGGCGAGCTTCTGGCGCAGCCTCACCTGCGAGAGCCAGATCCGCTGGCTGGGGCCCGAGAAGGGCGTGCTGCATCTGGCCACAGGCGCGATCGTGAACGCGGTCTGGGACCTCTGGGCCAAGCACGAAGGCAAGCCCGTCTGGCGTCTGCTGGTGGACCTTACGCCGGAGCAGCTCGTGAACGCCATCGACTTCCGTTACATCACGGATGCGCTGACGAAAGAGGACGCGCTGGCGATCCTGCGCGCCAATGCGTCCACCAAGCAGCAGCGCGCGGCGGAGCTCATGGAAAAAGGTTATCCGGCGTACACGACTTCGGCGGGCTGGCTCGGCTACAGCGACGAGAAAGTGCGGCGGCTCTGCCGCGAGGCCATCGCGCAGGGCTGGACGCACTTCAAGATCAAGGTCGGGCGCGACGTGGCCGACGACATCCGGCGCTGCCGCATCATCCGCGAAGAGATCGGCTGGGAGCGCAAGCTGATGACCGACGCGAACCAGTACTGGGACGTCGGCGAAGCGATCGCCCACATGAAACTGCTCGCCGAGTTCAAGCCGTGGTGGATCGAGGAGCCCACGAGCCCCGACGACGTGCTCGGGCACGCGGCCGTGGCGCAGGCGCTCGCGCCGTACGGCATCGGGGTGGCGACGGGCGAGCACTGCCAGAATCGCGTGGTCTTTAAGCAGCTCATGCAGGCCAAGGCGATCCGCTTCTGCCAGATCGACTCGTGCCGGCTGGGCGGCGTGAACGAGGTCCTCAGCGTGTACTTGATGGCCAAGAAGTTCGGCGTGCCCGTCTGCCCGCACGCAGGCGGCGTGGGCCTGTGCGAGTACGTGCAGCACCTGCAGATGTGGGACTACTGCTGCGTCAGCGCCAGCACGCAGGACCGGCTGGTCGAATACGTCGATCATCTGCACGAGCACTTCGAGGACCCGGTGCGCATGCGGAACGGGCACTACCTGCCGCCGGTCCAGCCGGGGTACAGCATCCAGATGAAGCCCGCGTCGCTGAACGAGTACGAATTCCCTTCCGGAAAGGCGTGGCAATAGTCGCGGACCGGGCGTCCAAGCCGGCGGAGTAACCTCTTGTAACCCGGCGGTCTTGACGTAAAAATAGGGGAGCCATGGCCAACGCCCCGCAACCTCGCCGCAGCGGAGTCCCTGCCAAGGGCGCGCCCGCGCCCAAGCAGTCCGCGGCGAAGGCCCAGCGGCCCGAAGACGCGGACGCCGAGAACGCGAAGACGGTGCTCGAGAAGCCCGTACAGAATCGCCCGGCGGGCGCGGGCAAACCGGGCAAGGCCGCGGCGCCGGCGCCTCCCGTTCCCGATCCCGAAAATGCGCAGACGGTGCTCGCGGAGCCGGTGGTGACCGATGAGGACATCGTCGCGGAAGAAGCCGTGGACGAGGAGCTCAAACTCCAGACCGACGAATCCGCCGAAGGCGCAGCCGAGAAGAAGGGCAAACGTTTCCGGCCGATCACGCGGCCCGACGACCTGGAAGGCCGGCCCACGCGCATCCTCGAGACCGCGCACTACCTGATTTTCGGCGGGATCGTGCTGGTGGTGATCATCATCGGCGGC
Organism: Planctomycetota bacterium; assembly: GCA_016200135.1. Lineage (GTDB taxonomy): Bacteria > Planctomycetota > SZUA-567 > H5-PLA8 > H5-PLA8 > JACQFI01. Next base: position 44,737 of record JACQFI010000051.1, read on the forward strand.
GCGATCTACATGTTCCAGGGCAACAAGGCGCTGCCCGAGAAGCATGTGACCGCGAGTTCCGGTTCGTCTGGCGGCACGGGCACGAACCCCGGGCCGGCCGAGTCCAAGACCTCCGGCGCGAACGTTAAGAACCCGTCCGGCTCCGAGAGCGGCAAGACCGGCGATCCTTCGAAAAGCGCCACGCCACCCAAGGCGGCCATCGACTACACGGCCAACCCGGCGAACAAGGCCTGCTTCCACGGCTGCATGATTTTCCTGATGTGGGCGCGCGAGAACGCGCTGGAATGGACCGGCGCGCAACTCACCGCGAAGTTCAAGACCGAAGTGCCCGGCGGCAGCGTGAGCGATCCCGAAGTGACCGAGATCTCCTCGAAGATCCAGGGCCTTTTCAATACGGGGCTGGTGCATCCGATCAATACGTCGGAGCGCCTTACGTTCGGCGGCGGGAGCGGACACGGCGAGCGGCAGGTCGATCCCGACGCGGCGCTGAAGAAGAACAACGAACTGATGGGGGAGATCCGGCTGCTCACCGTGCGCCTGCGCAAGCGCTACGGCGATCCGCCCGCGCCGCCCGAGCCGCCCGCCAAGACCACCGCGCCCGACGAGGCGAAGACCGGCTCGCAGCCGGGACCCGCGGCCGACGGCCCCGACGGCAAGCCGCTGCCCGTCGCGCCGCCCATGACCATAGTCCCGGAAAGCGCCAAGACGCCCACCGGCCCGCCGCGCTAGCCCGGCCCGCAAAACACGAAGCATCCGCAGCCCGCGCGCGCGGCTTGTTGCTGCTGGGCGCGACCCTTTTCAGACGCGACGAGCCCGTAGAATTCCCTTGGAACCCCCATCAACGCGCGACGGCCAGCGGTGTTTCGGCGAAGCGGCAGTTCTTCAACGCGAAGGTGAGGGTCGCGGAGAACGAGCCGGCATCGACCCAGTGCGGCGTGTGGACGGGAATCCAGACGATCTCGCCCGGCTTGTTCTCGTGGACCAGTACCTCGTCGTCCGTGATCCCCGCGGGCTTCACCGGCCAGCCGCCGCGCGCAAGCACGGCCTGGCGTTCCTCGCGCGGGCACCAGTAGTCGGGGCGCTTGAGCGCGTGAAAGCGCTTCCGCCCGAAGAGATGCAGCGGCAGCGTCGTGTCCGGATCGAAATGATAGTTGGTGGCCGAAGCCGAGCCGGTGATGAACAGCACGGGCAGAAACGCGTCCCAGCGCACCCCGCGCTCGCGCCAGAACGATTCCAGCGGATCGAAGACCTCGCGCTTGAAGCGGTGCAGCGCGGCGCCGGGGGCGGTGAGCGCTTTCAAATCGAAGAGCGAGAGATGCAGAGAGGGATCCTCGGCGGCCTTCTCGATGGGCAGCGCACGGATGCGATCGGCGGCGTTGGCTTTGTCGTCGAGGCGCGGCCCGGGCCGCTGATGCAGGATCCGGGCGATTGGCTGCCGCCGCGCCTGGTCCAGCAGGTCGAGGGAGTTCAGGGGCGGCATCTCGAACGGAAAGAGCTCACCCGAGATGCGCCGCGCGATGCGGGTGCGGTGCGGGTCGCGCTCCCAGTTATACAAAGTTGACCAGTCTGTAACGAGGTCGAGTTCCGATCCCATTAGCGCCTCCCGCTTTCATGCTGGCTTTTCACCCATGACAAGATCAAAATACCCCGTGCGTCGCGAAAGGGGAATGGGCGAAGTTGCCCATCATTTGCACAAAATTGATGTGCCTGGGGAACCTCCTAATGTGGCGAGCGGCGGAACTGAACGGCGTAGCGGTCCCGGCGTTGCGCCTGAACCAGGCCGGCTACACGCACGAGCAGCCCTGCTTTAAAATGGGGCCGCGCAAGATTAAGGAATTCGGATTCGGGTACATCTATGCGGGCCGGGGCTGGGTGACGCAGTCCGGCGTCCGCTGCACTCTCGATGACGGCGACCTGTTCCTCATTTTTCCAGGCATACGCTATGCGTTCGCGGCCACGAATTCGCGCTGGAAAGTGTATTGGGCGAACTTCACGGCAGCCGGCCTCGCGCAGGTGTTGCGCCGGGCCGGCATCACGCCGCGGCGTTACGTGCGCAATGTCGGCGACCTGGAGGCGGCGAAGAACCTGTTCGAGACGCTGATCGCCGCCGGCGAGGACGGCGTGGCGCGCAATCTGCCGCTCGCGGCGGCGCGCATCTGGGAGATGCTGGCCCTGCTGCAGGCCCCGCAACCGCGCAACCGGCGCAGCCTGCCCGAACCCGTCGAGGCCGCGCGGCTCTATCTGGACGAACATCTCCACGAGCTCGTTCCGGTGACGGCGCTGGCGCGCAGGGCGCATCTCTCGCAGTGCCATTTCATCCGTCTGTTTCGGCGCGAGATCGGGCTCTCGCCGCGCCAATACCAGATCAACCGGCGCCTGCTGGCAGCCCGCCGTCTGTTGCGGAGCGGCAAGAGCGTGAAGGAGACCGCGCACGCCCTGGCATACGACGACCTGTTCTATTTTTCGCGGCTCTTCAAACGCAAGACGGGCATACCCCCGTCCCAATACGCGCAGGCGGGCGTGCTATAACCAGGGTCATAGCGAAATAAGCTGAACGTGCTTTGGACTACTTCTTGCCTTCCGGCGCCTTGCACCCCAGCGGATGCTCGACGAAGAATTTCCAGATCGTCTCGTTCACGCCTTGAAAGAGCGCCCAGTGGTGGCCCACGTCGGGGTACTCGACGTACTTGACTGGAAAGCCGGCCTTCTGGTACGCGTCGCGGGCCTTGCGGCCTTCTTCCACGGAGATGACGGGGTCTTTCGCGCCGTGGAGGACCAGCACGGCCGTCTTCTTTTGGGGATCGACGCCGCCGGCGAGCGCGCCCAAGCCCGCCGAATGCGCGGCGATGGCCGCGATTTTTTCGCTGCGCTCCGAGGCGAGCAGGTGGCAGAAAAATCCGCCGCTCGACATGCCGGTGCAGTACACGCGATTGAGGTCCACGTTGTACTGTGCGGAGAGGCGCTTGAGCAGTTCGTCGAAGAAGCGGATATCGCCCTGCGCCAGGGCCTTCACCAGCCACCAGCCGATCTTGTTGTCGGCGTTGGGATAGACCAGGATGAACTTCTCCTTCTTGGCCAGCGCGTCCAACTGCGAATAGACCGGCATCAGTTCCTTGCTGTCGATGATCCCGCCGTGAAAGGCGAAGACAAGCGGCGCGGGCTTCTTGGGATCGAGATTCTCCGGCACCACCAGGCGGTACGCGCGCTCGCGTTCGCCGACCTTGAGTTTCTCGTCGGCAAAGACGCCCGCCTTGCCGCCCTTCCCTTCGGAAGCCCGGGCCGGCACGGCCGCGGCGGGTTCCGCCTTGGCTTCCGGCACGGGCTTGGCCTCCGTGCCGGATTTCTCTTCCGCTGTGTAGGCACCACCCACATGCAGGGCCGTCCATAAGCCTGCACAGAGCCCAAACGTCCACTCTCTTCGCGTGCGCATGTATGAATCTCCTTCACCAGCGATCAACCGCGCAAGGCCCGTTCCAACAGACGTTTCCTCAATGAAAAAGGTTACACCGCTGCAAACGTGGATACACCGTTTCCTGCCCGCCACTTGCGCTGGCCTCGCGCTGGGTTTAGGTATGGCGGTGAGTAATCTTCCGGCAAGCGCACGCGTCACCGAGGCCCCAGCGACCCATGGCAGCAGCGCGCCCGAACAAGCGAACCGGAGTCGATTTCAAAGACCCCGGCGCCACGCCGCCGGGCGCAGCCGAGGCCTCGAGCGCCGCGCCGGCCGCCGATGACGCCGAGGCCGACGAGCCCGCGCCCCGCGCTAAGAAACCCACCGCGAAGCCCTTTGTGCCCTCCGCCGATGCCGATTCTGCTCCGGCCATGAAAAACCCGGGCCGCAACGGGTTCCTTACCGTGCGCGACCGCAACGAGTTCGTCGAGGAACTGCCTTCGCTGAAGGAGTTCCCGGAGACCGAAGTGTCCGAGGCGCCCGTCGTGGATGCGGAGGCGATTCCACCGCCCGCTCCGCCGCCTCCGCCGCCCGAACCCCAGGCTTCCGGCCTGATCGACCGCGGCCTGCCGATCCCCGACCACTACGGCATGGACCGCGTCCAGGCGCTGGTGCGCGATCCGTACTGGGTCTTCGTCTATTGGGAGCTCAAAGGCGGCGTGCTCGAACGCCTGCGCTTTAAATACAGCGGCGACGTGATGGCGCAGGCGCGCTGGGTGCTGAAGGTCGACGCGCCGCTCGCCCAGCAGACGCAGGTCGTGGACATCGACCTGCGCACGCCCGGCTGGTACTTGAAGGTGGTCCCGGGCAACCGCTACCGCGTGGAACTGGGCTGCTTCACGCCGGACGGCGTGTACGAGGCCATCTGCGCCAGCCGCGAGGTCGCAACGCCCAGCGTCGGCATCTCGCCCGTGGTCAGCGAGTCCTGGATGGTCCACCGCGAAGACCTTGAGAACCTCCTGCAGGCCGGCGGCGCGGTCTGGTCGCAATGGCTGGGCGGCGCCAGCGAGCGCGCGCCGGGCCTGGTCCGCACCGATTTTCCCCGCGCCGCGGCCTTCTTTTCCGGGCGCTTCGGGCAGCCGCCGGGCGACGAAAACAAATAAGGGTGAGCGAGACAAGAGTGCGGCGCCGCGCCCGCGCTTACATAGAGGAAACGACGAATGGCCGAGCCTTTGGGTTACCTAATGATGATGTTCCACGCGCACCTGCCGTTTGTGCGCCACCCGGAACACGAGGAATTCCTCGAGGAAGACTGGCTCTACGAGGCCATCACTGAGACCTACCTGCCGCTGCTGAACATGCTCGAAGGCTTCGAGCGCGACCGCGTGAACGCGTGCTTCACCATGAGTCTCACGCCGCCGCTCTGCGAGATGCTCGCCGACAAGCTGCTCCAGGACCGCTACCTCGCGCGCCTCGGCCGCCTGCAGGAACTGATGGAGAAGGAGATCAAGCGCACCGAAGGCGGCCCGTTCAACGCCGCCGCCCACCAGTACCGCAATCACTTCAAGTTGTGCCGCGAACTCTTCGAGCAGAAGTGGGGCAAGAACATCGTCCAGGGCTTCCGGCACTATCAGGAGAAGGGCTTCGTCGAGGTCATCACCTGCTGCGCGACGCACGGCTTCCTGCCGCTCATGGTCACCGAGTCCGGCGTGCGCGCGCAGATCCAGATCGCCTGCGCGAACTACCGCAAGCACTTCGGCCGCAACCCGCGCGGCATCTGGCTGGCCGAATGCGCCTACGCGCCGGGCGTGGACCGCTTCCTGCGCGAGGCGGGCATCGAGTTCTTCTTCATGGACACCCACGGCGTCGCGTTCGGCAGCCCGCGCCCGCGCTACGGGAACTTCCGGCCGATCTTCACGCCCAGCGGCGTGGCCGCGTTCGCGCGCGACGCGGAATCGAGCAAGCAGGTCTGGTCGAGCGAGGAAGGCTACCCCGGCGACATCGACTACCGCGAGTTCTACCGCGACCTCGGCTACGACGGCGAGTACTCCTACATCAAGCCGTACCTGCACCGCGACGGCGTGCGCCGCAACATCGGCGTGAAGTACCACCGCATCACCGGCAAGGTCCCGCTCAGCGACAAGCAGGCCTACACCCCCGAATGGGCCACGCGCAAGGCCGACACGCACGCCGCCAACTTCCTCTTCAACCGCCAGCACCAGATGCGCTGGCTCAAGAACGTAATCGGCGCCGAACCCGTCATCGTCAGCCCGTACGACGCCGAACTCTTCGGGCACTGGTGGTCGGAAGGCCCGCAGTTCCTGAACTTCATGATGCGCAAGACCGCCTTCGACCAGGAAGAGGTCCAGCTCTCCACGCCGCCGCGCTTTCTCGAAAAGCACCGCCGCCACCAGGTCGTCGAACCGTGCGGCAGCTCGTGGGGCGACAAGGGCTACTACGAAGTCTGGCTCAACGGCAGCAACGACTGGATCTACCGGCACCTGCACGCCAGCGAACTGCGCATGCACGAACTCGCGCACCGCTTCCCCTACCCCAACCCGCTCCAGGAACGCGCGCTCAAGCAGGCCGCGCGCGAACTGCTGCTCGCGCAGTCGAGCGACTGGGCGTTCATCATGACCACCGGCACGATGGTGGCCTACGCCGAGAAGCGCACGCGCGACCACCTGCACCGTTTCAACGGGCTCTATTTGCAGCTCCTCGAGAACCGCGTCGAGGAACCCTGGGTCGGCGAGCTCGAGTGGAAGGACAATATCTTCGAAGAGGTCGACTATCGCGTGTACGGGTAGGCCGGGCCTTACGCCCCGCGTATGAAGGGAAGCGCCATGGCCGTCTCCGACAAGAAACCTTCGGGCTCGCCGCAGAAAAAAGAGCCCGCCGCACCCAAAGCCCTGCCGGACGGCCAGCCCGTGGCCAAGCCGCAGGCCGAAGAAGCCCCGCGCCGCCCGCACAAGAACTACGTCCTGCGCCGCCGCATCCGCTCGTTTATTGGGTTCCTCGGCTTCCTGCTGGTGCTCGTCGGCGCGTGGATCATCTATCACTGGGTCGTCACGGGAAAGCCGCCCGATCTGGGCACCGAGCGCGGCCGGCAGGAGGCCTTGGGCACGCTCAAGGAGGACGCGAAAAAGGTCGCCGAGAAGGCCAAGGAGGCGTACGCGTACTCGCTCGACGAGATCCAGCAGCGCATGAAGGAACCGCCGCCCAAGACCAAGGAAGAGATCCAGGCGCTGGTAAAAGAGTCCGGCGAGGAGACGCAGAAGTCCGAAGCGGCGGCCGTGAAGACGCCGGACGCTGCGGAGACGAAGTCCGGAACGCCCGGCGAACCGCGCGTTACCAACCTGCCGCCACCCAAGAAAGAAGAGCCCGCGCCCACCGGCTATTATGGAGAAGCGCTCGCCGATTATCAGCGCGGCAGCAAGGCCTACGCGCTCACCGATCCGGCAAACGCGCAGGAAACCGTGCAGGTCAATCTGCGCATCGCCAAACACTTCTTCGAGCGCAGCCTCAACGCCATCGACCGCGCCCGCGCCGGGGGCCAGGGATCGCCGCAGCTCGACCAGCTTGAAGTGAAGGTCACCAAGCGCCTCTTCGACTGCACCATTCGCCTCGAGCTCAACCCCGGCTACGACCGGAAGGCCGAGGCGGAGCTTCGGAAACTACAATAAGTGCAGCCTTTTGTTTGATCATCGAACGGACGGCCCAGCCACCATTCCTCGCCTTCATGCTCCCTCCGCCTTTTTCTGCCACGGTAAATCTCCGCATACCATACGTTTACGTACTATCTGAAAAAGCACTGAATAAGCGCGCCGTTTAAGGCGTTTTAACAGGTGTGAAGACGCTACCCGATGGAGGAGACGAACATGTTTAAGACGCTGACCACGCCCCTGGGACTCGCGACCGTGCTCGTCGCAGCGGGCCTGTTCTATGGCGGGAGTGCCGAAGCCCGCGATCGTAACAACGACCGCGACCGTAACAGCGACCACAATCGCGACCGGGACCGAGATCACGACCGCAACCGCGGCGGCTTAAGCCTGAGCTTTGGGGGACCGGGTTACTACGCGCCCGCCGTGGAGCGCGTGTATGTGCCGGGGCATTACGAGACCCGCTACGAGACCGTGCTGGTTCAGCCGTCGCGCGTCGAACGGCGCTGGATTCCCGATGCCATCGAGACCCGTGTCGATCGTTACGGGCGGGAGTACTCGGTGATCGTCCGCCGCGGGTACTGGGAAGAATACGCTCAGCCGCCTCAGTACGAGAACCGCGCCGTGAGCGTGTGGGTGCCGGGGTACTACCAGGACGTGTCCGTGGGCTCGCCGCGCCCGCGCTTCAATATCGGCGCGTTCTTCCACTTCTAAGTCTTCCGGAGCGTTCGGCAATTTCAGGCTTCCCGCGGCCTTGCGCCGCGGGAGGTTTTGTTAGGGCGTTTCCGAGATCTCGAAGTTGTCGATATACAGGTCGGACGGGACGTCGGGCTTGCCGGAGAAGATGGTGATGGTCCGGATCTGCAGGCCCGCCTTGATCAAGGGACCGGAACCGGAACTGTTGCGGAACGCGTCCACCATCCGTACCTTGAGCGTATTCCACTTGCCGTCCGCGACGGAATCGAGGACCAGCGCGATGTTGAAGTCGCTCGTGCCATCGTTGCACCACATCTGAATCTTCATGGCTTGGGACGAGGTGCTGTAATAGCGCAATCCAAAATACGTCTTATCCGTGACCGTAAAGAGAAACGTCTTCGAGCGGTCTTCGAACTCGATCCCATTGTAGAAATATTTGTTCTTGGAAATCATGGGCGCCTTAAGCGCCCCCTTGGAACCGTTGCAGGTGATCTTCGTGTCGATGGTCGCATTCTGGAAGCCCGGCGGGACATCGAGATTCTCGAAATCGAACCGGTACAGGAACTTCTCGTCCGGTTTGGACGTCTTGTCGGGCAAAGCCGCGGTCTTCGCGGGATCGGCACCCGTCTTCGCAGGATCGGTTCCGCTCTTCTCCGGCACGCCGGACTTCTTGCCCTGCTCGGTCTTCTTGAGCACGGCGGGGTCCTGCTCATCCGGCGGCTTGGCGCTCCCCACCAGATACCAGTACGCCAAGCCGGAAAGCACCAGCAACCCGCCCGCGCCCATGAGGAGCAGCAGCGTGACGTTCGCGGACTGGTGCCCGCGGTGTCCGGTTCGGCGCAGCGCTTGCAGCCGCGAGTTGGACGCCGAGACTTTCGGATGGAATGGCCGCGGACCGGAACCGACCTCGCGCCCGAGAATCTTCTCGATGGCCTCCAGCAGTTCGTTGGGCGTCTGGAAGCGCTGCAGGGGTTCCTTGGCCATCATCCTGGCGATCAGTTTCGAACACGCTTCGCTGACGCCCGGCGCGTCCTTCTGCGCGTTCGGCGCCTTTTCCTTCAGGTGCTTGGTCATGATCACCGCCGCGGCCTCGCCTTCGTACGGCGGCTTGCCGACGACGAGATGGTAGAGCGTCGCTCCCAGCGAGTAGATATCCGTGCGGATGTCGATGCGGTCGGCCTGGCCCATGATCTGTTCGGGCGCCATGTAGAACGGCGTGCCGACGGTCTCGCCCGAATGCGTGACGCCTTTCTCGATGTTCACCGAGCGCGCCAGGCCGAGGTCCGTGAGCTTCGCTTCGCCCGCGGGGGCGAGCAGGATGTTGTCGGGCTTGATGTCGCGGTGGACGATGCCGTGCCGGGCCGCGCAGTCCAGGCCGCGGGCGATGTCGCGCACGATCTCCAGCGCGCGCCGCTCGGGGATCTCGTGCTGCTCCGCGAGCACCTGCTTGAGCGACGGGCCGTTCACGTACTCCATGGCGAAGTAATAGAAGCCCGTCGGCGCGTCGCGGCCGACATCGATGCCCTGGACGATGTTGGGGTGGTTGAGCTGCGCGCTGGCGCGGGCCTCGAACTGGAAGCGCTCGATGAAGACGCGGTCGTTGGAGATCGCGGTGGAGAGGACCTTCAGCGCGACGACGCGGTCGAGGCCTTCCTGCTTCGCAAGAAAGACCGTGCCCATCCCGCCCTTGCCCAGGATGGCCGTGACCTCGTACGCCCCGATGCGCTTGCTGAGTTTCGCGTGGCTCGCGCGCGGCCCGCGGTCCGGGCCGGCGACGGGCGCGGTCGGGCCGATCGCCGGCAGGGCCAGCGGCGTCTTGTCCGGATCGGAGCTCGGGGGCAAAAAACCCGACCGTCCCGGGCCATGCGGCTGGACCGGCAGCGCGACGGGCGTCTTGTCCTCGTCCAGACTCGCCATGCGCGCGCAGGCTCCCCGGCTTGCGGGAATCGTCCCAAGAACGGGCGATATTACAGGATACCGCGCGGTGAGCTTACCTTGGACGGGCCAACTTTCAAACGGTCGAAACGCGGCGCACGCGGCACGTTTCGTAGCATCGGCATCCCGCTGCTGGTCCCACCGGCGTCCTCGCGGTGGGCACGACGGCGGCGGCGGGACGCCGCCGCGACCTCCGCCGGGACGGCGGAGCCACGCTGGACGGGACAGCGGAGCCACGGTTGCTGGGGCGGCGGCGCCACGGTTGACGCGGCGCCGGACCTTGCTCCGTGTGCTCGGGCATGGCATAAGGGTTCCGGATAGATTGTAAACTGGAGCCAACTTTGAGCGAAACGTCCTCCGCGCCTGCAGCGCATCCCGATAACCCCGAGCCCTCCGGAGCGCCGGCCGAAAACACCGCGCCGCAGGCCGGTCAACCCGCGACCGCGGCCTCGAGCAGTTCCGCGCGCACGTTCGAGATTCGCACGGTCGCGGTCGTCGGCGAGCCGGGGCTGGCCGTGCCGGGGCTCGTGCGCGCGCTGCTGGACAGCGGCATCAACGTCCGCGTGCTCTGCCCGGATGCCGCGACGGAACTGGAGATCCTCAGCCTGAAGCCCGTCGCGCCCGTGGACGCCGCGCCCGGCGCTACCGTGCCCACGCTCGAACCGGTCCGCGGCTCGGTCGAGCACCGCGCCGACCTGGAGAAACTCTTCAAAGACGCGGACGGCGCCGCGTTTCTCTCGCCGGTGGGTCTGCGCGGCCGCGCCTGGCGTCCGGAGAAGCATCTCGCGGATCTCAAGCTGGCGATCGAGACCGCCGAAGAAGCGCATGTGGCGCAGATCGCGTATCTGTCCACCATTGCCGTGGACCCCAAGTCCGAGGCGCCCTGCCTGCGCGAGGCCGCCGAGGCCGAGAAGATGCTCGAGAGTTCGCGGCTGGCCGACTTCATCTTTCGCGCCGGACCCTTGATGGGCCCGAAAGACGGCCTGGTCGCGCGGACCGTGGACGACGCGGCGGGCGCCTCGCCGTTCCTCTGGTTATGGGGCTACGGCGACACGATGGTCCAGCCCATCCATGCCTCCGACTTGGGCCTGTGCATCACGCGCTGTTTCCTCAAGCGGCCGGAGAACCTCAAGCCCGGCGTCTATTCCGTGGCCGGCAAGGACGCGCTCAGCCTGCTTGAGTTGGTGGACCGGGCGCTGGAGAAGAAGGGCCGCTTCAAGCTGAAGTTCCACGTGCCTTTCTTCGCGCTGCGGCTGGTCATGCTGCTGGGAGATGGGAGCACGAATAAGCCGGGGAATCTGGGCGAGCGCGTGCGGCTGCTGCTGGAATCGTTCACCACCGACCGCAACGACGCGCCGCGTCTGTTGGGCGCGCAACGGCCTTTGACCGGCCTGGAGAAGACGCAGGATGAGCTTCTGGCGCTGGCCACCTAAAGCGCTGAAATCCCGGGCCCACAGAGTTTCTCTGCGGCTGAAAGAGCCTGACGTAGCTTAACCAATGTTGGAGCATTCAAAGAACGTGCTGAGGCAGGATGAAGCGAGCTTTGCAGACGGCGCATCTCGGAATCGGAACCACCGTTCCGCGACCGCTACGCCGGTATGGCGAGCACGCGTTCTTCCCGCTTGAGCACGCGAGGCGGATACTTGACCGAGCCACACGTCTGGCAGTTATAGGTCAGATCCTTTACCTCGTGCTTCGTGGTCCGCTTGCAATGGTTGCAGTAGCGGTTCTCGTGCGAATGTCGACCGTGCATCTTCATCACCTCCTTCCCCCGTTTACCTCAGCAACTCCAGGACCAGGAACACCCCACTTTTCGGTGCGCTTGCAAAACCTTCATGCCTTGCGAATGAATGCGACTAAATAGCTGTGCATAGTACGAAGTCAAGAATGTAAAATATTGTCAAAGATCATCTTTAGTATCTTAGTCATACATCCATATATACCTTTGTTTCATTAGAAAGTTCACTTATTCTCAAACTTTCTTTGTAAGCCAAGGCCATTTTCCCACAAGGTTCATTCCTACCCACTGCCCTAATCCCCATTTTTTTATCTATATCCAACTTCCTGTTATAGTTATGAGATTCTTCCTTACCCACTGTCCGCTACTAGAATAATCGGATAGCACACCATAATCATTCACAAGAATCTGCAAATTAGCGTAGTTTTTAAAGACAAACAGTCCATATTCCTTAGACTTTAATGCGCATGTGCATTGGAAAAGTCTGCTTGGTTTTAGGCATGATTGTCAATTTCTTAGCTTTGACCTCTGTTCAGGAGAGAAACAGAAGGCCGTCGGCGTCCAATGAATCAACGGGCGCGGCCGGAAAGTTAATGCCTTTACGGTCCTAGTCCGTTGTTCTAAATTCTACTAAATAAAGGGGCTTGGAAGCGGTTAATCCTTATGCCCGAACTCTAATGTACCTGGTTTGTGGGAGCCTGACGCTTGCCTGACGTTGCCTGCCGAATCTGCGGCCTGACCTTCACCCCGGTACAGGCGTCCAAACCGGGCGAAGACCCTGGCGAAGACACCTTGCAACACGTCTGTGCGGATTGTCGCGAAAAACTGTCCTCTAGCGTAGACCAGGACGCCCGCTCGGACCGCACCACGGTGCTCCGGCCGCGTTCGGCGCTGGGCTCGGCCCCGCGCGTCGCCGCGTCGCTCTTTGGTGGCAAAGAAGCCTGGGGCGCCCCGGATTCGACCCTGCCGGTGAATGCGGTCCAACTGGACGAGAAGGCTGCCGAAAAGACCGTCTCCGGGGCCCAGCGTTCGGCTCAGGTGCCCTCCGCGGGGAAGCCCTTCGGCAACTACGAGATACTGACGGAAGTGAGCCGCGGCAGTTTCGGCGTCGTGTACCGCGCCAAGCAGCAGGGGCTCGAACGCATCGTCGCCCTGAAGGTGCTGCTCGCGGGCGCGCACGCCTCGCCCGAAGCCATCGCGCGGTTCCAGCGCGAGGCCCGGGCCGTCGCCAAGCTCAAGCACGGCAACATCGTGCCCATCTACGACATCGGCACGCAGGACGGCCACCACTACTTCGCCATGGAGTTCGTGGAAGGCCAGGCGCTCTCGGCGCTGATCCAGAACAAGTCGCTGACCATCCCCGACGCGCTGGGCATCGCCGAGTCCCTCGCCGACGCCATCGAATCCGCGCACGCGCAGGGCGTGATCCACCGCGACATCAAGCCCTCGAACATCCTCGTCGACCAGAAGGGCATCGCGCACCTCACCGATTTCGGCCTCGCCAAGCAGGTCGACCTCGACACGCAGTACACCCAATCCGGCACCACGCTCGGCACGCCCGCGTACATGCCGCCGGAACAGGCCCGCGGCGAGGTCCACGAGATCGACGCGCGCTCCGACGTCTACGCGCTCGGCGCGGTGCTCTACGAGATGCTCACCGGCAAGCCGCCGTTCGCGGGCCGCTCGCTGCTGGAAGTCGTGATCGCGGTGATCAACGAGCCCGTCCGCCCGCCGCGGCAGGTGAACCCGCGCATCCACCGCGACATCCAGACCATCGTGATGAAGTGCCTCGAAAAGGAGGCGCGCAACCGCTACCTGTCGGCGGCGGAACTGCGCGACGACATCCGCCGCTTCCGTTCGGGCGAGGCCATCCGCGCGCGGCCGGTGGGCTTCATCCGCGGCGCCGGCCGGTTCCTCAAGAAGAACAGTTTCTTCCTGGGCGCCGTCGCCACGGTGCTGCTTACCGTCGGCGTCTCCACCTACTGGATGATCGAACAGAAGCGCAAATTCGACGAGCAGGCGCGCGACGCGCTCCAGAAAGAGGAGGACGCCCGCAAGATTCGCGAACGCGAGGACGCGAAGCTGACCCAGGCCGTCTTCAAGCCCTTCTGGTGGACGCCCGACAAGCCGGACGACAACATCGCCGAGGACGAACGGCCGCTCTTTCGCGCGGGCTTCGTGCCCATGGCCCCGGGGAAACTGGTCCCGGACCTCGTCGACGGCCAGCAGAAACTCCTCACCGGCGTGCAACTGCTCTGCAGCCCCGAGCGCAAACTCATTCTCGGCGATATGGAGGCCACCATCCGCTTCACGCTCGACCCGGCCGCCGCCGCCAAGGGCGTGCGCATCGGCCTGCAGAGCTGGGACAGCGCGATCCCCTACGTCATGGCCATCGCCCCCGGACAGGTCTCGCTGGTGGCGCCCGCGGACCTCACCCGCGATGGCAACCTGCCCGGCCGCTACGCGCCGCTGCGGGTAAAGGCCGAGAAGCGCGGCCCCGCGCTCACCGCCGGCGCCTACGAGCTCAAGATCGTGCGCGAAGGCCTGCTGCTCACCTTCGAACTGACGCCGCCCGATCCAAAGGAGAAGGTCGCCCTGCAGATCTGGGACTTAGGCTTGAGCCACTGGAAGTTCAAGAACACGCAACTGTCCATCCGCGAGCCGCCCGAGGGCTTCGCCATCAAGGATGCCACGGTGCTGTGCAAGGTCTCCCCCGAGCGCACCGAGAAGATCTACATCGCGATGAACTCATTCTTCGACGGCGAGTACAACCGCGCGGACTTCTTCTTCAAGGAGATCGTCGATTCGCCCGAGAGCCGGCAGGACGAGAAGAACCGCCTGCGCGCCGCGCAGGCCAGCGTCTACCGCGGCCTGATCCACGACATCACCCTGCCGGGCGACCATCGCGACAACCTGCGCTACAGCGAAGCGCTCGATTTTCTGGACCGCTGCCAGCCTTCGCGCGAGCACGCGGTGCTGGAAGTCCTCGTCGCGCTCCGCCGCATGCTGAACGCCTACGAGGAAGATAACTGGGCGGCGCTCGACCGCGAACTCGAGCGCGTCGCGCGTTTCGAACCGGAGCTCGCGCGCAACGCCTCGCGCCCGGACGGCATCGGCGAACCGTACGCGTGGGAACTCCAGCCCATCGTCGTGACGCTGGCCGCGCACAAGGACGCGCAGGCCGCCGAACGCGCGCTGCAGTGCTTCCTGCATCTGGGCCTGCCGCCGGGCAACCGCTTCATCGACAAGGCCGCGGCGAAGCTGGCCGTGCGCTTCGCGGAGGCCGAAGACCGGCCGAACAATCTCTACGCGCTGCACAAGGCCTATCCGGCGCCGGCGCTGCTGCCCGCCTTCCTCACGGTCATGCGCCACGGCGCGGCGCAAGGCAAGCCGGACAAGGCGCTCGAAGCCCTCGCGTATGCTGCGCGCCATTTCACCGGCCCGGAGGAAGACGCCGCCATCGAGAAGGCCTGCGGCGCGCTCTTTGCCGAGAGCCTGAAGACCCGCAAGCTCAAGTTCGCCACCGACCTGCTGGGCCTCTGCCCGCGCGCGAGCCTGCTTACCGCGCTCCTGCCGGCTCTCGGCGATCTGGGCAAGGCCCTCGCGCTGGACGAGATCCCCCAGGTTGTCGCGCTGCTTAAGCTGGCCCGCAAGATCGGCGAGCCCGGCACGCAGGCGCCGCCGCCGCTGGCCGAACCCGTGCTCGCCGAAGCGGTGAAAGCCAAGGCCTACGACCGCGCCTTCGCCTTCTACATCCTGGCGCGCTGCGAATTGCGCGCGGAAGCCCCGCGCCTGCTGCCGCGCGCCGCGGACGCGCTGGAGGGCCTGCCCGACCTGCGCACGCGCGACCAGGCCATCGCCGACCTGCGCAAGTCGGAGCGCCTCGCGTTTGAGAAAGATCCCGCCGAAGAGCGGCTCGCGCGGCTGGATGCCTGCGACCTGCGCGTCGCCGCCGGGAACCTCTACCAAGCTTCGGAGGACTGCCAGGAACTCTTCAACGACGCCGGCAAGGACACCGATCTGCAGGCGCGCGTGGCTTTGCGGCTTGGTACGCTGCTGACCGTCCTGCGCATGGGCAACCCGCTGGAGTCCTGGTCGGTGCTGGCGGAATGGCTCGATACGCCGGAAGAAGTCCGCCTGGCCGGGCGCTTCCTGCTCAACCAGGTGACGGTGGAAAACCTGCCCAGCCAGCTTGCGCAGAGCGGCGGGCCGCTGTTCTTCAGCGAGGCCGAATGGGAGCTGATTCGCGCGCTGCGGCTCGGATCGAGCGGCAACGTCGCGGGCTCGAACGACGCGCTAAAGCTCGCGGGGCAGAAGGCCGAGGCCGCGCGCGCTTGGCCGTGGGCGCTCGCCAAGGCTCTCGGGCGGCTGAACAAAGTGGGTCCGGAAGCGCCCAAAGAGAAGGACACCGTGCCCAGCCAGTAAAGCCGGCTTGGCCTAAAAGGATTCGCGCATGTCCCCTCGTACGCTGGCCTGGATTCTCTTCTTCGCGGGGCTGCTCGCGCTCATCATGCGCGTGCAGGTCGCCACCATGGGGCCGGAAGGCCGCACGCTCGTGCGCGAACAGAGCACCTACCAGGCCATGCGCAGGACCATCTCGGAACGCTACGTCGACAAGGTTAACGAGAAGGAACTCTTCTACGGCGCGATGCAGGGCATGGCCGGCGTGCTCGACCGGCACACGGTCTTCTGGACGCCCGAGCAGTACGAGATGGAGAAGACCGAGACCAGCGGGCACTTCGCGGGCATCGGCATCGAGATCCGCTTCGACGACCAGAAGAACATGATCATCGTGACGCCCATCGCGGGCACGCCCGCGTTCAACGCCAAACTCATGCCCGGCGACCGCATCTTAAAGATCGACGACGAGAGCATCGAGAAGCTCTCCCAGGAAGAGGCGAGCAAGCGCGTGCGCGGCGCGCCCGGCACGCAGGTGAAGCTCACGGTCGCGCGCGAGGGCGTGGAAGGGAACCTGAACTTCACCATCACGCGCGCGGTGATCAAAGTCGAGTCGGTGCAGGAAGCGTGCGTGCTCGTGCCGCCGCTGAGCGCCGCGGCGCGCATCCCCGCGGACACGCCGAAGATCGGCTACATCCAGGTCGCGGCCTTCCAGGAGGAGACCAGCCAGGACCTGGAGAAGGCCATCGAGCAGATGCGCCCGCTGGGCCTGCAGGCTCTCATCATCGACCTGCGCCAGAACCGCGGCGGCCTGCTGGACACCGCCGTGGGCGTCTGCGATCTCTTCCTCAACGAAGGCGTGATCGTCACCACGCGCGAGCGGCCGCCTCTGGGCGAAGAGCGCATCTACAGCGCCACCAAGAAGTCCGGCGCCTACGCCTTCCCGCTGGCGGTGCTGATCGATTCCTACAGCGCCTCGGCGTCGGAGATTGTCGCCGGCTGCATGCACGACCACGGCCGCGGCGTGCTGGTGGGCGAGAAGAGCTACGGCAAGGGCTCCGTGCAGACCATCATCCC
>JACQFI010000052.1 GCA_016200135.1 Planctomycetota bacterium
CCGCGTGATTCCCTATGGGCGATCCTAACCACGCCGCCGCAACCCGAGGCAAATCCCAACCCAAAACCAAAGTAAATGAACCCGGCGCAGCCGCGTCGCGTTCCCCCTCTCCCCGTTGAGGGAGAGGGGGCAGGGGGTGAGGGGGCCGGTGCTTGCCCCGCGCATCTTGCCACCACACCACGCACCGCTGCGCCAATAATCCCGGCCCACAGAAGCGGCTCTGCCGCCCGCTGTGCGGAAAGACTCGGCCTTTCCGTAGAGGCCCATTGTCTCTGCCCGTTCGAAGCTGCGTCTCGAACGGATGCAGTTCAGTCCCGACCACGTCGGGACTTCACCGAGTCCCGATGCAATCGGGACGAGCATAGCCCCCACGTTTACGTGGGGTGTGAAGGCGCTTTGTCTGTAGATTTTACCCTCGTTTACGAGGGTTAAATCGGCTTGGAGTAAACTCCGTGGCTCCCGAATTAATCCCGATAAATCGGGATAAAATAATCGGTGTCGCGCCCGCACACCCCCGGCTGCAAGCCGGGGGCTATGCTCAGCCCGGCACGCCGGGCCTCGACGAAGCCCCGTTGCACGGGGCTAACACCCAGGACTCGTGCGCATCACGTGCATCTTTTTTTCGGTTTTCGCTGTTCACTTGCCGTCTGTTTCGGATTGCGAGCTTCGGATTTCAGATTTGCAGTTCAGGATGTGCATCTTTTTTTAAGTTTTCAGCATCACCTTGCCGTTCTTCGTGTCGCTTCGTGCAAATACGTGGACGATCCGTCGCTGTTCTTTCGGATTTCGAGCTTCGAATTTCAGAATTGCAGTTCAAGATGTGCATCTTTTTTCAAGAAATCAGCGCCGTTCTTCGTGTTCCTTCGTGCCCTTTGTGGACGCTCCGTCGCTGTTCTTTCGGATTTCGTGCTTCGGATTTCGGACCGCCCCCGAAACTTGGACCCGGGCCGCGGGAGCTACCGTGCGGGAGGCCGGAGATCCGGTCCTCTCAGTTCAACTCGTGCAGACTTTTTTCAATAATCGCCGCTGCGTGTCGTCCTCCGCACTCAGGACTGCGCACGCAGCACTATAAAGGAGCGCGATACCCAGCAACTTGATCAAGAAGTGACATAACGCGTTCGTGGAAACGCTCCGCTCAAACGATCCTGCGCGGGATGTGTCCGTTGCCGCGGCGTCCTCGGTTGACATTTGCCCCGTTCGCGGGCAAAACGCTGATTCCGAATTCGCCAACGAAGGGACGCATGCATGCGCACGGTCATGAGCTACACCGTAGTGCCCCGGCTTCCGAAGAAGCTCGAGGGCCTGCGGAAGATCGCCTACAACGTCTGGTGGAGCTGGTCGCAGCAGTCGCGCGAGCTCTTCACGCGGCTGGACCGCGACCTGTGGGACTCGACGGGCCACAATCCCATCGCGCTGCTCGGGCGAATCGACCAGAAGCGCCTCGAGGAGGCCGCCAAGGACGAAGGCTTTCTCGCGCACCTGCGGCGCGTGGAGGAGACGCTGGAGAGCTACCTCCATGCGAAGTCGTGGTATCAGCAGGTCAATGAGAACGCGCTCCAGGCCTCGTTCGCGTACTTCTCCGCGGAGTTCGGCCTGCACGAATCCCTGCCGATCTACTCCGGCGGTTTAGGGCTGCTTGCTGGCGACCACTTGAAGGCCGCGTCCGGCATCGGCATCCCGCTCACCGGCGTGGGGCTCTTCTACTACAACGGCTACTTCCGCCAGTACCTCAACGCGGACGGCTGGCAGCAGGAGTACCTGCAGGCGAACGAGTTCAACAACCTGCCGTGCACGCTGGAACGCAACGCCGAAGGCCGGCCGGTGACGGTGGGCATCGAACTGCCGGGCCGCGAGGTCCGCCTGCAGGTCTGGCGCGTGGACGTGGGCCGCATCGCGCTCTATCTGTTGGACGCGAAGATCGACGCGAACCGCCCCGAGGACCGCTCGATCACCGACCAGCTTTACGGCGGCGACCACGAGCACCGGCTGAAGCAGGAGATCGCGCTGGGCATCGGCGGGTACCGCGCGCTGCGGGCACTCGGCCGCGAGCCCGACGTCTGCCACATGAACGAAGGGCACGCGGCGCTGCTGGCGCTCGAACGCATCCGCATCTTGATCGAGGAAAAAGGGCTCACCTTTGAACAGGCGCGCGAGGCCGTGATCCCGGGCAACGTCTTCACCACGCATACGCCGGTGCCCGCGGGCATCGACCGCTTCGGCGCCGACCTGATCGATAAATACTTCGGGTCCTGGTACGGGCGCCTGCGCACCGACCGCCGCTCCTTCATGGCCCTCGGCCGCCACCGCCCGCACGACGAGGCCGAGCCCTTCTCCATGGCCATCCTGGCGCTCAAGACCGCGGGCTACGCCAACGGCGTCTCCAAGCTCCACGGCGACGTCTCGCGCAAGATGTTCCGCGACCTCTGGCCCGAAGTGCCCGTCGAGGAAGTGCCGATCACTTCCATCACCAACGGCGTCCACGTGCGCTCGTACGTCTCGGACCCGCTCGACGAAATCTTCGTGCGCTACAACGGCCCGCGCTGGACCTACGACGCCGCAAACGAACAGACCTCCTGGAAGGGCCCCGAGCGCGTGCCCGACGCGGAACTCTGGCGCGTCCACGAACGCCAGCGCGCCAAGCTCGTCACCTGGTCGCGCGAACGCCTCCGCGGACAGCTCACCCGCCGCGGCGCCAGCGCGAAGGAGACCCAGGCCGCCGAGGAAGTGCTCGACCCCGAGGCGCTCACCATCGGCTTCGCGCGGCGCTTCGCGACCTACAAACGCGGCACGCTGCTCTGGCACGACCCCGACCGGCTCGCCGCGATCCTGGCCGACAAGGACCGCCCGCTGCAGATCATCTACGCGGGCAAGGCGCACCCCAAGGACGACGCGGGCAAGCAGTTCATCCAGCGCATCGCCCAGCTCGCGCGCAGCGAACGCTTCCGCCACAAGGTCGTCTTCCTCGAAGACTACGACATCCGCGTCGCGCGCTATCTGGTTCAGGGCGTCGACGTCTGGCTCAACAATCCGCGCCGCCCGATGGAAGCCTCCGGCACCTCCGGCATGAAGGCCGCCGCCAACGGCGCCCTGAACTGCTCGATCCTCGACGGCTGGTGGTGCGAAGGCTACGACGGCTCCAACGGCTGGGCGATCGGCCGCGGCGAGGACTACACCGACCTCGAGTACCAGGACCAGGTGGAAAGCCGCGCCCTCTACGACCTGCTCGAAAAGCAGATCGTGCCCCTCTTTTACGAGCGCGGCGAGGACGGCCTGCCCCGCGAATGGATCCGCCGCATGAAGCGCGCCATGCAGACCTGCATCCCCGTCTTCAGCACGCACCGCATGGTCCGCGAGTACACCGAGCGCTTCTACATGCCCGCGGCGCTGCGCTACCAGGCGCTCAACCGCGACCAGGCGCAGGCCGGCCGCGACCTCTGGGATTGGAAGATGGGCCTCTACCAGCGCTGGGCGCAGGTGCGCATCGAACAGGTGAGCGCCCCGCAGACCGAGGCCCTGCCCGTCGGCGGTGCGCTAGAAGTGAGCGCCAAGATCCACCTCGGGCCGGTCAAGCACGAATGGGTGGACGTGCAGGTCTACACCGGCGAGATGAACGACCAGGGCAGCATCGACAACGGCCGCGCGATCTCCCTCGGCCGCGACCACGACTGGCGCGGCGAGGACGGCTTCCACATGTTCCGCGGCAAGGTCCCCTGCAGCGGCACCGGCCGCTTCGGCTTCGCCGTGCGCGTGCTCCCGAAGCACGAGAACCTGCCGAACCCGTTTATCCCCGGGCTGATCACTTGGGGGTGAGGACGGCCGTAGAGCGTGGAGCGTAGAGCGAAAGGCGAAGAGAGAACGGCAAAGTGCGGTATGGCGGGGCGGCTCGATTCATGGTAAGGTCTTGTGGAAGTGATAGCCCGCGCGCCGCTTGAAAGGGCTTGGTATCGGCGCAAGAAAGGATGGCGGATGCAAGAGTACGGCAGCAGCTAGCACGCATGGCCGCGCAGATGATGTACGAGCGGATCGAATCGGAATACTTCACCGCCAAGCGCAAAGCCGCGAAACAACTGGGACTCGACTCGCGCTACCGCCCCAAAGACCTGCCCTCCAATAGAGAAATCCGCGACCAGATTCAGATCCTCGCCGACCTTTTCGAGGGCGAGACGCGCACCGAGAACCTGCGCCGGATGCGCTTCTACGCGCTCCAAATCATGCGCCGGCTTGCCCGCTTTCGCCCGGCGCTCATCGGCAGCACGCTGACGGGCCATATTCGGAAAGGCTCGGACATCGACATTCATATCTTCTCGGACCAAATCGCGGCCGTCACGATGACGCTCGACGAACTGAACCTGCCCTACGAGGTCGAGAACAAGCGCATCTTCAAACACAATGAAGCGCGGATATTCACCCACGTTCACGCGCAAGGGCGCTTCCCCATCGAGCTCACGCTCTATCCGGAGAACAAGGCCACCTACGCCTTCAAGAGTTCGATCACGGGCAAGGCCATCGAGCGCGTGACCGTCGCCGAACTGGAGCACTACCTTCGCGCGGAATACCCCGGCATCGCGTTGGACGAGCCCGTCCGCCGCGAAGATGCGTTCCCCTTTGCCGAGTACCTGTCGCTGCTCAAAGCGCTCGAAAGCGTGAAGCAGAACCCGCGCTACCACCCCGAAGGGGACGCGCTCTATCACAGCTTGCAGGTATTCGAGGGCGCCCGCGATGCACGGGACTGGGACGAAGAGTTCCTCCTCGCGGCGCTCCTGCATGATGTCGGGAAGGCCATCGATCCGGGCGACCATGTGAACGCGGGACTGGAAGCGCTGGAAGGCTCCATTACCGCGCGTACGGATTTCCTTATCAGGCATCACATGGATGCCATTGCGTATCTCGATGGGACGCTGGGTCACCGCAGCCGCTGCAGGCTCAGCCAGTCGGAATACATCGAAGACTTGCTCTTGCTGCGGGAACTCGACAACGCCGGCCGCCGCTGCGGCGTGGAAGTCTGTACCGTTGAACAGGCGCTCGAATACATCCAGTCGCTGGCGGAAGAGAACGCCCAATGGTGACGCGCGCGACCCAGCGCCGCTCTTCGATCCTTGCTTTTCGCTCTACGCTCTACGAGACGTACTTCCGCGCGATCTTCGCCACGTAGCTGTAGGTCGGGTTCACATAGGCGGTCACCCGCGCTTCCAGCACCTGGCCGAGCAACAGGTAGGCTTCGCCCGCGGGAATCCCGTGCGCGGCCTCGAGCCAGCGGAGCAGGTCGCAGAGCGCGTGGCGGAAGGCGTCCTCCGCGGGCCGCGCCTGGGCGATCACGCCGATGTGCGTGGCGTCCTCGAAGCGCGGCCAGCGGAGCTTCTCCGGGGCCGGCGAGGTCAGCCGGCAGGTGACCTGCACCTTCCCGCCGGCTTCGATGCCGCCCGCGCCGCAGATCTCGCCGTCGCCCTGAAGCGCGTGCATGTCGCCGATGTGGAGCAGCGCGCCCGCGCAGTTCACCCGCAGATGCAGCGTGGTCCCGGTCGTCACTTCCTGGGCGTCCATATTGCCGCCCCAGGCGCCGCCCCATTCGTTGCTGAAGCGCTCGCGCGCCGGCGCGACGCCCACGAATCCGAGCATCGGGCGCACGGGCAGTTTGAGCTTCTCGCTCCAGTGGATCACGCCGTCGCGGATCTCCACGAGCTTCTGCTGGACGCCGATGTCCATCCAGCCCGGCATGGCGAAGTTCCAGCCGCCGAAGCGCGTATAGCCGACCGGGTCGACTTCGATTGCTCCAATCTCGACCGAGAGCATGTCGCCGGGCTTCGCGCCCTCGACCCAGATGCAGCCGCTGGCGGGGTTGCCCCCAATGAGCCGCTCGCGCCACGTCTTCTGCTCGGCCTCGGGCAGCCGGTCGATCCACGGCCCGTTGTTGATCTGCGTGACGACCTCGAAGGCCTCGCCGGGCTCGACCCGGTGCGTGACCTTGTTGTCCGGCCCGGTCTCGAAGTACAGGATGTCCTTCCCGATCGTTTGCATGCGCCGTCTCCTTATTAAGCTCCTTACAACGCCCTTCTACTCGCAGCCACTCGGTTCACCCACCCCAAAACCTGCGCGCGCCGGGAAAAGGCCCCGCCCAAATACATCTTGACGCTGGAATCGGGTTCCGCTACAAACTTTCAAAACGAAAGCAGTGGATTACAAAACGAAAGCACGGGGTCGAGCGATGGATTGCGCCGAACGGCAGAAGGAGATCGAGCGGCTGCTGGCCGAAGAGCGCAAGGCCAGCGTCGACCTCCTCGCACGGCGTTTCAAGGTCTCCGAAGTTACGATTCGAAAGGACCTCGCGCAGCTCGAAACCAAGGGCGTCCTGCTGCGGACCCACGGCGGCGCGGTGCTGGCCGAACGCCCCGAACTGGTCATCCCGCACCTTACGCGCGCGGGCGAGAACCCGGCCTCGAAGGAAAAGATCGCGCGCGAGGCGGCGAAGCGCATTAAGGACGGCGAACACGTGCTGCTCGACGCGGGCTCCACGACGCTGGCTCTGGCCCGGGCGTTGCGCGGCCGGGAGGTCACCGTCGTGACCAACAGCGTGCCCATCGCGATGGAACTGGCCGGCGAGCACGAGAAGGCCAACGTGATCGTGCTCGGCGGTTCGCTGCGGCGCTCGTCGCTGGCCCTCATGGGCCCGCTCGCCCACGCGCAACTGGGCACGATCCACTGCGACCGGGCCTTTCTGGGCGCGAGCGGCTTCGACAACCGCACGGGCTTCTGCTGCCAGAACCTGATCGAGGCCGAGACCAAGCGCGCCATGATGGCCACCGCCCGCGAAGTGGTGCTGCTGGCCGACCGCGCGAAGTTCGACCGCACCGCCTTTGCGCCCTTCTGCCCGCTGCGGGACATGGACGCCTTCATCACCGACGCCGCGCCGCCCCGTCAGGCCGCGGACGCCATGCGCAAGGCCAGCGTGGAGATTGTGATCGCGGGATAGGCCCGCGGACGCGGAGCATGTGTTCCAACGGATGAGAGCTCGGACCGAACATAGACTGGACCTAAAAAAGGAGAGCATCGCGCCATGGAGCTTGAAAAGAACCTGAAGTCGATCGTGCACACGCAGCTTTATCCGGGGCCGGGCAACACCGACTCGGTGGCGCGCGGCGAGGCCGACGAGCAGTACCTGCTCTCGACGCTGCAGACGCTGCTCGACGATCCGTACTTCGGAAACGTCGAGATCACCCAGATCAAGTCGCGCAAGCTGCGCAAGAAGGCCGCGGACGCGATTAAGAAGTCGAGGAAGCAGGCCACGTACTCCTGCCAGCCGGTGCAGCTCATCAACGAAGAGCACCTCATCGATCCGGCGGACATCTGCTCGATCGTGGAGAACGAGCGCCGCAAGGCCGTCGAGCGCATCCTCGAATGCCTCGCCGAGGCCGTCGAGCTCGGCTGCAACCGCCTCGCGCTGCTCTCGGGCCAGGACCCGTCGCTCACCGGCGGCCCGCACACCGAGTCCCGCGCGGCGCAGATCCGCGAGCTCGGCATGCGCAGCCTGATCCAGTCGCTCGACGAGATCGGCAAGGCCGCCGCGAAGCACGATATCCAGGTGCTGCTCGAGACCTTCGACCGCCGCACCAACGCCGCGGGCGAGAAGGCCTTCAAGTCCTGCCTGCTGGGCCCCACGCCCGAGGCAATCAAGGTCGCCGAGTACGTCCAGCGCGACATGGGCAACAAGAACTTCGCGCTCATGTTCGACCTCTCGCACCTGGTCATCAACGGCGAATGCCCCAACGCGATCCGCCAGGCCGCGCCGTACCTCGGTTACTTCCACGTCGCGAACGTGGTCCTCAACCGCAACAACCCCGGCGGTCTGCCGCGCTACGGCGACGTGCACCCGAAATTCGGCGTCGCGGACAGCGAGGTCACCACCGAGGTCCTGGAGGACTTCGTGGAGGCGCTCGTGGAGGTCGGCTTCGAAGGCCCGATCGGCTTCGAGTTCAAGCCCATCGGCAACGAGAACCCCGAGGATGTGCTGGCCGTCACCAAGTCGGTCTTCGACGAAGCGCGCAACGCGCTCGACGTTGCGATCGTGCGCAAGGCCAACTACTCGTACCGCTCCCACGACTACTTCAGCGAGGAAGTCTTCGACGAGGTCAACCGGCTGCGCATCGAACAGCCGGAACTGATCAAAAAGGAGATGCTCGCGCGCAAACGCCGCAAGACCGTCGCGCCGAACGGCTACCTGACCGTGCTCGCCGCCGACCACCCGGCGCGCTACCTGATGAGCCCGGCGGAGATGGGCAACCGCCTGGACTACATGGGCCGCATCGTCCGCGTGCTCGCGGAGTCCGACTGCGACGGCCTGATGGCGACGAGCGACGTGATCGAAGACGTCGTGCTCGCAAATTACGTCCTCAAGCAGAAGAACAAGGGCAAGGGCTTCCTGGACGAGCGCGTCCTGATGGCCTGCGTCAACCGCACGGGCCTCGCGGGCATCGACCATGAACTCATGGACCGCGAGTCGAGCTACCTGACCGCCAAGCGCATCCAGGAGATGAACCTCGACGCGGCCAAGATGCTGCTGCGGATTCCGATCAAGCCCGACAGCCGCGACCGCTTCGCCGTCGAGACGATGGAACGTTGCGCGAAGCTCATCGCGGAATGCGTGGACCTCAAAATCCCCATGTTCCTCGAACCACTCGCCGTCGACCGCAAGCCCGAGGGCGGCTACACCGTCGTCGAACAGCCCGATTGGCTGATCAAAGTGATGGGCGTCGCGTCGGCGCTGGGCCATTCGAGCGCCTACACGTGGCTCAAGATTCCCTACTGCCACAACTACGACCGCGTGGTGAAAGCCACGACGCTGCCGATCCTGATGCTGGGCGGCCCAAGCACCGGCAAGCCGGCGGGCACGATCGAGAACTTCGTCCGCGGCATGGGCGCCGGCGCGAACGTGCGCGGCGCGCTCGTCGGCCGCAACGTCGTCTTCCCCGGCAGCGACGACCCGGCCGTGATCGCGCAGGCGATCCACCTCGTCGTCCACGAACGCTGCACCGCGCTCGAAGCGATCAATAAAGTGAAGGACCGCCGCGGCGCGAACATGGACCGGTTCAAATAACATCGGTTAAG
The DNA here is from genome assembly GCA_016200135.1 of Planctomycetota bacterium. Taxonomy (GTDB): domain Bacteria; phylum Planctomycetota; class SZUA-567; order H5-PLA8; family H5-PLA8; genus JACQFI01. Next base: position 9,100 of record JACQFI010000052.1, read on the forward strand.
AGTTCATGGTTTGTGGTTCGTAGTTTTGGTTCTTGGTTCTTCTAATTTGGTTCTTAAGGAGTTCAGTGATGTCGCAGCCGGTCAAGATCACCGTCGCGGAGTTCGCCGGGCGCAAGTGCGCGAGCACGGGCTCGAAGTGGGAGCCCAAGATGGGCTACTCGCGCGCGGTGCGCAGCGGGAACTTCATCGCGGTTACCGGAACCGTGGGCATCAACGCCGACGGCACGTACTCCAAGTCGCTGGCCGACCAGACGCGGCGCTCGCTGGAGATCGTGCAGGCGGCGATTGAGGCGCTCGGCGGCAAAGTCGAGCACGTGATCCGCACGCGGATGTTTGTCACCGACGTGAGCAAGTGGGAGCAGGTCGCCTCCGTGCACGGCGACGTATTCAAGAACATCCGCCCGGCGACGACCATCGTCGAGGTCGCGAAGCTGATCGACGCCTAGGCGCAGATAGAGATCGAAGCGGACGCGGTGATACCAGGAGCTTGAATTTTCGATTTGCGATTTTGGATTTTAGATTTGAACAGCGAAAGCTTCTCAAATCCAAAATGGATGGAGTCTTCATGCCGAAGCCGGACATCAAAGCCCTGAAGCAGAAGTCGCAGGAGATCCGCCGCGACGTGCTGATCGCCACCACCACGGCGGGCAGCGGCCACCCGGGCGGCTCGATGTCCACCTGCGATTACGCGACCGCGCTTTTCTTCTACAAGGCGCGCCTCGACCCGCGCAATCCCAAGTGGGACCGCCGCGACTACATCTTCTTCAGCCACGGCCACATCAACCCGCTCATCTACGCGCTGCTCGTGCACGCGGGCTACGTGGAACGCATCGAGTACCTCACGACGCTGCGCAAGTTCCGCAGCAAGTTCCAGGGCCACCCGAGCGCGCACCACTGCCCGGGCATCGAAGTCTGTTCGGGCTCGCTCGGCCAGGGCTTCGGCGTATCGTGCGGCGTGGCGATGAGCATGAAGCGGCAGAAGAAGTCCAACCGCGTCTACACGCTGATGGGCGACGGCGAGCAGCAGGAAGGCAGCATCTGGGAAGCGGCCATGTGCGCCGCACACTACAAGCTCGACAACCTCTGCGCGATGGTGGACCTCAACGGCCTGCAGATCGACGGCAAGACCGCGGACGTGCTCAACGTCGAACCCCTCGCGGATAAATACCGCGCCTTCAACTGGAACGTGCTCGAGATCGACGGCCACGACATGCAGGCCTGCTGCGACGCGCTCGACGCTGCCGAACAGGCGAAGGGCAAGCCCACGATCGTGATCGCGAAGACGATCATGGGCAAGGGCGTAAAGTGGATGGAGAACGACGAGAAGTGGCACGGCGCGCCGATCCCGAAAGACAAACTCGCCTCCAACATCGAGGAACTCGGCTTCGACAAGAGCCACGCGAACATTCAGGAGTACCAGGGTCACAAGACGGACAAACTGACGGTGTAAGAGGTCAATCATGCTGCTGCTTGCGGGCGCTGTCTGTATTGCGCTGATCATAGTGGCGATCCGAAGCATGAATTCGTCATCGGAATTCAGTGATGGACCGTTCCGGCAGGCGATGAAGAAGTCGAAAGAAGAGCAGGACGACGAAGAGAGCGCCCATAGGGGAGAGTAAAGCCTTGCCTGAAATGATTCCCACTCGCTTTGGTTATAGCGACGGATTGCTTGAACTTGGCGCGACCAATCCGCGGGTCGTCGTGCTCGATGCCGACCTCGCGCGCTCGACGACGACTGAGAAGTTCCAGAAGAAGTATCCGGACCGCTTCTTCGAGATGGGCATCTGCGAGCAGAACATGATGGTGGTGGCCGCGGGGATGGCGGTTGCGGGCGATATTCCCTTCGCGACGGATTACGGCGTTTTTCCTCCTCGGCCGCGCCATGGACCAGCTCCGCGTGACCGTCTGCTACACGCATTTGAACGTGAAGCTCGGCGGCGCGCACGCGGGCGTCAGCGTCGGCGCCGACGGCGCGACGCACCAGGCGCTCGAAGAGGTCGCGTGGACGCGCTGCCTGCCGGGCATGACCGTAATCGTGCCCGCGGACTACCACGACACGGTGAAGGCCGTCAAAGCCGTCGCGGAAGTCTACGGGCCGTGCTACATCCGCTTCGGCCGCGCGCCGATGCCGGTGGTTACGAAGAAGGAAGACCCGTTCGTGATCGGGCGCGGCAACATGTACCGCGACGGCAAGGACGTCACGATCTTCTCGATGGGCGCGATGCTCTGGCAGAGCCTGATCGCCGCGGAGGAACTCAGCGCGAAGGGCATCCAGGCCCGCGTCGTCAACATGCACACGGTCAAGCCGCTCGACGAAGAAGCGGTGCTCGCTGCCGCGCGCGAGACCGGCGCCATCGTCACCGCCGAAGAGCACCAGTATTTCGGCGGACTGGGCAGCGCCGTCGCGGAAGTGCTCGTCGAGAACCACCCCTGTCCGATGAAGCGCGTGGGCGTGAAGGACCGCTTCGGCGAATCGGGCACGCCAGACGAACTCTTCCGCGAGTACGGCTTGTTGGCCGAGGACATCATCAAGGCCGCGTATGACGTACTCGAACGCAAGCACCACAAAAAATAGCACGTCGCGCAGCCAGCAGAATACCGCCGCAGGACAGCAGAAAAACAAAGGTCTTTACCCGCCCCGCCGATTGCAGCGAAGCCGGGATTGATGGAAAATACAAGGAGCGTGAAGTTCATTCTCGGGCCCGAGGGAACCAAGCGATGGCAGGCGACAAGACATTCGGAGTGGGTATCGTGGGGCTGGGCATGGGGCACGCATGCTGCCCGTGGGTGATCGAATCGCCCGGCTGCCGGCTCGTTGCGGTCTGCGACAACAATGCGGAACGCCTGAAGCGCAGCACCGACCAGTTCAAGGTCGCCGGCTACACGAACTACGACGAACTGCTCGCCAGCAAGGACATCGACTTTGTCTACATCATGACGCCCAGCGGCATGCACGCCGACATGGGCATTAAGGCCGCGCAGAAGGGCAAGCACGTCTGCGTCGCCAAGCCGATGGACGTCACGCTCGAAAAGTGCGACGCGCTGATCGAGGCCTGCCGCAAGGCCAACGTGCTCTGCGCGGTGGACTTCAATGGCCGCTTCGCCGACCTGCAGCAGAAGATCCGCTACGCGCTCGACGTGGGCCTCTTCGGGAAGCTCATCCTCGGCGAGGCGCGCCTGAAGTGGTACCGCAGCGACCAGTACTATTCCGCGGGCGGCTGGCGCGGCACCTGGAAGATGGACGGCGGCGGGTCGCTCGCGAACCAGACCATCCACCAGATCGACCAGCTCCAATGGTTCATGGGCGCCGTCGATTGCGTCAGCGCCGCCGAAGTCGGCATCTTTGCACACAGCGGCATCGAGACCGAGGACCTCGGCATGGCGCTGCTGCGCTTCAAGAACGGCGCGGTTGGCTCGATCCTCGGAACCACCACGTTCCCCAAGGACTACTACGCGGGCCTCGAGATCCACGGCACCGAAGGCGCGGTGAACGCCATGCGCGGCGCGCCGGAGTGGCTCTTCCACGACAAGACGCGCGAGGAGAAGTTGCAGCGCGCGAGCGCCTTCAAGACGAGCGTCGAGAACATGGCCGCGGTGCTGAACGGCAAGACGGACAAGCTGATCTGCGACGGCCTCGAGGGCCGCAAGAGCATCGAGGTGCTCACTGCCGTCTACCGCAGCGCGCGCGAGCGCAAAGAGATCAAGCTGCCCTTATAGCGAAGGATGTGGCGGATGTTTGACGATCAGCGAAGCCACGCGACCGATTCCCTGCTTTATCGCGACATGTTCGGCACGGCTGAGATGCGCGCGATATTTGCGGATACGGCGCTGGTGAAATATTGGCTGGATGTAGAGGCCGCGCTGGCGCAGGCCGAAGCAGCCGCGGGATTGATCCCGCTTGCCGCCGGCGAATCCATTCGTGAAGCTTGCCGCATGAAAAATACCGACATGGCGGCGCTCAGTAAGGGCGCTGCGTTGGTCGGTTATCCCATCCTGACCTTGGTGCGCCAGATCGAAAAGGCCGCGGGTCCGCAAGCCGGCGGCTATGTGCATTGGGGCGCGACCACGCAGGATATCATGGACACCGCAACTGCTTTGCAGGCGCGCGACGCAAGGAAACTGGTGCTTGCGGATGTTCAGGCCGTAACCGAAAAATTTGAAGCGCTTGCGCGCTCTCACCGCGACACCGCGATGGCGGGCCGTACCCACGGACAGCAGGCCCTGCCGATCACGTTTGGATACAAAATGGCCGTGTATGTCGCGGAGTTGCGCCGGCACCGCGAGCGGTTGGAGGGCGTTGCGCCGCGGATGGAATTCGTGGAGTTCGCGGGTGCTTCCGGAACGCTGGCTTCGGTAGGCGCGGCGGGCTTGGACGTACAGCGGCGCATGGCCGAAATCCTCGGATTGCGCGTGCCGCCCATTGCCTGGCACACCAGCCGGGATGGGCTGGCCGAATTCGTGTGCGTGCTGGCCATGTTGTCGGCCACATTGGCCAAATTCGCGCAGGAAATCGCGCTGCTTCAGCGCACGGAGATCGGAGAAGTCGAGGAAGGCTACGTGCCCGGTCGCGGCGGGTCGAGCACCATGCCACAAAAACGCAATCCCATCGCCAGCGAGGCCATCATTGGCGCGAGCAGGCTCGTGCGCCAAATGGCGCCCGCCATGCTGGATGCCATGCTTCACGACAACGAACGCGCCACCGGCCCGTGGCATACCGAGTGGCTGGCGCTTCCTGAAGCGGCGGTCCTGACGCATGGCATTCTGCGCAAGACCCACGAGATTCTGGAAGGCCTTGTAGTCCGGCCAGAACGAATGCTGGAAAACCTGGGCATCTCAAAAGGCCTGATCAATGCCGAAGCGGTGATGATGTCGCTTGCCAGGCACGTCGGACGCCAGGAGGCTCACGATATCGTTTACAAGGCATCCATGCGCGCGGTCGAAAGTGGGCGCGCGCTGCGCGCGGAATTGCTTGCCGAGCCGGCATTTGCCAAACACGTTTCCATCGAGGAAATGGATCGCCTGCTCGACCCGCGCAACTATTTGGGCCTCTCGGCTGCGTTCGTGGATCATGTCCTTCGTGAGAGCAAATAACTGGATTCGGAGCCACCATGCGTTTTGCCATCTGCAACGAGCAATACGAGAACTGGTCGATCGAGAAGGCCTTTGCGCACGCGGCGAAGACCGGCTACCAGGGCGTCGAGGTCGCGCCGTTCACGCTCGCCGACGACTGCCGCGAAGTCAGCGCGGCGCGCCGCGCCGAGATTCGCGCCGCGGCAAAGAAGGAAGGCATCGAGGTCATCGGGTTGCACTGGCTTTTGCTCAAGCCGCCGGGGCTGCATATCAATTCGAGAGACGCGGCCGTGCGGAAGAAGACCGAAGAGTACGTCGAGGCACTGATCGCGCTTTGCGCGGATCTCGGCGGCACGATCATGGTCTGGGGCAGCCCCAAGCAGCGCGCCGTGCTGCCCGGCGACACGTGGTCCGACGCGTATAAGCGCCTGATCGACGGCCTGCAGCGCCTGGGCGCGAAGGCGCACGCGAAGGGCATCACGATCGCGTTCGAGCCGCTCGGGCCGCGCGACAACTGCAACTTGATCAATACGATGGGCGAAGGCACGCGGCTCGTGGAGGACGTGAACTCGCCCGGCGTGAAGCTGCATCTGGATGTGAAGGCGCTGTCCACCGAAGGCCGACCCATCGCCGAGACGATCCGCCTTGAAGGCGGCAAGCATCTGAAGCACTTCCACGCGAACGATCCCAACCTGCGCGGGCCGGGCATGGGCGAGATGGCCTTCGAACCGATCATGCAGGCGCTGAAGGACGTGAAGTACGATGGCTGGGTCTCGGTCGAGGTCTTCGACTTCACGCCGGGGCCGGAAGCCACGGCGGAGATCAGCCTGCGCACCCTCAAACGAGCATTAGCTTAGGAGATCAAAATGGGCAGCATCGACCTGACGGTTTTTCCCGGCCCGCACGCGCGCTACGACACACCCATGAGCGTGGAACTGGGCGCTGCGGCGAAGGGCCAGACCAGCGCGCGGCTCTCGGAAGCCGACACCGGCCGCGCCATCCCGTGCCAGCTCGATGGCACGAAGCTCGTCTTCGTGCTGCCGGGGGTCGGCGCGAAGACCGAACGCGTTCTGCGCGTCGAACTCGGCGGCGAGAGCGCCAAGCACGGCGGCGTGAAGCTGGCGGACCAAGGCGAGGCGGGGCTCGTGGTCGAGGTCAACGGCAAGCCGTTCACAACCTACCGCTACCTGCCCAAGGGCGAGTTCCCCATCAAGGCGCGGCCGTTTTTCTATCCTTTATTGGGGCCCGGCGGCGTGAACATGACGCGCCACTTTCCCATGCGCGCCGACGTGCCCAACGAGAAGCACGACCATCCGCACCACCGCGGGTTGTGGGTCGCGTTCGGCGACGTGAACGGCACCGACAACTGGTCGGAAGAGAAGAGCCACGCCTATCAGACGCACCAGCGCTTTACCGAGCTCGTGAACGGCCCGGTCTTCGGGCGCTTTACCGAGGTGCTGCATTGGGAATCGAACGAGCGCAAGAAAGTCTGCGAGGAATTGCGCACGTTCACCACCTGGACCCTGCCACAGGATGCGCGCGTCGTCGACCTGACGGTCACGTTCAACGCGACTGAAGGCCCGGTCAAGTTCGGCGACACGAAGGAAGGCGGCATCTGCTCACTGCGCGTGCCGACGAGCATGGACGGGAACAAGGGGGGCACGATCGAGAATGCCGCGGGCGGCGTGGGCGAGGCCGAGACGTGGGGCAAGAGCGCGCACTGGGTGGACTACTACGGCCCCGTCGAAGGCCAGGACGTGGGCGCAACGATTATGGACCACCCGTTCAACCTGCGCCATCCCGCGCCGTGGCATGTCCGCGACTACGGGCTCTTCTCCGCGAATCCCTTCGGCCACAGCCACTACAAGAGCAGCCTGCTGCAGCGCGGCGATTACACCGTCGAGGCCGGCGGCTCGCTCGTCTTCCGTTACCGCGTCTACCTGCACCGCGGCGACACGCGGCGCGGCGACGTGGCGGCCAAGTGGCACGACTACGCGTTCCCGCCGGCGGTGAAAGTGAAGGAGTAGCGCGCGAGGACGCTCAGCGCGACCAGTCGAACGCCGCGCCGATGATCTTGTCCTTCTCTTCGATCAGCATGCGGTAGATCTCCGGTCCTTCGCGCCACGGGACCACATGCGTAATCGCCGGGCGCGGCCGGACCATGCCCGCGGCGATCATCTGCAAGAGCGCGAACTCGTTACGCTCCCCATCGAACGGATAGTCCTCCGGATAGGCCGAGCCGCAGCCCACCATCGTCAGATTGCTCTTCTGAAAGCGCGTGTAGAGGTCGAACGGCACGGAACCGTGCACGCCGCCGAGCACGACCACGCGGCCGTAGGCGGCGGTGAGATCGGGCAGCGTCGCGATCACCTTCGGCGTGCCCGACGCGTCGATGCTGACACGGGCACCTTCGCCATGGGTTAGACGATGCACTTCGGCCTTGGTATCGCACGCCAGCGGGTCGAGCACCACATCCGCGCCGAGTCTCTTCGCCGCGTCGCGCCGCACGGCCACCGGATCGGCGCCGATCACCGGATACGCGCCAGCGACCTTGGCCAGATGAACCGCGTAGAGCCCGATCACCCCAAGACCTACGACCGCCACCGAATCGCCGATGCGGATTTTGCCGCCGCGCACGCCGCGCAGGCTGATCCCGAGCAGGATCGTCGCGCACGCATCGACGGGATCGACGCCCTCGGGCACGGCCTTCGCGCGCGCGGTATCGGCGTTGTGAAACGCGCGGTGGTTCTGCTGCAGGAGCACGCGCTCGCCAAGTTTGAAGCCCGCCGCCTTCGTTCCCATGCCGACGATTCGCCCGACGGAGATGTACCCCGTAGCGCCGGGATACGTGAAGGGCTTGGTGTGCGTGCCCAGGATGTGGTGGAGTTCGGTGCCGGGGCTCACCATCGAATACTCGACCTTCACGCGCACCTGGCTCTCGCCCAGCGCTTCGAGCGGCCGCGCGCTGACGCCCACCTTGCCCTTCTCCACCGCCAGCAGGCACGGATTCTCGGCAATGGGCCCGGTCTCGCCGGTCATGTGCGTCTCCTTAAAGGATAGAAGCGGACCGCCGGCTACTTCTTCTTTACGCGCTCAATGATCGCGCGGGTGAAATCCTTGGTTCCGCCTTCGCCGCCAATATCGCGCGTGCGAATTTGGGGATCGCTGGAAGCGAGCACGCTGTTGTAGGCATTCTTGATGCGCTGCGCGGCGTCGGTCTCGCCGAAGTAATTGAGCATCATCACGCCGGACATGATCGCCGCGAGCGGATTCGCGAGGCCCTTGCCCGCGATGTCCGGCGCGGATCCGTGCACGGACTCGAAGACCGCGCCAGCCTCGCCGATATTCGCGCCGGGCACCACGCCCAGGCCGCCAACCAGTCCCGCGCAGAGATCGCTGATGATGTCGCCGTAGAGATTGTCGAGCAGCAGCACGTCGAAGCGCGACGGGTCCTTGATGATCTGCATGCAGCCGTTGTCGATGATCATCTCGTTGAAGGCCACGTCCGGGTATTTCTGTGCGACGTTGCGCGCACACTTTAGGAAGAGGCCGTCGGCCATCTTCATGATGTTGGCCTTGTGGAAGACCGTCACCTTCTTGCGGCTGTGCCCGCGCGCGTACTGAAACGCGTACTCCGAGATGCGCGTGCAGGCTTTCTCGGTGACGATCTTGAGCGCCTCCACAACGCCGGGCACGACCTCGTGCTCGATGCCCGAGTACAGGCCCTCGGTGTTCTCGCGGATGATGACCATCTCGACATCGGTGTAGCGCGTCTTGATGCCGTCGATCGAGCGCACCGGGCGCACGGCGGCGTAGAGATTGAGGCCCTGGCGCAGCGAGACGTTGATGCTCTTGTGGCCGCCGCCGATGGGCGTGGTGCACGGGCCCTTCAGCGCGACCTTGTATTTGACGATCGCGTCGAGCGTCTCCTGCGGCAACAGCGTGCCGTGCGTCTTAAGCGCTGACTCGCCCGCTGCCCCTTCGACCCACTGGATCTTCACGCCGGTGGCGTCGAGCACTTCGCGCGCCGCGCCGATCACTTCGGGCCCGATGCCGTCGCCCGGGATCAGGACCGCCGAATGCGTGCCGGATTTTTTACTCGACGATGCCGCCATGCGCAGGCCCTCTGCCGGATGTTCATCTGGTTGATACGCCACCAGCCTACCCTTCGATGGCGTCGACGAGCAACTTCAGAAAGGCGGGCAGGTACCCGAAGTAAATCGAGGTGATCAGATGGCCGTCGCGCACGGCCTCCTGCTTGACCCACTGCGCGCCCGCGTTCTCCAAGTCCACGCGGATATCGCCGGGGCTCGTGGCCTTGCGCCCGCGGAGCACGTCCGCCGAGACCAGCACCCACTGCGCGTGGCAGATCGCGCCGATGGGCTTGCGTCTGCGGTTCATCTCGCGGACGAGCTTGAGTGTGGGCGCATGCACTCGGAGTTCCAGTGGCCCGTAGATGCCGCCGGGAATCACGAGCGCGTCGAGGTTCGCCGCCTTCAGCGACGCGATGGAGACATCGGTCGGCGCGAGGTTCAACCCGTCAAGGCCGTGGCGGCCTTCACCGCGATATACCTTGCCCTTCTCCGGCCCCGCGATGATTAAACGCGCGCCTTCCTCTTTAAAGCGATAGTACGGCGTCCAGAACTCGTGCTCGTGCGCGCCGTTGACCGCCAGCAGCGCGATGCGCTTGCCGCTCAGACGCGGTTTGGATACCGCCATCGCGAAGTCCTTTCTGAAGGGCTGCCCTACACTTCTTCCAAGGTCTTGAGCTCGCGCTTGATCGCGTTGACCAGCGGCTTCACGGTCTTGGCGGAGAAGTCGAACTTGATGCCGGCGGCCTTGAAGAGGTCCGGCAGCGGGCGCGAGCGGCCGAGGCTCAGGCCCTTGCGGTAATTCGCAATGGCTTTCGCCACGTCCTTCTTCGACTTGAGCCAGACTTGCAGCGCGCCGAGCTGCGCGATGCCGTATTCCACATAATAGAAGGGATGCAGGAAAAGGTGAAGTTGGCGGTGCCACATGTAGGCGCGCGCATCTTCCAGGCCCTTCCAATCGTCGATGCCGCCGAAGCGTTCCTGAAGTGAGAGCCAGAACGCCTTGCGTTGCTCGCGCGTGTGCTCGGGATTCGTGTAGACCCAGTGCTGGAAGGCGTCGATGGTCGCGACCCACGGCAGCAGGCCGACGATGCCTTCCAGATGCACGCGATGCGCGCGCTGGGCGTCCTGCGCGGAGTAGAAGACCTCGAGGTGCGGCGAGGCGAGCAGTTCCATCGACATCGACGCGACCTCGCAGAACTCGATGGGCGCGTGGCGGTACGCAAGCAGCGGTTCGTCGCGCGTCGCGAGCGAATGGAAGGCGTGGCCGCCCTCGTGCAGCAGCGTCTCGACATCGCGCTGCAAGCCGACGGCGTTCATGAAGATGAACGGCATGCGCGCCTCTTCGAGCGAGTGCTGGTAGCCGCCCGGCGCCTTGCCCTTGCGCGATTCGAGTTCGAGCAGGTTGTTCTTGCGCAGCACGTCGAAATCGGTGCCCAGCACAGGATCGATGCGGCGGAAGATCTCGTGGGTCTTCTCCACGAGCGTGGGCACGTCGGCGAACGGCTTCAGGGGCGGCCGGTTGCGCGGATCGACGGCGAGGTCCCAGGGCCGGAGCTTGCGGATGCCGAGCAGCCGCCTGCGCCGCTGCTGGAGGCGGCGCGCGACCGGGACCACCGTCTCTTCGATGGCCTTGTGGAAGTCTTCGCAGGCGGCGGGACCGTAATCGAAACGGCCTTTGGCGCGGAAGGCGTAATCGCGATAATTGACGAAGCCCGCGTTCTTCGCGATCTTCGTGCGCAGCTTGATCAGGTCGTCGTAGAACTGCTCGATCGCGTCCTTGTCCTTCAAGCGCCGCTCGGCGACGAGCTTCCACGCCTGCTCGCGCTGGTCGCGGTCGGGCTCCTCGAAATACCGGCCCATCTGCTGCAGCGTCTGCTCTTTGTCCTGAAACGTGACGGTCATCGCGCCCATGGTCTTCTGGTACTGCTGGCCGAGCTTGGACTCTTCGGTCTGCAGCGCCACGTTCTCGTCGCGGAAGATCTCGACGTCCTTGCGAACCTCGCGCTCGTAGACCGTCCAGCGTTTCAGCGGAAGTTTTTCGCGGAACGGGCACGCAAGGAAGAGCTGGTCGAGCTTCTGCCACTCGGGCTTCATCTTGGGTTCGATCTGCTCAACGAAATGCAGGTACGCCATTTCGGCATCCTTGTCGTCGGTCTGGCAGGTCATGTCGATGTAGCGCTTGGCCTCCTCCTGGTAGAGCGCCGAGCCGAGCTCGCTGCCTTTGAGCACCCAGCGTTCGAGCTGCTTGGGGTTCTTGATCTTCGCGGCTTCTTCCTGGAGCTGCTTAAAGAGCGGTTCGAGCTGCGCCCAAGCGCCCATGTCGCAGGACTCCGGGACGAACTGCCGCGGCTGAGCTTTCGGAAGGTTGCGGAGGGCTTGAACGGGCATGGAAGGCTCCTGAAAAGGAAGAACGCACGGCCGCAATCGTTCGTTGATCGCCTATGAGCGTAGCGCCATCGTGAGGCAGGTCCAGGAGACGAAAGGCTGTCCGGCACCTAAGCAAAAAAGTATCGGTTCTAGGCAGCCGATGCGTAGCCCGCGCGGGCATAACCCGCGATAATCGGTTCATCGGAACTCGGAGGCCCAGATGCCCACGTCCTCGAAGGAACTCGTCCGCCAAGCCATGTCTCTGGAAAAACCGGAGCGCGTGCCGGTGATGTGCCAGCTCGCCATCGGCCACACGCTGCTGCAGACGGGCATCCATCCCGTCGATTACTTCCTCTCGAGCGAAGCCTACGCCGACGGCCTCCTGAAGATCCGCGAGATCTACAACTTCGACGGCGTGCTCATGCACAAGGCCGGGCGCGACCCGAAATTCATGGAGCTCGTCGTCCGAATCGACCGCGACCAGGAGACGCCTTCGGTGTACCTGAAGGACGGCTCGCGCATCGACTGCACGCGCGACGACGATCCGTACTACCGCTACCCCGAGGGCTTCGAGCGCCCCGAGGTCGTCACGTTCGATCCCGACGACCCGCTCGGCTGGGCGCCGGAGAGTTTCCGGCGCTGGTGCGAGCACAAAGGCACCGCCGCGTACCGCACGCCCGAGGCGATCCCCGAGTTCTGGTACGGCTGCGTGGACCGCATTGTTGCCGCGATTGGCAAGACACACTCGGTCCACGGAGAAGTACGCTCGCCCTTCGACCATCTGCTCAACATCGTCGGCATGGAGCCCGGCCTGATGGCGCTGCTCACCGACCCCGACCACACCAAGCGGCTGCTGGAAACCTTTGCGGAGATGTCGGTCTCCTGGGCCGTCGCGCAGTGCCGGCGCGGCTGCGACGCGATCAAGATATCCTCTCCGTTCGCCGGGGGCGGGTTCCTCTCGCCCGATCAGTACCGCGAATGGATTCTGCCGTACGAGGCGCGCATCGCTGCCGCCGTGCGCGGAGAAGGCAAGTTCGTCTACACGCACACCTGCGGCGCGATCGGCGACCGGCTGGACATCATGGCCGAGAGCGGCATCCACGGCATCGAGACGCTTGACCCGCCGCCGCTCGGCACGGTGAACCTGGGCGAGGCCAAGCGCCTGCTGCGCGACCGGCTCTTTATCAAGGGCAACGTGGACCCGGTGAACTCGCTGCTGCGCAAGGATGCGAAAGGTGCGCGCGAAGACATTGAGCGGGTTTTCGGGATCGGCAGCGAAGGCGGCCAGTACATCCTGAGCACCGCCTGCAGCGTGGCGCCGCCGACCAAGCGCGAGAACGTAAAGCAGTTGACCGAGTGCGTGTACGCGCACGCGGGTTGAGCGGAGCGCGGCGCGGAGACTTCCATGCCCGGTACTTTCATCGCCATCGCCCGAGCACCCATGCGCGTAGACCCCGCGGGCGGCGGGACCGACTGCCCGCCGTTTAGCGTCGAGCACGGCGGGGCGCTCGTGAACTTCGGCATCACGCGCTACGTCCATGCACGCGTCGAGATGCTCGCCGGATCTAAAGAGGCCGTGATCCGCAGCGAGGACCTCAACCGCGAAGTCCACGCAAATTCACTAAGCGAACTGAAACTGGACGGGAATCTCGATCTGCTCAAGGCGGTCGCGAAGCGCATGAAGCCCGTCGGCGGTTTCCGGCTCTCCGTCGCCTCCGACGTGCCGCCCGGCAGTGGGCTCGGTTCGTCGGGCGCCGTGGGCGTCGCGTGCGTGGGCGCGTTCGACGAAGCTATGGGCACACCGCGCACGCAAGAAGCCGCCGCGGAACTCGCGAACGACATCGAACGCACCGACTGTGGCAATGTTGGCGGCAACCAGGACAGCTTCGGCGCTGCGCTGGGCGGGATGAACTTCCTGACGTACCACAAAGGCGGCGGAACCTCGGCGCGCAAGCTGCGCGTGCCGGAAGAAGCCGTGCTCGAACTCGAACGCCGCTGCGTGCTGGTCTACACGGGCGAGGTGCATCTCTCCGGGAGCATCCACCAGGATATCAAACGCAGCTACGCGCTGCCGGAGAGCCCAACCGTCGACGCGATGAAGAACCTGGCGCGCGTGGCCCGCGAGAGCGCGGAGGCCCTCGAGGCCTGCAATGTGGATCGCTTCGGCGCGTTGCTGAACGAGAACTGGGTCCACCACAAGCGTCTGCACGAGAGCTGCGACAGCGCGACGTTAAAGAAGTTCTACGCCGCGGCGCAGGACCACATCACCGGCGGCAAGACTTGCGGCGCCGGCGGCGGCGGGTGCGTGCTCTTTCTGGCGAAAGACGGTCATCGCAAGGCGCTGGAGCGCGCCTGCGAAGACCTCGGCGGACGCCTGCTTCCCTTCGGCATCGATAGAAAAGGTCTGTTGCGCTGGCGAACTGCATAACGGCACCACGAAGACACGAAGGACACAAAGAATCACGAAGAAGGAGCTAGGCAGAACAGCAACAGCCAGGGAATTGTACGCAAGTTGCAGCCTTGAAATGCCCTCACCGCAGTCAATCGTCCAAAAATAGTTTCCCGAGCGGTTCTTCGTGTACCTTCCCTACTTCGTGTCCTCGTGGTGCCGTTGTCGGCGGTCAGAAGTCGATGCGGTAGTGCCGCGTCGGCCCCCAGTTGCCGGCCTGGTCGCACGCGCGCGCGTGCACGTACCACGTGCCGCTACGCCCGAATTCCGCGCGCGTCGGTTCGATGGTGGAGATGGATTTGGGCGCTTCGGTGTCGGGGTCCTTGTCCACGATCACGGAGTAGCCCCAGATCCCGCTCTCGTCTTCCTCGGCTTCCCATTCGATCTTGCCGCCGTTGCCGGCCTCGGGCGTGAGATGCAGGTTGTCGAGCCAGAGGCTCGCGCAGCGCTTCGCGCCCGCTTGGCCGTGAGTAGAGAGCCGCAGTTCGGAGATGATGCGCACGGGCAGTTGCGCCGCGGCGGACTCGATGCACTGCCGCAGGTTGATGCTCGCGTGCCGCCAGACGCCGCCGGGACGCACGGTCTGGATCGCGCCCGCGGACGTGCCGCCTTCCGGACCCGGTTTGCCGTCGCCAAGGAATTTGATCGTGTACCAGTTGCCGAGCACCAGCGCCTGCAGGTCCACGTTCACGCCCGGGTCGGCCTTGTAGTCGAAGTGCAGCACCGGGTAGAGGTCCATGTACCACGCGTTCTTGTGGAGCAGGATGTGCGCGTCGCAGTCGTCCTCCTGCATCACGAAGCGCACGGACCGGCGGCCGAACGCGGCCATCTTCGGGTCGTCGGTCCAGTCGAGCCGGCAGTCCTGCAGCGCGCGCACGTGGCCAAGGGTATCTTCAAAGTTCAACGCCATGCTGATCTCGAGCTGCGCGGGCCGGTAGAGGCTCTCGCCGATGCCGTTGTCGGGCGAACAATAGCGGACCTTCACGATCTCGGGGCCCTTCGTGTCGGCCTCGCGGTCAGCGTTGAAGGTGAAGACGGCAGGCTCCGCGAGCTCGTTGCCCAGGTTGTCCGCGGCGGATTGCAGTTCGACCTTTACCTGTGTCCCGTTCGGCCAGCGCACCGGCCGCACGGCCCGCGTGTCGTCGTAGGTCAGGATGTTGCGCTCGCCGTCGAAGCTCACGCCCTGGTCGGCCGTCGTCACGGTCTGGCCGTTGATCGAGAGCTTGAGCGAAGAGGCCAGCACGACGTGGTCTTCCGCCAGATGGATGCGGATCGTCTTCCCGGCGAACTTCGCGCCCTCGGCGGGCTCGGTCTTGACCACGCGCGGCGGCGTGTTGTCGATGCGGAACTTATAATGGAGCGGCTCCGACCAGACGCCCGCGGTGTTCTTCACCCGCAGGTGGAGGTACTTCCAGCCGTCGCTCACGAAGTACACGCCCACCTGCGCGGCGGGAACGTCCTTGCCCGCTTCGGCGAGAAGCCGCCGCGCGGCGCCCTCGATTGTTTCCAGCGGATGCACATCCTTGCGGTCCTCGGGCGGAACGGTGTCCGGCTTGTCGTCCAGCACGGTAGCGTACTCGCTAACGCCCGCCAGGGTGCGCGGCGTCCAGCGGAAGGCGATACCGCGCGACCGCGCGGCGGGCACCGCCTGGACCTTGTGAATATAATAGCTCATGCCGCGGCGGTTCCCGCGGTAGCCGCCCTCGCGGAAATCCAGGTTCGAGATCTCATAGGAAGCCTGGCCGGGCGACTTGGATGCGAGCATTTTGAGGATCGGGACCTCGACGCGCCGCCACGTGCCGTCCGCGACGAAGCCCGCGGGCGGTTCGTGAAAGCCGCCGGACATCTCGCCCCAGCCGCCGAAACGTCCGCCGCGCGCGTCCTCGCCTTCGCCCAAGTCGGTCAGGAGGAGCGTCTGCCGCGCCATGCGCTCGTTGTACGCATCGTTGAAGTGCAGGTTGACCGGAACCTCGAACGGAATCTTGTACTCGATGGCGAGGTACGGCCAGTTCATGAGGTCGTACTGCGCGCCGCGGAGGCGGAAGCCGAAATGCGAACCGTCGTGGAGCGAAGCGGCGGCGACGCTCTTCTTTTCGAGCGCCCAGGGGGGCGCGGCGACGCTCTCGAAGACCATGCCATCGAACACGTTCGCGGCGGGCCAGACATCCTCCCGGCCGATGGCTCCGGGCGGGCGCATGTAGCGCAGGCCCTGCGCGTTCACGCCGCGGTCCGCGTCCATCAGCACGTCGAGTACCGGCGGATCGCAGGGCTTCTTGGCCGCGGCGGCCTCGGCCACCTTAAAGACCAGCGTGGAAGCCGGCGGCGGAAGCGCCGGGTTGCCGGCGCGGTCGGCGAATTTCTCGAGCGTGAGCGCGATCGTCTGGTTCTCTTCCAACGCCTTTCCCGCGCGCCAAGCGACGAGATCGAGCGCGGCCGTCTGCGACGCCGCGTCGAACTTCAGCAGCTCCTGCGGCACGGAGGTCCCGGAGAGGGTGAGGCGCAAGGTCGTGGGATCGATGCCCGAACCGCCGGCGTCGTCGAAGACGAGCTTCAGGCGCCGGCCGTCGCCGTCGGCATCGAACGGCCAGACGATCTTGGCGAGCTTGGGCGGCGTGAAATCCACGTCCTCGGGCTTGAGGAACATGAGGTCGCTCACGGCGTACGACGCGCCTAAGCGGTTCACGCCCAGGCCCGCGACCGCGTACGCGTGAACATCCAGGCAGCCGAACATCGGCCGCAAGTTGGGCCGGGGCGGCCGGTCGTAGCCGCGGCGCTTCCAGAGTGCGGCCCAGGACGGCCCCAAATCCACCTGCACCGAATGCCACTTGCCGTCGACCGGGATGGGAAGCGTCCCGACCACCGGCAAGCCCTCGTCCCACTCTTTGGGACCCGAGATCAGCCAGCGGAAGAGCTCGCCGGTCTTGAGGTCCTTCAGATAGAAATCGACGGACGCGCCGGGCTCAAGCCGCATCGCGAAGCGCACGACGCCGGCCACGGCGGGATCGGCGCGATGGTTCTTCCATTGCAGCGCGAACGGCCCGCCGCCGGTGGCGTTGGTCACGCGCCAGCCTTTGGCCATCTCGGGCCGGGGCTCGATCTTCATCGGCGCGGATTCCGCGGGCGTGAACCGCGCCGGCGCGGCGCCTACCGACGCGGCGATCTCGGGCGGCAGGGCCTCGAGGTCCACGCGAGTGTGCACTTCGCCGTCGTACATGTTGATCACCGTGCCGTCGTCGAAGAGCTCGCTGCCGCGGGATTCGAGCGGGCCCGGCTTGGCCGCGCCGCAGGCGATGCGGCAGCGCGAGAGCAGCACGCCGTTGTCCACGGTCCAGAACGCGACGCGGCCCTCGCCAAGCGGCTCCGGGTCGGTGAACGTGAAGGCCTTCTCGCCGTCGCGGTAGAAGCTGACCTTGTTGCCTTCCTTTTCGAGGCGCAGGCTGAACCAGCGCTGATGCAACTCGGGCTTGTCGGGCTGGCGGATGCGATCGGAGGGCAGGCGGTACTTCTCGTCGGTGGCCTCGGCGACCTGCTTGCCGTTGCGGTAGAGGCGCGTCCAGTAGTTGCGCCCGCCGCCGAAGATCACGGTGTAGCCGCTGTCCAGATGCACGCCGTCACCGCAGAGGGTCAGGTTGTAGTCGCCGGCGCGCTCGTACGGAGGATCGTCGCGCTCCATCATTACGGCGACATGGGCGTCGACCGTGACATCGCCCGAGAAGACCTGCTTGTTCCAGATCGCGGCGACCGCGTTGCTGCGCCCGCCGAACCACGACCAGCGCGGGTCGCAGATCCATTTGTTGAGCAACCCCCAGCGCCCGGACTCGACCTTCCAGTCCGCCGGCGCGCTGTCGAAGGTGTACTCGAAGACGCCGCTGGACGTCGCGCGCACAGTCTTGGGATCGCCGAGGTTCTTCAGGCCGCGGATGGCGATGCGAGTACCATCGCGGTTAGCCTGGTTCGATTCGCGCGGCCAGGAGATCGCCTTTCCATCCACATCGAGTGAGACTTCTTTCTGCGTCACGCGAACCGCAATGCGCTGATAAGGCCCGAGGGGAAGTTCTTGCGCGAGTTTGCCCTTCTGGCCTTCATCAAGCAGCGAAACGATGCGGCCCGTGAACCCGATCCGCACGCCGTCCTTCGGCGGCGTCACTCCCCGGTTGCAGAGCGCGATTTCCAGATCGTCGAACTTCGGCCGGTTCAGCACTACGGCCTGCTCGCCGGGGAACGGCGCCGTATGCACGGCCCAGCCGGTCTTCTCGTCGCGGATCCATTCGAGCGCCGGATTGGCCCAGCGTTCCATGTCCTGCTCGGCGGCGAAGATCTCGTTGATGCGGCGCTCGGGCCGCGCGGTCCCGCCCAGTTCCTTGCGGTCGCTGAAGACGGCCACGTCGTCGAAGAAGACCGGGTCGCCCTTGGCCGCGTAGAGGCCCACCTGCCCGCGGCGCAGACCTTCCACGTTCTCCTTGAAGACTTCCGTGCCGTCCACCAGCGCGCGGACCTCGCCGCCGTTCCAGTCGATTGCCATGCGGTAGAACTCGTACGGCCGGTACGCGACCGGCTTCTCCGCCAGCACCTTCTCTACGCCGCCCTCGACACGCACGAGCTGCAGCCGTTCGCGCGAAGCGGAAGCGCCTTTTGCGGCTGCGGGTTTCTTCTCATCGCCGGCCTCGGCCGGGGGGTCGTCGTCCTGCTGCGGCGCGGCCTCGCCCGCGGCTCCGCCGCTCCAGGGCGGCGGTCCGATCCAGCGCAGCAGCAGGTAATCGCGAGGCGAGGTCACCGCGACGGCCAGCCCGCAGCTCCCGGAGCCCAACGCCTTGACGCAGACTTCCGCGGCGTAGTCCGACCAGCCCGGCTCGCCGCCCAGGATCAGCGCGTCGGGGCTCTCCGAGACCGGCTGGATGAGCGCGCCCGTCATCGGCGTGCCCCAGACAAACTGGTCGCGGGCGATGACAAACTCGCGCAGCGACTTCTCGCCCGGGCGCAGAATCTTGAGATGCAGCGCGCCGCCACGGCCGCCTTCGTTCGTGTAGAGGTACTGGTTGAGGCGCATGCGGTCGATCTGTTCGACGGCCTCGCCTTCGACCTCGACGATGGTGTCGTCCTCCTGCAGGCCCGAGCGCGCCGCGGGTGAACCACCGGTGATGCGGACAATGTGAATCGTGCCTTCCATGTCGCCGATCATCACGCCGATGCCGTAGCGTTCGGCGCGCAGGCGGCCCTGGTAGAGCTTGTCCGCCGCGGGGGCCTGGTTGCCGAAGCTGGCGCGGAGCGAGAACGGGTTCGCGGAGCGCTCCGGGAACGCCATCTGCGTCAGTTCCCACTTGCCGCGCGCGGGCCGCCAGGTGTAGCCTGCCTTGTCGCGCATAAAGGAGTCGCGGAAGGCCACCTGTCCCAGCGCCATGGCACGCCGGGCCCCGGCCTTGACGCCTTTATTGGCGACCGACGCGCCGCTCGGGCCGTTTAGCTTGGCCTCGCCTTTCCATTCAAAGAGCCGCGCGCCGTCCAGCCAGATGCTCAGTTCGCCAGAGCGCCAGAGCGCGCCCAATACGTGCTCGCCTCCGCCTTTGGCGGACTCCGCGAGTTGCTGCGCGACCGTGGCCCGCGCGAGGGCTTCACACGCGGGTTCCGTCTTGCCGGACTCCGAGGGTGGGACGCGCTCGAGTACGGCCTCCTGATCGGTCACGCGCAGGCGGACGCCGCTGGCCGTGGCCGGATCAATGGAGACGTACAGGTCCGCGATTGGGCCGTGGCTCAAGAGTGGAGGAAGTTCGAGAGCCTGTTCGAGCCAGAAGTCGCCGCGCTTGGAACTTGCGTCGTCGCTGACGCGAAGCTGCCCGAGCCCGCCCACGTTGGTCTCGACCTCGGGCGCCGCCGGCGGCCTTTCCGGCGGGCCGACGGGCAGTTCCTCGGCGGTTTTGGCTGCTTCTTTTTTCAGACCCGGCACAGGCAGGTCTTTGGCGCGCTGGTTCCAGTACCATTTGGCGGATACGAGGACCACCACCAGGACGATCAGGAAGACGGCGGTATAGCGTTTGGGTTCGCTCACTGGGGAATCCTTGGCATTTTAGGAACGCACCCGGCCACCGAATAAGACGGCCCCGGCGTCCCTTCCGTCTAAGAAAATCTAGCGTGCGCGCGCCCGGATGGGAGCGGAAAGTTGATTTTGGCCCTTGGCGGGACGCGCCTTCCTCTTAAATTACGCATTCGGGCGTTGATTTTTCAGCACGAAATTTTCAGCACGAAAGGGGAGCGACCTTACCTATGTCGGCACACGGCCAGGACAGTCACGGGCACGACGCGGGCCATGGCGGCGATCACGGCCATGGCGGGCACGGCGATGTACACGACGAGCACTGGGGCGACTACAACAACAAGCCGCCCGATCCCAGCACGCTGCCCAAAGTCCCAGTCGAGGCCCTCGCGGTCTTCGGCCTGGCGCTGGCCGGCATGATGGCCGCCATCACGCTCTACAGCATGAAACTCTCAACTTCGGCCAAACCCGACCACGCAGCCCACGAAGAGTCCGGCAAACACGAGAAGTAACTCGTGGCGAGCTTAGAGGCTTGCCGCATGCGCATCGTCTGCTCCGAATCCTCCCGCCTGCACCGCACTCCGCAGGGCCATCCGGAATCCATCGCCCGCTACGCGTCGGTCATGGACGCCCTTGCGAACGCCGGCCTGCTCGCGGGCGGCTCGGCCGTACCCGGCGGCGATATTGAAGTCGTCCAAGCGCGCGCCGCAACCAAGGAAGAACTCGCAAGCGTACACAAGCCGGAGTACGTCGGGCGCATCGAACGCTTCTGCGTTGCAGGCGGCGGCGCTCTGGATCCCGATACGCACGCGGTTCCCGAATCCTGGGAGGCGGCGCTAAAAGCCGCAGGCGCCTGCGTTCAGGGCGTGGAATACGTCCTTGGCCAAGCGGACTCGAAGGTCCGCACGGCCTTCTGCGTCGTACGCCCGCCCGGCCACCATGCCCGCCCCGCCGCGCCGAAGGGCTTCTGTCTCTTCAACAACGTGGCCGTCGGCGCCGCCGTGGCGATCCAGCGTTTTGGCGCCGAGCGCGTGCTGATCGTAGACTGGGACCTCCACCACGGCAACGGGACGCAGGAGATCTTCTACGAGGATCCGCGCGTCTTCTATTTCTCGATGCATCGCTGGCCGTTCTGGCCCGGCACGGGCTCCGCAGCGGAGACCGGTCGCGGAGCCGGCAAGGGCTTTACGCTCAACTTGCCGCTGGCCGCAGGGACGACGCGCGGCGAGATCCGCCGCCGGTTCCGGGAGGCGCTCGAAGAGATCGCCGCGCGCTTTGCGCCGAGGCTGATTCTGATCTCCGCAGGCTTCGACATGCACCGCGCCGATCCCTTGGGCGGCCTGAGTCTCGAGGCTGAAGACTACAGTGAGATGACCTATGAACTGGCCGAGTTGTTTCTGAAGATGGGTTGCGCTGGGGTCGTCTCATCTCTTGAAGGCGGATACGATTTGGCAGCCCTTGGATCGTCGGCGGTGGCGCACGCGAAAGCACTGCTATCCCTAAATGCACCTAGGGCATAAGTTGAATAAAGTAGGTCGTAGATTAGAGTGCTGCCTGGCCAATGCACATGTGGTGAACTCGGTTCGGAGCCTGTCGGCTCATTTGATTTGGACCATCAGCATTTGGATTGAGCCAAGTGAAGCCTTCGAACAGGGGACGCGTTCGCGGCGTGATTTCACGGCCTTGAACGGCGTCCCTCATCAGGACGGACATGTCGCACTTTGTCTTTACAGGCAGCCAGGGACGGTTCCCCATTCCCGACGGCGAGAGCCGCGTGGGCAGCGATACGTCATGCCCCATCTGCATCCAAGGCGATGGCGTGCATCCGGTCCATGCCTACCTGAAGGCCGATGGCGAGAAGTTGATGATCCGGCCTTCGTCCGAGAAGTCGCCGGTCCTGGTTGAAAACCAACCCATCAGCGGGCCGCAGGCTATTCTTGATGGCCAGGCGGTCTCCATAGGCCCCGTGCACCTGCGTCTGGAATCCGACGGCAAGCGTCCGCAACCGCTGCTGAAGAAGCGCTGGTTCCGGACCTTTCTTTATGTTGCGGGCGGCGTGGCCGCGCTGGTCCTGCTGGCGGTACTCCTGCGCCTGCTCTGGTTCAACGACGGCTGGTTCAAGGCGCGCATCGTCGCGCAGGTGGATGCGGCGCTAAAGCGCGACGACACGGAGATCGAGTCGGTTCATGTGGGGCTGATGGACGGCGAAATCTCTATCGTCAACCTGCGCGTCCCCAACAAGGAGCCGCTCGAGGCGAAGGACCTGATCCATGTGGACGAGATCCGCGGCCGGCTCGACCCCTGGGCGCTGCTCAAGAGCTGGTTCACGGGCGCGCTCGAGCTCCGGGCAAGTTCGCTACAGGTGGTGCGGCCGCGCCTGTTCATCGAACGCTACGAACGCGATGGGCACGCGGTCAGCAACATCGACGATATCGTGGCGCGCTATCTGGAAGGCCCGCCGCAAGCCTTTCCCATCGACCTCGGCCTTGCGGCGCTCGAGACGCATATCACGGTGGAAGACGGCCAGGTGCTGCTCGACGACCGGTACACGCGGTTGGGCAAGACCTCCTTCGAGCGCATCGACGCCGACCTGCGGCAGGACGCCTTGGGCCAGAATCTGAATTTCGAGGCCTCGGCGGGCATGCGCACGCCGGACCGGGAGTGCGGAGAGATTGGCCTCAAAAAGGTGCAGTTCCTGCTGATCGACAAGGAAGGCAAGATCGTTCCCAAGGAGATCGGCGACGGCTCGGCCACGCTCAAGCTGAACAAATTCGATCTGGCGCGGCTCTTCAGCCACCTGGACTGGTCGTTCCCCGTGAACCGCGGCGAGCAGCGCGTGGTGGTGGGAAAGCCCGTCACCGGCGAGTTCAAGGTGAGCTTCCAGGACGTGAAGAATTTTCTGCTCACCGGCTCGGCCGAGAGCGAAAGCCTGGTCTCGGTGCTGGAGAAAGATCAAGCTCCGGTCGGCAACATCCCCACACGCCTCGACGTGGATCTCAATTACAACCTCGACAAGGGTCCGATGGAGATCTCGCTGGTTCTGCGCAGCGCGACGACGCTCGCTGCCGTGCGCGACCCCGGACAGCCGCAGATTCTAGTCCTGCGCGCCGACGGCAAGCGCGACCCGGCGGGCGACTACCGCTACGACGTGAAGCTCAAGGCCATCCTGCAGGATCTCTTCGCCACCGATGTCGGCGACCGGCTCAAGCTCAAAGGCCGGCTGCGAGGCGTGCTGGAAGGCGACGCCGCCATCACGTACGCGAAAGGCGAGATGAAGATCGACGGCAGCCTGGCGCAGAAGGGCGAGGCGTTCGTCCCCCACCCCACCGATCCCCAGGGCAAGGGCGAGTGGATCCCGACCAACGTAAAGGCCGAATGCAACGCCACGGCGCTGCCGAACGACCATGGCGAGATCAGCCATTTAGAAGCGCGGTTCAAGGCCAAAGCGGACTCGAAGTCCTTCGAGGCCGAGAGCCTGACCCCCGCGCGCATCGAGTCCCTGGACAATCTCGAAAAGCTGAAGGTCAACACGCAGTTCAAGCTGAATCTCCTGGGACGTGAGTTCTGGCAGGAATTCGGCACGTACATGAAACTGTTGGGATTCTCGGAACCGGTCGAAGAACGCCTGGACCTTAAGGTCACGGTGTACTCAGGCCCGGACGAAGATCCCAAGGCGCAACAGCAACAGAAGATTCGCGTTGGGCTGCGCGGCAAGGCGCAGGCGCAATGGAACCCGGAACTCCCGCCGGTGGAACTGCTCGCGCATCTCGAGTACTTTCCCGACCTGGTGCTGCCCAAGTCCGTCGCGCCGCCTCCCTTCCTCAAGCTGACACTTCAGACCGGCGACGAACAGACGCCGCCGTTCGTGCGGCTCGAAGGCGCCGAACTCACCCGCGTCGGCAGCCACGAGACCCTCACGGTGCCCATGCTCAAGATCGAGTCGGACCTCGAGGCCCTGCGCGAACGCTTCGATCCGTACTTCAAACGCATCGCGAAGTTCCTGGGCACCAACGTGTACGACGCCTATCGGATCACGGGCTCGCCGCACGCGCAGTGCAAACTGAGCCTGGCCTGGGACGCGGAGCCGACCCCCGAAGGCACGCGCGCCATCGAATCGGCGTTCGATCTTTCCGTGGAAGGCGAGAACCTCGCCATAGCCGGCCCCGTGCCCGCGCAATTGACGGCCAAGGAAGGCGAACCCGTCCGGCGCTGGGAATGGTCCGAACTCAAACCGGTCTTTTCGGTGAAGGGCGGCTACCGCAAGCGGCCCGCGGCATCGAAAGAAGAGCCCGACTTCCACCGGCTCGACCTCGACGAACTCGACATGAAGGGCAGCCTCGGCGCGTTCAAACTGCGCGCCAAGAACGTGGACCTCTGGCTACTGGAGAAACTCGCCGACAAGAAAGCGCGCCTGCCCGGAAAAGTTCTTCCGGACGCGGTCTCGGATTTCAGCTTCGCGGGCACGGTGGAGTCCGCGGCGTTCGAACTTTTGCGCAGGCTGGAATTCCTGCCCGCCGAACCCGCCATCGCGGGCGAACTCAAGCTGCAGGCGGATTACAAGCGCGACACCGGGCGGCTGACGCTGAAGGAACTGGTCTTCCGCAACGACGAGAAGGACGGGTTCTGGCTGAAGGACCTCGACGCCCTGGCCGCGCTGCAAGGCGTCCGGGATGTCTTCCTGGCCTCGAACCAAACCGCGGGAGGCTCGGGCATCGCGGCGGCGCTGCTGGAGCACCTCAACGAATTCCTCGTGGTGAAATCGATGACGCTCGACGCCGAGGGACTCAGCCGGTGGGTGCTGGCCAATCCAACACTGGCGCAGGAACGGCACGTGCCGGAGGCGCTCGTCGGATTGATTACCTCCAAGCGGCTGCAGCCTTCCGGCACGTGGACCATCAAGGACCTCGCCTTGCGTCCCGCGCCCGGCCGCGACCGGACCTGGAGCCTCGTGGGCCAGTTCCATAACGACCTGCGCTACATCCTGCCGTGCCTCGCGGGCGAACGGCCGCGCGAATTCACGCTCAAAGGGCCGTGGAGCATCCGCGAGAACGACGCCTCGGCCGTCTCGTTTACCGAGGACTATCGCAACGTCTCGCTGGTGCTCAACGCGACGTTCGAGAAGTCCGACGTGAATCTCTTCTGCTCCCTGCCCGAACTCGGCGCGCAGGCCCGGTTCGAGGATTACGCAAAACCCGCCGGGCAGCCGCTCACCGTCGGCTTGCAGGCGTCGTATTCGCCCGGCGGCGCCAATCGCGATGCGATCTATTACGTGGACAACGCGGAGCTTAAAGGCGGCCCGCGCCGGGCGGATATCTCCGGCGTGGAAGTCCGGACCAATGTCGACGCCAAAAGCGGCGCGGAGACCGTCAAGACGCTGAGCATCCAGCAGGCACACCTCGCCGGTGGGCCGCTCAATCGCCCCGCGCAGGAACCCTGGGGCCTGGAGAAGCTGAATTACGACAGCGAGACCAACGTGGTCCGCGGCCAGCTAAAGATCCCAAGCTTGAGCGCCACGGAACTGCTTTACGTTCTGGCGAAGCCCTCCGACAAGAGCGTCATGGACTGGTATTTCAACCCCAACAACCTGGCCAGGTTCGCGCCGGCCTTCGCGGGGCTTCTCGATTCCAAGGACCCCGGCGCGAACGGCAGCGTGGCCGCGATCAGCCTGGAATTCCAGGGCGACCGGCGCCGCCTCGACCTCCTCGACCCTTTGCCCGCCCAAGATAAGTTCGACTTGAAAGGCCAATTCCAGAATCTGCGCCTCGCCCGGGCGTCGCTCGCAGCGCAATTGAACGGACCCTGGTCGATGAGCAACTCCGAACTGAGCAGCGTGGGCATGGAGGTCGCGCTAAACTGCACCCTTCCAGCCATGGGGGAACGGCCGGCAAAACCGGTTCTCCTTGCCGCTTCGCTCGACGGCCTCTGGATCGCGTCCCGCGACGAGAGGAGAAACCTGCAGCAGGCCCTCGCCGAGAAGGTCATGCCGCTGCAGCTCAAACTCCCCTTCCACTTCAAAACGCCGCTCGACGCGGAGCAATTGGGCGCGCTGGCCGACGCTCTGCGGCGGATTTCGGGGGGCTCCGGCGTCCAGGCGCGCGAGGGCAATCCGTACGACGGCCTCGCCGGGCTGAATATCGACGGCAGCCTGAGCGCGCCCTCGCTGTCCTGGGGCGCCGGCGCGATCGACCAGCCTCTCGCGCCGAAATTCACCCTCAAGGACCTGAAGTTGGCCGTGCCGCTCGCCACGGGGCAATTCGCGGGTGGATCGCTCGCCATCAGCGCCTTCAACGGGGATCTGAGCACCGCGACGGCCGAATTCCCGCTCCATCTAAAATATTCGTGCAACGTAAAACTGATCAAAGCCGACCTGCCAAAGCTTCTTTTCGGCCTCCAGCCGCCTCCGGCCGAGGGCCACCGCACCGAAGGGTCGGTCTCCATCGAAGGCGTGCTCTCGGGGAACGGCTTCGAGACGGCCGCGCGGCGTACGTGGCAAGGCGGAGTGGAAACCAGCCTGCTTAATCTGGCTCTTGAATTCGCGCCCGGTCCGGTAAAGGACCCGCGCTGGGACCGCCGCCCCGATTGGGCCAAGAGCCTCTCGCCGGGCGCGGCCTGCGCGCTGGCGCTGCAGGGAAGCCGGCGCGCGGTCTCCGCCGCGGACCTTGTGGCCAACAGCGCGGCGCTGAATAACCTCAAGGACCGCACCGTTGCGCTTACCAAGGCCGCGCTCTTCGGCATGGAACTGTACTTGAGCCGGTTCGGCGCGGAGGCCAAGCGCATCGAGTTCGAGCCCGCGCGGCTGCTGGTCACGGTGACGAACGGCATCGCGGACATCAAACTCGCGCCGCAAGGCAAACTTGCCGCTAAAGCCCAGCTCGCGGGCCTTGAGTTCGGCCTGCAAGGGCGCGTGCGCCTTTGGGACCTGAGCATCGACGAGCCGCTGCTCCTATCGCTGACCAGGCTCCCCGAGGCCTGCCTGGATAAACTCGCGCCGGCCTTCTGGCCGCAGGAGAAACGCGAGGAGTTCCTCAAGGATCTGGGCGACGGCGGGCTGGCGCTGCGGATTACCGGAACGCTGGACAACCCGCAGATCGAATTCCCCATGGAGAAATTGAACCGCTATGCCATGGAGGCCGTTTTTGGCCTGGAGAAATTCAAAGATGCCCAGGCGCTCGAAGCGGGCCTGCAGTTCTTCCGGACAAGCAAATGGAACCAATCCGACGCCGCGCTCGCCGCGGCCGCGAACTTGCTTGATCGCATGGGCGTAGGGCTGCCGGGCACCGAGACGCACAAGCTCCAAGGCTGGTGCGTCCTCGACCGGGCGACGGGCCTGCCGCCGCATATCCGGGACATGCTGAGCCCGCTCGCCGAGACGCTGACTCCGGAGCAATCGCTGCGCAAGCTGCTCGAACCGCCGCCGCCGCCCAATCCGAAGGCGCCCAAGGAAGGGCCCCCGGGGAACTCGGGCAAACCGGACGCGAAATAGCATGGCGCCGAATCCCTCGCCCCCCCTGGCGCGAACGCCGCGTTTGGCACTCAGCCCGTCCGCGTGCTGCGCCTGGGTTCTGCCCGCGCTACTTCTGAGCTTCCCTTTGTGGCGCGGCGCCGCGGCGGAGCCCGCCGATCCGGAAGAAGAGAATACGGTCGCGCTGCGCGTGAACGCACGGGCGATCAGTTCGCGCGAGATCGAGGCCATCTTCCGCGACAGTTACACGCTGATTCAGGACAAGCTCAAGCGTGGCGAACTGAAACCCGAGGCCAAGCGCGACGCCATCCGGGAAGCGTGGAAGAGCGCCTTGCAGACCGCGATCCAGGACCAGCTCCTCGACGAACTCGGCACGAAGTTCCGCCAGGAGATCAAGGCGCGGATCGTCTCCAACTACAGCCCCGGCACCTCTTCCGCGCGCATCGAAGACGCCTACCGGCGCTGGGAGGGGGACATGGTGGCCCAATTGCGCAAGCAGATGATCGAAGCCGCCGGCGGCGAGAAGGCCCTCCGCGACACGCTCACCCAGCGCGGGCAGAACTGGAAAGAATGGGAACGCGGGCTGCTGCTGGAGATCTTCCGCCGCGAAGTCCTGTATTTCAGCTTAGGGCCCGTCTCCGATTCGCCCGCGGCTTCCAAGGCATACTTCGAGGCGCATCCCGAAGAGTTCAGCCGGCCGGATGCCTGGAGGTTGCGCCACATTCGGATCCCCAAGGACAAATTCACGTCCGCCGAAGAGACGTTGAAGACGGCCGAGCTCATTCGGAAAAAGCTGGCGGAGGGCGGCGTGGAATTCGGCGAGGTCGCGGCGGCGCTGAAGTACGATCCCGCCACCGACACCCGCGGCGGCCTGCTCACCGTGGACGGCAAGACCGATCTGCCCTCGGGCCAGTTCCCCGCCGAGGAACGGATCGCCAAGGGCCTGAAGGACGGCGAGATCTCGAAGCCCGTCGAGGTGGGCGATGCGTTCCTCATCGTAAAGCGCGAGGGCTACAAACCGGCGCTCAAGCTTACGTGGGAAGAGGCCGCGGATATGGCCGCCGGCCTGGCCTTTACCGAGCGTCTGAAAAAGAAAAAGCTGGAGTTCTTCGAGAAGCAGAAGAGCGACGCGTATATCGAGATCGTGCAGAAGGAACCGCCGGAAAAATGGCTGCGATAAGCGCGAAGCGCCCTCCGGCCGAGCGCCGCCGGCGAGCGCCGGTCAGCGGTAGAGAAATCCAATCGTGATGGCGAGCTTTTCCTTGCCGGCCAGAGAAGGCGGGAAGGCGTCGTGCGGCGCGGCTTGCTGGAGCGCGCGTTTGCAATCGGCCACGTTCTGATCCGAGATGTCCCCTTCCCTTTTCACTTCGACGGCCTCGAGCAGCTTGCCGTCCTTGCCCAGCGTAAAACGCATGACCACCGCGCCGAATTCCAGGCGCGTCCGGCCCGACGCGACGATGTTACGCTTCCAGGCGGCGTTCGTCCGCGCGAGGTACTCCTTTAAGTAAGCGGCTTCAGGGCTGGCGGCCTTGGCGAACGCCACGTCTCCCGTGCTCGCCGCAACGGTCGCGTCGTTGTCGCTTAGCACGTCGCTGACGGCGTTGCGGTGCCCGGAATGCGTCCGGCCGTCGCCCTCCACGCCCGCCTGCCCCTTCCGCGAACCGGTACCCGTTTGGGTCTGCGCGTTCTCCGGTGCGGCGCGCTCGATCCCATTCAGCAGGTCTTCGACGCGGCTCCGTTCGGGGTCTTTGGACGGAACCGGCTTGCCGGAGTTCTCCGGCGCCGGAACGGGAAGCGTATGGGAACTCTGCGCGTGCAGGTCCTGCGCGTTCTCCGTGATAAACGGAAGCGGGTTCTTCTCCGCTCTCTTGTCGCCGCTCTTGGGCGCGCTGGCGTCTTCCTGCTTGAGGATCTTAGCGGGGCCCTGCTCCGCGCCGCCCTTGTCCTGCCCTTCGGGCAGTCCGATGTTCCCGGGTTTTATTTCTCCGATCTTCTCTTGCGGCAGCACAGGCTTGCCCACGTCTTGCGGCGAGGTCGTCCGGTCGTTCGGCTTGCCGGAACCATCGAACGGCGAGAGCGCGGGCGGTTCCTTCTTTTCGGGTCCTTCGAGCGTAGCCTTCCGCTCGGCTTCCTCTTTCCCGTTGCGCAGATCGCGGCCGTTGTTGGTCTCGAGCGGCTTGCCAACGTCGGGCGAGCCCTCTTTCTGCGCGGTGCCGGTCAGCGGGTCCGGAGGTTCGTTGACCTTCGTCTCGTCTTCGCCGCGCCGGCCGCCCGCGAAGGCGACCTCTTTGCTCTCGCCCTGCATGGATGGCGCGCCGATGGGCTTGTTCTTCTCGGCCCGGTCGGCGGCCGCGGTGTTCACGTCGCCCAGGAACTGGGCGTTCTCCGGCGGCTTCTCCTGACCTTTGGCCAGATCGTACGCGATCATCCCCTTGGGCATCTCGGCGGGTAGGTCGTCGATCTTAATTTTGGGCAGGTCCGGCGCCTTAGCCGTCTCTTGGGGCTTCGTCTCGGCCTCAGGAATGCGCTTGGCCTCTGGCGGAGGCGTCTGACCGGCCGAAGGAATTTGCGCCGGCATGGGCGCGTTGGGAACAGCCGCGCCCGGCGGCACGGCGGCAAGTTTTGGATCCGCGGGCAGGTCAGGCAAGGCATCGGCGGAGAAATCGATCTGAATCGGCGCGGCCTGCGCCTGCTGGTCGGGGAGCTCGACCTGCGGCAGGCCCACCAAAATCAGAAAGAGCACGTGGACGAACGCCGACGCCACGATCACCATGAGCCAGCGGCCCTGTTGCAATTCCGGCGCCCTAGGGTCCGCGGCCACGGCGTACATGCGTTGGATGAACTCCGCGCGTTTCTAACGGCAATACTTCTTAGACGCTTGCTGTGCGCATTATCCTCATCTTATCGGCACTTTTCCACCACTTCCCGAAGCATGTTACCTTCAGTGATTCAAGGAGTTGCGCAATTATATAAAGTACGCCGTTACCCTTTCCGCTTCCAAGGGCCGCTCTTGCCACCCTTCTTTTCGAGCAGGCGCACGCGTTCGACAGCCATTCCGCGATCCACGGCCTTGACCATGTCGTAAACGGTGAGCGCCGCCAGCGACGCAGCGCAGAGCGCTTCCATCTCCACGCCGGTCTGCCCGGTGCACGCGGCTGTAGCGACGATGCGCAGCCGGCCCGCGCCTGTTTTCTCGAAATCCACCGCCACCGATGATAGTGGGATCGCGTGGCAGAGTGGGATCAGTTCGTCGGTGCGTTTGGCGGCCTGAATCCCCGCCAGCCGTGCGACCGCAAGCACGTCGCCCTTCTTGGCTTTGCCGGATGCGATCAGCCGCAGGGTCGCCGGGCGCATGCGCAGAAAAGCCTCGGCCACCGCCACCCGTTGCGTCGGCTGCTTCGCGCCCACATCCACCATGCGCGCGCGGCCCTTCGCGTCCACATGCGTCAGCCGGACCTTGGAGGACTTTTTCGCCACAGCGGCTCCTTCATTTCCGGCGGAATGTACCAGGGTTCAGAGTACGGCCGGCAGCGGATAGAAGGAGACGACCGCACCGTCGTCCAACGCGGCATCCGCGGGCTGAAGGACAAAGCCGTCGGCGCCGGAACATCCGGCCAAATCCCCGGAACCATGCCAGCGCAGAGCTTGAACGAACGTTGCGCCTTGCTCGACGATCAGTTTGACGGGTCGAAAAGTCGGACGATCCCCGGCGGCCTTCGCGTGGCCCTTCAACGTCAGCGGAAAGTTGCGCGGCAGGGGATCGCTCGCGCCCATACGCTTCCGGATCGCGGTCATGGCGAAGAGATGAAAGCAGACGAGCGCCGCGACCGGATTGCCGGGCAACCCGAAGACGAGCGTCTTGCCACGCCGGCCGAACGTCGTCGGCTTGCCCGGCTTGACGTTGACCCGGTCGAAGAAGATCTCGACGCCGAGGTCCTTGAAGGCCCCCGCGAGATGGTCTTTGTCGCCGGCCGAGACGCCGCCGGTGGTCACCAGCACATCGGCATCGAGGCCGCGCTCGACCATGCGGCGCGTGGCGTGCGGATCGTCCGGCGCGATGCCCAGATATTCGGCCTCCAAGCCGTGGGACTGCGCCTGGGCCAGCAACTGGTAGCTGTTCGAGTTCCGGATCTGCATTGCGGCCGGCGTCGCGTTGGGTTCGACCACTTCGTCGCCGCTGCCCAGCACCACCACGCGCGGCTTGCGCCGGATCGGGACCTTCGCCTTCCCCACCGCGGCCAGGACACCGGCCTCGGCAGGACCAATGCGGCTGCCTACGGCCAAAAGCAGTCCGCCTTGCTTCACGTCCGAACCTTTGCGCGCGATATGCGTCTCAGGCGGCAGAGCCTTCAGGACGCGCACGCGCTCCGGCGCAGGCGACGCGGTGATCTCGATGGGCGCAACGACATCCGCGCCCACCGGCACCGGCGCGCCGGTCATGATGCGCACGGCTTGCGCGCGGGCCACGGCCTTCGAGGGCATCTTGCCCGCGGGTACGTACTCGATCACCGCGAGTTCCTGCGCGGCGTCGCCGATATCTTCCGCGCGCACGGCGAAGCCATCCATGCGCGCCTGGTCGAAGGGCGGGAAGTCGCGGTCGGCGCGAACGTCTTCAGCGAGCGCGTGGCCTAAGACTTCGGCAAGCTCGACGGAAACGAGATCGCCCTCCCCCGCTTCACGGAGCAGAATCGCGAAGGCTTCCTCGACTGAGATCAACTTTGGCATGGCTGCATTTTATGAACATGGCCGCGTTTAGCCACCTCCTTCGCGGCGCGAACCGCGTTTTGTTCATTTTCAAAACCGAGCGCGTCTGGTTAGCGTGAATCGTTCAAGAACCTTGGATCATGCGGAGACGCGCCATGCAGAAAATCGACGGGATGAATTACGCGCCGCAGGGCAAGCCTTCGCCCGTGGTGAAACCAGGCGAGTTCGCCTTCGCCGCAATCGGACTCGACCACGGGCATATATACGGCCAATGCAACGGACTTTTGGAAGCAGGGGCCGAATTAACTTGGGTGTACGATCCCGATCCGGCCAAGGTGGAAGCGTTCCGGAAGAAGTACCCGCAGGCCAAGGCCGCGCGGAGCGAGCAGGAAGTGCTCGGCGACGCGGCGGTAAGGCTCGTCGCCGCCGCCGCGATTCCCTCCAACCGCGGGCCGCTCGGCTGCCGCGTGATGAAGGCGGGCAAGGACTACTTCACCGACAAGACGCCCTTCACTTCACTCGCGCACCTTGAAGACGCGAAGAAGACTGCAGCCGAGACGAAGAAGAAGTACATGGTCTACTACAGCGAACGACTGCATGTGGAAGCCGCTGTGCATGCGGGAAAGCTGATCCAGGACGGCGCGATCGGCCGCGTGGTCCAGGTGCTCGGGACCGGCCCGCACCGGCTGAACCCCAAGAGCCGCCCCGACTGGTTCTACAAAAAGGCATACTACGGCGGGATTCTCTGCGACATCGGCAGCCATCAGATCGAACAGTTCCTCTTCTTCAGCGGCGCGAAGGACGCGAAGGTCGTGCACAGCAAGGTAGCCAACTACAAATTCAAGGAGTACCCGGAACTCGAAGACTTCGGCGACGCAACGCTCGTGGCGGACAACGGCGCGACCAATTACTTCCGCGTCGACTGGCTGAATCCCGACGGACTTCGTACCTGGGGCGACGGGCGCACGTTCATTCTCGGCACGGAAGGCTACATCGAGCTACGCAAGTACATCGATGTCGCGCGCGACACACGCGGCGACTGGATCTTCCTCGTCGATCAAAAGGGTGAGCGCGAGATGAACGTCGCGGGGCAGGTCGGCTTTCCGTACTTCGGCCAGCTCATTCTCGACTGCCTAAATCGCACCGAGGACGCCATGACGCAGGCGCATGCGTTCAAGGCCGGCGAACTGTGCGTGAGGGCGCAGGAGATGGCGGTCAAAGTCGAATAGCGGGCGCTACGTCGCCTGCGCCTCGAAGAGCAGAATGCTGGCTGCAACGGCGACGTTCAGGCTCTCGGAACTTCCGCGCATCGGAATCGTGACCTTCTCGCCGCACGCCGCTTCGATCTCTTCGGGCAGGCCCTCGCCTTCACTGCCGATGCAGAGCGCCAGCGGACGCGTCTTCCAGTCAAAGGTCCTGTACGAAACGCCGCCCTCCGCGGCGGTCGCGACGAGCTTCAGATTCTTCTGCTTCGCGGTCTTCAGAAACTCCGCGCCTTTGGCCCGCATGATCGGCAGCAGCAGCAATGCCGCGGCCGTGCTCCGTACGACTTTGGCGTTGTAGGGATCGGCGGTGTTCTCGAGCGCGATCAACCCCGCGGCGCCCGCCGCTTCGGCGGAGCGAATGATGGTTCCCAGGTTGCCGGGATCCTGAATGCCGCAGGCCACGACGACGAGGGCGTTTTGCGCGGACAATATCTGCGCGACGGTCCATTCGGGCATCTTGACCAGTGCCGCGAGCCCCTGCGGTTCCATCACGTCGGCGAGCTTCTTGAAGACATCTTTGCTTACACGCACCAGCGGGACCTTGCGCTCCTTCGCTTTCTCGATCAGTTCGCCCCACGACGGCTCGCGCCAGAGGTGCTCGCAGTAAATAAGTTCCTGCAACACGGACTTCTCCAAACCCAGGGCGGCCTCGACCGCGCGGCGGCCTTCCATAAAGTAGCGGCCCTTCTCGCGCCGGAGTTCGCCGTCCTTGCGGAGCTCGACGATCTCCTTCACCCATTCGTTCTGCGGCGAACTAACGTACTTCTCGTCCTGGCTCATGTGCTGCGCACCCCTTGTTGTTGCTCGACCGCCACGCGCTACCGTCCCGCCCACGCGGAGACTTGAATCTGCTGCCCAAGAATCTCCGCGGCCTTTGCGGCCAATTCGTCTTGATGAATTTCCGGAGCGACGCAAAAAGAGATGGTCGCGGCGATGCGGTGCCGAGTATGCCGCTCGATCTCTTCCACACTAGGCCGCGCGTTCTCCGTATCCTCGGCACGCGTGACGTTCATGATCACCGCCGCGACTGGCACGCCGGCGCGGTCCAGTTCGCGCAAGGTTAGGAGCGTGTGGTTGACGGTGCCAAGCTGCGCCTTGCAGACGACGAGCGCGGGGAATCCGGATTGCTTGATGAAGTCGATGACCAGCGTCCGTTCGTCGAGCGGCACCAGCAGCCCGCCGATGCCTTCGGCCACGACCAACGCGTGACGGCTCGCCAGTTCTGCAAGCGCGCGGCGCGCGGGGCCCATGTCCAATTCGATGCCTTCGCGCTTGGCCGCCTGCACGGGCGCCATGGGCGCAGCGAATCTCAAGGGACAGATGCGTTCGCGCGGTTCGGCGCCAGCGGATGCCGCGTAGAGGGCCTCGACATCCAGCCACTTACCGTCTTCCACGCCCGTCGCGACCGGCTTGAAGCCGACGGCGTCGATGCCTGCGCGGCGCAGCAGTTTAAGCAGCGCACAGGCGACGAGAGTCTTGCCGGCGCCGGTGTCGGTGCCCGTGACAAAAAGGCCCGCGCTCATTCGCGCAGCGGTTCCGGGGGCGGCGTGGCACGCTCGGGTTTCTCGAAGAGTGCGTCGTCCAGCTTCGGGTTCACCTGGAGCCCGAGCATCTCGACGGTCTTCGCGCGCGCCTTGGGATCGTTGTCCTCGATGCGCCGCGCCAGCGTGAAGGGTCCGTACGTTTTGTGCTCCAGAAAGACCTTCTCGTATTCCTTGGGATCGTTCTCCAGCGTGTAGCGCAGTTTCGCGAGCAGCTTGGTCGAGCCGTCGAAATAAAGCTTCACGCGCCCGAGCGAAGCCGACTCCACCATCACGGCCTGGAAGAGGCGCTCGCCGTCGCGGACGGGATCGAGCGCCTGGACGTTGTAGCCTTCTTTCGCCGAGGCCAAAACGCGCAGCACGCCCAGATCGGTCTGCGTAATCGCGCGCAAGTTCTTCGCGGCTTCCTCGCGCTTGATCTCCTTGACCCACGAGCCCGAGGCCTGCCATCCGCCTTCCTTGCCTAAGATCTGCGTGACAGCGCCGAACGGCCCCGCAACGTCTGCGCGCACGCGGTCCGGCACCGCCACGCGCATCACGGTCGTCAGCTTCAACGGGCCCACGTGCATGAGCAGGTCCGACCGGATCCCCACGATCGCGGCGAAGGCATTCACGCCGCCGGCGGCGGTCAACGCTTCTTCCAACCATTTTTTGCCGCGCGCCTCGCGCTCGGGATCGAGCACCATGGGCTTCGCTGGCGCGACCGGAATAGACACATCAAGAATCTCGAACTTGCCATACTTCTCGAACTCCTTGACCGGCGGCGCTCCGTTTCCGACCTCAAGGATCGTCAGCTTGCCGGGCTCCAGATATTTCTTGGCGGCGCGGTTTACGTCTTCCAGCGTGGCGGCGCTAAGGGCTTCGATGTACTTGCCGTCGAAGTCCAGCGGATACCCGTAGTATTCGTAGGTTCTCACGCGCGCGGCGATCTTCTCCGGCGTATCGTAATTAAAGACGAACGAATTCAGCACGGACTCGCGGGCGGATTCCAGTTCCTTCGGGCGCACACCTTCTTCTTTCAGGCGCACAACCTCCGCGCGCACGGCCTCGACCGCCTCGAGGGCCTGCTCGTTGCGAGTGGTGCAGGAACAGGTGAACAGCCCGGGCCGGTCGAAGTTGACTTGCGCCGCGCCCCAGACCGAATACGCGAGGCCCTTTTTGGTGCGAACCTCCGTGAAGAGCCGCGCGGACATGCCCCCCGAGAGCACTTCGCTCGCGAGCATGAGCGCCGGGAAGTCGGGATGGTCGCGCCGAAGGTCCAGCGGGTGGCCGAACAAGATCGTGCTCTGGTTGAGGGCCGGCCGGTCCACGTAGTAGATGCGCGCCTCGCGCTTCATATCGACGCGCGGATTCTCCGGCGCTTTCTCGCCGGCGGGCCACGCCGCGAACGCCTTATCGATCTTCTCGCGCATGCGCGCCTTGTCGAAATCGCCGGTCACGCTGAGAATAAACCGCCCGGGATGGATGCTGGCCTTGTGGCAATCAATCAGATCCTGGCGCGCGATCGCGCCCAGCGTGGCGAATTCGGGATACCGTGCCCACGGACTTACGCGGCCCTCTTTCGAGCCGTACAGGGCTTTGGCGAATTCCCTATTGGCGACGGCTGCGGGACTGTCGTTGCGCTTGGCCACGCGCGTTCGCGCCTGCATAAGCGCGAGGTCGATCTTCTCCTGCGGGAAGGCCGGCACGCGCAGGACGCTCATTAAAATGCCGAAGATTTGGTCGAAATCTTCCTTGAGGCAGGCACATCCGGCGGATCCCGAATCGAGTCCGGCGTTGATCCAGAGAGACGCCGCCTTGCTCTCGAGCGCCTCGTCCAATTTATCGCCCGGAAACTCCGCGGAGCCGCCGGAGCGCATCACCTCGGCCAGGATGGCCGCGCGCCCGGCTTGCGCGTCGGGGTCCTGAACCGAGCCGAAACGAATGGTCATCGAGCAGTCGATCAGTGGAAGCTCGTGATTTTCCAGGAGAAAGACCACCATGCCGTTGGCGAGCGCGATCCGCTCGGGCTGCTGGAACTGGAATTTGCGCTGTTCTTCCGGCTTGACCTCAGGCCACGCTTTGAACGGCGCCACGTCCGCGTGTTCTGCGGCGCGAACCGCGCACAGCAGAAGGAGCGGGAGCGCCGCAAGAGCGAGGGCGCGCCGTGCCGCGATGCTTCCCATCCTGTGCTTCTCCTTCCTTGGCGCTCAGGGCTTGGGCGGCGCCGACGGAACGCCCAGAATCGCAGGCGCTTCGGCGGGCTGCGTCGAGATCAGCCAGGAGACCGTACGGTTGTTCTTCGTGAAATACTTCGCGGCCATCGCGGTCACCTGCTCGGGCGTCACCTTGGCGACGGCGTCGAGCTCGCGAAAGAGCTCGCGCCAGTCGTCCGCCAGCGCCTCATAATCGGCCAGTTCGATCGCCAGGCGCATGTTGCTCTTCAGTTCCCTCAGCACATCCATGCGGTACCGCGCCTGGACGCGCGCAAGTTCTTCAGGCGAGGGCGGCGCGCCCTTCAGCTTCTCGATCTCTGCGAGCAGCGCGTCCTCGAGCTGTTCGACTGAGACATCTGCGCTGGGCTCGGCATTGGCGATCCAGAGCCGCGGGTAGCGTTCACCCGGCCCCATCGAGGCGCCCGCAGAGAGCGCCGTTCCGGACTTCACCAGCGCCGTGTAGAAACGCGAGGCCCGCCCGGAAGCCGCGACTTCGGTGAGCACCTTCAGCGCGGGCGTGTCCGGATGTTTGCGCTCGGGAATATGGAAGCCCACCATGACGATCGGCTGCGCGGGGTACTCGACTTCCGAGCGGCGTTCGCCTTCCTGCTTCGGTTCGGCCGTGTGCGGCTCAGGTGAAGCGGGCGCGGCCGGGATCTTTCCGAAATACGAGGTCAGCAGGTCCCGGGCCTTGGCTACGTCCACGTCGCCCACTACGGCGACAATCGTATTCTGGGGGACGTAGTGCGCGCGGTAAAACGATTCCACGTTGGCGCGCGTGTAGTTCAAGATGTCGGAGCGATGTCCGATCACCTCGACGCCGTACGGATGCGCTTTGAACGCCGCGCCGAGAAAGCTCTCGTAAAGTTTCCCGAAGGCGTTGGTCTCGGTGCGCATGCGCCGTTCTTCGAGGACCACCTGCTTCTCTTTTTCGAGCTGGCGCGGCACGATGTTCATGAAACGGTCGGATTCCAAAGAAGCCCAGAGTTCAAGCTGGCTGGAGGGCAGCGAGACGAGATACACGGTCCGGTCTTCGCTGGTGAATGCGTTGAGCCCTGTCCCGCCGGCGCGGCCGATCTCGTGCGCATACTGATTCTGCGCCACGAACGCTTCCGCTTCTCTCACCTTTAGCGCCCATTGGGTCACGAGGCTCTCGAGCTCGGAAAACTCGGCGTCGCTCAAGCGGTCGCCGTCTTTGGAAAACCGGGCGCGCAATGCAGCGAGAGGCGCCTTCAGGCCCTCGGGGTCGATGGCGGCGACGCCGCTGCTCAGTTTCGCCAGCAGCGTCAGGAGGCCTTCGCGAGAGCTGCTCAGCAACTTGCGCTGGCGGTCGAGGATCTTGTCGTAGAGCGCGTCGATCTCGGCCAACACCTTGCGCTCGGCTTCGTAGTTCGTCGTCCCAATGCGGGGCGTGCCTTTGAACGCGAGATGTTCGAGCTGGTGCGCGATTCCGGTGATACCGGCGACCTCGTCCACCGAGCCCGTCTTCACGTAGGTGATGCAGGAAATCACCGGCGCGTCGCCGCGCGGGCAGAGGATGACCCGCACGTCGTTCTCGAGCTTGAAGGAGACGATCCTTTTCTGGAACTCATCGAAGGAGGAGCCGCCGTCCGCCGCCGGAGCCGCGGCACAACAACACCAGCTCGCGGCCAGCGCCGCGAAGATACCCAGCCGCAATGGGTGCGGAGAAAGATTTCGCCGTCCAAACGAGTCCACGGTGCGTGTCCTCACCTGATCACTTCTTTCGCCGCAGCCGCCGCCGGACTTTCCGGCCGCCTTGGGCGTGGCGCGGCGCCGAGCGGCGCTTGGTCTTGGCCCGGCCGGCTTTCGGCTTGGGCGGCGGCTTGCGCTTGGAAGAGACCTTACCGCGCTTGGACGCCGCGGCGGCTTTGATGGGATCGAGCGGGCCGGTGGGCATCACTTCCAGCAGCTCGGCCTCGGTCGCGCCCGACTCCACGGCCAGTTCGACGGCCTTCCAGAGATTGCGCCGGTCGTCGTCCGGCTGATCCAGCGGGGTCTCGAGGATGGCCGGTAGGTTCCAGACGCGCTTGTCCGCGAAGAAAGCCTTGAAGCCTGCCTCGCCGATCTCGCCCTTGCCGATGTGCTCGTGGCGGTCGAGATGCGAACCGAGGCCGCCCTTGGAATCGTTCACATGCAGGCAGCGCAGGCGCTGGAGCGAGACAATCCGGTCGAAGTCGTCCAGCGTTCGCGCGGCGCCCTCCGCCGTGCGGATCTCGTACCCCGCCGCGAGCGCGTGGCAGGTGTCGAAACAGACGCCGTTGCGCGGGATCGCCGCGCCGTCGAGAAGCTTGGCGAGGTCCTCGAAGGTGGTTCCCAGCGAGTTCGCGGTGCCTGCGGTGTTCTCGAGGAGGATCTCCGGCCGGTCGGGAACTTCGCGGTCGGCCCGGCGCAACGCTTCGATGATCCGCTGCCGTCCCTTCTCCTCCCCTTGACCTTTGTGGCTGCCCGAGTGAACCACATAGAAGCGCGCGCCCAGCGCGGCGGAACGGCGCAGCTCGTCCAGAAAAGTGTCCACCGAGAGCTTGAAGATGGGATCGTCCGGCGCGGCCAAGTTGATCAGATACGTCGCATGCACGACGACCGGATCGATCTTGGCCGCCTTCACGGCTTCCTTGAACTCCTCGACGCGCTCGGGAACCTGCGGCGCTTTGGTCCAGCCGCGCGGATTGCCGGAGAAGATCTGCAACGCGCGGCAGCCGATCGCACGCCCCCGGTCGGGCGCATCGGCCAGCCTGCCGCTCATGGAAAGATGCATCCCAAACCGCATCATGGCGCGCTCTCCGAAACTTCAGGAATGACGGGCGTGCGTTAGGCGGAGCTTACTCGTCTTCCGGCTGGGGCACTTTACCGCCCAGAATGATAATGTGAATCTTATCGCCTTCCCGCCGCAAAAGTTTAATGCCTTCGAAGGGGTTCTCGTTAGCATGGGGCCCTTTTTCCGTCTTCAGCTCCCCCTTGCGCGCGGCATCGATGGCCATGTCGACGAACTTCCGCGCCAGCCACGGCGCTTCTTTATCGGCCAGCTTGATCGAGTCGACGCGCCCAAGAAACTTGCCGTTCTCGAAATGCGGATCGCCGCGCAGTTCCACGTTGTAGTAGCCGCCCTTCTCCTGGTCTTCGTAGGTCGTGCGAATAACGATGTCTTGCCCGTCGAAGCGGATATCCACGCCTTCCGCCTCGCCCTTCTTGAATGAACCGTCGGCCTTCTTCTTCTTGATTTCACTGGCAACGAAGGTGTTGAAGAGCTCGGGCGTGAAAACGACATCCCAATCCGCCTGCGTGGCGTACGCCTTCTTGTGGTCCGCGCGAATCTTGCCCAATTCCGATTGTTGGGAATCGGTCAGCGTGGGCGAAGTATACGGCGCGCTTGCGGTCTCGCGCCCATTGGTCACCCAGGAGAGCGCATTAACGAAGATCACGGCCACGACAAGCACGATCAAGAGCACGACGGAAAAGCAGCCCAGCGCGACTTTGCAGCCGGTTCCGAAGCCCTTTTTCGCGGGCGGCTGGGCGCCGGGTTCGGCGGCTGGCAATGTTGGCGGAATCGTCATAAGACCCGTGAAAGGCTAGGCGTCCTTTTCGCTGGCGCATCCTAAAGGTGTGCGAAGTCCGCACAAGAGTAGAAAGTCGGAGGAATTTCGCAGGACCGCGCGGCGAATAACGTCCCTCCTTAGCCCATCCAGAAGGTGACGTAGGACAGAAGTCGCCGGTTGAATCGGTTGGACCCGCCGCAAACTTTGGGGGATTGCGAGGCCGGACCTGGGGTTGCCGAGTGGGAACGAATCGCTTACCTAGGTAGGTGCCATGGCCAAGAACTGCGCTCTTCTGCTTGCGGTCCTCCTCTGCGCCAGCATCGGGAACATCAAGCGTTCCGCCGCGGGCGAAGACGCCGACTTTCGCCGCGCCAACCACCTCTATACCCTTCACGAATACCAGATGGCCGTGGAGGCCCTCAACAAGTACCTCGCGGACTTTCCCAAGTCCGAACGCACCGGCGAGGCCCGGCTGCTGCTCGCCGAGAGTTGCTATCAGCTCAAGGACTACGCCAAGAGCGCCGCAGCATTCGACCTCTTCCTTAAAGAGAATCCTTCCTCTCCGCGCAGAGCCGAGGCGCTCCAACGCTCGGTTAAGCTCTGTTCCCTGACCAAGGACTACGCGCGCGCCCTCGAGAACGCCGACCTGTTCCTTAAGGAGAACCGGCCGAAGCTCGGGCAGAAGGACGCGCCGCCTGCGCTGCCGGCCCTCTTCGAGTCCGTGCTCTACTACGCAGGGGATTCGGCGTACGCGCTCAAGAAATACGATGCCGCGCGGTCGTACTGGGATGCGCTCAACAAAGACTTCGCGAACTCGAAATTGCGCGCCGATGCCGCAGAAGGCTTGGGCTGGATCGCGTTCGAGAAGGGCGAGTTCGAGGCGGCCCAAGCGCAGTTCGGCCTCACGGCCGCCGCGCCGAACCACGAGAAGGCCGCGTCCAGCCAGCTCATGCTCGCGCGGTGCCTGGACGAACTCGGCAAGTCCGCGGACGCACTGGCCGCGCTGGATAAGGTCGCGGCGCTCACGGGCGGCAAGGAGCAGGCCCGCTTCGTCGCGCTCTACAAGGCCAAGTTCCTCCTGCGCGCCAAGCGCTACGACCAGGCGGTGCCTCAATACAAAGCGTTGGTTAAGGATTTTGCCGCGCAGCCGGAAGCGGCGTCCGCCGTGGCCGAGGCGGCCGTGCTTTTGGATGGAGACGGCAAAAACGCCGAGGCGCTCGACCTCGCGGAGCTCTACTTGTCTGCGTTTACGAAGGGCGACGACCGGCCGCTCATGGCGAGCATCAAGGCACGGGCGCTCGTGGCCCTCAAGCGCAACGACGAGGCCCTGGCCGCCGCGAAGACCGCCCTCGCGGAAGCCGAGGCGCTGCCCGCGGGGGACCGCCGCGACAAGATCGAGCGCCCCGCGGCGCTGATGTTCCTCGCCGATCTCTCGGGCGCTGACGTGGGCAAGTACTACCAGACCATCGTCAAGGAGCACGCCCAGTCGCGCTTCGCGCCGGCCGCGCAGTACCAGCTCGCCTATTGGGCCGGGAAGGCCGGCAATCTGGACGAGGGCCTCCAGCAGGTGGAGGCGCTCTTAAAGGCACTGCCCGCGAACGACAAAGAGTCCGCCGACCTGCGCCGCAAGACGCTCTTTGCCGCGAGCGATTTCGCTTTCCGCAAGGCCGATTACGCCCGCGCCGAACCGCTGCTCAAGGAATACGCCGCCCTTCCGGAAGTCAAAGCCGACGCCGCCAAGATGCAGTTGGGCCTGGCGAGCCTGCGCCTGGCTTGGTGCCGCGATCACGCCAACGATTCCGGCGAGACCGTGCGGATTCTCGACGGAGCCCTGGCCGCCGAACCCAAAGGAGAAGTGCGCGCCGAGATGCTCTACCTGCGCGGCCTTGCGCAGGTGAAAGCGAAGAATCCCGACAAGGGCCTCGCCGCCTA
The DNA here is from genome assembly GCA_016200135.1 of Planctomycetota bacterium. Classification (GTDB taxonomy): domain Bacteria; phylum Planctomycetota; class SZUA-567; order H5-PLA8; family H5-PLA8; genus JACQFI01. The sequence goes on from JACQFI010000052.1 coordinate 51,761, forward strand.
CCGCCTCCTCTTAAAGGAGTCGCCCGAGTCGCACTTCGCGGATTATGCCGCGTACGAGGCCGCGCGCCTGGCCTACGAGAGTGGAAAACCCGAGGACGCGCTGCCCTGGCTCGACGCGCCGCTCGCCAAGGACGACGCGAAAGACGCGCCGCTATACCTGGAGATCTTGATGCTGCGCGCGAAAGCGCGCTACCGCGCGAGCAAGCAGGCCGACGCACTCGCCGATGCCGAGGCGCTCTTGAAGCGCCCGGATTTGAAGGACCGGGCGAATGCTGCACGCCTGCTCAAGGCCCTGAGCCTGGAAGCCCTGCCGGGCAAAGAGAAGGAATCCGAAGCCGCGTACGGCGAGATGCTCGCGACGGGTCCCGCCGAAGCCGCGGAAGTGCAGCAGGCCCTCTTCCGCCGCGCCCAGATCCGTTTTGTCTCCAAGCGTTTTGCGGAGGCGCGGGACGACTACAACGCGTTTCTGTCCAAGAACGAGGTGCAGGCCGAGAATCCGGACACGCTCCAAGCGGCCATCCGGCTCTCGGTCTGCCTTAAAGAACTGAAAGACACCGCCGGCTCGCAGGCGCAGCTCGACAAGCTGGCGCAGTTGAAGCTCACGGGGGCCGCGGCATTTGAGGTGCCCTTCCAGCTCGGCAACATGCTCTATGAGAGCGGCAAAAATCCCGAGGCCGCCGCCCAGTACAAAAAGGCGCTCGACGCCGCCCAGGGCTCGAAAGACGTCCCGCTGCAGGCGCTCTCCGCCGCCTGGCTGAACCTGGCCTGGTCCTACGAACGCTCCAAGGACCCCAAACAGGCCGAAGCCGCCTTCGCCGCGCTGCTCAAGCTCGATCCGGCCGGACCGTTCTCCGCGGAGGCGCGCTACTACCGCGGCCGGCTGCTCTCCGAGGCGGGCGACGCGGAAGGCGCGCTGGCGCTTTGGAAAGAACTGCTTGAGAAACAGAGCGCCGACCCGCTCGCGGAACGCGCGCTGGCCTCGATAGCCGATGCGCATGCCAAGGGCGGCCGGTTCCCCGAAGCAGTGTCGGCTTACGAGCAGTACCTGGAGAAGTTCCCGAACGCGAAAGGCGTGCGCGAAGCCTGGTGCGGGCTGGCCGAATGCCGCCTCCAGACCAAGAAGCCCGACGCGGCACGCGATGCCTTTATGAAGGCGCTCGGCGAAAAGGGCCTCGACGCGGAGCTCGACGACGTGGGTGAGCGCGTGGTGCTCGGCATGGCCGAACTGGCCCTGGCCAAGGGCGAGGCCGGCGAAGGGAAAAAACTGGCCTTGCGGGTCGTGCTCGACCGGCCCGACTCGAAGTGGCTCGATGCGGCGCTCTATCTGTGCGGCCGCTGCAGCGAAGAACTGGCCGAGCCCGAGAAGGCCATCGGCTATTATCGCAAACTGCTCGCGGAACGCCCGCAGAGCCCGCGGGCCGAGACCGCCAAGGAACGCTTGAAGGCCCTGGGCGCTCCGGCTGCCAAGCCGTAGCTTCAAAAGGTATGGCCCGGCCGCTCCAAAGCCGCTATGGTAAAGAAGAATTTCCGGCCGGCACACCCCATGGAGCTAGACCAGGCCGCATGACCCGCCGCCCCCGTACAGGCTCCGCCGCGCTCGCGCTGCTTCTTCTGGCACTGCTGCAAGCGCCCGGAACGTTTGCCGCCGAAGCGCCGCCTGCCTCCGCGGCCGCGCGACTCCACACGAACCTGGGCGAAGGCAAGACGCTCTGGGACATCTTCCTCGATGGCGGCTGGTGCATGTGGCCGATCCTCGGGTCGTCGGTGGTCGGAATGGCCTTCTACCTCGAACGCGTCATCGAACTGCGCCACAAGCGCCACGTGCCTCCGGGCTTCGACAAGGACATCGTCCACGTCGTGGATACGCGCGGCGTGGACGCGGGGCTCGCGCTCTGCCTCGAGAAACAGTCTTCGCTCTCGCGGGTGCTCTACGCGGCGCTCCTGCGCTACGGGACTTCGCGCCAGGAGATGGAAACCGCGGTGCGCGACGAGGGCACCCGCCTGCTATACGACCTGCGCCGAAACAGCCGCGTGATCGGCCTCATGTGCCTTCAAGCCCCGCTCTGGGGTTTACTCGGAACCGTGCTCGGGCTGATCGACGCCTTCGGCCAGGCGGCCGCGGCCGGCGCGGCGGGGACTACCGACCAGTTTGCCGAGAGCCTTAGCGTCGCGCTGGTGGCCGCGGCCTTCGGGCTGCTCGTCTTGATTCCGCTCACGGCCCTTTACTTCCACGCGAAAGGCAAGGCCGACGACATCGTCCGCGAGATCGAAGAGCGCGCGATCGATTCGATCGTCACCATCGACCGCAAGGCACGGCGGTCGATCCGCCTCATCGAGGACATCGAAGAGAACCTCGAGACCAAGGAGATGGCCGCGGCCAAGCCCGCGCCGGACCTGGACGCCGAGTTCGACGACCCCGATCTGGAAAAGTCGATCAAGACCAGCGTCACCACCCCTGCGCACATGCCGGTGGTGACGCCGCCCGCCAACACGCCGGTGCCTGAAGTGAAGGCGGACGTCAAAGCACCCCGGCAGATCGCCAACCCCGACAGCGAGCGCAAGTAACCTGGATTTCAGCGCGGCCGGATTGCCCTGATTTTGACCGCAACAAAACCGATTTATCCTCCGTCTAATCCGTGACTTAACCTATGTTGTACGGTATCTAAGAAAGTCGAGGGTATGGAAGGCATGGCGCGATCGCCGGACAACGGTCGCACAGGTGCGCTGCTCGGAATGAGCGGCAGCGGTATCCCTGTTGTTCTGGCGCTCCTTATCCTCTTCCTTGCGTCCGTACAGACGCAGGCTCAAGAGGAATCGCAGGTCCTCCTTTCCAGCGAAGGCACGGTCGTCCTCGGACCCGACGACACGCTGGAGTTGGTGCTCCGGACCCGCGACGACCGCGCCGCCGGAACGGCCGTTCCTGAACTTCGCGCCTGGCTGCTCGCCTCCGAGCAGCAAGACGCCGGAGAGGGCGAGAAGCCGCAAGGCCGCGTCCTCACGGTTTCATCCACCACACGCCCCGGCGAATGGCTGGCGCACATCCGCGGACTCAAGCCGCCCAAAGCGGATCGCGTCAAGGCCTGGGATCTCCTGCTGCGCTGGAACAGCGGCGCGGAGAAGAAAACGCAAGGAACCGTGCGGCTTAAAGGCGCGGTGGCCTTTCGGGAAGGCCAGCCGGACGTCGTGCTGCTGCTGGATGGCTCGCTCTCCATGGGCCGCACCGACCCGAATCGCCTGCGCGTGGAGGCCTCGCGAACCTTCGTGGCGTTGGGCCGCGCGTCCGGAGGCATCGGGCGCATCGCGCTGGTCCAGTTCGACGACAAGACGCGGACGATCCTGCCGCTCACGCCCATCGGCCAGGCCGCCGCCATCGAACAGGGGCTCGAAAAGATCGGCGAGAGCGGCGAGACGGATATCGACGGCGGCATCCGCCGCGCGCTGGAGATACTCAAAGGCGACCGCGAACAGGCCGCCGGCGCCATCGTGCTCTTAACCGACGGCAAACAGGAACCCGGCGAATACAAGGACGCGCATGCCCTGGCGCGCGCGGCCAACGTACCCGTGCACACCGTCGCGCTGGGACACGACGCCGACCGCGCCCTGCTGCGGCGCATTGCCGCGGATACCGGCGGCACGTTCGCCGACGCCGTTCGCGACCAGGACTTGCTGAAGATGTACGCCGCCGTCGCCGGCAAGATCGCGGGCGGCCGGACGATTCTCAGCGCCGAGATGCCCGCACGTGGCGGCACGGCTGAATTCCAAGCCGACGGCGCCTGCCGCACACTCGCGCTCTCGGCGGCCAGTCGCGGTAACGGGGCGTTGACGCTCACCGGTCCCGGCGGCGCGCTGCTGCGCTCGGGCGTGCAACCGCATCCGCTGCTCTTCCAGATGGCCCCCGCCGCCGGTTCGTGGAAGGCCGAATGGACGCCGGAGGGCGGCAACAGCGCCGCGACCGTGAATGCGTCCGCGCAGACGCCGCTCTATCCGCTCTTCTTCAGAACGCGCACGGACGCGAAGGGCGAGATCGAGATCGATCCCGACGAACCGCGCGTGGCGCTTTCGCTGACGGACGGCGCCGAGAACATCGCTACCGCGGAGATCACCGTCGCGCTTGCGGCTTCGGAAGGCCAACCGCCGCTGACCGTGCGCCTCTTCGACGACGGCAAACACGACGATGGCGCGGCGGGCGACGGCGTCTTTGCCGGGGAAGTGGATGCACTGCGTGACGCCCGGATGCCCGGCGATACCGGCGGCACGCTCACGGCGGTCGTTCAAGGCACGCGCATGGGGGGCGAAGCTTTCCGGCGCGAGGTCCGCGCAACCTGGAGCCTGAAACGCAGCGGCGCGCGCGCCCTGCTGACCTCCGGCGCGGCCGATTTGGGCGCACACTGGTCGGGCACCGTCGCGGAAGGCCGGATCTCGCTGCGCATACGCGGGCAAGGCGGCGCGATCTCCGTCGAGTCCACCCTTGCTCCGCAGGACGCCTCCGCTCTGCCCGGGCTCACTGAATACCTGGAGATCGTCTCCGCGCCTGAAAAACTGTCCGCGGGCGGACGCGGAGAAGTCGCGTTTCGCGTGCGCATCCCTGAAGGCACTCCGGAGGGCCTCTATGCGGGCACCTTCAAGCTAACGTTGAGCGCTGCCTCCGCCGATCCCGCAATCGCCGTAACGGCGCCTTGGCGCGTGCGCGTGCATCCCGCACAACTCAGCATAGAACCCGCGCGTCTCGACTTGGGAGACCTTCCGCCTGGAGCGGTTGTCCAGCGCGCGATAAAGATCGCCACGCGCGGCGGCGTGCTGAATCTCGCACCGTTCGCCAAGGCCGAACCCGCCGCGTTTCTGAAGCGGCGCGATCCGCGCTTCGCACTCCTGCCGTCCTCGATCTTTTCTGGATCGAATCCGAGCATGCTTGAATTCAAGACCGGTGCCGCCGGCTTTACACGCGCGGGTACGGAACCCGTTGAACTCGCGCTCACTTTCGCGATTCCACCGCACGCCACTTCGGGAAGGCTCGAAGAGACGCTCGTCTTGCGTGACCGTTTTGGCCGCTCAGCAGCGCGCCTGCCGGTTACGGCTCACGTCTCGCCGCAGCATCTCGATGTTCCCGGCGCGGTCGCTCTAGGCGAGCTCGAACCCGGCGACGAAGTTGCGCGGCCGATTGCCTTCCCGCTCGCGGGCGAGCTGGCGCAGGGCGTCGCCTATAAAGCCGCGGTGGTCAAGATCGCGAACGACCGTGCGGAACAAGTGGAAGCAAGCTGGAACGCCGGTGAGACGCCCAATTCGGGAACGTTGCGCCTCCGGCTGAATGCGCAGATGCGCCAAGGAACTTTAGGCGGCTGGCTCTCGTTCGAGGCCGGCCCAGCGCTCGCGTACCGCCGCTGGCAAGCGCACGTCGTGGAACCGGCGCTTAAGCCCGAGGTCTCGGAGATCGATCTCGGCACGCTCCTGCCGGGACAGTCGCGTACGCAGTCTTTCCTCGCGGCCTTTAAGGGTGCGCGTTCAACCTTTTTTGCAGCGCGCGTAGCCGCTCCGCCGTGCAAGCCGAAATTGCGCCACATCGCTCTTCCGCAGGACGCTTTACGGTCGCGGGCATCCAAGTCCACGCTGATCCCGAACGGTGCCGCGAAGATCGAGCTCGAACTGCAAGTGCCCGATCTGGCTCAGGACGGGAACTACGAAGCCAAGGTCGCGCTGGACTCGCGGCTGGGTTCGGTCGAGATCCCCGTGCGCTTCCGCGTCGCGGCTCCGGTGCCGCAGCCGCCCTTCCATGTGGCGCCCGGAGAGCTGACTCTGCGCGTAGTCAATGGCACGCCCGACGAACCGGCCATGGTCGTCGTCACGTCGCACAGCGACGAAGAACTCTCGCTTGCGGCGCGCGTCGAACCTGCGGCAGGCCTCACGCGTGCCTGCGTGGATCTGCTGGCCGCGCCCGACGCGAAGGCCGGGCAGGCGCTGACGGTCGCGCTCCCCGGCCGCGCCGAGACGCGGCTGCTGCTGCGCGCATGGCCCGATGCCCGGAGCGACGAGCGCTGCCGGCTGGTGCTCGAAGGCGCGGGCGAACGCCAGGCCGTCGAGATCGCCTTTCAGGTCGTCAACGATCCTCGATTGAGCACGGGCGGTCCACGCGGCGGCATCTCGTTCTTCGATTGGCTGCGCATTCTGATCCTGCTCCTGATCGCGCTGCTGATCTTCCTGGCGCGCACGTTCTTCAAGCAGCGCTGGGTGCGCTTTGCCGCGTATACGCTCGCCTTTCACGCGGCGGTCCTGATGATCGCCGTGCCCTCCTCCACCATGATGAATGCGCTTCCCGACGCCATGCAGGTATCTATTCTGAACACGCAGGAGGAACTCGGCTTCGAACTCAGCCCGGAACAGGAACGGCGTCTCGCCGCGCTGGCTACCGGCGCCGAGGGCCCCGCCGGGTCCGGAGGTGGAGCACCCAAAGAAGGCGGCGCGCTGGCCGCCGCCGGCCGGGACGCCACACTCCCGGCGGCTCAAGCGCATGCCGCGGCCCCCGCCGCCGAAGGCGTGCTGGCCAAGGCGCAGGCCCAGGATGCGCGCAAGGCCTCCGCCGCGCCGGGCGAACCGCAGCGCACCGAACGCCCGGACGAACCGGAAAAGGCGCTGGCCGCGGAGGCTCTCGATCCCACCGCGCCACCCGCACCGGAACCCGCGCCCGCGGCGCAGACGGTCTCCAACGCTCCCGTCGAAGCGCCGCTTGCGCTGAAGGACCCGACACCCGGCGTGCTCCCGGCTCAGGAACCGCCCGCCGCACAAGCGCCGGCGACCACCACCGCAGCCACGCTCACGAAGGCCGCGCCTTCGCCCATCACCCGCGTGATGGCGCGACCCGCGCCCGAGCCCTCCGCCACGCGGGCCGCGCGCGACATTGCGGTCGCCGAAGACCCGCCCCTGGCCTCGAATCTGCCGGAAGCTTCGGATTCCCCCGACGGTCCTCTGGCTCAAGATACGGAGACGCCGCAAACACAGGGTCCCCGCAACGGTCCGGTGCAAGGATTCGCCATGGCTACGGCCTACGCGCCTTCAAAGCTGGATGCGTTCGGCAAGGCCGGAGGCGTGCTTATCGCCAAGCCGCAAAGCGTATCGAACGCCTCGTGGCTCGTCTCTTCGGGCTTGGCCGCCACGCCCACGGGCACCAGCTACGGCGGTGGATCGAAGGGACAGGGGCTTACGAAACAGGGCGGCGGGCAGCAGCGCGTGAGCGGGCTCTCCGCGGGCAACGCCGAGGACGGGGCGCTCGAAGCTCTGGCGGTTCCAAACGCGTCCGGCAAAGGCGGCGGCACGCAGTCCGGCGGCGGAACCGGAACGCACGCGGGCGGCGGTGGAACGCATGATGCCGGCGGACGCGATGCCGACGGCGACGGTCCCGCCGGTCCGCGCGGAGGCCCCGGCGGCTGGGGCTTGGTCTCATGGGGCACAGGCAAGAACGGAACCGGAAGCGGCTCGGATCCTTTAAGCACGGGCACGGCCTTGACCGGAAAGCCCGGCGCCAAAGGAACGCTTCCCGGGCTTGGCGACGGCCTAGGCCTGGGTGGCTCGGAGCGGCTCGGCTTAGGCGGGCGCGGCGGAACCGGGCAAGGCATCGGCCGCGGCGAAGGCCGCGGAACCGGCCTGGGTGACGGCGACGCCCCGCTGGCCGCGGACGGATGGGGCAAAGGCGGGAACGGCCGTGGAGCGGGCGAAGGGACTGGCCCCGCCGTAGGCGGCACGGGAACCGGAACGGACGCAGGCCAGGGCACAGGACCGGGCGATGGCGCCGGCCGAACGCATGCCGCGGGCTCAGGCGGCGGCCTGGGCCTGATCGGATCAGGCCCCGGTGGCGGCAGCGGAACGCTGGCGGGGCTCGGGGGAACGGGCGGGCCTTCCAAGCTGGAAGGTCCGGGCGGCGCCGCCGCGTCCTTCGCGGGTTTTGCGCTCGACCCGCAGAAGTTCGGAGTGAAGACCGCCTCGCGCCTGAGCGGCCAAGGCAAGGACGCGAATGGCAATGGCTTTGGCGACCGCCCGGTCTGGGGGTCGGCGGCCGGCCAGATCCTCCGCGTGACGCTGGGCCTCGCAAAGCACGCGGCCGACTGGAACTCTTCGCCCACGGCGCTTCACAATCTCTCGACCGCCTTTAAAGAACGCTGCGGCCTCCCGGACGTCGAATCCACCGTAAAGATCGTGGCGCTTACGGACCGCGCCGCGCTCTCCGCTTGCCGCGTGATCCTGATCACCGCCAACGATCCCATCGCCTTCACGCCGGCCGAGCGCGACGGCTTGCGAGCCTACATCACCGGCGGCGGCCTGGTGTGGGTGAACGATTCGGGCCCCAGCGGCGACGAGCGTTTCGACGCTGCATTCCGCCGCGAACTGCCCGCGATCGTGCCCGGCGCGAAACTCGAACGGATCGACGCGTCGCACCCGCTTTTCCGCTCCGCCTACGATCTCTCGCGGGGCTTCAAGGGCTACCGCATCCCGCCCGGCGACAAGTACCGGCAGGAGTTCATCGAAGTGCTCGCGCCGGACAAGCCGGGCGCGCGCGTGGGTCTGATCTATACGCGCAACGATTACGCCGATGGGCTGGAGATCGACCCGCGCAACATCGCCGGCCGGCCTTCGCTCACGGATCTCTCCGCCGATGAGATGCTCGAAGGCTCCCTGCGCTTCGGCGTCAACGTCATCGCCTACGCGCTGGGCGCGGAAGCGCCGCGCATGCCGCCGCCGCCGGAGAGCGCCGCGCAGGCCTCCAAATTCTACCGCTACAGCGGGCCGGAACTGCCCGCCTTTGACGACTTCTCGAAGGAAAACGATGCGAACGCCCAGCCCCTCTGGGTCGCGGAAGATTGGGGCAACCCCGCGGTGCTCGCGTACGCGAACATCGAGAAGGGCCGCGCGTTAAAGGTGGCGTTCACGAAAGGCGCGAAGTCGAAGGCCGCGGTCACCCGCGACCTCGGGCTGGACCTGAGCAAGTCCAAGTCCATCGTGCTGGACCTGTACTCGTCCCTGCCGCACGGGTTCAACGTCGCGCTACTCTTCCAGACTCGGCCGGGTTGGGTAGGTTACGAGTGCCGTCCGGTATACGTGAAGCCCGGCTGGAACCGGAACCTGCGCTTCCCGCTGGACCTCGACGACTTCAAGAGTGCCAAGAACGATTGGAAGACCTACGACCAGCCGTTCGGCCAGCGGAGCGACGTTGCGAAGATCTCGGTCCTTCTCTACAATCTGGAGTCCGACGGCGAAGCTATGATCGGCAACCTCCGCATCGAAAAGTAACTATCGCAGAGTGTCAGCTCTTCTTCGGCGCGTCTTTTCGGGCGCTGCCCGGCGCATGGTGTTCCTTCTCGATGCGATGGATGTGAATGCGCCCCGAGAATTCCTTGGATTCCTCGCGGCCGACGGCGACAACAATGGTGTCGCCTCCCCCCGCCAGGCCGCACTTCCGCACCGCTTCCTCCGCGTGGCGCAAGACCGCGCCGGTCTCTTCGAGCCCGCCCGCCGCGACCGGCGTCACGCCCCAGAACAGCGTCATGCGGTGCAACGCGCGCGGCGCGGAGCTCAGCGCCAGCACCGGCACGCGCGGCCGCGAGGACGCCACGAAGCGCGCCGTCTCGCCCGAACGGGAGACGACCACGATCGCCTTCACCTCAATGCTGCGCGCGATGCGCTCTACGCCCAGCGCCAGCGCGTCGTGGAGATTCGAAGCCATCGATTCGCCCGGGCGAAAAGCCTGTTCCACATGGCCCGACAAAAGGTAGCGCTCGGCCTCCCGCGCGATCGACGCCATCGCTTCGACGGCTTCAACCGGATACTTCCCGCTGGCCGATTCGCCCGAAAGCATCACCGCGTCGGTACCGTCGAAAATCGCGTTGGAGACGTCGCTGACCTCGGCGCGCGTCGGCCGCGCATTCTGCGTCATCGATTCCAGCATCTGCGTGGCCGTGATCACCGGCTTGTCGAGTTCGTTTGCGATCCGAATCAGGCGCTTCTGGATCGGCGGCACTTTCTCGAAATCCATCTCGACGCCCAGATCGCCCCGGGCCACCATCACGCCGTCGGACGCATGCACGATCTCTTCTAGCCGCGCGATGGCTTCGGGCTTCTCGATCTTGCTGATCAGCAGCGGCGGGTCGCTCTCTTTCGCCAGCCGCGCGCGCACCGGATCGAGGTCTTCGGGGCGCCGCACGAACGAGAGCGCGACGAAGTCCACGCCGTTCGTGAGGCCCCACTCCAGGTCCTGCAAATCCTTGGGTGTCACGCTGGGCGCGGAGACGTTCACACCCGGCAGGTTCATGCCTTTGCGCGACTTAAGGACGCCGCCGCGCGTGAAACGCATGCGCACGGACGAGGCGAGGACTTCGGTGGCGCGCGCCTCGAGCGCGCCGTCGTCGAAGAGCACGCGTTCGCTGGCCTTCACGTCGCGGACGAGGCCGTCGTACTCGCACGGCAGCCCGTTCGCCGGCGCGCCGAACTCGGGCGATCCCGTGAAGAACTCCACGTCCTGGCCGTCTTTTATCTCGACGGCGCCGCCGGGCATCTCGCCCACGCGGATCTTCGGACCGCAGAGGTCCTGGAGCACGCCGACGGGCCGGCCGGCCTTCGCGGCGGCTTCGCGGATCAGTTTGAGCGTGCGTGAGTGCGACTCGTGATTGCCGTGCGAAAAGTTCAGCCGCGCGACATCCATGCCCGCGCGGATCATGCGCTCGAGCACGGCCGGATCGGAACTAGCCGGGCCGATCGTGCAGACGATGCGCGTGCGGCGGTAGGTTTCATGCGGCTTCGTGTTCATCTCGGCTCCGATGGCGAATGGCGGACGGCTTGAGCCTAGCGACGGCAGGCCTCGAAATCCACTTTCATACGGGCCTGCTTTGCATGATCTTCTAAAAGGTGTCGAGGGTTCCTCGTGCGCATCCTTCCTAGATCCCGCCGGTTATTCCTCGCCACTCTCGCGCTCGGCCTGCTCGCGGCGCAGTCGCTCTACGCGCAGACTGCCGCCGAACGCGCCGCCGAGGCCGGCGAACTCGTCACGCTGAAAGGCCAGAAGGTCCTGCGGCTTTACGGGGAGGATGCGAAAGAACGCGGCTTCGCGCACGGCTATTACCTGGCGTCTGGCATCGTCGAAGCCATGGACGACGCGCTCAAGAGCCTGCCCTTCTTCACTGTGGAAAAATTCGAGAAGCGCCTGATCCCCTGGTCGAAGGACCACTTCCAATGGGATGCCGCGTCGGTGCGCGAATTCGAGGGCGTCTTCGAAGGCTTGTGCGCCAAACTGAGCGAGAAGGAACGCGTCTGTCCGGCGCTCGGCCGCGCGGTCACCCTGGACGACATTTACGCCATCAACGTCATTGCCGACTATTACGGACCTGCCTGCTCCGGCTTCAGCGCCTGGGGGCCGCTTACCGAGGACGGCAAGGTCGTCTATGGGCGCAACCTCGATTTTCCCATTGGCCCGCGCGCCGTGGGCAACCAGGTGCTCCTCGCTAACGAACGCCTGCGCGGACATGAAAAGGAACCCAAGCGCAGGGCCTGGATCGGCGTCGGCTGGCCGGGGTTGATCACCGTCTTCACGGCCATGAACGAGGACGGCCTCGTCTGCTGTCTGCACGACGCCACGAACGTGATCAAGGGCGGGCCCAAGGACGGTTACGTCGCGCGCGGCTTGCTGCTCCGGCGCATGCTTGAAGCCATTGATCCGGACGAATGCGACCCCGCCGCAGCCGCGGCCAAAATGGCGGCCGAGCGCCCCGCCGCCTGCGGCAATCTTTTTCATCTCGCCTGGCCGGCCGCGGCCGCGCAGAAGCACAAGTCCACGCCCTCCGCCGTGCTCGAATTCGACGGCACGGGCCGCGAGGAAGCAGGCGCAAAGGCCGTCTCCATCCGGCGCATGGACGAGCGGAACTACCTCGTGGTCACGAACCACTATTGCCTGCGCAGCAAGGAACTCGAATGCAACCGCTTCGCACACATTACCGACGACCTTGCGGCGCTTGCCCGAAACAACCAGAAGGTCGATCTGGCCGCCGCGCGCAAACTACTCATTGGGGGCGAACTCCCGACGGCTGCGCACACGGTCGTCTTTCTTCCCGACAGCCGGACCATGCACGTGGCGATTACACGCGCGAACTTTCTCTCCACCCGCGTCGCCGCGACCGCCTTCAGTGCGAAAGAACTTCTCAAGCGCGGAAACGCGGACAAAGAGAAGTAGCTTTATACGCATAGAAAGACCGTGCGCGCCTCCCACTGGCGCAGCGTTCCCGCTTCTTGTACGCTCTGTGAACAATGCCTTTCCCCTCCAAAGGTGCGCGCCTTAAAATCGCATTCGCTTGGGCCGTGCTGCTCGCGGCGCCGGCGAACCTGCAGGTGTTGGCTCAGGAAAACCCGGCGCCCGCCGATTCCAAACCGGAACTCACGCTGCGTTTCGGCATCATCTCGTACGAAGACGCGCCCGAGCAGGCCGCGCGTTACCGGGAGCTCTTTCAGGCACTTTCCAAAGCGCGCGGAACGGCAGTTCGCGTGCAGATCGCGCAGGGCACGTACGCGGAAGTGCTGCACTGGGTTAACCGGGGGCTGGTCGATCTCGCCGTGCTCTCGCCGGGCGCATACGCGGAGGCTCTGGCCGAATCGGAAGCGCATCCCGACCTGAAAACCTGCGTCTATCTCGCGTCGGAGGGCCTGCCGGCCTCGAAGCTCCCCTGGGCCGGAGACGAACGGCTCAAGGAAGGCTATGCCTTCGACTACCACGCGCTGTGCCTGGTCCCGAAAGATTCCATGCTGCGCTCGTTTGAAGACCTTAAGGCCTCCATCGAACGGAGCCGCTGCCGCCTGGTCTTCGTCGATCCCCTTTCCATGGCCGGCCGCATCGTTCCCGCGTGCGCACTCAAGAAGAACGGCTTGAACGCCGATCCGCAACAGATCGAATACAGCTACGCGCACTCCCGTTCGCTGGAACTCCTCGCTTCCGCGGAGCCGCCGCGGGATGCGAGCGGCGCGCTCATGGAACGCGCGGCCTTCGTGTTCGATGGCGCCTGCTCCAGCACGGTGGCCAAACCGGACGAAGCCTTGCGCGCCATCGAAGTGCCCGCGCTCAATGATTTCGCCATCCCTGCGGACGTCTGGGTCGCGCGCGCCGATTATCCGCGGGCGGACGAATTCAAGAGTCTGCTGCTGAACCTTCGGGACGCGGCCGGCCTTGAACCCTTTCGCGACGACCACGCCCACATGGCAATACGGATCAAGGATCTGCGGGCCTGGATGACGGAAGCGGGGGCGGGACTGGACGCGCCCATGACCGTGGAAGAGATCGCCGGCCTGCTGCGCCACTATGCGCGCACGCACACGGCGCCTCCCCGCCTCGCGCTGGTGCTTTCCGGCGGCGGCGCGAAATGCTCCTACCAGGTCGGCGCCGTCTCAGGGCTCGAAGAAAAACTGGCGCGCATCCGGGGCATGAATGCCGGCGAGGAGTGGATGGATTTTCGCGTGATCGTCGGGACCTCCGGCGGCGCCATCAATGCCCTGCCCATCGCCATGGGAATTCCCAGTTCCCCCGAGGGCCGCCAGGCCTTCACCGAAGTCTGGCAGGCCCTGGACTTGAAGAAGATGGTCTCGCCCTCGCAGTGGGTGCGGTATGCCATCGGCCTCTGGCTGGCCGGGGTCTATACCGTTTTGTGGCTTCTCACCGGCTTTCTGTTCCGCCGCGCGCGCAAGAACGCGCCCGGCCGCGCGTGGGCGCTTCCGTCAGCCGTCCTCGTAGGCCTCCTGTTCGCGCTGGTTCTGGCGCTGCCTTGGATGCCCACGGAGTCGTTCGGACGCTGCCGCACGCTGCGGTATCTGGGACTGTATTGGGGCTTTGGCATCCCCGCGCTCTTTCTCTTCCTGCCGTGCTTTGCCGCGGGCGTCTGGTTCATTCGCCGCAGTCCCGAGGAGCGCAGGATCAAAGCGGGGTTTGTGGCGTGGACCTTCACGGTGGTTCTGCTGGTTCTCATTCCCGGGCTCACCGCCGCGCTCGCCCTCTTTTCGGAACACACGCTCTTTTACGGCAGCGGCATCGAGCGCGTGCTCGCGGAAGGCTTCGAGCGCCTGACGCGCGTGAAGTATCCGAGCCTGTCCGTCCCCGCGAATGCCCCGCCAAGCGACCGGCTGCGCGCCGTAAGCCGAGCCATCGTGCAGCGCAGGTTGGTCCAGCGCGATCTGGTCATCACCGGCAACTGCCTGCCGCCCGCCGCACCCAGCGACCGGTATTTCTATCTGAGCGGTTCCGCTTCCGACGGTCCGGAGTTCTCGCCGGCCTTTGGGCGGCACGGTGTGCCGCTTGACCTGTATCCCGATCTGCTGCTCGACGTGGTCATGGGTTCGGGCACCATTTACCCGATTTTCCCCAGCCGCAGGCTGCGCGACTTCCCCGCCGCCGGCATGGAAGCGGATCTGATCGACGGCGGTTTCGCCCACAACAGCCCCATCGAGGCCGCCGTGCTCTGGGGCGCGACGCATATCGTTCTTATCGAAGCCTCCCCCGCGCAGGAAGCCAAGGGCGGAGGCGCGCACTTACTCGATAGTTCCCTGGACGCCTTCAACTATCTCTACGATCAGGCGCAGCTCGCGGACGTCCGCTCGAAAGAGCGCGTCACGATCTTCACGCTGCGTCCGCAGCCCCCGCACCTTTACGTGCTCGATTTTGCGCCCGCGCACATCCGCGACGCCGTCGAGAAGGGCCGCGAGGACGCGTCCAAGGCGAGTTTCCAGCGCCAGCCGGGCGAGCCGCGGTTTATCGGCGAGTAAACTCCGCTACGGCATCTTCAAGTCGTCGAAGGGCCGCCCGTTCTCGTCCGAGAGCCGGAAGATGAAATACAACTGCCCGTAGGGACAGCCGGCCTTGATGAGGATCTCGTTCTCGCCATCCTTCAGGCGCACCGGCGTCGCTTCGCGGTCCTTCTGTCCGCCGGGATAATGCTCGGTCACGACGCGGCGCCCGTTCACCCAGATCGAGAGCGCGTCGTTGACACCGTACAGCAGCAGCGCCGCGCGCTTGGTGGGACAGGTGAACTTGGTGTAGGCGTACGCGAAGTACGCGCTGCGGTCGAGGTCGCGGCGGATGTCCTTGTCGAGTTTCTCCGCCAGCGGCCCGTGGAGCCGGATATACCCGTCCTGCGGATTGCCTTTCTTGTCCTTGGCGAACGACATCTTGGACCAGGTGAGCTCCGTGTCGCCGGGTCCCTTGACTTTCCAGTTCGGGTCGAAGTTCTTCTCCGCATCCATCACCATGTCCAGCCCGCGCCGTTCGCCCACCGCCATGAACGGCCCGATGACCTGCCATTCGGTCCAGACCGGCACGAACTGGGTGTAGAAGGCGCGCCGGTTGTCGCGCGAGAGCTTGCAGGCTTCCATCACGGCTTCGCAGCGCGGGAGCGGATTTTTGTCCCCATCCTGCGCGTACAGGCTCTGCAGCGTCTGCATGATCGGGAGCGCATTGGGCGTCTCCGGGTTCGCGCGCAGGAAATCCTCATATTCCTGGATGCCCTTCTTCACGCGCTCGTCGGGCTTGTACGCGTCGATCACGCGGCGCAGGAAGACGAGCCCGTCGCTGGAGTCCTGCAGGATCTTGGCCACGGCGCGGTTCGCATTCTGCTGCTTGGCCGGATCTTCGGCCGGCTTATCGATCTTCAAGGCGTTGCCCGCGGGCGTGGAGTTCATCTGGGCCGCCGGAATCACTTCCTTCGCCTGGCTCTTGCTCGACCACAGCAGTTTGAACGCCGCAGGCCCGCCGCCCTGGAAGAACTCGATGCGCACGGTGTACGGTTTGCCCGCCACGAGGTCGATCTTGCCGCTGTCCTCGGTGGGCGCGTGGTCGGTCCAGTTTTCGATGACCTTCTGGTCGTTGATCCACATGCGCACGCCGTCGTCGCTGATCGTGTAGAGCGTATAGGTCTCGGAGAATTTCGGGACGATCTCGCCCGTCCAGCGCGCCGAGAAATTCTCGGCCGGCACGCCCTGGCCCGGCGGGCCCGCCCAATCGTAGTTCAGCGTCGCGTCGGTGCGTTCGAGCTTGAGGTCCGTGAAGTTCCGCGTCCCGAAATACTCGCCGCGCAGCCCGATGCCCTTCAGCATCTGCGCGTTCAAGGCGTCCGCGACCACGGGCGGGCATTTCAGGCTCTTGGCCAGCGCCACGGCCTTGCCCTTGGGGTCCGCGTCGCCCGTCGAACGGTAAAGCGACTGCAGCATGGTCAGCACTTCGAAAGCATGCGCGGACTGCGGCCGCTGCTTGAGGAATCCTTCCAGTTCGCCGATCTTCTCCTGATCGGCCTTGGGGCCGCGCTTGGTCGCCAGGATCAGGTGCAGGTATTTCATCGTCTCTGGCGCGTCTGGCACCAGCGTGAGGATGCCCCGGTAACGCTCGATCTTCTCAACCGAAATCGCCAGCAGCGAGAGTTGTCCCAAGCGCATGGGCGTGAGAGACGGGCCCGTCAGGCCCGCGCCCCACTCCATCGCGCCCTTGACGGGGCCTTCGTCCCGGTCGAAGGCGGCGACGCCCACACGCAGTTCCATGTGGTCGCCGGGACGATACGCGGGGTTGCGCCGGAGCAGGGCCCACGGCAGGAAGAGTTCGTAGCGCACGCCCTTGCCGTTGGGCGCGCGGACGGCCTTGCCGTCGGGCTTGTTCTGCTCGTCGGTCTCGCCGCCGCCCGAGATGTTCATCACGGTCCGGCCTTCCACCAGGGCCATCGTGCACAGCACGTTCTCGCGTGTGTCGAAGCCGCCGTAAGGATTGGTGAGTCCGTTCACGGCCACGGCGATGCTGTCGCCGCTGTTCAGGTCGACACCCGGCGCCGGCGGCACGAACAGGTCGTCCTTCACATCCACGGAGAGGTACAGCCCGCGGCCGTCCCAGGCGGCGCAGACGCGCGCCGAACAGTCCTCGGGGCCGTTCCACTTGGCCTCCTCGCTGAGCGGCACGAAACTGTCCGCGCCCGCCAGCGCGAGCGGGTCGGTGGCCGTCCATTCGGAAAGATCGCCGTCCACCTTCAGGCCGGTCGGCGCGATGAAGGCCTGCAACCCCACCGGCTCCAGGGCCAGCAGCGCCGAACGCGCGTCGCGGCGCTCTTCGGCGCCGAGCGCGGGTTCCGCGAGCGTCTTCTTCAGATTTGCGATCGCGTCCGATCTCGATTCGCCCTTGGGCGCATAGGCGAACAGACCCTCCCACGTGCCGTACAAAAGAAGATCGCCGCGGCGTTCGACCGGCGTGCGGAAGCCCCAGCCTTCCTGCAAACGGATCGGCGTTCCGGGCAAGTATTCGCTCTGCAGCAGTTGCCCTGTCGCCCAGTCGAACGTTCGCATGATGAACTGGTCGGACTCCGAGTCGCTGCGCCGGACGTAAAAGAGGTAGAGCCGGTCCTTGGCCTTGGAGAGGAACGCCGAGATCAGGCCGTGGTTCGTGGTCGAATTCACCGGATACTGGAAGACCCAGACGTCCTTCTCGCCTTTTTCCGGGTCCCGCCGCGCGAGCGTGCGGCCCCATTCGTCGCGGACGTTCAGGAAACTGTCGCCGCCCACGGACACCATGCCGCCGCGCAGGTGATGGACCAGCTTGCCGTCGGCGGGATTAACGATGAAGGTGTGCCAACCGCGGTCGTTGCCGTCGTTGTTGTCGCCGTAGTAAGCCACGTAGCCTTCGTCGGTGAACTTCAGGCCGAAGTTGTTCCAGCCGTTGTATTGCAGCCGCGGCACCGCCATCTCCCAGGCGTTCTTGCCTTCCACCAGGTTCACGCAGGCCAGCCGGCCGCCCTGCGGACGGTAGACCATATACTTGAAGTCGGGCGTGAAGTAGGTCCCGACGCTCTCCACGCGCTTGCGCTCAAGGATCTGCGTCTGCACACGCGTGCCTTTAAGCGCGTCGTAGGCGTAGTAGTACGTGTTGCGGTCGCTGTGACCGGCGATCTCGACGAGCCGCCCGCCCGCATAGGCGATGCCCAGCGCGCGGCGGTCCTGGCGCCAGTTGGACCAGATCTCCTCGCCCGTCCGCGCGCTGAAGACGAACAGCGCGTCGCCCGCCAGCGCGGCCACACTCTCTTCGCCGAAGGCCGCCTGGTTGAAGCCGCGCAGGTAATTGCGGCGCACCGCGGCCTTGCGTTTGGTCGGTTCTTCGGTGGGCAGGAAGCGCTGCCAGATCTGCTCGCCCGATTCCCGGTCGAGCATCACCAGCTTCTGGGTACCCATCATCAGGATGCGGCTGCCCAGCACGCCCACGATTTTCATGCCCGGACCCACATAGTTCTGCCACATGACCTCGAACTTGGCGCTCAGCCGCATCATGCACAGGCTGTTGCCGGTCTGGACCAGGAAGCGGTCCTTGGGGCCGTCCTGCGGGAAGACGATCTTCGGATCGCGGCCCGGAAGCTGCCACGCGAAGGCGAGCGTCCCCGAGACGCCTTCGGGCACGGGCGCCGGAGGCGGCGGCGCCGTTCCCAGCCGCGCGCGGAGCGAGTCCGCCAGCACGGCTTTCTCTACCTGCCACCAGCCGCCTTCGGCCTGGATGACGTTGGGCTTGTCCGCGAGCAGGCGGTCGATGTCCTTCAAGCCTTCGTCGTTGCGGCCCAGTTTTGCGAGCGCCTGCACACGGCCGCTCACCGCCGCAAGGACGTTCTCCGGATCGGGACTCTGCGCGGCCCGCGCGAAGCACTCCGCGGCCTTGTCCCACTTGCCTTCGGCCACGAAGCCGCGCGCATCTTCCAACGGCAGTTCCATGCGCGGCGCGTTGGGCGCGCCCAGCAGCGCGGCCAGGCGCGGGTTGAGCCCCAGCACGCCCTGCGGCGCGACCACCAGATTCGCGACCGGGCCGACGCGCGGATCCCATTCCATCGAAGATTTGAACGCACCGGTATGCGCGTCCACCAGTTGCAGGCTGTCCGTCGTGGGCAGATACAGGACGCCGCCCGAATAACCCGGATGCCCGTACAGCGATTCGCCGCGCAGGTCGTAGCTCCAGGCTTCCCGGCCGGTCTTCATATCCAGCGCCTTGACCTCGTTGTCCACCACCAGCAGCCGGCCGTCGCAGGTGCCGGCCAGAAACCGTGCGTCTTCCAGGTCGTGGTTCCAGCGGATCGTCCCGGTTCGGCGGTCGAAGGCGATCAGGCCCGGCGCGTCCTTGGGCGCCAGCACCACCGTCTCGGAGCCCACCACCGGGGAAGCCGGCCCGCGGCACAGGTACTTCAGCACGCGCCCGCGGACGTTCTCGAGCACTTGCGACTGCCCGCCCCAGTCCAGGCTGGGCACGTTCATCTTGGGATAACCCGAGATCCACACCGCCTCGCCGGAGAACGCGTTCAGCGCCGCCATGGAGTTCAGGCCCGTTGGCGCATACACGACTCCGCCGTCCACGGCGGGCGGCCCGAGTTGCAAAGAGGACGCCAGGTACTCGTAGTAGGTCTTGATGCCGCTGTTGCCGGTGACCAGCAGTGACTTCCAGCGGAAGCGCCCGGTCTCGGCGTCCACAGCGGCCAGTCCGTGCGTGTTCATGTCCGACGGTTCGAGGAAGACCGCGATGGCCAGGCCATAGGCCACCACGGGATCGCTGAGCCACACCGCTTTCTTGAGTTCGGGGATGGCCTCCGTGCTCCAGACCAGTTGCCCGTCTTCGGCGCGGCGGCACTGCAGCGCGGTCTGGGTCTCGCCCACCGCGCGCTGATACACCTTGCCATTCTTCACTTCCGGGCACGAGACGGGGAAGCCCGAGAACTGCGTGGGCAGCAGCGCGCCGCTCGAGCCCCAGGTCTTGCGCCAGAGGATCTTGCCGCTGGCCGCGTCCAGGCACTGCATCGACTCCAGCGCGCCCAAGTACGCGCGGCCTTCGCTCACGACCGGATAGCTGGGAATCTGCGCGTACGCGGCGTCGCCGAACCGCGCCAGCGCGCTGTCCACGCTGGCCGCGGGATACTGCCGGCGGACCCACTGCACCGGCCCCGGCGCCGGCGCGGGCGCATTGAGCGGCGGACCGGTGCGGCGCTGGCTGCCCAGGTAGGTCGCGCTGGCGTTCGCCTCGCCGTCGGACCCGGCGGAGCCTTTGTTCAGCTTGGCAAGCACCTGGCCCGCGAACTCGGCTCCGTTCATGGAGCGCCCGCCGATGGAAAGCGTTTCCTTTCCAAAATCCTTGTCCAGGCGCTCCGCCGCCGCGCGCGCTTCGGCGTCCTGGCCCTCGCGGGCCAGCGCGTGCGCCAGTTTCGCCGCGGCGAGCGCGTCGGAGACGCCGTCCAGCCCGCGGTACTCGCGCAGCAGCAGGTGCAGCGCCGACGCGGCCTGGGCGAATTCGCCGTGGTCCAGATACAGGTTGGCCGCCTTGTTCAGCGCGCGCGCGGCCACCGGCGTGTAAGGATAGGCAGCCGCGACGGCCTCCAGGCCGGCCGCGTCGCCTTCGCCTGCGGCAGCGCGGTAGCGCTCGTCCGCGGCTGCGGCGACAACCTTCTGGTAGATCGCGCGCGCCTCGGGCTCGAGCCCCGAAAGAATCGCGCGGATATACTCGCGCGCGCCGACGTAACGGGGATTGTTCAGCGCGTCGCTGATGCGCAGGAGCGAACCCGTGTCGCCGCGCAGCACGGTCCCGAGGTTGCGCATCGCGCGCTCGACGTCGTCGGCGTTGGCCGCCTTCATCTGCCGCCACGCGCTCTCGACCGTGTTCTGGACTTCGTGGTCGGTCGTAAAGAGCGCGCGCTCCGGCCGGAACTGCCGCGCGAAGTCGATGCCGATGGGCACGAAGCGCAGCCAGTAATTCGCGGCCGGCAGTTCCCGCGCGGCGCGCTCGTAGAACGGCTTCGAACCCTCGGCGATGGAAAGGTCCACCCGCAGCGCGCCGCGCATGATCAGCGCCATGCCGCGCGCGTCGCCGTAGAAGGGATACCGCGCCACAAACGATCGCAGGCCCTCGTCGGCCCGTTCGGAATCGCCCTCGAAGATCAGCGCGCGCGTGAGCCGCTCGGTGGTCTGCCACATCTGCGGCCCGGTGTTCGGGCCTTCCGGCCAAGTCTCGAGCAGCCCCAGGAGCCGGCGGCACTCCCGGCCTGCCTCCGCGTACGCGCCTTCTTCCACCATACGCTGCGTCGGGAAGAACAGCCCTTGGTACCGCACGTCGGCATTGCCCGGATAGAGAAAGGCGCAGGCCTCGCCCAGGTCCTGGTGCGCGGCGGTGTTGACCTTCGCGTAGCACCAGTTCAGGAGCCAGTCGATGCCCTGATACCAATACGGGTAATACGCGATCTGCGGATAGGCCTGCGCCAGCCACACGCGCGCGAGCAGGAACTGCGCCAGTTCGGGCTCGTCGCCCACATGGCACCGGAACGTATGCACGCCGCCGTCGCCCGGCGCGACCAGCTTGACCAGCACGCGGTGCTTGCCGGCCTTCAGGTTCAGCGGAATGCGCACGCCGTCGATGCGGAAGCGTTCCTCGGTGTCCTCGCCGATCGGTTTCCCGTCGAGCCACGCGAACCAGCCCGAGCGCACGGCCAGGTGCAGCGTCGTCTGCCGGTCGGCGGGCACGTCCAGGTCGCGCGCGATGTACGCCACGCCTTCTTTCGTCTCGCCGAGGAACGCCTTCAGGTCCACGCCCAAGTCCGAACCGCCCTTGGCGGGATCGAGGTCCACCCAGGCCTTCTCGCCGCCCTTGCCGGCGTGCTTAGCGTTGAAGTCCGGGTTCTTCTCGGGGCCGTACGCGGTGCGCTCGCCCACGCCGTCGGCGTTCTCGAAGGGGCCGATCGCCTTCCAGTTCCCGTCCCAGGTGACCTCGCCCATGAGCGGCCCGCGGATCTTATCCAGGTCCTGGAGGGCCAGCGTGCGGTCCTTGGGCTGCTTGGTCTTGGGGTCGGTGAAGAAATCGGGCGCCTTGTAGGCCTTGTTGAGGCCGAAGAAGTACGCGCCCTCGGGGCTCGCGCTGCACATCGCCAGCAGCGCGGCGCCCCAGTAGTCCGCCGTCGCGCGCTCGTGGCGCCCGGCTTTCAGGTCCTCCTCGCCTTCCTGCATCAGGGCGAGGACCTGCGGGTTCTTGCCGGCGGGAATGATCGCCAGGCCCTTCTTCGCGGCCGCGCAGGCGGCGGTCAGGTGGGCCGTGTCCAGTTTCGCGCCCGCCGCGATCAGCCATTGTTCCACCTGCAGGCGCATGAAGGCCGCCTCAAAGGCCGCGCGCGAGCGCGCCACGGGCTCGGCCGCGGCGCTATCGGCGAGCTTTTCGAGCGTGGCCCAGCTCTTGTCCCACTTTCCATCGGTGGCGTAGGCGCCCGCCAGCACGCGGTAGGCCCACTCGACCCGCGCAACATCCTTGCCCACAAGATCCAGCTCGGCCTTCAGCTTCGCTTCGGCCCCATCGGCGTCCCCGGCCATCACGCGCCCGCTGACCGCGGCCATGTAGGCGTCGTCCGCGCCGGGCGCGTTCGGAAACTTCGCCAGGTACTGGTCGCCCGCCGCGGACAAGGCCTTCCAGTCCCGAAGCATCGTGAGAATGCCGAGCTTGCCCGCAATCGCCTCCAGGCGGTACTCGTCGTCGTCCGCGACGGCTTCCAGGGCTTTGTCGTAGGCCCCCAGCGCGCCGGTGTAGTTGTCCATCTCCATGTAGCGGC
Source organism: Planctomycetota bacterium (assembly GCA_016200135.1). GTDB lineage: Bacteria > Planctomycetota > SZUA-567 > H5-PLA8 > H5-PLA8 > JACQFI01. The sequence goes on from JACQFI010000052.1 coordinate 74,347, forward strand.
GCGGGATCTCGAGGCGCGCTTCCTTCCCGCGCCACGCCTGCGACTCCTCTGGATAGAGTTCGAGGAGCCGCTCGAGCACCCGGATGCGGTAGCCCGGATCGGCGCGTTCGGCGCGGAAGTAGAACCCCCACGCCCCGCGGCTCTGGCTGACCTTCACCTTCACCACGTTGATGCCGCGCTTCATCTGCACGGGAATGGCGTGGCCGTCCTTCGCGCCGCGGCCTTCGCGCTTGTGCTCGCCGAATACTTTCTGGTTGTTCAAGTACAGGTCCGCCAAGCCGTCTTCGTCGAAGTAGAACGTCGCCGGGCCGTCGGCGGGCCACTCGATCTCCGCCCGTGCGTACGCGAGCACCTGGCTCTTCGGGTCGAGGAGCTCGGCCAGGTCCACGTAGCTGCCGGCCTCGTCTTCGGGCCGCGTCCAGTTCGTGGTGCGGAACGGTTTGCCGCTCTCGTCGGCGGGCACCGTCTTCCAATCGTCGGCGAAGTCCGGCGCCAGCCCTTCCCGGCGCTTAAACAGCGCGAAGTCGCGGTCGGGCCGCGGCCCCAGCAACTGCCAGGCGTGCGGCACGCCGGCGGCCTCCAGTTCGTTCACCGAGTCCTGCCAGGCGTCCTTCTTCTCAAACGTAAGCGGTTCGGGCAGCGGCGCGCTGGTGTCGGAGATAAAGAAGTTGCGGAACGTCGTCTGGAGGATGCGCTGGTTGCCGTCGGGATAGTAATCGTTGGCCCAGTCCGACTTCGCGTTCTTGTCCGTCTTCTCGCCGGTCCAGCCGCGGCCCAGGAGGATCTTCGACGGCCCCGTCCCTTCCTTGCCCGGCCGCGCGTCCAGACTCGCCAGAATGCTCCACTTCGTGCCGTTCAGCGAGTAATACGCCAGGATGTTGTGGCTGAGCAGTGCGAAGCGCAGCGAGACGACCGCCTTCTTGGGGTCCGGGATCAGATTGTAGAACGGGCGGTCGTGGTACTGGCCGTTCACCATGTAGCGCAGGTAGATGTGGTTGTCGCCGATGTAGCCCAGCATGGCGAAGTTGTCGTTGTCCCAATGCAGGATCAGCGCCGGCAATACCCCGCAGCCCGCTTCGGTCTCCAGCGTCACTCCGATGTTCAGCGGGCGCGCGTCGCTGCCGGAGAACTCGTTGCGCCGCTTGATCAGACCGTAGGTGCGCCACTCGCACTTGATCGCCAGCCCGCCCGCGCCGCTCGCGATCACGCCTTTGCTCTTGTCCGAGATATCTTTGACCCAGGCCTCGTTCAGCTTCGGATCGGTAAGCGGGTCGCGGATGTCGACCGCGCGGCTGGCTCCGGATGCGGCCAACGCCAGACCGGCGGCGAGCACATATAGAACGCAAGGGCGCAACATCCGCTTCGGGGACGCCATGGACACCTCGTTTGAAATGGTCAGCGGGGCGGCGGTTCTAACCCGCGCAGAGAGACATGGATTCGACGGGGCGAGCGTCTACGGTCTTTAACTTTTCCACGTATCTCAACCACAGGCTTGCTCGGTATTTAGATACACCGAGGAGCCCCTAAAGGGTGCACGATTGCAAAAGAAGTGCACCTTGCAAGGGTTTTTACATCTTGGAGTTACAGCTACAGTCCCAGGTCTTTCTGGAGCGCCTTCGCGCCTTCGTGCGTGCCGTCGATCTCCAGCGCCGCTTTCACGTTCTTGGCGGCCTCATCGCGGTTGCCTAGAACGAAGTTCAGCCGGCCAACCTTGACGAAGCTCTCCACGTCCTTCTCGTCCAGCACGGTCGCGACGTGGTACTCGCGGATCGCCCGCGGCGTGTCCTTCAGTTCCTCGAAGACGCGCCCGGCCAGGCGGTGAATCTCCGGCTTGTACGGGTTGATCTCGTTGTGCCGGTTGGCGCAGGCGGCCGCCGCCTTCCAGTCCTTGATCTCGACGGCGAATTTGAGGCCTTTTTCCGCGGCCTCGGTGTCGTCGGTGTTGGCGTCGAGCGCGTCCAGCCATACCTGCATGGCTTTGTCGTTCTGCGCGGGCTCCAGGTCCGTGTAGAGCTCCGGCAATTGATAGTACGGATTGTCGGGCCCCAGGTAGCGCGGGTAGAGCTTGCGGGCCATCTCGAAGGCCTCGATCGCCTTCGTCGTCCGGCCTTCCTTCTTGTAGATCACGCCCAGCCGGTGCCACGCGGTGAAGCTGCGCTCCGGGTCGATCTGCGTGGACTCGACGAACTTCGCCTGCGCGCCGGCGTAGTCCTTCTTCTCCATCGCCAGGACGCCGAGGAGATTCAGGGCGTCCACGCACTTGGGATCTTTTTCCAGAGCCTTCTGCGCCAGCGCCACCGCGCGCTGGTTCTTGCCATGCGTGAGGTACGCGATGGCGAGTTCGGCGAGCTGCTGCGCCGCGGCGTCGGCGCTGGAAGCGGCGGCCTCGAGCTTGGCCATGTCGGCCTCGTCGTAGCTCGGGCGCAGGCGGACCTTCTTCAGGAACTCCTTGACCTGGTTCTCCACGCCCGCGTTCATCTCGGGCAGCGTCTTCCCGGTGACCTCCGTCAGCGTCTGAACCAGGTTCTTGCCTGCGGCGAAGAGCTTCAGCGCCTTGCGCACGGCCTCGAACCCGAATTCCTTGTTGAGGTACTCGATCACGAAGCGCCCGTGCACGTACGCCAGGATGCGGTTCTCGTAGATGTACTCCTGCATCTTCTCGATGGGCTTGAGCTGGCCCTTGTAGTACAGGTTCACGATCAACTGGTCGGTGTTCAGGCGGCTGTCGTTCTCGACGAACGTCGAGAGCGCTTCGGTGAACCAGAGCGGCACGCGGAACTGGGACATCTGCAGCGCCATCACGTGCGCGTACTCGTGCTCGAAGACCTTGCGCCAGTTGAAAGCCGGCGTGGGCTTGCCCTCGCCGCCTTCGCGCGGCGAGAGGACCGTGCAGAGCTTGCCGAAGCAGACGCCCAGGATGCCGCCGACCGGAATGCCGACCGTGCGCGCGGCCTGGTCGTTCGTGGAGAGGCAGAGCGAGACCGTAAGCGGCCCTTGCGGCTCGAACCCGAAGCGCTTGGCCTGGTCGGCGTAAGCGTTCTCGGTCCATTCTTCGAGATACGGCCGGACGACCTCGGCCTCTTTCTTGTGGAACTTCAGGATGTAATGGGCGGTGCTGTTCGTGAAGTAGACCGGCGGGACGTCCTGCTCCTTGTCGCCCAAGAACTTGTCCAGGACGGTGATCATGTTCTTCGCCCACGGATTGAAGGCGTTCATCTTGAACGCCTTCAGCAGCAGCCGCTTGCCCTCTTCCTCGCCCTGCGCGCCCTGCCGCGCGGTGTTCATCCCCAGGCCGTAGTAGCCGCGCCAGTCCTCGGGATCGAGTTCGATCGCCTTCTTGTAGAACTCCGGCGCCTCCAGGAAGCCGTGCTTGTCCTCGATCAGTTCGCCCATCAGGCAGTAGTACTCGGCGTTCTTCGGATTCAGCGCCAGCGCCTTCTTTTCGATCTCCGCCGCCTTGTCCGCCTGCCGGATGAAATGGTAGTAAAAACCCAGGTTGGCCAGAGCCACATTATGGTTGGGATTCGTGGCGAGCGCGGCCTCGATGTGCTTCTTCGCTTCCTCGTCGCGGTCCTGCGTGAACTCGATCATGGCCTGGGTCAGGTGCGCTTCGATATGGTTCGGGTTGATCGCGAGCGCCTCCTTCAGCAGCGGCTGCGCCTTGGCGATGTCGTGCTGCGAGGCCATCAGCACCTTGGCCTGGCCGGCCAGCGCGTCCGGGTACTTCGGCCGGAACTTGAGCACCTCCGCGTAGCGCTCGGCCGCGAAGCCGAAGTAGTATTTGTCGAACGCGAGGTCCGCCGACCACAGGAAGGCCTCGGGTTGCTTGAGTCCTTTCTTCTGGATGAACTTCTCGGCGAGCATGAACCCGACCTCGAACGCGTCCTTGGGGTTCTCGTCCTGAATCCCCAGGCCGACGTAAGCCATCTCCATCGGGTCGTCCACTTTGCCCGCGTTGTAGTCCTCCGCCTTGCTGTTAAAGAGTTCGAAGAAGTGGTCGGTCGTTTTCTTGACCAGGTCCTTGCGGCCCAGCGCCTTGGCAGGGAGCAGCCGCAGGCCCCACGCGCGCTGGTTCTCCGGCGCGGCGGCGATCACCGCGTCGAACGACTTGAGGGCCTCCTCGTACTGCCCGGCCTCGCACTGAAGTTCGCCCAACTGGCTCAGCGCGGCCATGTTCTTGGGAGCGGCCTTTACGGCTTCCTCGCAGATGCCCAGCGCTTCCTTGTACTCGCCGATGATGCGGAGGGTGTCGGCCGCCTTGGGCGCGACTTTCTGCCAGCGTTCCGAGCCCTTCTCCGCCGCCGCCAGGTTCTTGCGCAGGATCTCGGCGGCCTCCTTGTAGCGCCCCGCGTTGAGGTACTCGTCGACCCACGCCAGCGATTCGCCGGCGGCCTCCTCCGCGCGCACGGCCTGCGCGCCCGCGAAGGCCCACAGGCACGCGCACAGGCATGCCGCTGCGAAGAACCGAGACTGGGAGATGTTCATGGCCTCTCCTGAAAACCCGCAAGCAACGGCCGGTCCGGCGCGGAGGCGCCCAAGAGCGATCCTACCTGATTGTTAGACGGTGAAAACCCCCGCCCCGCCCATGCTTTTGCCCTAAAACACCCGTTCCAGCACGTGTCTGGGCCGTTCGCGAATCTCTTACTTGGACTTCTCTTCCGTGCCCAACAGGCCGCCAAGGCCGACCTTGTCGATCACCTTCTTGGACTCGCGCACGCCCTGGTCCATCGCCGAACCCATGGCGTTTCCAAATACCTTGAAGACGCTCGAAGGGCTTCCAGAGATCACGCCTTTGCCGATGCTGTACAGCGCGCCGGCCGCGAAATCGGGCATGTCCACCGTGGGGTCCAGCAGCGTACCGCGGATGCGGATCGTCTTGATCGGTTCGCCCGTAGCCACTTTGGCGAGGCTGCTTACCATCTTTCCGGTGTACCCCTTGCCTTCCATCTGGGTGTCCTTGCTGAGCGTCATGCTGCCATCCCACTCGATCTTGCCGTTCGTGGTCGTGCCCGCGAACTCGGAGCTCAGCGTGCCTTTGCTCACGCCCGCGCCGGAAGCCTTCTCGACGCGCGAACTGACCGCGGCCAAGGCAAAGCCCTTGAGTTCGAGCTTCTTCTTGAAGCTCAGCTCCGGCCAACTGCCTTTGATGTCCGTCCACTCGAGCAAGAAACTTCCATCGCCCGCGGAGGTCTTCAAGGGCGATTCGATCTTTACATGGCCTGGGCCATCGGCCAACGCGGCGGTGCCAGGGCCAAAACCGAGCTTGGCGATCTCCATCTTCAGGTCGGCGAACCGGTCGTAGGCATCTTTGCCGGTGGCATCGGGACCTTGGATCTCGATCGTAGAGCCGCCCATCGTCATGTCTTCCAAATAGATGCCGCCGTTGCCCAGAGACATGCCCTTCTCGCCCGGCTTGGGCGGCGGCGCGGTCAGGCACGCGGCGCGGGCGGTGCCGATGATCTCCAGCGTCTCCGGATCGTTGGGCTTGCGAAGCTGGTTGAGGACGCGCAGGCCCTCCATCTTGACGCCCTTGATGCGCAGCGGTTTGGTGGCCGCGTCCGGGAACAGGATCTGCCCTTCGATATCCTTTACGTCCAATCCTTCCTCCGGTGCTTGTTCCTTTTTCTCGTCCCCTTGTTCGTCTTTCTGGCTCTTGAACGGTGTCCGGATCGTCACGCCGCTGACCTTGATGCCCGTCCAGCCTTCCTTGGGCACGCACTGGCCCGGCGCGGGCAGCACGAGGTTGTCCACCGACAGGCGCCGCAGGTTGACCTCCACGGGTTCGGGTTCCAACCCCGCTCCCGGCGCCAAGAGGGCCTTGGGCACATGCATGCGGATATGGCTGTCGCGCACCGAGAAGCTGTCGATCGGCAGCGCGGCCGTGCGCGTGGAAGCCGGCATCTTGTCCAGGAACTTCGCGAAGGTCGACGCGCCCTTCTCGTCGCAACCCGCGTTCACGTCCGCGCCATGGATCTTCAGGTTCGTGACGTGCAGCTCGCCGCCGAAGACCGATCCATACGAGACGTTCGCCTTGAGGTACTCGATCTTGGCCAGAGGCTGGTTTCCGGCGGACGCCTCGCTCTCGCCGACGGTCAGGTCCGAGAGCACCGCGCCGGCGGGAATGAGCGTGATCGAGAGGCTGCCGAGCTTTGTCGGCGCGCCCACGGCCTCGGAGATCTTCTTTTCCACCGTGCCGCGCAGGAAGACGCCCAGCAGGAACGGCAGGATCAGGAACACGAACGCCAGTACACACGCCAGCGCGATACAGATCTTGCGGCCTTTCGACATAGCCATGCGTCGGTCTCCTTAAGTTTGAATCAACCCAGCGTCCAGCCTTCCACCATTCCATACCGCGCGGCCATGCGCGCCGCGGAGAAATGCCGTATACCGAACCGCCCGTGAACGCGCGGCGCGCCATAGGTGCCGCCGTCAACATACGCGTGCGTCAGGCGGCCGTCCACGAACACCTGCGCGCTGCGCCCATGCTGCAGCATCTCGACGCGGTACGTCCGCCCGAGTTCCCGGCAGGGATCGGGTTTCACGGTCGAGAGCATCCGCAATCCACGGCACGTTCGGCGGAGATTCGTCATACCCGAGTCCCCGCGGCAAAGCGAGACATGATACGTGTCCAGGCCGTAGTTGTACTGGGTCATCTCCCCGGCGGAGACGGCGTAGCCTTGGCCTTTCAACGGAACCGCGGGAAACGCGAAGAGCGCCCCCGCGCCCGGCCCTTCCAGCAGCAGCGGTTGGAACTCGAACGCGACCACGCCGCCCTCGAAGTCGTGCGCGCACCAGGCCGTGTTGCCCGCGCCGTCCATGCGCAGGGACGCGCCTTCGCGCGCAAAGTGCCCGGGCCCGAAGCAGCGCCAGCAAGCCAGCCCCGCACCGGGTTCGTCGGCGAAGACGCGCGCGCGCCGGGCCACCCGTTCCACGCGGCGCGGCGCCGAGAGCAGCGCCGCGAGCTTGCGGATCTCCTTTAAGCAGTCGCGCAGGTGCTCGGCGCGGAAGAAGGCCAGCCGGTCGGCGTGGCCTTCGGTCCAGCCCATCATCCAGTCGCTCCAGACCGGACGGTCGTTGCGCACAAACGCCGCCGCCGCGCGGACCTGGTCCTGGAACTGCGCCACCCAGGCTCCGGCGACGTCTCCTTCCTGAGCCCCGCCGTATAGGACGACCGGCGCCTCCGCCTCTTCGATGCTGGCGGGCTCGGCCGTCCGCTCGCGGATGCGCTCGGCCCAATCCGGCAGCCGCCCGGCCACTTCCCTTGCGGCTTCTTCGGTCAGAGCTCGGACTTGGGGCAGCAGTTCGTCGCAGGCCGCGCGCACCGCCGGCCAATCGGCGACCTCGGCGGAGGCGATGGTCTCCAGCGCCTTTGCACGAGTGCCGAGTTCAGACCAAAGTGCTGCGCTGTCCATTCTTCGACGCACCTGCAGATAATCGCGTGGCCGCGTGGCAAAAAATACTGGACGATAAGCAGCCCGAGATAATACTCTGCGGAAGAGCGGAATCAGGTGAATAAAAGTTCCTGGCAGGCGTCACCGCTGAGAAGCCGCGCGTTCAACCCGTTCGGGAAGGAGACCCCGCATGTCCAAGAAACAGCACCGCAGTATTCCCGTCCTGGCGGCCCTGTTGGTCGTAACCGTGGGCCTCGCCCTTCCGGCCATGGCGCAGAAGAAGTTCCTCGAGAAGATCCGCCGCGCCTACCAGTTGGACGCGACCACCGGCAAGTGCACCCTCTGCCACAAGCTCAAGGAGAAAGAAGACCCCGGCAAAGAGAACCTCAATCCGTTCGGCAAGGACCTGCAAGCCGACCCCGCGATCAAGCCCGCGCTCGGCCACGACGACGATTTCAAGTTCACCGACGCGCAGCTCGAAGCGGTCCTCAAGGCCGCGCAGAACATCGACGACAAGGACTCCGACGGCGACGGCGTGACGAACAAGGAAGAGCTCGACCTCGGTTCCTTCCCCGGCGACAAGGACAGCAAGCCCGACGCGAAGAAACTCGAAGCGTACCGCAAGGCGCACCCGAAGAAGTGAGAACAGCATTTTCGATTTCCGATTTTGGATTTTCGATTTAACGGCTCGGCAAGAGCAAGCAAAGCGGCCCGCGCCTGATTAGCGTGGGCCGCTTTGTTTTCAGGAATCAATTTACCGATATCAATGCGCCGTTCGCAGTTCGCAGTTCGCAGTTCGCAGTTCGCAGTTCGCAGTTCGCAGTTCGCAGTTCGCAGTTCGCAGTT
>JACQFI010000055.1 GCA_016200135.1 Planctomycetota bacterium
ATTGCCGGCCACCGTTGCGGGTCTGCATTTCGTGGTCTTCTCCTGCGTGATGCTCACACGGTTGGCCGTTGTGATGTCGGAAAGTGCGTAACACGCTCTAGTGTAGTGCCTCACGAATATTGATGTTTTTTTCCTCCCCCGCAAGGGGGGAGGGAAAAACTTCACGAAGCGTGGGGCACTACACTAGGATATTGCCATGCTCTCCAACCGGTCCTGGCATCCCGTGCTCCGGCACCCGCCGGTGCTCCTTTGCGGCGCGCTCGCCGCCGCCACGCCGTTATCGCGGTCCGCGACAACGGCTGTGGCATGGACGCCGCGGCGCTCCGGCGCCTCTTCGAACCGTTCTATTCGACCAAGGAAGAGGCCGGGACCGGCTTGGGCTTGAGCATCAGCCGCCGCATCGTCGAACTCCACGGCGGCACCATCGAGTCCGAGTCCGAGTCCGAGCCCGGCAAGGGCGCGCTCTTCCGTGTCAAGCTGCCCGCCGCGGCCGTGCCGCGCCCCGCGATCCTGGCCGGGCATTGATTTTGGCGGCGCACAGCGCTGTGCGGCCGTTGCACAGGATTGTGCAGGGAATCCGGGCATCTCTTTCGAATCGTTCTTTTATAGTCAAGTTGTTCATCGCGGGTTAGGCGCCTTCCACGCCTGCGGCCGGACTTGGCGCGCCGCTTGCGTTAGCCCTCTCCATTGCCCGGCAATGAGGAGGCGGCCATGAGCTCCAGGAAGTATTGCGAACTGCTGCGGTACCGTGTCCGGAAGAACCTCTCGTTGGCGGACCTGAGCGCACTCTGCGGGCTCAGCATCGCGACGCTGTGGCGGCTCGAGCGCGGGGTCACGAAGCCCACCGCGCGGACGTTGGTGAAACTCCAGGACGCGCTTAACCTGACGCCTGAAGAAACGCAGCGACTCACGGCCATCGCCGCCGGCGTCCCGATGGAACGAGGCCAGAAGTCCGGGTAACCGCCCGCAAATCGGCAATCGCAAATCGCGCCCGAGGAACGTAACGTCGGGCCGCGATGGACTTCGAGCCCTGGCTGCCTTTTGTCTTTCTGGCGCTATACGTGCTGCTGGCGCTGCTGCGGACATATCACGCCGTGTCGGCGCGCAGCTTCGCCCGTCCCGGCCCGGCGTCCGCCGCCGGACACGCCGCGTATGAGGGCGCGATAGGTAACGCAATGCGTTACATCCTGGCCATGGGCCTGGCGGCCTCGGTCACGCTCTACGGGTTCTTTCACACCTACGGAAATTTCGCCTGGCTGGGCCGCTTCGAGTTCCCGCTGCCGGCCTGGGCGCGGCTCGCGGCCGTCGCGGCGGCGCTCGCGGGCATGGCCCTGCTGCATGCGGCGCACCGGACCTTGGGCCGGTTCTTCAGCGTGAACCTGGAATTCCAGAAGGAGCACGCGCTGGTCACCGGCGGACCCTACGCCTACGTGCGGCACCCGATGTACGCGGCCTTCGTCCTCTTCTTCTCGTCCTCGTCGCTGGTCGCGGCGAACGCGCTGGTCGCGTTCTTTGCCCTGGGCCTCGTCGCCTACATCCTGCTGCGGCTGCCGGCGGAAGAGCGCATGCTGCGCGACCGCTTCGGCGCCGAGTTCGAGGCTTACGCAAAGCGGACGGGCCGGCTACTTCCGAACTTCGGGACGGGAGACGCGGGACGCGGGACGCGGAGCGGCGAACAGAACGGGACGGGGGACACGACGCGGAGCGATTAGGGCGATACCCGCATCTCCTCGCCCCCTCGTCCCTCGTCCCATCAGTTCCCCAGTTTATCGACCGCCTCGACGATCTCCTTCGCGGCCTCGATGCTTGGCTCGCCTTCCCAGCTCTTCACGACCGCGCCCTTCTTGTTCACGAGCACCACCACAGTCTCGTCCACGTTCACACCAAACGCTTTGCGTACCTCGCCGGCCGGGTCGAGCAGGAGCAGCGGGTTCTTGCCGGGCTCGAAGCGGTCCTTCAGCTTCGCCAGCGCGGTCTCCTTGACCTTGGCGCTCTCGATCTGGCTGAGGTCCTCGATGAAGACGAGCCGCGGGCCGTCCTTCTTCCAACCCTTCTTGGTGACCCAGCGCGCCCACTGGTCCTGCGGCACCGAGTGTTTGACGTTGGGGATGGTGACGATCACCAGCGCGCCGCGCTCCTGCACTTCGCCCTGCGCATGCTCCGCTCCGGCCGGGTCCTTGAGCTTGAACTCGGGCAGCGCCTTGGCGACGTGGTTCACGTCCACGCCCCGGGCGGCAAGCCCGCACAGGCATACGCAAAGCACGACAGCCGCTATTCCAGACTTCGCCATGCGGACGATTCTCCTGCACCTACTTTACCGCCAATCCACAGCCCGTTTAAAGATTCCCGCCGCGCCGCGGTGCTCGTAGGTCGCCCGGCCGTGGGTGCCACAGGCCGCCAGACCTGTGCGCTGGACGGTCTTCCGCGTAAGACTTCCACGTTCCGCTGGACTTACCTTTTGCGTAAGCTCCACGCACAGGTCTTCGACCTGTGGCACTCTTTAACGGCGCGACCTACAAGCAATGGAGCGCAGCCGGACGCTCAGGCGGAAGCGCAGCGTCTCCGCGCCTCCGCGGAGAATCAAGGCTCTTCGCGCGCCAGCCGCGCCGCGCCGAACGCAAAGCCCGCCGCGCCCACCGCCACCAGTCCGGCAAGCGGGAGCGCCAGTTCCTGCAACGAGAATCCGCGCCAGAGCGCGCCTTCGAGCGCCAGAATGCCCCACCTCACGGGGCTCACGTTGCTCGCGGCCTGCATCCATGCGGGCATGAAGTAGACGGGCATCATCGCGCCGCCGAACATCGCCAGCACCATCAGGATCGCCCAGCCCGCGCCCGCGGTGGACTGCTCGGTGCGCCCGAGCGTCCCGATGCCCGCCATCAGCCCCGCGAAGCAGACGCCGCAGGCCAGAAACGCGAGCGCCAGCGCGCCGGGGTTCTCCACCCGAACCTTGAAACAGAGCGCGCCCAAGACGGCCAGGCCCGCGAGCGTCGCGAGGCCCGCGAGCAAGCACGCGAGCGCCTTGCCCGCGAGCACCTGCGACGAGGAGACCGGCGCGAAGCGCAGGCGTTGCAGAGTCCGCGAGGTCCGTTCGCGCACGAGCGAGACCGCGAAGGTCGCCACGCAGCCGATCAGGCCCCAGATCATCCCCGAGGGGAAGGTGATCTCGAACGACGAGCCCGCGCTGCCGCCGCGTAGCACGGGCTCCTCTTTAAGGCGCGCCGCTTCCGTGCCTGCGCCCTGCTTGAGGACTTGCGGGTCTACGTCGGCAAGGAACGCGTCGAGCTGCGCCAGGAAGGTCTTGATCTTCTCGCGCTGCTCGGGCGGCAGCTTGTCGTTGAAGCGGACCCCCATTTCAGCGCCCTGCGCCGCCGAGCGGAGCTTGTCGCGGTCGCCCATCTGTTCACTCAACAGCTTGCCCAGCGCTTCCATCAGCACGCCGCGCAGCAGGCCGGCCTCCGCGCGCCGCGACGGATCGATGCCGCACTCGAAGACGACGGTCTCGTTGCCGAAGACGCCCGCCTGCATCTCGAAGCCATTGGGGATCGCCACGTACGCGGCCTTCCGTCCGAGGCGCACGGCCTCGCGCGCGGCGTTCTTGTCCAGCAGCTCGAGCTCCAGCGCGTCTGAGGCCTTTAGCCGCGCGAGCAGTTCCCGCGAGAGCTTGGTGTTATCGAGATCGACGAGCGCCACCGGCAGCGCCTTGAGCGGCCGGCCGCCCTCGCCGCCGAACATCGCGCCGAAGAGCACCGCCAGCAGCAGCGGGAAGCCAAAGACCCAGAAGAGCCCGAAGCGGTCGCGCGCGAGCAGGCGCAGGTCTTTGAGGGCCATCGTCACGATCGCACGCATCAATCGCGCAGCCTCCGGCCGGTAAGCGCGAGGAAGACCTGTTCGAGGTCCGGGCGGTCCACATGCAGCGTGCGGAAGGCGAGGCCGCTCTGTGCGAGTCGCGCCACATCTTCGAGCGGCCGTTCGCTCGCGAATCGCAGCGTCAGGCCGTCGAGCTTTCCCGGCAGGGCCGCAGCGTCCGCGGGTGCGCGTTCGAGCTCGGCAGTCACTTGCGCCTGGCCGCCGTGCTTCGCGATCAGGCCGTCTACCGTATCGAGCGCCAGAATCTTGCCTTGGTCCAGAATCGCGACGCGGTCGCAGAGGCGCTGGGCTTCTTCCATGTAATGGGTCGTGTAGAGGATCGTGAGGCCGAGCTTTTTCAAGGCCTCGATGTTCTCGAAGAGGTGGTTGCGCGACTGCGGATCGACGCCGGCGGTGGGTTCGTCGAGTAGCACCGCGGCCGGTTCGTGGATGAGCGCGCAGGCGAGGTTGATGCGCCGCTGCATGCCGCCGGAGTATGTGCGCAGCCGGTCATGCGCGCGATCGCTGAGCCCCGCGAACTCCAGCGCCCACGTCACGCGCTCGCGCAGCCGTGCGCCGCCTAAGCCATAGAGCTTCCCGAAGAACGCAAGGTTCTCGGCGCCGCTCAGGTCCTCGTAGAGGGCCACGGCCTGCGGCGCGAGGCCCAGGCGACGGCGCACTTCCGCGCGCGAGGGATCGGCCTGCCCGGCGATCGCGACGGACCCGCTATCGGCGCGCAGCAGTCCGCCCAAGAGGTGGATGGTGGTGCTCTTGCCCGCGCCGTTGGGCCCGAGCAGCCCGAAGGTCTCGCCGGGCTTGATCTCAAAAGAGACCCCCGCGACGGCCGCGCGGGCGCCGTAGCTCTTGCGCAGGTCTTTTACCAGGATCATGACCTATATAAGGTTAGCCGCGACGGGTTCTTTTTCAGGGGAATTCAGGCTGGCGCCGCATGTTAGAGATATGTGGGCTTTTGTTTTTGACCCCTTCAAAAAGTATGTTAAATCGTTGCCACGCTTTTTAATACAAGATTGGCTCTTGGAGCGTGCATGGCCGCCGCGCGCAGGTCACCTAAGAAGGTTGTTGTCATCGGGGCGGGACCGGGCGGGCTTGCATCGGCCATGGTGCTTGCAAAGGCCGGGCTGGACGTGACGGTCGTCGAGCGCCACCCGCGCGTCGGCGGGCGGACGGGCGCGCTGGAACGCGACGGCTTCCGCTTCGACATCGGGCCCACCTTCTTCCTCTATCCGCGCGTCCTTGAAGAGATCTTCGCCGCCTGCGGGCGCGACCTGCGCCGCGACGTGGAACTCAAGCGCCTCGACCCGCAGTACCGGCTCGTCTTCGGTTCGGGCGGCGAGATCAAGGCCACGCCGGACGTGGCGCGCATGCAGCAGGAGATCGCCCGCCTCTCGCCGGCCGACGCTCCGGCCTTCAAGCGTTTCATGACCGACAACCGCGAGAAGCTCGGGCGCTTCCGCGAAGTCCTCGAGATGCCCTTCAACTCGTGGCTCGACCTCTTCAAGCCCAGCCTGCTCGCGATGCTCCCGCTGCTCAAGCCGCACCGCAGCGTGATGGCGGAACTCTCTTCGTACTTTAAAGACCCGCGCGTCCGGCTCGCGTTTACCTTCCAGGCCAAGTACCTGGGCATGTCGCCGTTCCAGTGCCCGAGCCTCTTCTCGATTCTTTCCTTTCTCGAATACGAGCACGGTGTCTGGCACCCGATGGGCGGGTGCGCGTCGGTAAGCGAGGCGATGGCGCGCGCGGCGCAGGAGATGGGCGCGCAGGTCAAGCTCGGCGAAGCGGTGAAGGAGATCGTCTTCGAGGGCCGCCGCGCCGTGGGCGTGCGCACGCCGGAGGGCCTCTACAAAGCCGACGCCGTGGTGGTGAACGCGGACTTCGCCCGCGCGATGTCCAAGCTCGTGCCCGACCGCCTGCGCCGCCGCTGGAGCGACCGCAAGATCGCCAAGAAGAAGTTCTCGTGCTCGACCTTCATGCTCTACCTGGGGCTGGAAGGCCGTGAGGACGGCGTGGCCCATCACACGATCTACTTCTCGTCCGACTATGAGAAGAACCTCGACGAGATCATCAATAAGCACGTGCTCTCCGACGACCCGTCGTTCTACGTTCAGAACGCCGGCGTCACCGACCCGACGCTCGCGCCAAAAGGCAAGACCGCGCTGTACGTGCTCCTGCCGGTGACGCACCAGCACCCGAACGTAGACTGGTCCCGCGAGCGCGGCCGTTTCCGCGACCTGGCGCTCAGCCGGCTCAGCCGCGTGGGCGTGAAAGACGTCCGCAACCGCATCCTCTTCGAGCAGGTGGTGACGCCGGACGATTGGGACGCAGGCTTCGAGATTCACAAGGGCGCGACGTTCAATCTCGCGCACAACTTCGGCCAGATGCTGCATCTGCGCCCGCGCAACCGCTTCGAGGACCTCGACGGCGTGTACATCGTCGGCGGCGGCACGCATCCGGGCAGCGGACTGCCGGTGATCTACGAGGGCGCGCGCATCTCCTCGCGCCTGCTGCTGCAGGACTTCGAACTGTCCACCGAGTTCCTCGACGCGCCCATGCGCGGCGCGAAGCCGCCCGCCGCGCCCGCGCCCGTCCCCGCGCTCGAAGGCGCGGTCTCGTTCGACGCGTAAATAAGTCCGCAAGTCTCAAGGTCTAAAAGTCCAAAGGTCAAACGCCGAAGGGCGTAGGATGTTGTCGTTCGACCTTTGGACCTTTGGACCTTTGGACCTTTGGACCTTTGGACCTTTGGACCTTTGGACCTTTGAACTTCTGGACTTTTGACCAGCGGACCTTTGACTTTCAGTCTTTTAACTCTAGGACTCTCGGCTATGGAACGCGTGATCGCCGAAGCCCGTGCCGCGCAAACCGCGTGGGCCGCGAAGCCCCTCGCCGAGCGACTGGCCGTGCTCCGCCGGGCGCGGGAACTCTTTGCCGAACGCGCGAAGGAACTCGCGGACTCGCTGGGCGAGCGCTCCGGGCGCGCGCTGAGCGAGACGGTGATGTACGAGGTCATCACGCTCACCGATGCCTGCGCGTTTCTGGAACGCGAAGCCCCGGCGTTGCTCGCGCCGCGGCGCTTGGGGTCGCGCGGCCGGCCCGCGCTCTTCATGGGTGTGGATACGGTGATCCAGCGCGAACCGCTCGGCGTCGTGCTGGTGATTGGACCGTCGAACTATCCGCTCTTTCTGCCGTGCTCGCAGGCGCTCCAGGCGCTCGCGGCGGGCAATGCCTGCGTAATCAAGCCGGGCCTGAACAGCGCCGCACCGGCGCGGCTCTTCGCGAAATACATGGCCGACGCCGGCCTGGACCCGCGCCTGCTGCCGGTGACGGACGAATCGCCCGAGGCCGCGCAGCACGCGCTCGCGGCGGGCGTGGACAAGGTGGTGCTGACGGGCTCGGCGCAGACCGGCGCGCGCGTGCTCGGAGCGCTCGCGCCCGCGCTCACGCCCTCCACCATGGAACTCTCCGGCTGCGACGCCGTCTTCGTGCTCGCCGGCGCGGACTTGGACCTGGCCGTCCGCGCGCTGCGCTGGGGCCTGCGGCTGAACGCGGGGGCGACCTGCATCGCCCCGCGGCGCGTCTTCGCGGAAGAGACCATTGCGGGCGACTTCGAGCGCCGTTTCGCCGAAGCCGCAAAGAGTCTTCAGCCCATGCAGGCCGCGGCGCCAGCGGCGGAGAAGGCGCGCGGGCTCATCGCCGCTGCGCTCAAGGCCGGCGCGCGGCTGCTACTGCCCACCGCAATCGAAGAGGTCGGCGCGGCGGGCGCGTTCAAGCCCGTGCTGCTGGCCGGCGTGCGGCCCGAGATGGAGATCGCGCAGGCCGATATCTTCGCGCCGGTGATCTCGCTGATGCAGGTCCGCGGCGAGGACGAGGCCGTCGCCGCGTGCGAGCGCTGCCCGTACGCGCTGGGCGCGTCGATCTTCGGCCCGGAAGCCCGCGCGCTTTTGCTCGCGGCGCGGCTGCACACGGGCTCGGTCTCGATCAACGATCTGATCGCCCCGACGGCCGATCCGCGGGTTCCCTTCGGCGGACGCGGGCGCAGCGGCTTCGGCGTCACGCGCGGCGCGGAAGGGTTGCTGGAGATGACCGCCGTCAAGACCGTCAGCGTGCGCTCGGGCACCTTCCGTCCCCACTACGACGACCCGCGCCCGGACGACCTGGCCCTCTTCCAGACCTACCTGCGCGCCACAAGCGGGCGCACGTGGTTCGAGCGCGTCGGCGCCTGGTGTTCGGTGCTTAAACAATTGATGCGCCGGAAGTGAATTCCGCGCGGATTTGGCCTGGAGGCGGCGCGGGATTATGCTATGAAGATTTGCCGCGCTTGCGCGTCGTGGTTATCGCAGAACATTCAATCCGGTCTAGACGTCAGGGGTTCCGGCATGGCTCTCCAGAAGAGAACCGAGCAAAGCATTTTGAGACGGGATAACGCATTGCGTCTGGCGCTTCCCATCGCGTTCTTTCTGGCCGCCGCATGGGTTCAGGGCGTTTGTGGCGAAGAGTCGAAATCTTCGTCCGAAGCGGTGGAGGCAAAGACGGAGCCGCCGAAGCCCGATACGCCCAAAGCCGACCCGCCGCCCGCCGAACCGCCTAAGACCGATCCACTCAAGACCGATCCTCCAAAGACCGACCCGCCCAAGGTTGAACCCGTTCCGGCGGCGCCGGCTGCGTTCAAGTTCGTCGAGCTCTCCGACCTTCCGGACCTCAAGAACGAGACCGAGGAGCACGTGACCAAGTCCGGCAAGGTGAACGTCAGCGGGCTGGTCTCGACGGTGAACTACGAGGAATTCAAGGAGCCGAAGCTCGAAGGCGACGAGAAGATCAAGCTGCCGAAGGAAGTGACGGGCTTTCGCGACGACATTGAAGTGCGGGTGCTCTGGCAGAACAAGAAGGCTCCGCTGGCCATCCCGCTGCTGGGCTTCTACTCGAAGTGCGACGACAAGCTCGCCAAGACCTGGATGGCGTACCTCCACAGCGCCGGCTGCCATGTGATCGTCTTCGATTCCATCTTCCGCGCGAATTTCAACGAGCGCGTCGGCTTGGGCGTGCCGGGCAACTTGCGTGAAGAGGCGCAGGCCGTCGCCAAGATCGTCGATACGATCCTGAAGTTCCGCCCCGAGAAGGAGACGACCCGCATCGGCGAGAAGGTGTCCGGCGTGCGCCTGCTCGGCACGAGTTACGGCGGGATTCTCGCGCTGACCTTGCTCAAACTGCCCCAGGCCAAGACCTGGCCCGTCGAGCGCACCCTGGTGCTCTCAGCGCCCGTGCGGATGCAGACGGCGGCGGAGCGCGTCGACGCGTGCTACCGCATCGACCGCCCGAAGTTCGAGATCTCGCTTATCCACCTGATGGGCGGGTACACGCCCGACACGCCGCCCACGCCGCGCCAGATGGCCCTCATGCGCGCCGGCATCGCCTACGATTTCTACGACGCGCTCGGCAGCATCCTGGATAAGAACGAGAAGCTCTACATGCCCGGCCTCTTCGAGCGCTTCAAAGCCGAGGAAGACGCGCGCGAGCCGAAGGTAAAGTTCGAGGCGCGCCTCGCGGCCTTGAAGCAACGCCAGGACAAGGAGATGGAGGCACTCAAGAAGAGCTACGAAGCGTTCAAGGACGACAAGCAGAAGAAAGAGGAATACAAGGCGAAAAAGAAAGACCTCGAAGACAAACAGAAGGTCGAGGAGAACGATCAGAAGAAACGCTTGGGCGATCCGTCGTACTGGACCTACAAGGACTTCGTCGAACATTTCTGCGCGCCGTACTGGAAGCTGAAGCCCGAGGAGATCTGGGCGCAAGGCGACCTGGGCGCGGCGCTCCAGGAAGCGCCCGGCAACGTGCAAGTGATCGTCGCCGCCGACGATCCGCTGAACAAGCCCGAGGAACTGAAAGCGCTGCAGGAGAAGTTCCACAACCCCAAGTTCATCGTGATCCCCAACGGCGGGCACCTCGGCTTCTGCGGCACGAAATGGTGCGAGGAGCTGCTCAAGAAGTTCTTCGCGCCGTAATCACGTTTTTCGCTTCAACCGCATGGACAATACGCCGGCGATTTGCCGCGCCAGCGCTGCGGGCGGCGCGTCGATGCCGACGGTAAGCGCATCCTCGTCGGCGCCCGGGAGCTCCAGCGTCGCGAGCTGACTCTCCAGGAGGCCCGGCGGCATGTAGTGGCCGCGGCGCGCCTGCATGCGTTCCTCAAGCAGCGCCTTTGGCCCGTGCAGAAGCACGAAGACGGCCTGGTCTGCGAGACCCTTACCTAGCATTTCGCGATACGATTTTCGTAGTGCGGAGCACGCCAGTACTGCGCCGATTTCATGCGCGTGGCCGCGGTTCCACCCTTTCATTTCCGCGTTGAGGCGTTCGAGCCACGGGCGGCGGTCGGCATCGGTGAGCGGCACGCCGGAGCGCATCTTCTCGACGTTCGCCGGCGGATGGAAGCCGTCGCCGTCGAAAAATGGCGCGCCCAGCATGGGCGCGAGCAACTCGCCCACGGTCGTCTTGCCGCAGCCGCACACGCCCATCAGCACCACGATCATGCCAAATACCTCGCCGGACCGTTCAATCCTACCTTTTAGCGCCGCGATTCTAAATTGCACCGAACAACCGGGAATTGACCGAACAGGAAAACCACCTAATCTTTGCGCTCCACCAGCAGCGGGCTCGGCGGCCTCGCCGCGGCCTGCGTGCTTGCCGCGCGCGGGCATCGCGTAACGGTCTTCGAAAAGAACGCGTGGTTCGGCGGCAAGGCGGCGGAGTTGCAGGGCAACGGCTACCGCTTCGACATGGGCCCGACGATCCTCACGGTTCCGAAAGTCCTGTACCGCATCTTCGAAGAAGCCCGCCGCGACATCGCGAAGTACCTCGATCTCCGGCGCCTCGACCCGCAGTGGCGCTGCTTCTTCGAGGAAGGCACGACGCTCGACCTCGTCGAAGACCAGGAAAAGATGGCCGCGGCCCTCGAAAAGCGCCGCGCGGGTTCTGCGGAAGGCTTCAAGAAGTTCATGACGCTGGCCGAGGAACTTCACGATATTTCGGAGCGCTGGTTCTTCTGGAAGTCCGTCGGCGGCGTGAAGGACGCGATTCCACCCGGCGCGGCGCTAAAACCGTCCACGCTCAGAGACCTGATGACCATCCGCATGGGCAAGAGCGTGGGGGAGACGATCCGTTCGTACGTGCCCGACAAGCGTGCCGCGCAGATGCTCGACCACTACACGCAGTACGTCGGCTCCGCGCCGGACGAATCCCCCGCGGTGCTCTGCTCGATCGCCAGCCTGCAGGCGCACGAAGGCGTCTGGTACCCCATGGGCGGGACACGCGCCGTTCCGGTCGCGCTAGAGAAGCTCGCGCGCGAACTGAGCGCCGAGTTCCGCGCCGAGACCGAGATCGCGAAGATCGAAACCGCGCGCGGTGCGGTAACCGGCGTGACCACCGCGAAGGGCGAGACGATCGCGCTGGACGCGGTGGTCTCCAACATGGACGCCGTGCGCACGCACACGGAACTCATCGGCGGCGAGATCGGCGAAGCGTTCGGGAAAAAGCGCTATGAGCCCGCATGCTCGGGCGTCGTGCTCTACCTGGGCTTGAAGAAAGCCTACGACCACCTGCTGCACCACAACTTCGTCTTCTCGCGCGATCCGCACGAAGAGTTCGAGTACATCTACGGCAAGGGCGAGCCCGCGCCCGACCCGACGTGCTATCTCGCCGCGACCACGCGCACCGAAAAGGATACGGCACCGGCCGGCGGCGAGGCGCTGTACGTGCTCGTCCACACGCCGTATCTGCGCCCGCACCACGACTGGGAGCAGATGCTGCCCGGTTACCGCAAAGTCATTCTTGAGAAACTCAAGCGCACCGCGGGCCTGACGGACATCGAAGAGCGCATCGAGTTCGAGGGCAACCTCACGCCGCAGAGCATTCACGACCGCTACCACGTGCTCAACGGCGCGATCTACGGCCTCGCCAGCCACGGCAAGTACATGGGCGCGTTCAAGCCCGCGAACCGGCGCAAGGAGATCCCCGGCCTGTACCTCGCCGGCGGCGCCGCGCATCCGGGACCCGGCATGCCGATGGTGATGATGTCCGGCTGGATCGCCGCGGACGTGCTCGATAAGGACGCCGTGGCCGCGCGCTGAATTGCCAGCGGCGTGTGCCGGATTTCGGGCGGCATCCGTACCTGACCGGATTTGACCGCCCTTCTATCCCGCTTGCGCGCCAAAGATTATAAAATCCGCAAAACCGAAATCTCGGCGCGGCAGTTGCTCAACTACGGGCATTCACGGCCCGAGCGTGTGCCGGATGGTATCTTCGCCGCAAAAACTGGAGGCCCGTCATGGTCGATCTTAAATACGTTGGCATCGCGCACCCCGCGCACGTCTATCACAACCTCTCGACGCCCGCGCTTTACGAGGAGGCGATCCGCCGCCGCGAGGGCTGGCTCAGCCACCTTGGGCCATTGGTGGTGCGAACCGGGCACTACACCGGCCGCTCGGCGAACGACAAGTTCATCGTGCAGGAGCCCAGCGCCGAAAAGCGCGTCTGGTGGGGCAAGCACAACAAGCCGATCTCGGAACAGAACTACAACCAGCTTAAGATCCGCCTGCAGGCGTATCTCCAGGGCCGCGACATCTTCGTGCAGGACTGCTACAGCGGCGCGGACCCGGCGTACCGCATGAAGGTGCGCGTGATCACCGAGACCGCGTGGCACAACCTGTTCGCGCGGACGATGTTCATCCGCGAGTTCGACCCGCAGACGATCGGGAACTTCGATCCGGACTTCACCGTCATCCATTGCCCGAACTTCTCCGCCATGCCCGAGTACGACGGCACCAACAGCGAAGCGTTCGTGATCCTGAACCTGGCGCAGAAGACCGTCATCATCGGCGGCACGAGCTATGCGGGCGAGATCAAGAAGTCGATCTTTACCGTCATGAACTTCCTGCTGCCGCAGCGCAGCGTGCTGAGCATGCACTGCTCGGCGAACATCGGCGCCGCCGGCGACACGGCCGTCTTCTTCGGGCTCTCGGGCACGGGCAAGACGACGCTCTCGAGCGAGAAGGACCGCGCGATGATCGGCGACGACGAGCACGGCTGGAGCGAGCGCGGCGTCTTCAATCTGGAAGGCGGCTGCTACGCCAAGGTGATCAAGCTCAACCCGGAAGCCGAACCCGAGATCTACGCGACGACGCGCCGCTTCGGGACCCTGCTCGAGAACGTCGCTTTCGACCTCGAGACGCGCCGCGTGAACCTCGACGACGCGGGCATGACCGAGAATACCCGCGCCGCGTACCCGATCACGCACATGCCCAATGTCGTCAAGGATGGCGTGGGCGGACATCCACGCAACATCGTGATGCTCACCTGCGACGCCTTTGGCGTGATGCCGCCCATCGCGCGGCTCACTCCGGAACAGGCCATGTACCATTTCATCAGCGGCTACACGGCCAAGGTGGCGGGCACCGAGCGCGGCGTCAAAGAACCGGCGGCGACCTTCTCCGCGTGCTTCGGCGCGCCGTTCATGGCGCTGCATCCGGCCGAGTACGCCGGGCTGCTCGGAAAACTGATGGCCAACCACCGCGCGAACTGCTGGCTGGTCAACACGGGCTGGAGCGGGGGCGCGTACGGCGTCGGCCAGCGCATGCAGATCGGCGTCTCGCGCGCGGTGGTCCGCGCGGCGCTCTCGGGGGCGTTAAACGATGCCGCGTTCACGCCCGATCCGGTCTTCCGGTTTGGCGTGCCGTCCGCGTGCCCGGGCGTTTCGGCGGAGATCCTCCAGGCGCGCCATACGTGGCCGGACAAGGCCGCGTACGATGCCAAGGCGCGCGAACTCGCCGGGCTCTTTAAGAAGAACTTCCAGGAGTTCGAAGCGCAGGTGCCGAAGGAGATCGCCGCGGCGGGGCCGGCTTGAGCTCGTGGGGCGGCGTCAGTTCTTGCCGTCTTCGGTCTTTTCGTCTAACGGGCCGAGCTTCTGGATTTCATACACCACGGTGAGCGGGTTCGGCCGGTCGGAGACGATGCTGGGGTAGTGCGCGTAGCGAACGATGCCTTCCTTGTCGATGAGGATCGTTGAGGGCGCGGCCAGCGTCTTGCCCATCGTCTCGTGCGTGAGATGCAAGGCTTTTATCGCCTCGCAGGACTCGTCGGAGGCCAGCAGCACGGGCAGGTTCGGATATTGCTTGCGCCCGGCCTTGAGGGTCTCCACGGAATCGATTGAGATCGCAATCAGTTCGCCGCCCTGATCCTTGAGCGCCTTCTGCGCCATCGTGAGATTGGGGAGCTGGTCCATGCAGTTGACGCACCAGAACCCGCGGAAGAAGACCAGCAGCACCGGGCCGTGTGTGACGAAGCTGGCGGTATAGAGTTTGTCGCCGTACTCGTTCACCACGTTCACGCCCGGCATCCGCTGGCCGACCTGCGGCCGTCCGCTCTGCTCGGGGACGCGCAGCATGAGGAAATAGACCGGCACGATCAGCAGAGCGATGACGCCGCCCACGCCCGCGATGGCACGCGTCGCCTTTTTGGGCTCCGTGGCGCGGGTGAACGCCTTCACCGCCAGTATCAGCGCGACGGCGAGGATGAGAAACATCGGCCACATGGTGGCGCGGTATGAGGGCAGCTTCGAGAGCGGCAGGTAACTCGCCCAGCCGGCAAATGCGAGGACCAGAGATAGAATCGCCGTGCCGCGCATAATCCGTATTCCTTAGAGTTCAGGTTGCCAGCGTGCGGACGGTTCCGGGCGTGCGGGCCTCGTGCGCATCCGCGCTGGCCAGGGCCGCGAAGCAGAGCGCCAGGCTCTTGAGGTTGTTCGCGCCGCTGTTGTACGGCTCGCGCTTCTCTTCAATCGCGCAGAGCAGTTCGGCCATCGTGCCATGAAAACCGTCGGGGAACCAGCTTCCCTTGAGGTTGGGTTTAACGGCGCCGGCCTCCGTGATCAGCGTCACCACCTGCTCGTTCAGGCCCGGCCCGATGCTCGAGATGCTGCCTTTGCTGCCGCCTAAGAAGGTGCGCGTCTCCGGACCCGTGGGCACGAAGGCGTCGAAGATCAGCGAGGCCTGCGCGCCTTCGTACTCGACCAGCGCCTGCCCGAGCAGCGGTGGCTTGGAGAGCTGGCCTTGGGCGCGCGTGCACGAGCCGTACACGCGCACGGCCTTACGGTCGCCCATGAAGCATGCGAGGATATCGAACCAGTGGATCGCGAAGTCGTAGAGGATCGCGTGGCGGATCTCGTTGAAGGGAAGTTTATGGATGTAGTCGTGGTTCCAGTGCACGGACAGGTGCGCGCCGAAGAGTGCGCCGATGGCGCCCGCGCGCACGGCTTCGCGCATGTAGCTCCAGTTCGGCGCCCAGCGGCCGTTCTGGTTCACGGCCAGCTTCACGCCTTTCTTCGCGGCGAGCGCGACCATGCGTTCGCCAAAGTCGAGGTCCACCACGAACGGCTTCTGGCTCAGGACGTGCTTGCGCGCGTTCAGCGCGTCTTCGATCTGCGCGGCTCGCACCGACGGATGCGTGGCGATATCGACGACCTCGAGCTCGGCGTTCTTCAGCAGTTCGCGATGGTCGGTGTAGATGCGCGCCTTGGGGTAGAACTCCTTCTGGCGCTCCTTCGCGCGGCCTTCGTCCAGGTCGCACAACGCCGCGACGCGGTAGCCCGCTTCCTTGTAGGCGCGCAGGTGGCTGCGGGTGATCCCGCCGCAGCCGATCAGGCCGATGGCGGGAGCGTACTTCTTGGGATCGCGCGGGCGGTAGGGCAGGTCCGGCGCTTTGAGGCGCTTCGTCTTTGCGGCGGCGGCCATGGCGGTGTCCTTGCGGTTGCGCGGTTAACCCGCGACGCCGGTGTAGTGCTGGTCCTGGATCGGCGAGAGCACCTTCAGGATATCGAAGACGACGCGCGCGGGCGAACCCTGGCTCTCCACCTCCGTGACCTTGTCCCCGGGGTAGTTGTCGAGCACCGGCTTGGTCGACTCTTCGTACACCTTCAAGCGGCGGCGGATCACCTTCTCGTCGGCGTCGTCCACCCGGTTCTCTTTCAGCGCGCGGCGGCGCAGGCGCTCGAACATCACCTTCTCGTCGCGGCAGACGAGGTGGATGACCTTCAGCACGTCGATGTACTTCTCCATGATCTTCGCCTGATTGAGCGTGCGCGGGATGCCGTCGAGCACCAAGAGGTCGGCCAGCGGCTTAAAGTCGCCGAGCGTCGCGTGGGCGTCGAGCGTCATCGCCCAGAACTTGATGACGTACTCGTCGGGCACCAGTTCGCCGCGGCTCGTGTAATCGTAAAAGACTTTGCCCAGCGGGCTGTGGATATCGATGTTGCGCAGCGCGTCGCCCATCGAGAAGTGGAAGAAGCCCGGGATGTTCTTGAGAATGCCGCCTTGCGTGCCCTTGCCCGAACCGGGCGCGCCCAGGAGCAGCACCGCGCGGTAGCGGTGGTCGGCGGGCTGCTTCGGCAGCCGGTCGCTGATGCCGGTGGATCGGGCCATGCGTACCACCTCCGTTTCGAGCTTACTTCAGGCGCTTGGTAAGCTATCGGAGCGGTCGCGGACTGCAAGGGAACGGGACGGGGAACAAGATGAACAGGATCGGAGGCAGGATACCGTGAGGGGGATCGGTCTTCAGAGGAGAGCGGGCCATGGCGTTCTTTCCCGGCCCCCCTGACGCCTGCCGCTCAGTCGAAGATCACCGTCCGGTTGCCGTGGACGAAGACGCGGTCGTCGAGGACCAGTTTGAGCGCCTGCGAAAGGACGTTCTTCTCGACGTCGGCGCCGGCCTGGGCCATCTCCTTGGCGTCGTGGGTCTGGTTCACGGGAATCACGCTCTGCGCGATGATCGGGCCTTCGTCGAGGTCCGTCGTCACGTAATGCGCCGTCGCGCCGACGATCTTCACGCCGCGTTCGTACGCCTGGCGGTACGGGTTCGCGCCGATGAACGCAGGCAAAAACGAGTGATGGATGTTGATCATGCGGTGCTTGTAATGGTGGACGAAGTCCGCGCTGAGCACGCGCATGTACTTGGCGAGCACGACGTACTCCGGGGCATAGTGCGCGACCGCCGCGCCGATCTCGGCCTCGTGCTGCGCGCGTTCCTTGCCTTCGTGCGTGACGAAGTGATAGGGGATGCCGAACTTCTCGACGAGCGGCTGCAGGCGGTCGTGATTGCCGACGACGGCCAGCACGTTGGCCTGCAGCGCGTCGAAGGCGTGGCGGATGAGCAGGTCGCCCAGGCAGTGCGGCTCGCGGCTGACCATGATGACGATGTTCTTTTTGCGCTTCTCGACGAGCCGCAGGTTGTGCTCGGCGGGGAGGACGGCCTTCAGTTCCGTAAGGCCGGGGAGCTGCGACTGCTCGCCCATGAACTCCGTGCGCATGAAGAAGCGCCCGGCCGCGTGATCGACGTGCTCGCCGTTGCTGATGATGTTCAGCCCGTGCCGGTAGAGAATGCCTGTGATCTGGTGGACGATGCCCTTCTGGTCCGGGCAGTCGATGCAGAGAATGTGCGTCTTCACGTCCGCCTCCTGTTCAAACCCGCAGACGATAAAGCAAAGCGGTGCGCGGGCAAGGCGGGTTCGGGGCGCGGCCATTTCACCGCAGAGGCGCGGAGACGCAGAGAACTGCAATCCTTATGGATTGGAAAGTAATGCCGTGCTTTTCTCCGCGTCTCTGCGGTGAATAAGGCTTCGCTCCCTTTTCTTGCCAGCGCCGCCGCCGCGTCGTATAAAGGCGCGCCTTTCCTGACAGGGTTTGCAGGGCTACGAGAACGCGGCGCGGAACCATCATGTCCAAAGAACGATCCAAAGCTCATCCTCCGGCGCTGCTGGCCCATCCCGTTGCGGCGCTGCACGACCAGCCGAGTCCCGAAGAGGCCAAGCGCCGCGGCATCCGGCCGATTCATAAGCTGCTCGTCGCCAACCGCAGCGAAATCGCGATCCGCGTCTTCCGCGCCTGTACCGAGATGGGCATTGGGACGGTCGGCATCTACAGCAATGAGGACAAGCTCGCGTTGCACCGCTACAAGTGCGACGAGGCATACCTCGTGGGCGAAGGCAAAGGCCCCGTCGCGGCGTACCTCGGCATGGACGAGATCGTTCATCTGGCGCTCGAGAAGGGCGTGGACGCGATCCATCCGGGCTACGGCTTCCTCTCCGAGAACTCCGAGTTCGCCGAGAAGGTGATCATGGCGGGCCTGATCTGGGTCGGTCCCGGCCCGGACCAGATGCGCAAGGTCTCCGACAAAGTCAGTGCGCGGAGACTCGCTCAAAAACTTGGCATTCCGGTGATCCCAGGCTCCGACGGTCCCGTCGCCGATATTCACGCGGCGACGCAGTTCGCGCATACCTGCGGCTACCCGCTAATGGTGAAGGCGAGCCACGGCGGCGGCGGGCGCGGCATCCGCGTCGTGCGCAACGACGCCGAGATGAAAGAACTCTTCCCGCTTGCGCAGCGCGAGGCGCAGACGGCCTTCGGCAACAAAGAGTGCTACATCGAGAAGATGGTCGTCCATCCCAAACATTTGGAAGTCCAGATCCTGGGCGACCGGCACGGCAACATCGTCCACCTCTTCGAGCGCGACTGCTCGATCCAGCGCCGCCACCAAAAGGTGATCGAGATCGCGCCCAGCCTCTCGCTCAACGAGAAGCGCCGCGCGGAACTCTGCGAGATGGCCGTGCGCTTCTCCAAGGCCGCGGGCTACCAGAACGCGGGCACCGTCGAGTTCCTCATGGGCGAGGACGACGCGCTCTACCTGATCGAGATGAACAGCCGCATCCAGGTCGAGCACACCGTCACGGAGATGATCACCGGCGTCGACCTGGTCCAGGCGCAGATCCGCATCGCCGAAGGCTACAAGCTCACCGATTCGCAAGTGCGCGTGCCCGCGCAGGATAAACTCGAGCACCGCGGCTACGCGATCCAGTGCCGCATCACCACCGAGAACCCCGCGAAGAACTTCGCGCCCGACTACGGCCGCATCAGCACGTACCGCTCGGCTGCGGGCTTCGGCCTGCGCCTCGACGGCGGCACGGCCTTCGGCGGCGCGGTGATCACGCCGTACTACGATTCGCTGCTGGTGAAGGTGACCGCGACCGGCACGGACTTCATCGAGGCTGCCGCGCGGCTCTTTCGCGGCTTAAGCGAGTTCCGCGTGCGCGGCATCTCCACCAACATTCCCTTCCTGATGAACGTGCTGCGGCACCCGACGTTTCTCGAAGGCAAGTGCGACACGGGCTTCATCGAGGCCAACCCGGCGCTCTTTACCTGGAAGGAACCGCGCGACCGCGCCAACAAGCTGCTCAACTTTCTGGCCGAGATCTCGGTCAACGGGAACGCCATCGTCGGCGAGGGCCTCAAGAGCCCCGCGCATGTCGTGCCCGCGGCGCCGCCGGTCTTTGCCGAGCCCGCCCAACCGCCGCGCAAGACCGCGCCGGGCCACAAGGATATCCCCGCGGGAACGAAGCAGATTCTCTTCGAGCGCGGGCCGAAGGGCCTGGCGGAATGGATGAAGGCGCAGAAGCGCCTGTTGATCACCGACACCACCTTCCGCGACGCGCACCAGTCGCTGCTGGCGACCCGCATGCGCAGCTACGACATGCTTGCCGTGGCCGACTACTACGCGCGCGCATGCAGCGGGCTCTTCAGCATGGAGATGTGGGGCGGCGCGACGTTCGACACCGCGATGCGCTTCCTTAAAGAGGACTCCTGGGAGCGCCTCGTCCAGCTCCGCGCGAAGATTCCGAACATCCTCTTTCAGATGCTCGTGCGCGGCAGCTCCGCCGTCGGCTATACGAATTACCCGGACAACGTGGTCCGCGAGTTCATCCTCGAATCCGCGCGTGCGGGCATGGATATCTTCCGCATCTTCGACGCGCTGAACTGGATTCCGGGCATGGAAGTTGCCATCGACGCGGCGCTCGAGAGCGGGCGCGTCTGCGAGGCCGCCATCTGCTACACAGCGGATATCCACGACTCCGCGCGCGCGAAGTACGGCATCAAGTATTACGTGAAGCTCGCGAAGGAGCTGGAGAAACGCGGCGCGCATATCCTGGGCATCAAAGACATGGCGGGCCTCTGCAAGCCTTACGCCGCGACCACGCTGGTGAAGGCCCTAAGCAACGAGATCGGCATCCCGATCCACTTCCACACGCACGATACCTGCGGCGCGCAGTCCGCGACGCTGCTCAAGGCCGCCGAGGCCGGCGTGGACGCCGTCGATTGCGCCGTCGCCAGCATGAGCGGGCTCACTAGCCAGCCGAACCTGAACTCGCTGATCGCCATTCTGCGCGACAGCGACCGCGACACCGGGCTGGACCTGAAAGCCTTCAACAAGATCGGCGATTACTTCGAGATCGTGCGCAAGTTCTACTATCCGTTCGAGAGCGACATGCGCGCGGGCACCGCGGAAGTATGGGAGCACGAGATGCCCGGCGGCCAGTACACGAACCTGCAGCAGCAGGCGCAGGCGCTGGGCTTGGAAGGGAAGTGGGAGCAGATCAAGGAGCAGTACCGCGCGGTCAACTTCCTCTTCGGCGACATCGTGAAGGTGACGCCCAGCAGCAAGATCATCGGCGACATGGCGCTGTTTCTGGTCTCGAACAATCTCACCGCTGCCGACGTGCCGGCCAAGGGCAAGCACCTCAGCTTCCCCGAGTCCGTCGTCCAGTTTTTCCAGGGCTACATTGGGTTCCCGCCCGGCGGCTTCGACAAGAACCTGCAGAAGATCATCCTCAAAAACCGCAAGCCCCTCAAGAAGCGCGCCGGCGCGCTGCTCAAGCCGGTTCCGCTGGGGCATCTGCTGGAAAGCCTCGTGAAGCGCTTCGGGCCCGAGAGCGGCTTCCGCGACGCGCTGGCCGCGGCGCTCTACGAAAAGGTCTTCGAGGAGTTCGCCACGCACCGCAACAAGTACGGCGACGTCTCGCCGGTGCCGACCAAGAACTTTCTCTTCGGCATGGAACTGGAAGAGGAGATCTACGTCGAGATCGAGCCCGGCAAGACCCTGATCATCAAGCTGCTCTCGATCTCGCCGCCTTCGAAGGAAGGCACGCGCAAGGTCTACTTCGAGCTCAACGGCTCGCCGCGCGAGGCCATCGTGCGCGACCGCAAGGTCAAGGGCACGGTGAAGGAACGGCGCAAGGCCGAGGACGGCAACCTGCACCACCTCGGCGCGAACATGCCCGGCATCGTCTCCGAAGTGAAGGTCAGCAAGGGCAGCGAGGTCAAGAAGGGTGATGTGCTCCTGATCCTCGAGGCCATGAAGATGCAGGTGAACGTGACCGCGTCCGAGAACCGCGTCGTGGCTGAAGTGCCCGCGCAGAAGGGCGACAAGGTCGACGTCGGCGATCTGCTCGTCGTCTTCCAGTAATACCCATATAAGAGGTACTCGCGCGCAGCGTTCCTGCATGCGCAACTTCCTGCAATACATGGAGTTCCCACTTTCGCGCCTGCTTGCGGCGCGCCTTTTTCATACCCATTTGACAGCTTGAAGGCGCGGAGTACGATCCGCCTTAGCTCATTAGGTAACCATAAGGTTTAGGCTCAAGAACCGGGACAAACTCCATGAGCGGCTCGCCGGAAATCGTCTCCATCCTGATCTTCTCGGGATTGGTCGTCGTCATGGGCCTGGTGATCCTGGGCCTAGTCCGCGTCGCGACCAAGTTCCTCGGCACGGGCAAAGCCAAGAAGGGCAAACTCGACACCTACGAATGCGGCGTGCCGCTGCTCGGGAGCGCGCGCGAACGCTTCGAGGTCAAGTTCTACCTCGTGGCGATCCTCTTCGTGCTCTTCGACATCGAGACCGTCTTCCTGTTGCCCTACGCCGTGGCGTACCAGAGACTGGGCATGACGGGCCTCGGCGAAGTGCTGGCGTTCGTCGCCGTGCTCGGCCTGGGCCTGCTCTACCTGATCAAGCGCGGCGCGCTGGAGTGGGAGTAACCAGGCGGCCGGAGTTGGGGGAGGGCGGCCCGCCGGAAAGGCAACGACCATCATGAGCGAGACACCGCAAACACCCGCGCTGCCCGGACAGGCCGACAAGTCCGGCTCGGGTGGATACATCACCACCAAGATCGAAGAACTGGTCAACTGGGGCCGCCGCAACGCGCTCTGGCCGATGCCCTTCGGCACCGCTTGCTGCGCGATCGAGATGATGGCGACGCTCTCCAGCCGCTACGACCTCGCGCGCTTCGGCGCCGAAGTGATCCGCTTCTCGCCGCGCCAGAGCGACCTGATGATCGTGAGCGGGCGCATCTCCATCAAGATGATGCCGGTGCTCATCGAGATCTACAACCAGATGCCCGAGCCCAAGTGGTGCATCAGCATGGGCGCGTGCGCGTCCTCGGGCGGCGTCTTCGACACCTACACGCTGATCCAGGGCGTGGACCAGTTCATCCCGGTGGATGTCTACATCCCCGGCTGCCCGCCGCGTCCCGAGAGCCTTATCGACGCGGTGATGCTCATCCGCGAACGCATCAAGCGCGGCGAACGCCAGACCAAGCTCTACGACCGCACCAAGCACCCGCTCGACTTCCAGCCGGTGAACCTGGTCTCGGACGCCGTCGCGGGCGCGCCGCAGCTCACCGGCACGCGGCTGAGTCTGCCGGGCAAGGACGCTGCGCAAAACGGATGACGCGTAAAACGTAATGCGTAAAACGTAAGAGCGGCATTCGGCAGCAGGTCATTACGTTTTACGCGTTACGTTTTAGAACCGAATCGAGAGGACGAGGCATGGCCCTGGACTTCAAGGAACTGGAAAAGAAGCTGCGCGAGACCTTCGGCGCGAGCGTGCTCGACTGGACCGAGTTCCGCGGCCAGCCGTGCCTGCACGTCAAGCGCGAGAGCATCGTTAAGGTGCTCACGTTCCTGCGCGACGACGCGAAGTTCGAGATGTTCACGGACCTCACCTGCGTGGACACCCTGCGTCTGCCCGACGAGATGCAGCCGAAGTACGCCGAGCGTTTCACGGTGGTGTACCACATCACGAGTCTCGAGCACGGCGCGCGCTTGCGCATCAAGACGTACGTGCCCGAAGATCCCGCGGAAGTGGATACGGTCTCCAGCGTGTACCTGGGCGCGAACTGGGCCGAACGCGAGGCCTTCGACATGTTCGGGGTGAACTTTAAGGGCCACCGCGACCTGCGCCGCATCCTGATGCCCGAGAATTACGAGGGCCATCCGCTGCGCAAGGATTACCCGCTCAAGGGCCGCGGCGAGCGCGACAACTTCCCGAAGTACACCGAGATTCCGGAAGCGTGAACCGGAGCGATTTGCGGGTTAACTGGTATGTGGGTTGTACGGCTGGCGCAAAACTGGAACTGTAAGGAACCGATGTAATGAGCAACCCGGTCGAGACCGTCGAAAAGATCGCGCCCCATGCCACCAGCGCGGTCTACAAGACCATGGCCATGAACCTCGGGCCGCAGCACCCCGCCACGCACGGGACGCTGCGCTTCAAGCTCGAAATCGCCGGCGAAGTGGTCGTGAAGTGCGACCCCGAGATCGGGTTCCTGCACACCGGCTTCGAGAAGCTCGGCGAGTACCGCAACTACAACCAGTTCGTCGTGATCTCCGACCGCGCGAATTACCTCTCGCCGCTGAACAACAACATCGGCTTCGCCGTCGCCTGCGAGGAACTCTTCGACGTCAAGGTCCCGCCGCGCGGCCAGTACGTGCGCGTGATCATGGCCGAGCTCTCCCGCATCGCCGACCACATCATCTCCGTCGGCCTGCAGGGCATGGACCTGGGCGCGTTCACGACCATGCTCTGGTCGTTCATCGAGCGCGAGAAGCTCTACGACATCTTCGAGGCCGTCACCGGCGCGCGGCTGACCACAAGCTGGACGCGCATTGGCGGCATCTTTAAAGACGTGCCCAAGGACTTCCCCGAGATCGTCCGCGGCTTCATAGAGAAGTTCCCGGACATGCTGGGCGAGATCGAGTACATGCTCAGCCGCAACCGCATCTTCATGGACCGCACGATCGGCGTGGGCAAGCTCACGCGCGAACAGGCCATCGCCTACGGCGTCAGCGGTCCCGTGCTGCGCGCGACCGGCGTGGCCTACGACGTACGCCGCGCGCGCCCGTACCTCTGCTACAACGATTTTGATTTCAAGATCCCCGTGCGCTTCGAAGGCGATGTCTACGCGCGCTACCTCGTGCGCCTCGCCGAGATGAAGGAGTCGGTGAAGATCATTAAGCAGGCCCTGGACAAGCTCCCCGGCGGCCCGGTCAGCGCGCTCGACCACAAGGTCACGCTGCCGACCAAGGACATGGTCTACCACGACATGGAAAGCCTGATCCACCACTTTAAGATCATGATGCCCGGCCACGGCGTGATTCCGCCCAAGGGCGAGGTCTACAGTTGCACCGAGACCCCTAACGGCGAACTCGGCTTCTACCTCGTCTCCGACGGCACGGGCCTGCCGTACCGCGTGCGCATCCGGCCGCCGAGCTTCTACCAGTTGCAGACCTTCCCGATCCAGTCGGAAGGCAAGATGTTCTCCGACGCGGTGGCGGTGCTTTCGAGCTTGAACGTGATCGCGGGCGAACTGGACCGCTGAACGCGGGGCGGGGGAAGGGCGCGTGGCGGACAAGGACGGCGGACCCGCGCGCGAAGAGAAAGAGAAGCCGGCAAAGAGCCCGGAGAAGATGCCGGAGCGTACCAAAGCCGTAAAAGCGCAGCCGCAGATGTCGTTCGTGGTGCGGGTGCTGCTGGACTGGTCGGCCGAGACGCACGGCAAGCTGCTGCTGATGGGCCTGAGTCTCTTCTTCATTGGCGGCGTGCTGACGTTCAGTTCGTGGCTGGTGCGCGAAAAGGACAACGAGTTTCACGTCTGGATCTCGTTCTTCTTTGTGGGCGCGGCCTGCCTGGTGTTCGGCATTCTGGCGTGGATTTGGAAGGCGCTGCGGCGGGACCGGAAGCTCAAGTAGACCCATGTAGAAAGGTGAAGGGCGTACATGGCATTCGCATTCAACGAGAAGGCGCGCAAGCAGTTCGATTGGCTCCTGAAGCGCTACCCGACCAAGCAGGCCGTGCTGCTCTCCGCGCTGCGCCTGGTCGAAGTCCAGCAGGGCTTCGTGGACACCGAGTCCATGGATTACGTTGCCAAGGAACTCGACCTGCCGCCCTCGTTCGTCTACGGCGTCTTCACGTTCTACTCGCACTACCGGCGGCCCGAGGACGGCAAGTACGTCGTCATGGTCTGCCAGACCCTGCCCTGCGCCCTGCGCGGCGCGCACAACATGGTTCAGTGCTTCAAGGAAGAACTCAAACTCGGTATCGGCGAAACGGACAAAGACAAGCTCTTCACGCTCAAGAAGGTGGAGTGCCTCGGTTCCTGCACCACCGCGCCGGTCGCCCAGATCAACGACGATTACTTCGAGAACCTGACGCCGCAGAAGGTGAAGGAGATCGTGGCTGCGCTGCGCGAAGGCAAGACGCCGCCGCATCTCTCGAACGGCCCGACGCTGGAAGGCGGCTGCAAGCAGTGGTCGCCGCTCGTCGAAGCGTATCCGGCGGGGAAGTAGGATGGCGGTCAAGATCAAAGCCATCGCGCCGTATCTCTTCGTGGACGATGTGGTCAAGTCCGCGAACTGGTACCGCGACAAGCTGGGCTTCGGGTTCGACCGGTTGTGGGGCGAGCCGCCGTGTTTCGCAATCGTCAGGCGCGACGGCGTCTGCGTGATGCTGAAGCAGATGCCGGGGCAGGTCCGGCCGAACGCCAAGGTGGACCCGGAAGACTCGGCTTGGAATGCATATCTCTGGGTAGAAGACGTGGACGCGGTGCACGCGGAGTTCCAGGCGAAGGGCGTGAAGATTCCACGCGGGCTCTGCGACCAGGAGTACGGCTGCCGCGACTTCGACATCGAGGACTGCAACGGGTATGTGCTCTGTTTCGGGCAAAACATCCAAAAGTAAGGCAGGGGCGACGCGATGCTTGTCAAAGAATATAAGCCGATCCTGATGGACGGCGCGTACAAGAAGGGCGAATGGACGCTTGAGAATTACCTCAAGAAGGGCGGCTACGCGGCCGCGCGCAAGATCCTCGCCATGCCCCGCGATCCGGCGACGAACAACGTCCCGCCGATGATCGACGAGATCAAGAAGTCCAACCTGCGCGGGCGCGGCGGCGCGGGCGCTCCGGCGAGCATGAAATGGGGCTTCTTCGACTTCAAATCCAAGAAGCCGCGCTACCTCGCGATCAACTGCGACGAGTCCGAGCCCGGCACCTGCAAAGACCGCGTAATCGTCACCTACAACCCGCACATGGTCCTCGAAGGCATCCTCATCGCCATGCACACGATGGGCATCGAGGACGCGTTCTTCTACATTCGCGGCGAGTACGTCGTGGAGTTCGAGCATCTGGTCGCGGCGGTCGCGGAGGCTTACAAGGCCGGCTTCTTCGGCAAGAACGTGCTCGGGACCGGCCTTAACTTCCATGTCACGCCGCATCGCGGCGCGGGCGCGTACATCTGTGGCGAAGAGACCGGCCTGCTCAGCTCGCTGGAAGGCGACCGCGGCTACCCCAAGATCAAGCCGCCGTTCCCGGTCGTAGAAGGCGCGTGGCGCTGCCCGACGCTCGTCCACAACACGCAGACGCTCGCCAGCCTGCCCGGCATCGTCAACATGGGCGCGGAAAACTTGGCGAAGATCGGCCCGCCCAAGAGCCCCGGCGGCATGGTCTACTGCCTCTCCGGACACGTAAAGAAGCCCGGCCTGTACGAGTACCCGATGCTCACGACGATGAAGGACCTCATCTACGAACTCGGCGGCGGCACGATCGACGACATCCCGCTCAAGGCCGTGATTCCCGGCGGTTCGTCCATGCCGGTGATGAAGTACAACGGGCCGTACACCGGCACCGACGGCAAGGAGAAGACCGACAATCTCGAGATGCAGATGGACTTCGACACGCTGCTCGCAAACAACTCGCTGCTGGGCTCCGCGGGCGTCATTGCCATGCACGAACGCACCTGCATGGTCGGCGTCGCCTACAACCTCGTGCGCTTCTACCACCACGAATCCTGCGGCCAGTGCACGCCCTGCCGCGAAGGCACGGGCTGGCTCGAGAAGATCGTCGCGCGCATCTACCACGGCAAGGGCCGCCCCGAAGACATCGACATGCTGATGAGCGTCGCGAGCCAGATGTCGGGCACCACGATCTGCCTGCTGAGCGACTCGTGCGCGATGCCGCTGGCCGCGCTGGTGATCAAGTTCAAGGAAGAGTTCAAATACTTCTGCGAGCATGGCAAGACGATGGTGAAGGACGCGATACCGCTCTAACGGCAGGGGTTAGAATTCAGAGCTCAGGGATCAGGGAACGGTAAAAATGGCCGAAGATAAAAAGCCCGACGCTCCAAAGCCCGCGGCTCCGCCGGCGGGGGCTCCCGCGCCTGCTGCGGCCGCCGGTGCTCCGCCTGCGGGCGGTCCGCCCAAGCCGCCGGACCCCGTCATTAAGCTGCCCAAAGCGCCGGACGGCATGATGACCCTGCGCGTCAACGGCACCGACCACTTCATCAATCCCAAGAAGTACCGCACGCTTATCGGCGCGCTGCACGATCTCGGCTACGACGTCCCGCACTTCTGCTATCACCCGGGGCTCGAACCTGACGGCAATTGCCGCATGTGCTACGTCAACACCATCGACGTGATGTCCGGCAAGCCCATGCTCGGCCTGCAGCTCGCCAAGCAGCCGTTCGAGCGCTACCCCAAGCCGACGATCTCCTGCAAGGAGCCGCTGAACCCGCGCGGCATGGTGATCGAGACCGAATCGGCCGCGGTGCTCGAGGCGCGCAAGTGGGTAATGGAGTTCCTGCTCATCAACCACCCGCTGGACTGCCCCGTCTGCGACAAAGCCGGCGAGTGCATGCTCCAGAACAACAGCTACGAGCACGGCAAGGCCGACAGCCGCTTCCTCGAAGCCAAGAACGAGAAGCCGCCCAAGGACCTCTACGGGCCGGAGCAGATGCTCGGCATCAAGCTCTGGACCGACCGCTGCATCACCTGTACGCGCTGCGTGCGCTTCCTCGACGAGGTGAGCGGCACGAGCGAACTCTACGTCTCCAACCGCGGCGACCGCAGCGAGATATCCATCGCGCCCGGCCATCCGGTGAACAACGAACTCCAGGGCAACATCGTCGATATCTGCCCTGTTGGCGCGCTTATCGACAAGGACCTGATGTTCACGTACCGCGCCTGGTACTTCCAGCGCACGCCCAGCGTCTGCCCGGATTGCAGCAAGGGCTGCAACATCGAAGTCCACGCACTCAAGCAGTACGTGCGCCGGCTGGTCCCGCGCGAGAACACCGACGTCAACGGCTGGTGGATGTGCGACCGCGGCCGCCACGACTTCCACTACATCAACGCCGACCAGCGCATCATGCAGGGGCGCATCAAGGACGAAGCCTGGCCGGTCGTCTCCGCCTGCGAAGAGGCCGGCAAGAAGCTCGCTGAGGCCGCGAAGGGCGGGGGAGACGGCGTCGCCGCGCTGGCCTCCGCGTGGCTCACGCTCGAAGAGATGCACGTCCTCAAGACGCTCTTTAAGGATACGCTCAAGTCCGAGCAAATAGGAGTTCTCGCGCAGGCCGATTGGCAGGCCGCAGAGTTCCCCAAGTTCAAGATCGAGGCCGACCACAACCCCAACCGCGCAGGCGCGAAGCTGATCTTTGGTGAAGGCACCGAAGCCAAAGCGCAGCAGATCATCGCCGCTGCCAACGCGGGCAAGCTGAAGGCGCTCTACATCGTCTCCTCGATGCCGCACTTCGAACCGTCCGCCGAACTGCTCGAAGCCATGTCCAAGGTCCCTCTCGTGATTGTGCAGGACCTCCAGCGCGGGGCGCTCTCGCAGAAAGCGGGCGTCGTGCTGCCGGGGTCGAGCTTTGCCGAGAAGGACGGTGTCTTCGTGAACAAGGACGGCCGCGCGCAGGTGCTGCGCCGCGCCATCGACCCGCTCGGACAGGGCAACGACGATCTCGCCGTGCTCCAGCGCGTGGCCAAGGGCGCGGGCGCGCCGGACGCGGTGTCGAAGTTGCTCTCCGCGCGCGAAGTCTTCCGCCGCATGGCCGAGCAGTACCCGCCGCTGGCAGGCCAGACGCATCTGACGCTGGGCAAGAAGGGCTTGGCGCCTGCGGTCCAGGAAGTGAAGTGAACGGAAGTGAGCGGTAGCGGAAGCGAACAGTAACGGAAGTGAACAGTAACGGAAGTGATCAGTAACAGATGTGAACAGTAACGAAATTGAACGGCAGCGGAACCGCCAGTGATGCAGGTTGTTACTAATCACTTTGTTTACTGTTCACTTCCGTTACCGCTGTCGACAACCCTAGGGAGTAGAAACGCGACATGGCTCCGTACCTCTGGAAACTGATCCCGATCCTGCTTGTCTTCGGCGGGATTCTGGCCATCGTGCCGCTGCTGGTGTACCTGGAGCGCAAGATCTGCGCGCTGATCCAGGAGCGTATGGGCCCCAACCGCGTCGGCCTCTTCGGGCCCGACAGCCCGCTCGAAGTCTTCGGCTTTAAGATGGGCGAGAAACGCGTGCTCGGCGGGCTGCTCCAGCCGCTGGCCGACGCCATCAAGCTGATCGCGAAGGAAGACATCATCCCGCCGCAGGTCGAACGCTACCTCTACGAGTTCGCGCCCTTCTTCGCGCTGCTGCCTCCGTTCCTCGCCTTTGCCGTGATCCCCATCGGCGCAGATCTGCAAGTCGGCGATACCGCTGTCCCGCTGGTCGTCGCGGATGTCGGCGTCGGATTTCTGTGGGTGCTCGCGGTGGCCAGCCTCTCGGCCTACGGCGTGGCGCTGGGCGGCTGGGCGAGCAACAACAAGTACGCGCTGCTCGGCGGCATCCGCGCCACGGCGCAGATGATCTCCTACGAGATTGGCCTCGGCATGGCGCTGATCGCCGTCGCGATGCAGTACCAGACCGTCGAGCCCGTATCGATCGTCGCGCAGCAGGTCGAAGGCGGCTTCTGGCACTGGGGCATCTTCCGCCAGCCGCTCGCGTTCATGCTCTTCCTGATCTGCGCCTTCGCCGAGAACAACCGCCTGCCCTTCGACCTGCCCGAGTGCGAGGCCGAACTGATCGGCGGCTACCATACCGAATACAGCTCGATGAAGTTCGGCATGTTCTTCCAAGGCGAGTACATCGCGATGCTGACCATGGGCGGGTTGCTCGCAACGTTCTTCCTTGGCGGCTGGCACTACCCGTTCTACGAGGCCATCCGCGAGGGTGCCGGACCGCTCATCGCGACACTGCTCTCGCTGGTTTCGTTCGGCGTGAAGACGATGGCCTTCGTGGTCTTCTCGATGTGGGTGCGCTGGACGCTCCCGCGCTTCCGCTACGACCAGCTCATGCGCATCGGCTGGAAAGGCATCATCCCGGTCGCCCTGGCGAACATCGTGCTGACGGCGCTGATCAACATCCGGTAAGCATTTTGGATTTGCGATTTTGGATTGAACTGTGGAGAAGCAAAGCGAACGAAGTAATCCAAAATCGGAAATCCAAAATGAGTTAATAAAGGAGCTCGGTATGGCAGGTGGACATGGACATGGACATGGACACGGGCACGACGGCCACGGCGCGGCGACGCCGACGCCGGTGTTGCCTTCGGGCGCGTTCCTCGCGCCGGGCAACGTGGAGTTGAACTGGGTCGAGAAGATGTACCTGCCCGAGATCGTCAAGGGCCTGGGCAATACCTTCAGCCATCTCTTCAAGAAGACCTTCACCGTCGATTACGACGGCACGCACCGCGAAGACCCGCGCAAGTTCCACGTCCCCAGCGAAGGCTACCGTGGCGAGCACTACCTCAAGAAGGACGAGGCCGGCCATGTGAAGTGCGTCGCGTGCTTCATGTGCGCGGCGGCCTGTCCGGCGGAGTGCATCCACATCGAAGCCGAGGCCGTCCCGGCCGACTGGAAGGACCGCGAACGCTACCCCAAGCGCTTCGAGATCGACCTGCTGCGCTGCATCTACTGCGGCATGTGCGAGGAAGCCTGCCCGGTCGACGCCATCGCGCTCTCCACGACCTACAATGTGGTCTCGGAAACGCGCGAGTCCAAGGTCTACGCCCGCGAGCGCCTGCTCCAGCGCGGCGAGGAACTCGGAATCTCCATGAGCAAGCACCAGTACCGCCCGGACGGCATCCCGGGCCACGTGCCGGAGCAAAAACAATCACATTAAATCTGATTTGATTGGAACTGAAATGGATGGCTTAATTGGAGGATAGGGTTTACTTGGCCAACCTGGTGTTGAATAATCTTTGAATGGACCCGTATATCCAATGGCGCAAAAGACCATTTGATAGCAAAGAGTTAATGCCGAATCACACAATGAAATAATTTTTTGAAATTCCCGTGAGTTCGATGAATCGGCATGCACGGATATGTTGCGCAATTTCTTCCAGTCCTCCAGTAACGAACTATCGATTAACCCTCTTTCGAAAAACTGAGAAAGAAGTTGATTTACGTTGGGGTTATTCCACGAACCAATAGCCCCGCATATTCTTTTCTTAAGTTTGGAGTCAAGATTTGTTTGATTAATAATATCTTGCGCGTTCATTAATTCTTCTCTTGCCTTGCTATTCACAGGCGATGTCTTATTTACAAGACATTTCGCAATGCCTTCTACTGCGACCGAGAGCGCTAGCGCCTGGGCTTGAAGGGAAGAGTGTCTCGACTCATGAATAATATGAATATATTCGGTAAACTTGTGCCACGAATCCTTCCTATTCTTGCAAATGAACCCCAAATATAAATCAAAAAGTTTGTAAAAGTCATTTTTGAGTTCAAAACGATTGGCTAAGGGCGGTTGTCCGTGGCGTGGATCCTTAATAAAATAAGGATCGCTGATAATCTCTAATTTTGATTTGATACCGGCAGTCGAAATTTGAATGTGGCTTGAAAGTTTTTGGCCTAGTACGAAAATCAGTACTTCGTGCAATCGCTTTAAGAAAAATAAAACTGAATGATTGGCTATTGCCTCGGCAGCCAAAAAACTTGCGCTCTTATCGCATTTCACAGTTATGTTGTGGCCGCAGGCTTCAAATTTGGCGATACAATACCTAGTCGAACTTGACCCTCGTTTCCCATCTATTGTTTCTTCAGTATGAACTGCGGTATTGCATGGTAACTCGACATTTTCGAGCAGGTAGAGTTTGTAACTCGGAGATAATTTGACGCCAGGCCAGTATGCATCTGTTGAAATTCGGTCAAGCGTGCCTTCAAGTACTATTCTTTTATTGTTTATCGGAGAGGTACAGCGAGGAAGTACAAATGATGCAGTCCATTTCTTCCCGGTTGCATCTATGGCGGTTAGTTTGAAGTATTCTTCTTTTGTGATCAATTCTCCAGCTTTCGTTTTTCTTGGTTCGAAAGGATCTAGATGCGGAGAAGCTTTCTTGGTGAACATTTTGAAGCTAAGTCTTCGCAGATTATTGTAAGATATGAAACCAGATCCTGAAAACGATAGCTTTGCTTTTAAACTCATTTGCTTGAGCGTTATAGTAGGACAGTCTAAGGTGAATGTTCCATTTTGTAGATTCTCTAATTCACCCGGCATCAAATATAGCATCGTTATTTTTCCAAGAGTAGTGGTGGCAAATACCATTACTACCTGTAGCGTTAGAATTTATTGCGCGTAGAGCATACAAACGCAGCGCCTTTTACTCTACTCCAGGCGACTCCAAATTTGCATTCGAGCTGTGCGAGCAAAAGCTACTGTGCTTGTTAGTGATGTGCTGGAAGATGTGACTCCCAGTTTTCACCGTTTCATCTCCTTTCCCTTTCAGGGGGTAGCATACAATAATGTCGGGCATGATGCCCCCTTTTCTCTTCCGATTCGATCTTCTTATCCTATTCAAGAGAATGGGTTACACTTTGCCATTGGACGACTATACACCCGTGCTTGCCAATCTGATATAATACCCTCCGAAGCAATGCCTTCAGGAGGAAACCTCGCCATGCCTGAACGACCCATGCAAGCGACCGGAGTCTGGTTGGGGAACTCAGCTTGGCCGAGCGGTTCGTCGCCGGGGGCTTTCGCCCGCGATGTTTTCCGCCTTGAACGCTGCGAGACCGACCGCGACCGCGCGCTGGTCTTCAACAAGTGGCTGCTCCGCTGCATGAATCGCGGCCCGAACATGCGGCTTCCGGGGCTCGGCGGCTACATCCATTCGGCCGACCCGCACCTCCTCTTCACGTCCTGGGGCCACAACGAATGCACCGGCTGGGGCTGGGTCGCCACGGAGGCGCTGCAAGCCGCAGGCATGAAGGCGCGCCGCGCAGTGACCA
The DNA here is from genome assembly GCA_016200135.1 of Planctomycetota bacterium. Taxonomy (GTDB): domain Bacteria; phylum Planctomycetota; class SZUA-567; order H5-PLA8; family H5-PLA8; genus JACQFI01. Next base: position 33,112 of record JACQFI010000055.1, read on the forward strand.
ATGACAGCGGGCACACCTTCTACGAAGTCTGGTACAAGGGCCTCGACGGCAAGGAAGGCTGGCACGCCTTCGATCCCTTCATCGGCTGGTACTTTCTCAATGAGGCCGGCGAAGTCGCCTCCTGTGAGGAACTCGCCGCGAACCCGGACCTCGTCACGCACCCGCGCCCCGGCGGGCGCGAACGGCTGGGCCACCATCCGGAGCGCTCCGGCGTGCTGCATCGCTACAAGGTCGGCGACAACCTCGATGTAGTCCAGCCGGTCAAAAACTACGAGCTGCGTTACGAGATGCGGCCCGGCATGAGCTTCTCCAATTTATGGAAGCCACAGATTCCCGAGTTGGCGCTGCGTTACAAAGAGGGTGAGGAGGGCGCGCACTGCGACATCGCGTTCTACGACGAGGACGGCAAGCCGCGCTACCCTGAGCACCATCCGTACTGGAAACATTACGTCTGGCCCACCGGAAGGAGTTCGGGGATAAGCGGCGGTGAGGCCGTGCGCTGGCACGGCTCCGGAACGCTGCGCTGGGAACCGTTGCTCTACGGCCAGGCCATGACGCACAGTTCGGCCAACGCGGTCTTCGAGAACGGCACGCTGCGGCCCACGGGCGCGAAGAAGCACTGCGAAGTCTGGTGGCACATCAAGCTGCCGTATCTCGCCAGCTACCTGCGCTTGAACGTGGCCGCGGATTGCGGCGGCGGCGACCTGATCGGCTTCGCGGTCTCCCCCGACGCCGGGCGCTCGCTGCACACGCTGTACTGGGAACGCTCCGCGCCGCCGAAGCTGCTCTCGTTCGGCCCCGATTCCGTTCCGGGGATCAAGGGCATGCAGGAGTTCTGGCTGCGCTGCGACATCTCCACGCAGTCGGCGACATCGCCGTTGCGCATCCGCGGCCTGGGGATTCACGTTGGCTACCAGGTGAACATGCATATCCTGCCGCGGCTGGTGCCGGGCGCGAACGAACTCTACTTGCAGGCGGAGAAACTCGAGGGCGTGAAGCTGACCGCCGATTGGGCCTACACGCATCCCGATGGCGAGAAGGTCGAGCGCGTCGAACTCGCCAAGTCCGGCCGCAGTGCCCGCAGTGTGGAACCTGGCATCAAGAAGCCCGACGACCTGATCATGCGCGGCGTAACGGTGAAATGCCTGCCTGCCTGAACAAGAAATGGTCTGGCCGCCACAACGCCTTAGTCGCCGAGAAAAGCGTGGCGCGCTGGCGTCTTTATTTTGTTCGGCTGAGATACTCTATTCAATAGAGGGCGGCAAAGCAATACCGAGTAACTTGAACGCACATGTGTGGTTCGGGTCTCCGCCACTTAACTTGAATGCAGGACAATGTCCCGTGGCAATGCGGGGAGATGGGATATAAGAAGTAGGAGATAAGGACGCGCTCCGATTGCATGGAAAATAGCATGTCCAGTCCAGCGGCCGCGCGGCCACGGATGCTGCGCAACCTCCTTATTATTCTGGTCGTTCTATGCCTCGTTCTCGCCGGCATGCTTTACCGTCAGCGCCGGTTGATCGCGGCGTATCTGGGCTATTACGCCGTGCCTCCGCCGCCACAAATGAACGGGCATCCCTCCGAACGCGGCACGCTTTTCATAGGTAACAGTCTGACCTTCTTCAACGACCTGCCGGCCACGATTCAATACCTGGCCGAGCAGGTCCATGAACCGCAGGCTTTTGAATACGGTCAGGAGACGAGCGGCGGCGCCTCGCTTGCGTCGCATTGGTATGGAGGAGGCGCGCTCAAACGGATTAAAGCCGGAAAGTGGGCGCACGTGGTTCTTCAAGACTACAGCACCATGCCCATTGACGATCCCGAAACCATGGCGAATTTCACCCGAGAATTCGACCGCGAGATTAAGGCGCAGGGCGCGGACACGGTGCTCTTCATGACTTGGGCGTGGAAGGATGTCCCTGGAGCGCAAGATAAGGTATCGAAAGCCTACGACCAAATTGGCAAAGACTTGGGCATCCCGGTGGTGCCGGTCGGGCGTGCTTGGGCGTTAGCTCAAAAAGAGAAGCCAACCCTGAACTTGTACTGCGACGAGCGCCACCCCAATCCCGCCGGGACGTACCTGGCGGCATGCGTCTTCTACGGTTTCCTGTATCATACGAAACCTACTGGACTAACAACAAAAGTGCCCTGGCTGGAGATCCCTGAAGAAGACGCTGTATTTCTGCAACAGATGGCCGCCAAAGCGCTCTTGGATGCAGGTCAATTAAAGGAATAGAAGCGACTGCCCTTTTTTGCTCAGATGTTCAATAAGAGTGTACAATATAAATGCCGTAAACCTGATTGCTTAGCCGTTAACTTTTCATTAAACGGCGGGCGAATTGGGGTGTAGTCTATACAAGAAATGAAGCTAGCTAACCCCATGTGGTTAAATCGAGTTGAGCGAATTCGAAATCGGGGCGGGCCACATGACACGCGAGCGCTTGGCACATTCACTTTGCGTCCTGATCGCATGCGTCTGCTGTACTCCAACTCTTTGGGCCGATGAGCCCGGAGCGGGGGCGAATGGCCTCTGTATAACGCGCTGGATTCGCGCAGACATCAACCCGCGAAAACCGCTCACCCCGCCGCCTCCTCAGGAAGAGAAACCGAAGCCGCCCACGCCTCCTGCTCCGCAGAAGACGCCTGCGGAAGACGCCGTTCCTTCCGGCACGAATGGCACGCCGTCGGGCAGTGCGGCGGATGCGGGCGAAGAGCAGAGCGCCGCGGGTGCCGCGAGCCGCAATGAGAACGCGGAGGACTCGGGCGGTTCGCATCTCGCCGGATTCTACAGCCTCGTGCGCAGCCCCGACCCCTGGCCCTTGTCCTTCCTCGTTTTGCTGGTGGTCCTCAACGTGGGCGCCTTTGCCGCCGCGGGTTCACTGATCAAGCGCGAGCCCGAATCTTTCGACGCCGCGCCTGCCGCCGTGCACCGGCTCGAAGGCTCGGCGGCCCTGGCGCGCCTGCCTCGAGCTCCCGCGCCGCGCACCAAAGCCGCGCCGGTACTCAACCGCAATGTCCATCACAAGAGTGCGCCGCCTGCCGTATCGCCCAAGCCTGCGCCGCCGCCGGTTCGCGCCCCGGCGCCCACGGTCGCGGCCCGGCCGGCTCCCGTGCGCGTTCAGCCCAGCGCATCCGCGGCTCCGCGCATCGCGCGGCCCCACGCCGCGGCCGCCATGCTGGTGCGTAAGAAGAAACTCTCATGATCGAAGCCACCGTGACCAAGCCACCGCTGAAGTCCAAGGCCATGCCTGCGACGCTCGAGCCGGCCGAAGAGGCCGTTGCGTCGGCGGCCCCAGTTGCGCTCGCCGAAAAGGCCTCTCCGGTCCACTGGTCCTACGGCGATCCGATCCGCGTGCTCGGAACCATTGCGGTGGTGATCGGGCATGTCTGCGACATGGCGGTCTTCAACAAAGAGACGGCAGGTGGCGACTGGTGGGTGTGCAACTACGTGGACGCGGCCACGCGCTGGGCGGTGCCCGTGTACATCATGCTCAGCGGCGCGCTCCTGCTTGCACCCGAGCGCAACGAGCCGCCCCTGGTATTCTACCGCAAGCGGCTGGCGCGCCTGGGCATCGCGATCGCGTTCTGGTCGGCCTTCTTCATCTGGTTCGCGACCTCCTGGACGGGTTGGAGCACGCCCGAGCAGGCCGTGCGCGATCTGCTGCTGGGCAAGCCCTACGCGCACCTGCACTTCATCTTTCGCATCATGGGCCTGTACCTCTTCACGCAGATGTTCCGCGTCTTCCTGAAGAACGCCGACCGGCGGCTCGTGGTCCTGACCGTGCTCGTGACGCTGGGACTGGGTTCGCTGAACTCGCTGATGGACGGCCTGACCGGCACCGAACTGAGCGCCTTCTTGCGCTTTGCGCCGTTCGTGGGCTACTACTTCACGGGCTACCTGCTGCGGGACCGCAAGCTCAGCAAGCGGGAAGTGACCGGCTGCTGGATGCTGGCGCTGGCGTGCGTGGCGATTCTGGCCGGCGGCACGGGCCTGCTGGTGCAGTACTTCGGCCTGAAGGGCTATCCGTCGCCGGGCATGCTGCTGTACGATTTCCTGAGCCCCGTGCGCGTGGCGTTTGGCGTGGCGTCCTGGCTGCTGCTGACGCATTACTTCGACGAAGGCTGGCAGGCGACCATGCTGGGCCGGTTCGTCTCGCAATGGCTTGCGCCGGCGACGATGGGCATCTACCTGGTCCACCCGTTCTTCCGCGACGTGCTCCACATGAAGGGCTACGAGGCAACGCATCCGAACGTCTGGCTGGGCATCCCGATGATCAGTTTGATGGTGTACGTCCCGAGCGCGATCTTTGCCATCGTGGTGATGCGCATACCCGTCGTGAAGAAGATTGTGGTTTGACGATTAATCTCTGGCCTCGCAATGGGAGCTGCACTTGAACCGGCAAATCTCGAGTCTGAGAACCCTCGGCCTGCTGCTCGCGCTTGTGGGCGCGGCGCGCCTGGCCGCGGCGGCGGAACCGGCGAACGACGCGCCGCCCAAGGTGCCGGGCCACCACCGCCTGAAGTTCCAGGCCAAGGTGGGCGATGAGAGCTTCGACCTCCCGTACCTGCTGTACCTCCCGGCCGATTACGATAAGAATCCCGCCCCGCACCCGGTGCTGATCTTCCTGCACGGCGCGGGCGAATGCGGTACTGACCTCAACGCCATCTTCATTCACGGCCCAGCCCCGGCGATTGAAGGCAATCCCAAAATGAAGGAGACGTTCCCCTTTATTGGCGTGTATCCGCAGTGCATTCCCGGGCGGCGCTGGGATACGCCGAATCAGGTCGCCGGCGTCGTGCAGCTTCTGGATTACGTCCTGAAGACGTTCCGCGCCGATCCGAACCGGATCTACGCCACCGGGCTGAGCATGGGCGGGAAGGGCACCTGGCTGCTCGCGCACCAGATCCCGGAGCGCCTGGCGGCCATCGCGCCGATCTCCGCGATTGAGGTCGAGGTCGACAAGGCGGTGGAACGCTTCAAGCGCCTGCCCATGTGGATCATCTGCGGCGGGGCCGACGGCGGCTTTACGGAAGGCTCGAAGAAGATGGCCGAGGTGCTGAAGAACTCGGTCCCCGAACCGAAGCTGACCGTCCACGATGGCGAAGGCCACGGGGTCTGGACGCACTACTACCCCGACCAGAAGTTCTACGACTGGTTCCTGACGCATCAGAAGGAAGCGCCCAAGCCGCCGCCGGAAGTGAAGGCGGTCGTCAAAGCGCCGCCGCCCGTGGTGGAAGACGTGCGTCCCGCGCATCGCGCGGCGCTGGCCAAGTTCCTCACCGATACGGCGGGCAAGCGCAAAGAGAAACTCGCGCTCAATATCTTCGGCTCGGCCAAGAACGTCGCCGTCGTGGGCGCCGATGCCACGGCCCTGAAGGTCGAATGGTCGGGCAATTCGCTGCCGCTGCGATGGAAAGACGTGGAGGACCCGGACCTGGCCCGCGTGGGTCTCGCCTACGCGGCCAACGACGCGGACGCGCTCTTTCACGTGGCCGCGCTGGCGAAGGCCGCCCACGCCGATCAGGCTTACGAAGACGCCGTGATGCGCCTGAAGCAGGCAAACACGGACCAGGCCAAAGGAAAGCTGGCGATCCTGGACGGCAAGGCCCCGCCGCCCGAACAGCCCGCCCAGGCGCCCGCGAAGACCGCCGATGCGCCCGCGCCTGAAACGAAGGGCTCGCAGGCCAAGCCGCCTGTACAGGGCGAGCCGGCTCAGGTTGCGGAGAAGAAGGAACCCGCGAAGCCGGAAACCAAACCGGAGCCGAAGCCCGAACCGCTGCAGCCCGCGCCGGCTCCGCAGCCGGTCGTCCAGAGCCCGCCGCCTCCGCAACCCGTCGCGGAGAAGCCTGCGCCGCAGCCCAAGTATGTGAATAAGACGGAGCAGGCTGCGCCGGAGGTCGTCTCGGTCTTGTACAAAGCGCCACAGGAAAAGAAGGCGCAACCCGCGAAGCCCGCGCAAAAGAACGCGGTGGCTGTCAAGAACGCGCAGCCCAGCGAGCCTTCCAACAATCTGGTGGCCCCGCTGGCCGTCAAGGATTCGGCCGCCGCGACATCCGCAGTTCCTGCCACGGAAAAAGCGCGCGCGCCTGCGGCGCAAGACCAGGCCGCGAGCGCCTTCTCGGGGAGCAACCGCTATCCTGCGGTCTCGCTGCTTGCTGCCGCCGTGCTCCTGGCGCTCGCACTGGCGAGTCTTTGGGCCGGCGCGTCCGCTCGCCATGCCCACTCGAAACGCTCGGCGTCATAAGTTCCCGCAAACGATACCCGCTCAAGTCGAAACGCTCCCCGCTATACGCCGCATAGACGGCTAGATAGCGCTAACCTTGCTTATGTTTCATGCAGGAACGTTGCGCTTCCGGAGAATTGCGTGCTCGCGCGGGAAAAGACGGGGTAATCTTCTGGACCCGATCTTTAACCCCGGAGCGGCTCATGCGAATAATTCCGCTGGCGCTGGTCATGCTGGTAAATGCTGCGGTCCTGCGCGCGGAAGTCGCACTGCCGCCGGTCTTCTCCGACCATATGGTCCTGCAGGCCGACCAGGCCGTGCCCGTCTTCGGCACGGCCGGCGCGGGCGAGAGCGTCACGGTCGCGATCAACGGTCAGAAGAAGACTGCCACCGCCGGCACGGACGGCAAATGGTCCGTGAAACTCGATCCGCAGAAACCCGGCGGGCCGTTCGATCTGACGGTGGGCGCGAAGACCATCAAGGACGTCCTCGTCGGGGAAGTCTGGGTCGCCGGCGGTCAGTCGAACATGCGGTTCCCGCTCAGCCGCGCCAGCACCGGCGCCACGGACGCGGCGAAGGCCACGTATCCGAACTTCCGGTACTTTTCGGTGGGCGGTGGGCGCTGGGTGGCTTGCACGCCGCAGACCTGTGGGAACTTCTCCGCCGTTGCGTTCTACTTCGCCTTGCATCTTCAGGACAACTTGAAGCATCCCATCGGCATTCTCGAGAACTCGGTGAGCGGCGCCGTCGCGCAGACCTTCGCCAACCCGAAACTCTTTGAAGAGAACGCCGAACTGGCGGAAGCGATCAAGCAGCACAAGATCGAGGACCAGACGCCCAGCATGCATTATAAGACGCTCGTCGAACCCGTGATCGGCTACGGCATCAAGGGCATGCTCTGGTACCAGGGCGAAGGCAACCGCGACTTCCCGGTCACGTATCGAAAACTATTGCCCGCCATCGTTGCGGATTGGCGCAAGAGCTGGGGCCAGGGCGATTTCCCGTTCCTGCTCGTCCAACTGGCAAACTTCGGCCAGCGCAAGCCCGAACCGTGGGAAGGCAAGGACTGCGCTCTGCGCGAGTCGCAGCTCAAGATCGCGCAGACCCTGCCGAACGCGGGCCTCGCGGTCACTATCGACCTTGGCATTCCCAACGACGTCCACTTTCCGAACAAGAAGCCGGCCGGCGACCGGCTGGGCATCGCCGCGCGGGGGCTAGCCTACGGAGAGAAGATCGAGATCTCCGGGCCGATCTTCGCCTCCGCCGCCTTTGACGGCGGGAAGGCGACCGTCTCCTTCACGCACGTCGGCGCGGGGCTGAACGCGGAAGGCGGAACCCTGAAAGGCTTCCTGCTCTGCGGCGCCGATAAGAAATGGGTGCGCGCCGAGGCTGCCATTGAAGGCGACAAGGTGGTCGTGAAGAGCGATAAAGTCGCCGCGCCGGTCGCGGTGCGTTACGGCTGGGAGCGCAATCCCGAGTGCACGCTGACGAACAAGGACGGCTTGCCGGCCTCGCCCTTCCGCAGCGACGAGTACCAGAACTATTTCACGAAGGACGGAGCCGATTAAACGCTCGGGTTGGCGTTCGATCTTTTTCCCTTTCATAGATAAGAAAGCGCGACTTCAGCCCTCCGAAGCCCTGCGCTTCCTCCCAACGGTCCCGCGAAGAAATGGGACGGCGTCGTGCACTGCCCCCCACGAGTCCGGCTTGGCGGCTTGAAATGCGTTCGGCCTTTACCTTCACGGAGTATGAGGGTAAGACGGCCTTGACGATCCGATACCGGCCACAGAAAAATCAGGCCCTGAAGAGGACCTTCCGTTCTCCGCGGTTCTCTGCGGCGAAAACCAGATTGGGGAGCGTATGAAGAAAGGCATTCTTAAAAAGATTCTCATTGCGCTCGCGGCGGTCGTGGTTGTGTTCCTCATCGTGGTGGCGCTGCAACCGGCGGCCTTCCGCGTCGTGCGCAGCGCCACGCTGTCCGCGCCGGCCGCGGACGTGTTCGCGCAGGTGAACGATTTTCACAAATGGCAGGCGTGGTCGCCGTGGGAGAAGCTCGACCCGGAGCTCAAGCGCACCTACGAGGGAGCGCCGGCTGGAACGGGCGCGATGTACGCGTGGGCCGGCAACGACAAGGCGGGCGAAGGGCGCATGACGTTGACCGAAAGTCAGCCGAACGAACGGATACACATCAACCTGGAATTCATCAAACACTTTCAAGCTGTCAACGAGGTGGAATTCACGTTCAAGCCCGAAGGCAACCAAACTACCGTAACTTGGAATATGACCGGGAACAAGAATTTCATATCCAAGGCCATCTGCCTGTTCATGGACATGGACAAGATGGTCGGGGGCGATTTCGAGAAGGGACTCTCGCAAATGAAATCGGTCGTCGAGACGGCAAAAAAGGAATAGAACGGACCGGCACTTAACATCTATCACGAGCGACAGGCACTTGGTTGAGGAGTAGAGAACGGGGATGGAATCCGTGCCGGCAAAGTGGCCGGCACAGGCCTTGTTTGGCCCATGGAAATTTCTACGTAACCGTTGGGGCTGAGATGTATCGGCCGAAGCCTAAGGAGCGCCTATGAACGCCGAAACAACAGGAACACAGGACCGTACCGCCGTCGACTGCTCTCTTCTGGCCGTGCGGGTGGTGGTCGGCGTTATCTTTGCAATTCATGGCTCTCAGAAGTTGTTTGGCGCCTTCGACGGGCCGGGTCTTGAAAAGATCGTCCAGATGATGGGCCCGATCGGATACCTCGTCACGATCGGCGAATTCTTCGGCGGCCTGGGGCTGATCGTCGGATTCTTGACCCGTTTCTCGTCGGCCTCCATCATCGTCATCATGATCGGCGCCATTGTAAAGGTTCACGGACCGAAAGGATTTTTCTTGAGCGACGGCGGGTTTGAGTACAACCTATCGCTGATCGGGCTGCTGCTCCCGGTCTTGATCGCCGGTCCCGGAAAGTTCGCGATCGGGCGCCTATTGCCTTTGCCCAAGTCGGCGAAGACCGGGCGGCCGATAATCGTCTTGGAATAAGTTCTCCGCCTACAACGAGTGTTCCAACGTCAGTTCGACTACGGTGCAAGGCGTCTGGCGCTGGTCCGGCTGAAGCGTTACTTCCAGTTGCTTCTCGCTCTGTGCAAAGCGCAGCGCGTCGCCGGACATAAGCGTGCACGCAACGACCTTGGCATTGAGTGCAGGCAGGACGAGCGTCGCGCTCTTCAGGCCGTCGAGCACGTGAACGTAGACCGTCCGGTCCCGGTGCGTCGCACAATACTGGTTGTCCACCGGCTGGAACGGGCCTGCCTTCGTGCCGTAGATGGACTTGCCGAAGCGGTCGAGCCACGCGCCGACCTCGCGCAGGCGTTCCACGTGGTGCGGCGGAATGCGGCCTTCGCGGTCGGGGCCCACGTTCAGCAGCACGTTGCCTCCGCGGCCTACCACGTTTACGAGCATGCGGACGATCTCGTCCCGCGTCATGACCTGCTGTTCGTTATTGAAGCCCCAACTGGGCGAATTCAGATTGAGACACTTCTCCCACGGCCAGTCGATGATCGGGCCGGCCGCCGCGTGTCCGCCCTCGTCGGTGCCGAAGTCGCCTTCCCAACCCGAGCGCGGACTGATTACGACCTTGGGCTGATACTTGCGAACCATGGTGTTCAATTTGACCGGCTCCCATAGCCATGCGGCGTCCGCGTCCGAACCCTCATGCGCCAGCCACGCGCCGTCGTACCAGAGCACGTCGATCTTGCCGTAATGGCGCATCAGTTCCTCGACCTGTCCATAACACTGCTGCTTCATTAACTGCGCGTTCTCGGGAAATTCTTGCGGCTTGAAGTACGCGGGAAAGCGCCAGTCCATGGGCGAGAAGTAGAGGCCCGTGCGCATGCCCACTTCGTGGCAGGCCTGGGTGTACTCGGCCACGAAGTCCCGCTTGGCGGAGGTCTTCGTGCTGCAGAAATTATTATAGGTGGAAGGGCTGTCCCACAGCGCGAACCCGTCGTGATGCCGCGCGGTCAGAACCATGTAGCGCATGCCCGCGTTCTGCGCGGCCTGAACCCATTCCTTGGCGTCAAAGTGCTTGGGAATGAACTCGTCTGCGTACTTGGCGTACTGCTCCACCGGGACCTTGGCAAAATGCATGTACCACTCGCCGTCCGCGGGAATCGCGTACAGGCCCCAGTGGATGAACATCCCGAACTTCACGTCGGTCCACCACGCCATGTCCTCGGCGCTCAGGCGCAGACCGTCGCCTTTCACGCCCTCCCGGCGCCTGAAGACGACGTTGTTCTTCAACTTGGACGCCAACTCGTCGCCGGTCATCTTTTCGGTCTGGGTCTCGCTCATGGTAGAGCTCCTTTGGGTTGAGAGTCTGTAGTCGCGGAAAAATGATTTTTATGGCAGCGAAAAAAGGCACGGCTCAAGGCGTCTTGGCAGAAGGCACAAGGACGACTCTGAAGCCAATGAAGTTATCTTTATTTTGAGGCGTATCGCCGAAGCGCCGCGCCGAGCGGCAGATCCAAGGATCGCTGGACCAGCAGCCGCCCCGCATCGACCGAGTTGAACCCTGCTCGGGTCCTTGCGGATCTTCCGCCGGCGCTTTCTGGTAGTAGTCGTCGCCAAACCAATCCTGGCACCATTGAAACACGTTGCCGTGCATGTCGTACAAACCCCACGCGTTGGGTTTCTTCAGGCCCACCGGGTGCGTCTTGCCTTCGGAATTCTTCGCGAACCACGCCGCCTGGTCCAAATCGGCGTCGGCCGGGCCCGAGTAAAAAGTGGTCTGCGTTCCCGCGCGGCAGGCGTACTCCCATTCCGCTTCGGTGGGCAGGCGGAAGGTCTTCTTGAAGAGCGCGGTCGCCTTCTTGCAGAACTCCGTCGCGTCGTTGTAGTCGACCGATTCGACCGGCAGGTTCTCGCCTTTGAACTGGCTGGGATTCCTGCCCGCGGTCTTCTCGTACTGGGCCTGCGTGACCGGATATTTCCCCATGTAGAAGGCGCGGGTGAGCTTCACCTTGTGGGCCGGCTTGCTGGCCGCATCGCCCATCTCGAATTCGCCCGGCGGAACAAGCGCGAACTCCATCTTCACGCCGCCGCCCAGGTCGAGACTTACCTGCTTCGCCGCGCCGTTGACATCCGGAACGGGACCGGGTGTGGGAACTTCCGGTGGCTTGGGCTGAGGCGTCGTCTCCACGGTCTTGGCCGGATCGGCGGGTTTGGGCGCCTCAACCGGTTGCGGAGCTTCGACGGGCTTCGGCGCCTCGACGACCTCCACCGGCTTGGCGGCCTCCTTGAGCTCATTCATGAGGCGGCGCGCGCGCGCGGCGACGATCGTGTCGCCGTGCTTGGCGAGATACTCGTCGATGCGCTTGATCTTCCCTTCCTTGTCGGCCGCGGCCAGACCCTCGAACCGCAGGAGGACATCGAGCGCATCGCTCGCAAGCTTCTCCGCATCGGCCTCTTTCGTGGAGGTGGTGGACGGAGCCTCACTGCTCTTGGCCGGCCCAGGGAGCGTGCGCGCGGCATCTTGAGGAACGGTGCTCTTCACCTCCACCTTCGGCGTGGCCGGCCGCTCGAAAGTGGTCTGGGCATGGGACTCGTCGAGCGCCTTGTCGTGGCCGCTTGAGACTCGGGCCGGAACCGGCGTGCGGTCGCCGCTCGCAAAGAGCAGGTAGACCAGCACGAGCACGACCGGCACGGCAACGGCCACGACGATCAGCACGGTGTTGTTCTTAGGCGCTTCCTCGGCGGCGCCTTTCCGCGAAACGCCGCCGCGCGCGGAAGCGTTCGCCCGCGCCGCGGCTATTTTTGCGGAGGACTCTTTGCCGGCATGCGCGCGCATGCCCGCGGCAGGCATGGAAGTAGCCGAAGACTTGGGCCGGGCGGGAACACAGCCGGCACAGAAGACCTTTTCTCCGATTTTTATGGCTTGCCCGTCGGCCAGGGCCTTCTCGGACACGCGCATTCCGCAGCGCTCGCAATATTGGATCTGCATCACGGCTCCCACGTTTTGTCTCCCTTCAGTATACTCAGGGTTTCGCGCCGCGCAGGGCATCCAGGGCTTTCGCTTTGTCGGATTTCAATTCGAGCAGCCGGTCGGCGATCTTCTGTTCGAGGGTCTCGTTGCCGTCGGCGAGCGCGAGCGCTCCGGCATGAAAGAGCGCCTCGCCGTTGTCGGGGAGGAGCCGGAAAGAGATCTGCGCGAGGTCCTCGGCGGAGACGTCCTTCCAGCGGATGGGCAGGGTATTGCCCGAGACATCCACCTGCAGGCCGTTGTCGTCCGTGCCTTTCAGCGCGACGGTCTGTCCCTGGCCCAGCACGTTCATGAAGACCTTTGCGCCTTTCTTAACGCCGTCGCCGCGCAGCGCTTTAGCCAGCGCCTCGCGATGCGGGGCCGGATCGACGGCCGGAACGACGGACTTCGGTGCCGGGGCGCTGGCGCCCGGAGCCGGATCGGCGCTCTTGGAGGACTTCTCCCAGCCCTCGGGGCTCGGCCCGTAGTACGGCAGGCCCTTCTCATACGCGAGCTGCGCGGGAATCTTGTTCTTATCCGGGTCGGCGTCCGGACCGTAGGCCGGCCATGCGAGCGGCCCGAAGAAGGCGGGCTTCTCCTTCAGGCACAGGCTCGGCGGAAGCTTCGCCGCGCCCAACGCCTCGCTCTCGGGCACGCCGTTATCTTTGTAGTTGAAGTTCCCCTTCAGGAGCGTCGTGGCCTTCACGTCCAGATCGAGTTCCTGAAAGCCGTTCGGCCCCGGGCCCTTGCCGGCCTCGCCGTTGACCACCTTGTCCCAATCCGCCCAGTTCTTACCTTTGCTCGGTTGCGCGGTTCCGTTGAAGCCGCCGTTGCCCATGCCGGGAAATCCGAACGCAAAGATCAGGTGCTGGCCGTAGTTGAAGGCGCCGTCCCCGCTGTCGTAGAGCCAGGTGTGCCCTTTCTTGCCCAGTACGTTGCCGACGACGGAGTAATTTCGCGTGAAGCGGTTGAGGTTCACGCAGACCCAGAACTGGTCGCACTTCTCGGACGAGCCGTGAATCCAGTTGCGGAAGATCGTGTCGTGCGAACCGCTGCCGTGATAGCCGTCGCACTGGATCTTCGGCGCCAGGTTGCCTTCATAGAGATTGAAGCTGTTGTGCGCGCCGTGGTTGGTATTGATCGAGCCGCCCAGCAGATCGCCTTGAATGCCTTTGTCGTCGCAGAAGTTGTACGCGAAGACGCTGCCGCACGTGCTGTTGACCTCGACGTGCGGGAAGGCCTCGGTGATCAGGTTGTCCTCCACGAGCAGGAAGGAACTGCCCCAGCTCATGATGCCCGCGCCGTCGGGCCCCATGGGCACGTTGCGCTTGTTCACGTAACAGTGCCGGACCTCGCATTGCAGTGAGTCGTTCACCCAGATGTGGTAGTTGGGCACCTTCACGACGGCCAAGTTCTTCAGCCAGCAGCCGTAGGCCTGGTTCACCATCACCAGCGCGTGGCGCGTCTTGGAATCGGTGCCGTCCACCGTCATGTCTTCGACGCCGACGCGCTCGATCTGCCCGACAACCGGCTTGAGGACCGGCGCGAGGCTTTCCGGAAGATCGAAGAGGAGGGGCGGCGCGATGGTGACGTTGTTCCCGTTGCGCTCGACGATGCGCGTCGCCTGTTTGCGCAGGTAGTCGTAATGCGCGGGCGCGATCACGGGCAGCTTGAGGTCGTTCTTGAGCGCGAGCTGGACCATCTGGCCGACGCCGCCCGCGGGCAGGTTGTCCAGGATCTTCGCATCGCTCAACGTGAGGACCGCCGCGCCTTTCGCCGGACTGCCCGTGACGCTCGTCTTGGGCGCGTTCGCGTCCCACCAACCACCCTTGCTGGCGATGAAGTAGACGTCGATCGCGCCGCCGCGCCCGCTGTTGGCGGCCATGACGAACGTCTTGTCGGGCCCCGCGCCACGCAGCGTGATGTTGCTCTTGCCGATCGCGATGGCCTTATCCACGCGGTACTTTCCGGGCGGCAGGTAGACCACGTCGTTGTCCGCGGCCTTCGCGATGGCCTGCATGATGGCCGGCTGCGCGTCCGCCGCGCCCGTGTTGTCCGCTTTGTACGGATCCTTGGTCACGTCGATCAGGTTGGTGCGATTGTTCGGAATTCCGCCGGGCACGCCAACATTCACGCCGGGACGCCAGTCGGCGAGGCGGTCGTCCGGGATGATGCCAGAGCCGGGCAGTTTGGCCTTTTCCGGGGCGTCCGCGTCCGCGGCGCCGGCAGAGGCGCACGAAGCCAGGAGGCCCAGCCCTCCGAGCAGCGCGGACATCAGCACGGCTGAAACAACTCTGTCACCAGCCAGGATCGCGATCATGTCTTGCTCCTCTTCAGATGGCGGCCCGAGGATCTCCGGTAGCGCTCATTGTTGTCCGACGCATTACCTTCCGGCGGCGTCCTTCTTCATGGCTTCGTAGCGCACCTGCGCCGGAATCTTGTTCTTCTCGAAAGCGGTGTCGGGCCCAAACGCCGGCCAGGCGAGGTCGCCGAACCAGGCGGGCTTGGCCTTCAGGTACAGGCTGTTGGGGAGTTTGGCACCGCCGAGCGACTCGCTCTCGGGCACGCCCTTGTCTTTATAGTTGTAATTGCCCTTCAGAATCGTGGTGGCCTTTACATCCAGATCCTGCTCCTGCAAACCGCCCGCGCCGGGAAAGAAGAGCATTTCCGTGTTCACCGGGGGGAGCTTGGTGCCCCAAGGCGAAGTGTCGACCGTGGCGACCTTGCCCTCCACCTCCCGCACCACGGCCCACGTGCCCACGTTGCCGCCTTTCATCATGGGCGTCTGTTCTTTGACCACGCTGCCCGAACTGAGCGTGACCTTGCCGCCGGTATCGCTGGTCCGCTCCGTCAGCACACCCTTAATGGTCGTTCCCACCACCGGATCCCAGTCGGCCCAGTAATTCCCTTTGCTCGGCTGTGCCGTCTTGCCGTTGCACCACCCGTTGCCCATGTTCGGAAAGCCGAACGAGTAAATGAAATGCTTCTCGTAGCTGAAGCCCTGCAAGCCGACCTCGTATTCCCATTCGGCCCCTTTGCTGCCCAGGATGTTGCCGGCCAGAGAATAGAACCGCGTGAAGCGGTTCAGATTCACGCAGACCCAGAACTGCTGCGTATTCGCGGAACTGGCGTGAAACCAGTTCCGGAAGGCGGCGTCGTGGGACGCGCTGCCGTGATAGCCGTCGCACTGGAACCGTGGGATCAGGTTGCCTTCGTACAGGTTGAAGCTGTTGTGCGCGCCGTGGTTCGTGTTCATGCTGGCGCAGAGCAGGCCGCCCTGAATGGCGGCGTCGTCGCAGAAGTTGTAGGCGAAGACGTTCCCCGCCGCGCCGCCGTCCACTTCCGTGCCCGGGGAGAGGATGTTGTCCTCGATCAGGCAGCCCGTGGACATGGCGACGAAGAGGCCGCCACCGTTCGGTCCTGCGCCGGTCTTGCGCCCCGAGAAATTGGAGTGCCGGATCTCGCACTGCAGCGCGCCGTCGAGGCCGATGAGACGGCGTTCCGCCTGCCGTACCGTCACGTTCTTTACCCAGCACGCATAGCTCTGCCCGATGCCGATCAGGCAGTTCCCGGAAGGGCAATCGGAGCCGTCCACGGCCAGGTCCTCGAGGCCCACGAACTCGGCATAGCGGCCCACGGGCTTGAGCAGCGGCGCGAGATCGGCGGGAAGGTCGAACAACAGGCCGGGCGAGATCGTCACCGTGGTCGCGGTCTTCGCGACAATCCGCGTAATGTACTTCCGGGCGTATTCGAAGCTTCCGGTCGTCATCACCGGCAGCTTGGTGTCGTTCTTCAGTGAGATCTGGCAGAGTTCGCCGATGCCGCCTTTGGGATAGTTCTCGAGCGCCTTGGTGTCGCCTACGGTCAGTTCGGTCGCACCGCGTTTGGGGCTCCCTGCGATCTCGAATTTCGCGCGGTCGTACCACCAGTCGCCGCCGTCCGCGGGCGTAACGTTGATGCCGCTGCTCTGCGGGCCTTTTGGAAGGATAATGGTCTTGTCGGGACCTTCGCCGCGAAGGGTGATCCTGCTCTTGCCGCCGTACACCACAAGCCCGTGATTGATCTGGTACATGCCCGCGGGCAGGAACACGACATCGTTGTCTTTCGCGTCGGTAATGGCTTTCATGATGGCCGGTTGCGCGTCCACCGCTCCGGTCTTGTCGGCATTGTAAGGAGCCTTAGTCACGTCGATAAGGTTGGTTCGATTGTTCGGGATGCCGCCCGGAACTCCGACCGAGACGCCCGGAGTCCAGTCGGTCAGGCGGTCGGCAGGGATCATTTCAGCGGGCGCCTGGTCGGCGGCCTGTCCAACCCAACCACAGATGGCGACGGTGACGAGGGCCAAAGTGCGGATCAGGTCTCGAAGCTTGAGCATGTCAGTCTCCTGGTAGCGAGGTCGCGTCCTTCTTCTAAATGGATTTATACCGAAAAAGGAATGCGGAGGGTCTTATTGTTTATTGTCATAACTGTATATATAGTTATGAATTATGACTTAAAAATGTTTGGTGGGGGATTGCTCGGTGAAACGATGATTGAATAAACCGGCAAAATTAGACCATTTCTTGAGTACCTTCCGAACTCTGTAAGTGATGTTCCATTCTAGCGATACCGAGATCCCGCAAGGGGATCTCGGCATCGGCAAGAAGTCCTTACCAGCGGAAATGCCGGTAGGGATCGTCCCATTCTTCGGGTTGGTCGAGGTAGAGCCCGTCGAGCCAGCGCTTTTCGCCCTTGGCGGCATCCACGGGCGTGTGTATCCGCTCGAGAATGGGCGTCGAACCTTGCACGCCCATGTTTGCGAGCAGGCGCGTCACGAGGTACGTCGAGCGCCGGAAGGTCCGCTTGATGTTCTGCGGGACCTTGTACTCGAACTGCCACGGCACGAGCTGGCAGAAGACGGCCTCCGCGTTCTCGGCCTTGGCCAGCACGCCGTCGCCAAGAATCGTGGCGCCGCCGGTCACGAGCGGGAAGTCGCGCGGGTCGCGGTTGTGAACGTCGGCCGGACCAATGCCGGCAAAGCCGGACTTCAGATCGGGCTCGTCAAAGTAAGCGGCAATGTGCTCCGTGCTCTTGGTGGCGAGCTTGAAGGGCAGGTAGGCGTTGGCCTCGGACTCGTCCAGGCCCAAGGACAGCAGGTGGCCGCCGCCTTTAAGCCAAGCCGCAATGGCCGCGGACTGGCTCCCCAGCTTCTGGCCGGCGCCGGGGCCCACGATCAGGACTTGCTCGGAGTTCAGATTCCCGCCCTCGAAAACGCCGGCGTCGATTCCTGCCGCGGCGAGGTGTTTCTTGCCCGCCGCATCGCCGGCGTAGAGCGCCTTGCGGACCGGCGCGGCCTTCCAGCCCGCGGCATAGCGGACCAGGTTGCGGACGATCGTGTCCGCCGCGGGATCGCTCTCGGTGCGGCCGGTGACGTCCATCTGGCAGAAGAGGATCAGCCCCGCGCCGTCGTGGTACTCGAGGAGCGGGCTGTATTGCAGGCTGTAGCCGCAATCCACCAGCGGCAGGAAATCTCCGCGCGCGGGCTTCTCGATCAGCGCCGAGGCCACGTTGCCGCGGTTGCCGCAGCGGAAGAGCGCCGGCACCGTCATGCCGCACCATTCGGAGCATTTGTTGCCGCTGAACTTGGCGTTGTTGGTCGTCAGTTTGATGCGCGGAGGCAGGAGCGTGGAGTCGCCGCGCCAGTCGCACAGGCGGGCGGAATCGAGGCCCGCGAGCACCGGATGATCGGGTACGCGCCTGAACGTGTTGCGCATGCCGTACTCGGCGATGCGGAAGCCGAAACGCTTTTCCAGCACGTCCGCCGTCTGCTCGAACACAATTGCCTTCAGGCCCGCGCGCACGCGGTTCACGTCGGGGCCGGGCGCCTCGAGCGTCAGCGCCGCTTTGCCGATGACGAGGACGTCGTAAGCCGCAAGGTCGTCGCCCGCGGCCACGGCCGTGAACGCGATGCCCGCGGCGGCGAGTCCCTTGGCCGTCTCGCCCTTGGGATCGAAGAGCGCGATCTTCCCGGCCGCCTTCACGGGTTCCGGCGCGGGCAGGATGTGGACCGTGAAGGTGTCCTTCTGCGTCTCGCCTGTATTAAACTTCACGCTCGCGGTGAGCGCGTACGCGCCGGGTGCGGCGCCGTCGGGCAGGTCGAAGTGCAGCAGCACGCGCTCCTGGTCGCCGGTCTTGATCGTCACCTTCTTTGAGCCGGAGAGCGGCGCGGGCAGGGCCAGGGACCATTCGCAGTCCGCATCCACGGTCTCGCGCGAGTTGTTGATGACGACGAGTTGCTTCTCCGCGGATTCGCCGCCACGGAAGTTGTGGTCCTTGCTCGTGACTTGAGCCGGCTTGCCCGCGATGTAGGCGAGCAGCGGCATGTTGTTGCGGGCGAGGGACTCCGCAACCTTGGACGGCACCCAATCGGCGCGCTCGTAAGTGGTGCAGAAGGATTCGTAGCGCGACTCGAGGAAATCCGCGCTGAAGCCGGGCCGTTGGAGATTCTCCCAGTCGACTTTGCACTCCTTGCGCGCGTTCCGGTCCAGGCCGGCGCGCGTCTTCCAGAACATGGAGAATTCCCACGGCGAGTTCGACGAGAGGCCCAGGGTCCGGAAGGCGCGCCAGTTGTCGGTCATGTAGAGGGCCATGACCGGGAACTGCTCGTCCTGTTCCTTGCAGCCGATCTGGGCCGGATAATCCCAGCGGTGCCAGCCCATGACGCGGTTGACCGCCTTGACCTCGCTCTTCTTGAACGTTTTCTCTTCCGCTCCCACTTTTAGAGTGATGCTCTTCTCGTCTTCCTTCACCAGGAGCCCGGAGACCTTCTGGTGATCCTTCTCCAACTCGATCTCGGTCACCTTGTCGATGACCGGCTGGAGTTTCTTCCGTTCCCAGCGGAGGTTGGCCTTCTCCATCTCCGTGATCTTGAATGCGGGGTCCCCCAGGAACTGCGCGTTCCATTCGGCCTTGCTGTCCTCCCAAGGCACCACGGCGCTCCCGAAGACGCGCACCCATTTCCCGTTCTCGTCTCTGTTCCACCCGCGGTACATGGTGAAGTCCCAGCCGAACGGCGCGCCGTACTCGCAGGTGAAGGCCGGCATGGTTCCGTTCTTCGACCAGGGTTCGAACCAGTCGGAGAGTTCCTGGATGGGGACGAAGTTGGGATAGAAGTTGCAGGTCCACATGCTGCCCAGGCTGCCGCCCGAATGATGGTACACGATGCGCGACGGGTCGAAGCCCTTCACGATGGCTTCGGCTTTCAGCGAGCTGCGGACGTTGTTCATGCTCCAGGAACCGCGAACCTCCTCGCTTACCGGCACGCCGATGTAGTCCGGATTCATGTCGTCGGCATAGCCGCACGCGTTGTGGTTCATGGAGTAGAAGACGACCGCGGGATGGTTTTCGGCCATGCGGACGTAGTATTCGGCGTCGCGCGCGTAACCGTTCGTTTTCTCGGCGTCGGGTGTTTTCCAGTCGTAGTTGCCGCAATGGGGCATGGAGAACCCGACGAGCATGCCCACGTCGTCCGCCGCGCGGAGGAGCTCCGTGAAGCCCAGATGGGAGCCCGGCACGCAGCCGTAGTTGTGCGTGTAGACGAAATTGATGCCGACGCTCTTCATCCGCAACAGGGTCTCTTTGGCGCCCTCGTAGCTTGCGGCCGCTGCGCCGATCTGCGCATTGTCGATCGGCACGCAAGAGAGATAGATACGGCTCCCGTTGAGGTAGAAGTCGCGTCCGTCGATGTAGAATTCGCGGTAGCCGAAGCGCGCGGGTATCGCGGCGTCCACCTCGTGCCCGGCGGCATCCAATAAGGAGAGCTGCAAGTCGTACTGGTTCTGAGGTGTGTGGATGTCCCAGTGTTTCTCGGCCTTCCACTTGCCGGTGAACGTAATGCGTCCATCCTTCAGCTCCGAGCCTTTAAACGGCTTGCCGGCGATCTCGCCCACGGCACGGCCGTTCTCGGTGATCTTGGCGCGCAGCGTGTACGCTTCGTCCGCCTTCAGCGCCCCCAGCGCGGCGTCCACCGTCACTTCTTCCTTGCGCACGGAAGTCTCGATCTTCACAGCGGCGATGCGCGCGCCTTTGGGCTCGCGGATCAGGAACACGTCGCCGCAGATGCCGCGGTAGGCGAGCACAACCTTCTTGTTCGCCGGCGGCGGTTTCACTTCCTTGGGCGCCGCGGAGTCTCCGAAATTGAGCCGGACATCCTTCAGTTGCATGGCGTTGACCAGGATGGCGAGTTCGTGCTTGCCGGGCGTCAGGTGCTCGGTCAGATCGGCTTCGCCGCCGGGGAAGATCACTTGTGCCGCCGCCTTGCCGTCCACGTAAACGGTCGCGACCGAATTCAGGTACTCGATGCGCAGCGCGATCCGCTGGCCGTTCCAGTCCGCGGGAATCGTCACGTCCCGTTCGTACCACGCCGAGACGGTGGAACTGGGTTTCTCTTTCCAGGCGGGATTCGCAAAGACGGTCTGGGAATCCTTCTGCATGTAGTCGCCGACGCCGGGCCACGAGCCGGGCACCTTGAAGTAGCCCCAGCCTTCGGCGGGCGGCTTGTCCTGGCCTTCCTCATGCGGCTGCCAGCGCCACAGGCCGTTGATGCAGACGCGCTCGCGCGTGCCGCTCTTCTCGTGTTGCGCTTTTTCCATCTCCCAGACGGCCTTCACGCCGCTGGGGAGCGGCGCGTCCGCCTGCGCCTGCACCCGCGATCCGCCCCCCCAAGCCAGCCATCCCAGCATCAAAGCAACGAGGCAGAGTCGTGCGGTGATCATGGCGCTCCTCCGGGTGCTTCTTCCCACTGCATTTTTCGCGGAAGGCCTTACCGCGCTTCCTGTTCTTGGCTACCCTGGCGCGTTGCCGCATTTCTTTTGAATACAATGTGCATTGGTGACCTTTATTATGATAACGAAAGATAAGACTGTAAGTATGCCTGAACCGTTACTATGCAGCATTGTAGTAGAGAGAAGCGTGTGGCCAAGAAGTACCTCCAAGATCGTTTGTGAAATGGAGATGCTCTGTTGAAATCCCCTCCTTATGTAAGGAGGGGTAGGGGAGGTTTAAGATGCGGCGGCGGTACCCCCCCTGTGTCCCCCCTTACATAAGGGGGGAATTTCCTTGCGAACTCGGCGGTTTTCAACAGGGCAAATAGGGATCGCGATCCATGCTCAAGCGTTTGGGTATCGTGGGTCTGGGCGGCTGGGCCAGCAGCATGCATCTGCCGGTCTGCCGGAAACTCTTCGAGGAAAAGCGTGCGGTCTATTGCGGCCTCTGCGACCGCGATGAAGCCAAGGCGCGCAAGGCCGCCGAGCTTCTGGACGGCAGACCCTACGCCGACCTCTCCGCGATGGTGAAGGCCGAACGGCCGGACGGTTTGATCCTCCTCGTCAAGCCGGACGCCACGCCGGTCCTCATCGAGAGCGCCATCGAGTTCCGGCTGCCGTTCCTCACCGAGAAGCCGCCGGCGCCGTCGGTCCAGATCCACGGGGACCTGCTGGAGAAGACGCGCGAGTTGCCGCACGTGATCGCCTACAACCGGCGCTTCACGCCGTTCGCGGCAAAAGCCCGGGAATGGATGGCGGGGCAGCCGTTGCAGTCGGTGGAGGCCGTCTTCAGCCGCCATCGCCGGCGGGAGCCCGATTTTACGGGCACGGCCGTCCACGGCATCGATACCGTCCTCTTCCTCGCGGGCGGGCGCCTCGAAGCGGCGCGCCTCGAGACCGTTCAAGCGGGCGCCGTGCGCAATTACTTCATGACGGCGTGGACCCGCGAGCACTGCCGCATCGCGCTCTCGGTGACCCCGGACGCGGCCTCCACGGAAGAAGAGTACTCTGTCCGGAGCGCCGCGCGCTTGGCGCGGATCGTTCACCCGCAACAAGCGCCGAACCTCGGCGGCGTCCGCCTGTTCGAAGAGAACCGGATGCACAGCGACCTGGGGCCGGGCGACTGCGGGTGGACCGAGCGCGACCTGCCCGAGTTGAGCGGCATCCGCGACGAGCACTTGAACTTCATCGGCCTGCTGGAAGGCAAGGAACCGTCGCGTGCGACGTTTCAGGACACGTTGAATACCCAGATCGTTCGCGAAGCCTTCGGCAAGATGCTCACCGGCGCAGCGCGGCAGACGCGCGAGATCTCCTTCTGAGACGTCGCGCGCAGCGTAAAATTTGGCCGAGCCGTTACCAGGCGCAGTGTCCGTCGGGATAGGTGGAAAGGCTCGCGGACCTCTCGAGCGCAGGGTGGTGGCTTGCGCCATTGCGCCCCGCACGGACCTCCAGGCGCGCAGAATGCTTCTTGCGCGCGCTGCCAATGCCCAGCGCGAACGCAATGTTCGCGCGCTCCGAGAATTCGAATCCCAACTCCTTCGCGCTGCCGGTAAGGATCGGCGTGACGCCCGGGCCGTGCCCCGCGACCGTGCTGCAGCAATGCACGACGATCCCCACGATCACGTGTCCTTGCCGGTAGTAACGCCCGAAGCGCGCATCGGCGTCGGTGATCGCGACCAGATCGCCGAGCCGCAGCTTATCGAGATGGTATTCGGCCACGGTCTGCGGATCGAAGAGCTGGATATCGTAGTCGCCGGAGTAACTGTGCTGCGAGCCTAAGCCTGCGCCCATGGCCGCGGCCGGGATCGCCAGGTGCACGGGCAACACCAGCCGCTTCTTCTCGCGCCGCAGATTCAGGCGGTCGAGGATGCGCGGATCGACATTCATGGCCTTGATCTCGGGAAAGCCGGGGAACTCGAGGCCCAGCCCGTACGCGCGCACGAGGATCCGGTCGCCCGGCACGAGCTGCTCCAGCGTGGCGTCGTCGAAGTCGATCATCACGTGCTCCATCGACGAACCGCCGCCGCCGTGCTTGCCCGTGACGGTGCCCTCGCCGCCCTTCGCGTCGCCGCTGATCACGATCGCCTTGTTGCCGATCTGGCACAGCACGCCGAACCCCGCGGCGGTGCCGTCGAACTGCTTCGCGAAATTCTGGCAGGAGACGCCGGGCTCAACGTGGTCGGCCTTCCAGTGGACTGCGGACATGCCGACTTTCACGTTATAGGTGACGCCGCCAATTCCCGGTAAAAAGCGCACTTGGCCGTCGGCGCCGACGCGATATCCCCAGATCGGCGGGTGGCTGACCTCGCCGACGACCGACAGTTCCACCAACTGTTCCTGATTGTTCTCGATCATCGCAGCGCCCTCGCGTGTCCTCTGGATTGGCCATCCATTCTCTAAGGGATACGCCGCGGAGAGGTTGCGTATTTTCGCTTATCAAAGTGCGTTGTTGCGCCGGATACGGAATCCTTGCCCGCGCCGTCGAGTTCCCGGTAAAATCGTGGCTCGTACCGCTGGAAGGGAGGGGCTCGCGATGGAATTCCAGCGCCGCAAAATCCTGGTATATTTAGTCACTCGCTGTTTGAGCGGCGAAAAGCTCCGAACCCGAGGTTCCACGCATGGATCAACAGCTCATCTCGGTGCTCTCGAATACCATCCTGCCCATGGCGGAGGAACTCACGCTGGACCGCCTGATTCTTCCCGGCGCGGCGGGCAAGAAGCCGTTCGGGAATTATCCGCCGAGCCCCGATCTTTCCGCCGCCGAGCGCGGCGAGGACCTCCAGGCGAAGAACCCCATTGCGTATATGGCCCATCCGCGCAGCGTCGAATGGGTCTTCGGGTTCTCCGGAAAAGCCGAACTCGCGATGGACGGCAAGCGTTACGAGCTCTCCAAAGGCTGCATGGGACTCATTCCGCCGAAGGCGTCGCACCTGGAGCGCATCTACCATCGCGACCAGGGCTACCACCTGATCTGGATCCTGGCCTACCTCGAAAGGAATCGCGTCACCATCCACTCGAGTTCCTACAGCGGCGGCAATCTCTTCCAACTCGTCTCGGGCGCGTCGATCGAGAAGTGCACGAATGTATGCAACCTCTTCGCGCAATCGGCCGAGGAGTTCCAGCGGCGCGAGTTTGGCTGGGAGAACATGCTGCGCTCCACGGCGGTCGAAGTGCTGATCCGCATCGTCCGCCATATTAAGGAACACGGCCTGGGACAAGAGGCACGGACGTACCAGGCGAGCGTAATCGACTTCGCCAAGTCGTACATCAACGGGCATTACGCGGAGCCGCTCACCCTGGAAGACGTCGCCCACCAGGTCTTCTTAAGCCCCAACTATTTCACGTCGCTCTTTACCGCGAAGGCCGGCTTGACGGTCTTCGATTACATCCGCGACGTGCGCCTCACCGAGGCCGGGCGCCTGATGTCCCAATCGGATCTGAACGTGCGGGAGATCGCCAAGGAAGTGGGCTTCGGGAACCGCTCGCACTTCGCGCGCAGCTTCAAGAAACACTTCGGCTGCACCCCGCGCGAGTACAAGCGCCGGGCGGTCGCAAAAGTCTAGGCGTTTCTGCCTGAATCGATTCTCTACAGCGTGCCCACCGCGCTGCGCATCCGTTCGAGCGCCTCGTCGATATCCGCCTTCTGATGGCTGAAGGAGACGTACGGGCACACGTAGAACGAGACGCCGTGCGCGTACGAAGCGCGGAAGAGCTTTTCCTCGAAGCCCTGCGGCGCGCCCTCGAAGACGAACGTCGGGCACGGCCAGAAGCCTTCGACCCGCGCCGGCACGCCGCGTTCCTTGAAGATTCCGTTCAGGCCGCACCACATGCGCTCGCCCATCTTCCAGAGGTGCCCGATCACGTCGCGCTTGCGGTAGGTCGCAAGCGCGGCCGATGCGGAGGCCAGCGAGAGCATCTCGCCGCCGTACGTGGAACTGACGATGGCCTCCTTGCACGTCTGCATCACATCGCGCCGCCCGGCGTACACCGAGAGCGGCATGCCGTTGGCGATGCCCTTGGCGAAGACCGCGAGGTCCGGCTTGACCTTGAAGTATTCCTGCACGCCGCCGATGGCGACGCGGAAACCGGTGACGATCTCGTCGAAGATCAGCAGCGCGCCGTGCTCGTCGGCCAGCGTGCGCAGGGCCGGATAGAACTCCGCGCCCTCGGCCATGCGGCGGTAGTCGGCCGCGACCACTACCGCGGCGATCTGCCCGCGGTGCTTCTCAAAGAGTTCGCGCATGTGCGGTATGTCGTTCCAGCGCCCGGAATGATGGAGCGCGCTCAAGGCTTTGGGCACGCCGGCCGGCGCGGCCTCGGACTTCTGGCCCGGCAGGATGCGCGCGCCCATGGCCAGTCCGCTCAGCCAGCCGTTGTAGCCGACCTGGATGATGTGCTCGCGCCCGGTGAAATGCCGCGCCATCTTGATGCACGCCGCGATCGCCTCGCCGCCGGTTTTAAGGAAGCGCGCCTGTTCCGCGCAGGGCAGGAGCTCCTGCAACTGTTCGGCGACCTCGCACTCGAGCGGGTGGGGGTGGCCGAAGTTGATGCCGCACTTCAACTGCTCGCGGATGGCGCGGTCCGTCGCGGGGAAGCGGTAACCCAGCGTCACCGGCCCCATCGCGCTGCGGAAGTCCACGTACTCGCGCCCGTCCGCGTCCCAGACGCGGCAGCCCTTGGCGCGCACGATCACGCCGGGCTCCTCGGGCAGGTACTTGGGCGCTTTCGAGCACGTGCTGCTCCCGAAGGGCATGGCCGCCTCGAAGCGCCGCGCCCAGGCCTCGGCCTTGGTGCCCGAGGCGGAACTCCTCTTCGCCGCCGCAGCCTCGGTGCGTGCGCGCTTCGCGGGCGGGGCCTTCTCGATCACGGCGTTGGACATAGCGGTTTCTCCATGCGCGGTGGATGGGTTCTCGGGCGTGCTTCTGTTGCGTGGCCTTACGGCACGACTTCAAGCACGAACGTCTGCGTGGCGACGCCCGCCTTTTCCGTGCCGCTCTTTATGATCTTCTCGTTGCCCCACTTGAGCGTGGCCTCGTCGAGCACGCGGACGACGCGCTCCAGCGTGGCGGTCACCGTGACCTCGAACTTGCCCGCGGCGGCGGGCGTGCCGGAGATTACGCCTGTGGCCTCGTCCACCTTTAGCCAGTCCGGGCCCTTCTCCTTGGCGTATTTCAGCGTCTCGACGTTGTAGAACCCGGCGACATCCCGGCCTTTGTCCTGATGCAGTTGCAGGTCGCCGATGGAGCGGATGGCGGCGAGCGCGTAGCGGTACTCCGCGCCGGCCTTGCCCGCCGCGACCGGTTTGCTCGTGATGAGGGGCCGCGGGGCGGCGGCGTAGTCGGAAGGCCCGCTACGGCTGCCCTTCTCGTCCACCGCGACCACGCGATAGAACGCCTTGGCCGCGTTCGCCAGGGTGACGTCGGCGCCGAGCACCTTCAGCTCGGGCGCCGTGGTCTCCGCGATGAAATTCGCGGGGAACTGCGCCGGGATCTCCTTGGAGACTCCGACCACGGCCTTGTACGGTTCGTCGCTGGCGGTGAAGCCCTTCTCGTCGCTGCCGTACACGCGGTACTTCGCGGGCGCGCGGCCCTGCGCGTTGGCCTTCCAGCGCAGCACGCCCTCGGCCTTCTGCGCATCGTAGGCGCAGGTCACGTCAAGCGGCACATTCGGCCCGCGCGGGGTGAAACTCCAGGTCTTGCTCCACGGCCCCCACACGCCCTTCTCGTCTTTCGCGCGCACGTGCCAGTAGTACGTCTTGTCCGCCGACAGGAGGCCCGGGCTGGGCACGGTGAACTGAGCCTTGCCCTTGTCGGGCGTCCGGGAGACGAGCTTGCAGAAGTTCATCGAGACCGGCCAGCGCAGGTCCGGGCGGTCGGAGAGTTCGATGTGGTAGTCCGCGATCTTATCGCCGTCGGGATCCTTGGCCGGCGACCACTGGATGACCAACGCGGTGCCTTGGGCTTCCGCGGCATCGGCCGGCGCGACCGGGCTCGCGGGGGCCTCGGGCGGCTTGGACGCCGAGCGCTCCACCCATTCGTGCGTCACGCGGACCTTGCGCTCGCCCGCGGACTGGTCGGTGTAGGTGAAGGCGTTCTCGCCGACGCCCATCTCCGGAAGCGCGAGCGGGGCCATCTGGAGATCGTTCACGATGCCCAGGCGCTTCAGGCTCGCGTCGCCGCTCAGTTCGCACTTGAGGTAGTATTGGTAGACCGCCGCGCCGGCCGGCGGATAGAACGCATCCAGGTTCTCCGTCGCGTCCTTCCAAGCCTTTCCGTCGAGCGAGAACGCGAACTTCGCGCCCTTGCCTTCCGTCTCCAGCCGGCCGCCCACGATGACGTAGGGGCTGCGGACGATCCAGACCACGGTCCCCGTCTTGCCCGTCTCCGCCGCTAGCGCGCCGCCCGCGGCTTGAATGCCGTCCGCCGAGGCCGCGCCTTTCTTCCAGAGTTCCTGCGCGAAGTCCGGACGGTACTCCCACAGGCCGTTGCAGATCATGTCGGGGTAGAGCGGCTTCATCGAGCCGTGCGACTTGATGGGATTGAGATGTCCCCAGCGCCAGGTGAGCGCCTCGCCGGGCCGGAGCGTCATGTTCATCGTGGTGCCGGCCACGCAGTTGCGCTCGCCGGTCACTTCGCCTTCAAAGCCGTACATCGAGGCCGTGTTCTCGTATATGCCGCGGTCGTCGGATAGCAGCATGCCGAAGGAATGCGCACGCTTGACGAGGTCGTGGTCGCGCACGATGTCCTGCTCGCCCGCGACGGTCTCGTTGTCGCGCAGGAGGTAAATGGAGTGCGTGTCGGCGTCCAGGAAGTGCCAGCGGCCGTCGTAAAAGGCCTGGGAGATGCAGTGGCCGACGGCGCGGGCGGGCGCCGCTTTCAGCCCGGCTTTCCGCAGCAGTCCGGCCATGCAGCACGAATCGTTGCCACAGGTGTTGTGCCCGTAAACGTTGAAGACCTTGACCGGATCGCCGAGTTCGTTGTTGTCGCCGCCGAAGTGGTAGCGGTAGCGAATCTCCTGGTTCCAGAGCGCGAACGCCTTCTCCTTGTCGCTCATCTCCTTGGTCACGGCGGCGCCGACGATCTCATCCATATTGCGAAAAAGATTGCGCCCGTTAGAGAGCCATGGATTCACCACGTCGGTCGTCCCGATGTTCTCGAGGCGCACGGCGCGGTTGGACTCAAAGACCTGCTCGCACACGCCTTCCCGGTACATGCCGTTGCCCAACGGGGAGCGGCAGTTGCGGCCATCCATCGTCCCGCCTTGCGTGACCGTATATGCGAGTTTCGCGGCGGTGATCTCCTCGACGTGCTTCTTCGGCGCGTCGGTCGGATGGGAGTTGGCGGCCCAAGGGGCCAGGCTCTCTCCCGTCCACCCATTGAGCGCCAGCAGCGCGGTCGCTAATACGGTCGTTCGCATCTTATTCAGAGCCTCCTGTTTTGGACTACGGCCCGGATTGCTTTACTACATAGCCGGACCGCGAACCGCTTCTCTTCCGATTTCGGACGCCAAGCGTGCGCTTCGTTACGATTCTATCACCAACCGTATGCACCATGTATAACCCAGGAAAATCGAATGCGGAATGGTTTCTTGAGCCCCAGCCAAAATCGGTATAAATTTGCCGGTTAATTATGGATTGTATTCGATCAATAGGCCAATCTTTGACAATGTTATTGTTATTCATTCTATTTTAATAAGTTGTATAAACCATTTACAAAGAACTAGATTGATTTGCCGGTTTATGTCCTGCTATTGATGAAGGCAGGAGGCCCTATGCCGAGCTTACACGAGATTGCAACTGCCACGGGTCTGAGTCCAAGCACCATTTCCCGAGTTCTGCGCGGACACGGGGATGTGAGCGATTCCACCCGGCTGCAGGTGCAGCAGGAACTGCGGCGGCTCGGGTATCCGACGAGCGGGAAGTTCTCGCGTCGAGGCCGGCCGGCCAAGGCGGCGCGGCAGGCCATCGTGGCGGTCGTCTGCAACGACCACGCCGAAGTCAGCCGCAACCCGTTCTTCGCGCCCATCGCCGCCTCCGCGCTGGCGGCCGGTTCCGAACTGAACGCGCGCACGGTCCCCCTGGACTGGCCCGACAACGGTGTCCGGCCGCCCGAACTGGACAGCGTGAACGGCGCCGTCTTCATCGAGACGGCGGGGCCGCACGTAAAAGCGTATGCGCAGAAGAATGTCGCGGTGACGGTGGACGCGTACCACCCCAATCTCGGCGCCGACGGCGTAATCGCCGACTACCGCGGCGGCGTCTACGATTGCGTGCAGAAATTGCTCGCCAAGGGCCACCGCCGCATCGCTCTCCTCTCTGCGTCGAAGTTCGCGGGGGAAGGCTTCTATACCCAGGTCTACGACGGCGCGCGGCTGGCGATGGAACTCGAAGGGCTGGACGCGGGCCCCGGCTTCGTCGCCGGCAAGGCCGCGACGCCGACGGAAGGCTACGCGCTGGCGCAGCAGCTTCTGGCCAAGCCTGCGAACGAGCGGCCCACGGCGCTGGTCGGCTCCGACCATCCCATGCTCGGCGCGCTGCGCGCGGCTCACGAACTGGGCCTGCGCGTCCCGCAGGACGTCGCCATCGCGGGCGTGGACGACATCGAACTCGGCCGGTTCTCGGTCCCGCGGCTCTCCACGGTGCGCGTGGATAAAGAAGCGCTCGGGCGCATGGCCGTCGAGCGCGTCCTCTGGCGGCTCGCGCATCCCACCTCGCCCGTCTGCCGCATCCTGATCGATTGTCCTTTCATCGAACGCGATACGTGTTGAACGGCGTCCCCTCGGGAGAGAGCGCATGGTTCTACAAGCAGGCGCGGCAAGACTCGACATCACGCCCCGCACTCCTCAAAAGCTGACGGGCTATCCGCCCCAGGACCGCTTTCACGCGGCCGTCCACCAGCCGCTGCATGCGCGCGCGCTCCATCTGCGCGGCCAGGACGGCGACGCGCTGCTCGTGGCGCTGGACCTGCTCTTCGTCGAGGAAGGGCTCTTGCAGCGCGTGCGCGCCACGCTCCAGGCGGAATTGGGGCTCGCGCCCGAGCGCGTCTTCGTCACGGCCTCGCACACGCACGCCGCGCCGGGCGTAAAGGGTGTGGAGGCCGACGAAGAGTACCTCGGCATGGTCGAACGCCAGATCGTCGCCGCCGCGGCGCTCGCGCGGACGCGGCTGCGCCCGGTCGCGCTCTCCTTTGCGCGGCACGCCTGCAACATCGGCATAAATCGGCGCGAGAAACTGCCTTCGGGCCAGGTCATCCTGGGCAACAACCCCGCCGGCTTCAACGACCGCGAACTGCTCGTCCTGGCGCTCAACGCGGCCAATGGCGCACGGATTGCCAGCGTCTTCAACTTCGCCTGCCACGGAACCGTCCTCGGCGACTTCAATAAGGTCCTCTCGGGCGATTGGCCGGGCGGAGCGGCGCTCACCATCGAGAAACAGGAACCGGGAACCGTCGCGCTCTTCGTGAACGGCGGCGCGGCCAATATCAATCCGCGCGAACGCGGCGACTACGCGACGCCCGAGCTGGCCGACCGCGTGGCCGCCGAATTCTGCGCGGCGTACGCGGAAGCCTGCAAGAAGCTCGCGCCGCTGCCCGAAGACGCGGCGGTCGCGGGCCGCTCGCTGACCTTGCAACTTCCGCGCAAGGCCGTTGCCGTGGAAGGCGGCCAAGGCCGCTCCGCGCTGCAACTCGTTCACGGTTTGCGCATCGGCCCGGTGCGGCTGGTGGGTTTCCCGGGCGAAGTCTTCAGCGAGACCTCCGCCGCGGTCAAGCAGGCCTCGCCGCATGCGCAGACGCTGGTGGCCTCCTACGCCTGCGGCATGACCGGCGGATACGTGCCCGTCGCGGAAGCCTACGACGACGGCGGCTACGAGGTTGCCGTCTCTCCGTACGGCGCACAGTCCGAGGCCGTGCTGCGCGCAGGCTTTCTGAAACTCCTGCGGGAACTGTAGACGTCTCTGCGTCGGGACACGGAGGACAGGCCATGCCGATTTTTGAAGTGCGGACCACGCGGCTGCTCGGTGCGCTCTGCTTGGCCATGGCTGGCGTGTTGGCCGCGCCGGCGTGGGCGCAGGATAAGGATACCTTTATGCTGCCCGACGACCGCCGCATGGACTGGAAGCCCGGCATCCCCGGCGGCATCCCTTCGTATCCCGTCTTCGCGAGCGTGAAGGACGCGCCGTACAACGCCAAGGGGGATGGCGTGGCCGACGACACGGCCGCGATCCAGAAGGCGCTCGACGACTGCCCGGAAGGCAAGGCCGTCCATCTTCCGGCCGGGCGTTACAAGCTCACCGCGCAGCTCTCCATTACGAAAGGCATCGTGATCCGCGGCGACGGCCCCGAGAAGACGCGGCTCCTCAGCGAGGCCCTCGAAAACCATATCATTGGCATCTGTAACTGGGACAACTACGTAACCACCAAAATCCTGAAGGGCTACACCAAAGGTTCAACCTCCATCACGGTCGAGGACGCCGCGAGGCTCAAGCAGGGCGACCTGCTGCTCGTCGACCAGCTCAACGATCCGGACTTCGTCGATATCCAAGGCGAAGGCGGCACCTGCAAGTGGGCCGGCCGGAACGACGGTAAGCGGGGGATGGGCCAGCTCATGCTCATCGCCGCGAAGGACGGCAACACCCTGACCCTCAACCGCCCGCTCGCGTTCACCTTTAAGGAGGCGCTCGCGCCCGAGGCGACGCGGACGACCGATAAGGTGATCTCGCGGGCCGGCGTGGAGGACCTCTATACGGAGATGACCGCGCTGGGCCGCAAGAGCGGGTCTTCGGTCAAGCTCTGGAACGCGACCTACTGCTGGGTCAAGAACGTGGAATGCTGCATGGGCTTCGAGTTCGCGCACGTCACCTTACAGCACACGCTCGGCTGCGAGATCCGCGACAGCTACTTTCACCATGCCCATGCGTACGGTTCGGGGCACGGCTACGGCGTGCTCGTCTTCGGGCAGTGCACGGACTCGCTGGTGGAGAACAACGCGTTCTACAGTTTGAACGTAGGCGTCGCCATCGGCGCCTGCGGGCCGGGCAATGTCGTGGGCTACAATTTCTCCACGCGCATCTTCGGGCGCGATTACCCGAAGACCAACTGGGCGCATGCCGACATCGTCCACCACGCCGCGCATCCCTACCTGAACCTGTTCGAAGGCAACCTGGTCTCCGCGATCTTCTTCGACTTCTACTGGGGCTCGTCGAGCCACAACACGGTCTTTCGCAACGCGGCGGACATGCGCTCCAGTCGCGCGGACGGCGAGTTCATGACGCAGAACGTCGTCGCCTTGCGCATCGACAAGAACAGCCGCTACACGAGCGTGATCGGCAATGTCCTGGGGTACGAAGGCGTGCAGGCGCCGGTGGAATTGGCCAGCCCCGCAGGCTTCGGCAAGAGCGCGGTCTATTACTTCGGGCATCCGGGAGACCCGAAAGTCGCGGAGACGCTCCTGCGCCACGGCAATTTCGATTACGTCAGCAAGCAGACGCAGTGGGACCCGAACACCGCCGCACACAAGCTGCCCAACTCGCTCTATCTTACGGACAAGCCCGCCTTCTTCGGCAATCTGCCGTGGCCGTCCGTCGGCCCCGACCTGAAACCCATGGCCGGTACGATTCCGGCCAAGGAACGCTTCCTGAAGATTCCCAAGCGCGAGCACGAGGCGCAGGACCTGCTCTGCTTGGGCGAATACTACCTCGAGACCGGCAAGAAAGACGAGGCGTTGCCGTCCCTGCAGCAGGTCGTGGATAAATACGCCGACACCGCGTTTGCCGCCGATGCGCGCAAGCGGATCGAACAGGCGAAGTAAGTCCAGGCAAGGCGGGCACGCCATGGCCGAACAGAACCGCAGACAATTTCTGGCGCTGGCGCTCGGAGCCGGCGGCCTGGGCGCGTTGGGCGCGCTGGGCTGGAACGACCGCAACGCATTCATCGAAGGCGCTCCGGACCGCGGGCTCGCGCCCGACGCGGATCCGGCAAGGAGGACGACGAACATGCACGAGAATCCCCGGCTCAAGAGCACCTCGGACCAGCTTCCGCGAAAAGTCATCGTGGGCACTTCGCGCCAAGCCTTCCGGCCTCCGTACCCCGGCCTCGAGAAACGCCTCGACGACTTGGGCGCGCTGCTGGACCGCATGGCCGCCGCCTCCCGCACGCAGTACGGCCGCGGGCTGGACCTCGCGGTGCTCCCCGAGATGGCCGTCACCGGCGGCCTGGGCGGCTGGGAGGCCGATGCCTTCGGGCGCTCGCTGCCCTTCGAAGGCCCGATCCAATCCTTCTTCGAGCGCAAGGCGCGCGACCTCGGCGCGTACCTCGTCCTGCCCATGAACCGGATGGACAGCCAGGAGGAGCGGCGCGTCTCCAACGTCGCGATGCTGCTGGACCGCAAGGGCAAGGTCGCGGGCGTCTACAATAAGATTCATTTGGCGGCCCGGCAGGACCGCGACGCGCTGGAGGACGGCGTGACGCCGGGCAAGAACGTGCCGGTCTTCGAGTGCGACTTCGGCAAGCTCGGCATCCAGCTCTGCTTCGACGTCATGTTCGACGAAGGCTGGCGGGAACTCGCGAGCGCCGGCGCGGAGATCGTCGCGTGGCCGACCTTCCGGCCGGGGACGATCCACGGCATGGCGCGCTCGCTGGCGCACCGCTATTACATCGTCTCGAGCACCTGGGATTCGACGGCGCACATCTTCGAGCCCACCGGCAAGATCGTGGCGCAGGCAAAGCCCAACGAGCCGGTGCTTGTGCAGGAACTCGATCTCAGTTACGCCATCATCACGTCCGGTGGCGGCCGGCCGGGCGAGAACGGCGACGGCTTTGTCGAGAAGTTCGGGGAGCGCGTCGGCTTCCGCTTTTACCCGGAGGAAGCCTGGGGCCTCTTCTGGTCCAACGATCCCAAGATGTCCATCGGCGCGATGTGCCGTTCGATCAAGGCCGTTGAACTGGAGAGTGAACTGGCGCGCGTGCGCGCGCTGTACAGGAATGCGGGCCTATGCCTGGCCGATTCCTGACGGCCGGAGGCTCAAGCGCCGCCCGCCGCGTGCCGCGCAAACGCCGCATCCAACTGCCGGGACACCAGGACGCCGAAGCGATGCGAGACGGATTGAGCGAGCGCAAGTTCGACCTGCCGGGCCAGGCGGCCCTTGAAGGCTTCGGCGAGGGCGGCGTCCAGAACCCCAGCGTCCGCGGCTGGCTGGTGGGGCTCCTGAGCTGCGCCTTCATCGCGCTGATCGTGCCTTACGTCGATTTCGCGATGCGCTGCACCAACCTCTCGCTCAATCTTCTCCCGGCCTCCTCGGTGCTGCTCACCTTCGTCGGCGTGCTCGCCTACAACGGCGCGCTGGCGCGCTGGCGAAAGATCCTGTGCCTCAAGCGCCAGGACCTCGCCCTGATCTTCTGCATGACCGCGCTGATCAACCCGATTGCCGGCGCGGGCTTCATGAGCTACTTTGGCGTCGAGACCATGGGGCAGATGTACTTCGCCCGGCCCGAGAACCGCTGGACGGAACTGATCCAGGCATACATCCCGCACGGCCTCACGCCGCACGATCCCGCCAATCCGCTCTCGAACGACCCGCGCCCGGTGGAATGGTTCTTCTCGGGCATTCCCAATGGCCGCGCCATTCCGTGGAACCTGCTCGCGGGGCCGTACCTCTGCTGGTGCGCCGCGCTGCTGCTCATCCTGGGCATGTACCTGGCCGCCTGCCTGCTCCTCTATAAGCAATGGAACGACCACGAACGCCTGCCGTTCCCGCTGGCCCAGGTGCCGCTGGTGCTGATGGACGGCATGGAAGGCCGCGGCGACCACCCGCCGTTCTTCAAGGACCGCTTGGCCTGGACCGGCATCATCGGCACTTTTGTGCTGCATAGCTGGAACGCGCTGGGCGACTACCTGCGCAACTGGCCGACGATCACGCTGAAGTACGACTCGATTGACTGGACCTACCTGACCGAACCGCCCATGTCGTACCTGCGCCCGCTGGCCTTCATCGTCTTCCCGTCGGTGATCGGAATCATGTACCTGACCTCGCTGGAGGTCTCGTTCAGCCTCTGGTTCTTCTTTCTGGTGGTGCTGAAGCTCGGCGTGGTCGTCGCCGTGCTCCAATTCGGCATGGGTACGGCCACGAACACCGGCCCGGCCGGCGTGGTCTTCTACGACGCGGGCACCGGCGCGTGCTTCGCGCTGGTCCTGGCGAGCCTCTTCATGGCGCGGCACTCGCTCTGGAAGTCCCTGCGGCAGGCCCTGGGCCTGGAGCCGCAGCCGCCGGGCGATCCCTTCTCGCCGCGCACGCTCTGGCTGACGCTCCTCGTCTGTCTGCTTGGCTCGTGGCTCTGGCTGATTCTGGCCGGCGTCGGCGCGGGCTGGGGCCTGCTGGCGCTCGTGATTCTGCTCGCCAGCGGCGTCGGGGTGACGCGCATCGTCAGCGAGTCCGGCCTTTTCTTCCTGCAACTCGGCTCGAACCCCGCGGACCTGCTGTCGACGCTCTTCTCGCCCGTGCACATGGGCTCGCAGAACTTCGTGATGCTGAGCGTCTGGTCGCGCTCGTTCGCCTTCGACTGGAACCGCAGCAACCCCATGATCAACACAATGGGCTCGCTGCACGTGGGCTCGGCCGCGCGCCTCAACCTCCGCGCGCTCGCCGGCGGCCTCTGTGCCGCCGTGGTGCTCTGCATGGCCGTGGCGTTCTTCTCGTTCTACGGCACGGGCTACCTCGCGCCGGGCGGCGCGCGCACCTTCGGGTGGAACTTCGAACGCTATCCCGTCGGCGAGTTCAACGGGATCGCGGCGAACGTCTCGCAGATCGAAGCGCTGAAAGAAAAGCAGCGGACCTTCGCGGAAGCCGGAAAGGAAGTTCCCGAGAGCGAGTTGCCCAACGCCGCGCGGCCGCAGTGGCGGCGCGGAGCGTACATGCTCGCGGGCGCGGGCGTGCTCTTCCTCTTCGCGTTCCTGCGCACGCGCCTGTTCTGGTGGCCGCATCCCATCGGCTTCGTGATGTGGATGGGCATGTGGCCGCTGCAGCGCATGTGGTTCTCGTACTTCCTCGGCTGGCTCTGCAAGGCGCTCATTCTCAAATTCGGCGGGCACAAGGTCTATCAGCGCTGGAAGGGCTTCTTCATCGGCTTGATCGTCGGCGAGGCCCTCGCCACCGCCGTCTGGATCCTGGTCGCGTGGCTCACCGGCCTCACCGACGGCTACGCGATGCACTACGACTAGGGCAGCGGCTCTCGGCTCGCAGCCGTTTTCCCTCTCCCCCCCTTGAGGGGGAGGGCCAGGGTGGGGGGTAGATGGTCCAAAGGGCTCCCCCCTCCCCAACCCTCCCCCGCAAGGGGAGAGGGGGAAACGGCTCGGCAAACGGGAGCGTTGGATGAAAGAGGAGTCCTCCGTGCCGAAGTTGGTCGAGATCGGGCGCGTCCGGCTACTGCAAGCGCAGCGCTCGTCCTTGAAACTAGGCGCGCGCCCGAACCGCTGGTACGACCCCGCGCCGCTCACGCCCGCGGCGTGCCTGCGCCTCTTCGCGAGCGGCATCGTCGGCGTAACCGCGGCGGGCGAAGAGATCGTCGACGTTCACAACGCGAAGCATCCCGAGACCAAGAACCACGAACGCTTCAACGGCATCTCCATCGGCTTCACCTCGCACTACCGCGAGATGCGCGAGCGCTACGGGCCGCACCTGTACGACGGCTGCGCGGGCGAGAACATTATCCTCGAAGCGGACCGGCGCATGGCGCTGGCGGACCTCGGCGCGGCCCTGCTGTTCGAGGGCGCGGACGGAACGCGGATCGAACTCGTGAAGCTGCTCGTCGCCGCGCCGTGTCTGGAGTTCGCCCGTTACGCCAACCGTGAAGCGCAGGATGGCGAGGCGCTTAAGGCGACCGTACAATTTCTGAATCTGGGCACGCGAGGCTTCTACGCGACGCTGGCCGAAGGCCAGGATGGCGCGGAAGTGCGCGCGGGCGACCGCGTCTTCGCGCGCATGGCGGGCACAGCCTCATAAGGAAGGCGTGCTCTTCTAAAATCCCCTCCTTATGTACGGAGGGGTAAGGGGAGGTTTCGGGAGCGAAGGAGATAACCCCCCTGTATCCCCCCTTAATTAAGGGGGAATTTCCCGGCGCGGCCGTGGGTTTTCAATAGCGCATTGACTTTGATTTTCTAGGCGTACTTGGCGGCTGAATTGGTGAGGCGTTTTTAAAGAGGAGGCTCTCATGCGCATCGGACTTGGCAAGGCGGAGATCACGCCGCCTGTCGGCAGCCGGATGTGCGGCTTCGGGTTCCGCGATCACGGTTCGGAAGGCGTGCACGACGACCTGGAAGTCCGCGTCTTCTGGATCGACGACGAGGGCCGCGAGGCATGCATCGTCACCGCGGACGTGCTCGGCTTCGACGACGCCATCACCGCGCGCTTCCGCGGCACGATCTCCGAGCGCTACGGCATCGAACCGAAGGCGATCTTTCTTTCGGCCAGCCACACGCATTCCGGCCCGCCCACCTGCGCGAGCAACTTCCGCGTCGGGGGCCCGCCGGTCGAGAGCTACATCCAGCAGTTCCAGCAGCTCACGCTCGATGCGGTCGCGCGCGCCAAAAGCGGCCTGCGCCCGGCGGCGCTCTCGGTGGGGCGTTCGGCGCTGACGGGCTTCGCCATCAACCGGCGCGTGACGAAGAACGGCAAGACCGAGATGGGCCCGAACCCGGACGGCATCCGCGACGACGAGGTCACCGCGCTCGTCTTCCGCGACACGGAGACGAAGGGCGTGCTCGCGGTGCTCTTTCACTACACCTGCCACCCGACGGTGATGGCCGACTACCGCTTCACCGGCGATTATCCCGGCGCCGCGCGGCGCTTCGTGGACGCGGCGCTGCCGGGTGCACAGGCCGGATTCCTGGCGGGCTGCCCCGGCGAGATCCGCCCGAACTGCGCGGTGATGGGCGGCGGTTCGTTCAGACGCGGCGCGCCGGACGATCTGGCCGCCTATGGCCGCGCTCTAGGCGAGCAAGTCCTGAGGGCCGTCGAGACCGCCGCGCCCTCCGGCAAAACCAAGCTGGCCTCAAGCGCGGTCATCGTGCCCCTAAAGCTCGCCGACGGCTCGCGCACCGTGCCGTTGACGCTCAGCCGCATCGACCTGGCGGAGGACGTGGCGCTCGTCGGCATCGGCGGCGACACCTGCGTCGATTACGGCCTCTTCGTGAAAGCGCTGCGCCCCAGCAAGACCACCGTGCCCGTCGGCTACACCAATGGCGTGACCGCGTACCTCTGCCCCGAGCGTTACTTCGCCGAAGGCGGCTACGAACCCAACGACTCGTGGCTCTACTTCGGTCTTCCCGGCCCGCTCTCGCCGAAGAACGAAGAGACGATCCGAAAAGCGCTTAAGGAACTCTGAAGAGCAAACGCAGTCGGCATTCGTGGCCCCACATTGGTGGCTCCGCCGTCTCGGCGGAGGTTCCAGCGGCGTCCCGCCGCTGCATGACGTATCCCGTGCGTAGTCCACGGTGAAACCATCGGCGGGACGCCGATGCCACGTACCTATTCCGGCCAAAACCCTTCTGTCCCTCCCGCCTGTATCGGTGTAAAGGATACAGTCCGGAGGGACGCCTCGTGAAAAGCATGCGGCTCGTGCATCTTATCGGTTGGCTGCTGCTGGGCTTTTTTTGCACAGACTGGGCGAACGGCGTCGAAGAGGCTGGCGGCGGCGTGAGCCTCATCGCGGCCGACAAGCCCAACGGCGGCTGGGCGTTCAACAACGGGCCGGAGTTCCCCGGCGCGACGGGTGGCGTCGAACTGGTCGCGGATGCGGGCGAAGGCAAGCCCGCGCTCAAGATCTCGGGCGACTTCAACAAAGGCGGCAACTACGTCCAGGCGTCATGCGAAGTCAAGGTGGACGCCGCGGTCCTGATCTTCCGCCTAAAGGCCAAAGGCGCGACGCAGATCACGATGCGCCTGGGCGACGGTTCCAAACAGTGCCACCAGATCGACCTCAAGCTGGACCCGCGCGCCGACTGGCAGACGATCGAGTTCCCGATCCACGAGTTCTTCAAGAAGATGGGCACCTCGGCGGCGCTCCCCAACGTCGGCCGCTACGAAAAATGGGGCGGGCCCAACGACGGCAAGTGGCACGCGCCGATGATGTCCATCGCCTTCCTCGCTACGCGCAACATGGTCCCCAACGAGTTGCAGCCCGCAGTCTGGATCGGCGGCATTAAAGTGGTCCCCGCGGGACTGCCGGCGTTTGCCGAAGACTTCGAGAAGGCCGAGCTGCCGCAAGGGTGGGCCTGCAAGGGCGCGGTGAAGCTGGAGGAGGGCGGGGCGTTCAAAGGCAAGCGCGCGCTGAAGCTCGAACGCGGCGTCGAACAGTTGCAGCAGGAGACTGAGGCGCTCGGCCCGGACTTTCCCGCCGCGGCAGGCACCTGGCAGATCGAGGGCGCGTTCAAAACCGCGCTGCACTCGGCTGACAATTCATACAACGTGGCTCTGACTGTGCAGGCGCTGAAATCCGGCGGCTCGGTGCTCGAAACCATTCCCATTGAGGAGCGCTTCGGCGAGAAGACCTGGCAGGGCTTCAAGAGACGCATGAATCTGCCGCGTGGAACGGTGAAGGCGCGGTTTGCCGTGCGCATGAACAAAGCCGACGGCGCGTGTTGGATCGACGAGCTCACTGCAACCAGGCTGCCGGACGCTGATCAGGCCGAAAATCGCATCGAACGGATCGAGATCTACTCGGACCGGCTCGGCAACCTGCTCCTGCCTGCGGACAAGCCCATCTTTCACGTAAAGGTTGAGGCGGTCCGCGCGCTCAAGGAGACGGAGCAGAGTCTGATGTACACCGTCTGCGATTACTGGGGCGCTGAGCAGGCTGCTCCGGGCTCGGTGGCGCTCAAGGCAGAGGAGAAGGAGAAAGACAAAGACAAGGGCCGCTTCGTTTACACGGCGGACCTCGATCTCTCCGGCGTGCCGCTGACGGAGAACCGCTTCTTCGAGTTACACGTGGAAGTTCCGCGCGAGAAGGGCGAGGGCGATACGGAGATCACGGGCTTCGCGATGCTCCCGGAGGCGCCGAACAAGCAGGTCAAGCCGGAGCAGTCGCCATTCACCATCCGCAACTGGGACGACCGCATCAAGGAGTACTTCTTCCTCTCCGATCGCTTGGGCCTCCGCTCGATCTGCATCTGGGGCGGCTGGCAGGCCAAGCCGCCGTACAAGCCGGAAGCGCCGGGCATCGAATGGTGCAAGGATCTCGGCATGCGCTGGATCACCGGCACGCGCGCGGCGGCGGTCGAACACGAGGGCTTCAAGAACTTCGACGAGACGGCGCTGCGCGAGGGCGCGAAGAACTTCATGCAGACCTTCAACGCCGACGGCTACCACCTCGTCAGCATGGGCAACGAGCCCCACGGCAAGCGCGAGAAGGTGAAGGAGAACGTCCGCGCCTACCAAGCCGTCTACGAAGAGATCAAAAAGGTCAACCCGAAGATCTTCGTGATCGGAACGTCCGTCGAGCCCAACGACGACTACTTCCAGGAAGGCTACTACAAATACCTCGACGCTTACGACTATCACGTCTACGGATCGTACAAGGGCGTGCGCAATACCTTCCGCGAGTACAAGGCGCTGATGAAGAAGTACGACGCGGTCAAGCCGGTCTACTCGACGGAGATCGGCCTCAACAGCCAGGGCATGCCGCGGTACGCCGTGGCCGTGGAACTCCTGAAGAGCACCACCGCGTTCTTCGCCGAAGGCGGCGCGAGCGTCTCGTGGTTCACCATCCAGTACCCGGACCCGAAGGGCAAGGCGCGCGGGACTTCGGGCGACGCGCACTGCGTCTTCGACTGCAAGTACAGCCGCTACAACCCGCGGCTCGACGCCATCGCCTACTACGACATCGTGAACGCCGTCGGCGACAAGGCTTTTGCCGAGGAGAAGCAGTATCCCGGCGGCACGCAGGCGTATCTGTTCAAGAACGCCGAGAACCGCTGCCTGCAGGTGCTCTGGAACGACGAAGCCCGCAAGGATGTTGCCGTGCCGTTTCCCGGCGTCGCAAGCGTCGAGCTCGTACGGCTGGACGGCGGCCGAACCGTCTGCGCGCTCGAGAAGGACGCGCTCACGATCCGCGTGGGTAACGAGCCGGTCCTCCTCTTATACGCGCAGGAGAAACCCAAGCTGGCGGAGGCACTCGGCGCGGCGGCGTTCACGGTCTCCATGTCGCAAGACTATTTCGTGAAAGGTAGGGCGAACGCGATCACGGTAAAGGGAGATGGATTAAAGGCGTCTGCGTTGCGCGTGCTCCCGCCGCCGCTGTGGAAAGCCGAACTCAAGGATGGGGAAGCGGGCGCGGTCGAATGCAAGCTCACGCCACCGGAGAACACTTCGGCTCGCGCGGGGTCCATACTGATCCAGCGGAGCGCGGACAAGGACGCTGTTCGCGGGGAGATCAACCTTATTCTGCAGATGGTTGAAGGTTCTACGGAACACAACATTATCCTGCTCGATGTCGAATAGGTTCCCTGATTCCTATGCCGCTGGCGGGCATGTCGCCCGCGACATGCGTCTGCGATGGCTCCGCTCAATCTTCAAGATAGGCTCGAAAGCTTTGGCGCCACCTCCTTATAGTTGGGGCGGAACGCGGAGCCGCGAGCGACGAGCATGCCCAGGACGCGCTTCAACAGCGCCTACTACGCGCGCATCACCGAGTGGGTGAAGCGCGCGGAGGCGCAGACCACGGCGGAGCTGGTGGTGGCCGTCGAGCCGCGCTCGGGCTCGTATGCCGACGCGGACCTGCTCTTCGGCGCGCTGCTCGCCTACGCCGTGATGATCCTCATGTTCTTCCTCCCCTTCGACTTCAACGAACTCGGCGTCGCGCTGAACGTTCCGCTCTTCTTCATGATCGGCATGCAGCTCTGCAAGCATTCGCCCGGGTTGCGGCGGCGGCTGACGACCTCGAAGCGCCGCGCGGCGCAGGCACGGGCTGCGGCGGAGGCCGCGTTCCAGCGCTGCCGCGTCTATCAGACCCGCGCGCACACGGGCGTGCTGATCTACGTCTCCGTGCTGGAGCGCGAGGTTCAGGTGCTCGCCGACAGCGGCGTGAGCGCCGGGATGCCCAACGAAGAGTGGGCCGCGCGGGTGCGCGCGCTGCAAGCCGCTGCGACGGATGCCGATCCCGCCGAGGCGCTGCTCAAGGCGCTGGAAGCGCTCGGCGCGGCGCTCGCCCAGCACATGCCCGCGGGCGCGGACAACCCCGACGAACTCGCGGACGAAGTCCGGGGGACCGAAGCATGAGGCGCGGGCTCCTGGAAGAAATTCGCTGTCTGGCCGCGCGGCCGATGCTGCGGCGCGGGATCGCCTGCTTCGCGCTGCTCGGCCTGGTCTTTGGAATCGTGGTGCTGCCGTGCGTGACCGCAGATGCGCGCATGGGCGGCGGGCACTCGTACAGCGGCGGCGGGCATGGCGGTGGTGGTGGCGGACATGGCGGAGGAGGTGGGGGCGGCGGCGGAGATATCGCGGACCTAATTGTGCTGCTGATCCGGCTGCATTTTGAAGCGCCGGGCGTCGCGCTCATCATCGATGGCATCCTGGTGGCCATCGTGACGGCCTCCATACTCACGCGCTCGAACGCGCCGCAATCCTACCGCAGCAATTCGAGCGCCATCGGGCAGGTCGTGCGCGCGGGCGGGTCCGCCGGCAAATGGGCTAAGGTCCGCGCCGACGATCCGAACTTCTCCGAGGTCCTCTTCACCGACTTCGCCTACGCGCTCTACGCCAAGGTCCAGGAGGCGCGCGGCAAGCAGCGGCTCAAGAAGTTGAACGCCTACCTCAGCCCTGAAGCCATGGCGCAGGCCGCGGACGGCGCGGCGGGCCTGAGCGAAGTAAACGGCGCGATCGTCGGCGCGTTCAAAGTGGAGTGCGTCTTCGCGCGCGAGGACGGCGCGAGCGTCACGGTCCTTTTCGACGCCAACTACACCGAGGTGACGGCGGCGAAAGGGACGTCCAGCGAGGAGAGCTTCTACACGCGCGAGCGCTGGATGCTCTACCGCAAAGCGGGCGCGGCCTCGCCGGCGCTCGAGGACTTTGGCAAGCTGACGGCCTTCCACTGCCCCAACTGCGGCGGCGCGAAGGAACTGCGCGACGACGGCGTCTGTCCCTCGTGCGGAACCAACGTGGCCGA
The DNA here is from genome assembly GCA_016200135.1 of Planctomycetota bacterium. GTDB lineage: Bacteria > Planctomycetota > SZUA-567 > H5-PLA8 > H5-PLA8 > JACQFI01. The sequence goes on from JACQFI010000055.1 coordinate 76,302, forward strand.
CGGGAGCGTGGCCTGGTGGGTGACGGAGATTCAGGTCCTGCAACGCGAGGCCCGCGGCCCGCTGCTGACGCAGGACGTGCCCGAGCAGGGCACCGACGATCCGACGGTCTTCCAGCCGGACCTGGCCGCGCGCAAGGCGGAGTTCCTCGCGGCGAATCCCACCTACGATCACAACCGCACACTCAACCGGTTCCGCGAGGTCTTCGTCGCGCTGCAGCAGGCGTGGACCGACCAGCGCTGGGACCGCGCGCGCGCCTACGAGAGCGACAGCCTCTTCCAGATGCACCGCTACTGGATCGAGGCGTACCAGCGCCAGGGGCTGCGCAACGTCCTGGAGGACATCGTGGTCGAGCGCATCGCGCCGGTGAAGTTCGACGGCGACCGCTTCTTCGATGCGCTGACCGTGCGCATCTGGGCGCGCATGAAGGACTACACGCAGAACGCGCAGGGTAAGAAAGTCTGCGGCTCGGTCGGCATGCCGCGGCGCTTCAGCGAGTACTGGACCTTCATCCGCCGCAAGGGTGCGAAGGAGGGCGCGCAGCTTTCCGGCAACTGCCCGAACTGCGGCGCCGAACTGAACGTGAGCGCCGCGGGTGCCTGCGCCTACTGCGGCGGCAAGGTCACGCGCGGCGATTTCGATTGGGTGCTCAGCCGCATTGAGCAGGACGACGACTACACCGGCTGAGCAATTCTTACTTGCCCCACAGACCGGGCTCGACAATCTCGAGCAGGTGCTTGTCGGGGTCGAGGAAGTAGAAGGACCGCACGCCCTTCCTCCAGTGGATCTCCTTGAGGATCCGGATGCGGCGCGCGCGCAGGCGGCGCTTCCAGGCGGCGTATTCGGACTTGGGGACTTCAAAGGCGAGATGCTGCGGGCCGCGCGCGCCGTGCTTGAGCTTGTCCTTGGAGGTCACGCGGGCGAGGAAGCAGAGCAGGACCGCGTCGCCCACGCGCATGAAGACGTGGCGCTTGGGTGCGATGCCGATCGGTTCGGCGCCGAGAAGGCCGGTATAAAACGCTTTGGTGCGCTGCAGGTCGGCGACATACAGGCAGGATTCTTTGATCCGCTTGATGCGCATGGCCCGCCCCCGCTTACGGTATCCCGGCCGCGCTGGGTCCGTACGTCGAACCGCCGCGGCCCGGTCCTTAGAGCGCTTTGACGAGCGTCTTGAGTTCGGACTTGAGCGAGGCGCAGATCATGCGGTTGAGGACGCGCTTCTGCGCTTCGCTGAAGATCGGCTTGCGGCCGCGCTTCGAGTTGCGGCTCGAGGAATGGTTGCTGCCCTTGGGACGGCCCGGACCTCTTTTGCCCGCCATATTTCGCTCTCCATTTAGGTTGAAGTCCCGCCAACCTACAGCATCGGCTCGCGGGTGCAAGGAAAGGAGCGCTGGAACCAGGGCCATGGAATGCGCCCGGCACGCCGCACAGGCGGGACGCCTGTGCCACGCAAAGCGCCGTCACGAAGTCATGGCGCGGCCTTGATGGGCCGCACTTCCCGCAGGGCCTCCGCGGCGTAGCGCGCAACGTCCGGGTCGCGGTCCTCCGCGAGCCGGTCGAGCGTCTCGGCCTGCTCGCCGCCGGATGGGCCCAGCGCGCCGAGCACGCAGGCGACCCACATGCGGATCTCGGGGTCGGCGTCGCCGGCCAGCGCGAGGATCTCCTTCAGCGCCGCGTACGCGCGCGGGCCCGCGTCGTAGAGCTTCAAGAAAGTCCGCTTGCGGACGCGGGCGTCGCCCGCCGCGAGGTAGCGCGCCTCGTCTTCGATCAGAATCGCCACCGCACGGTTGGCGTTGCGCGGCAGGTTCGATTTGGGGCGCGGCGGGTCGAGGTAGAGCACGCGGTTGCCCCACGCGATGCGGCCGGAGAGGCCCATAGCGAAGGCGCTGGTGTTCTCGAAGGACCGCTCGTGGAGGTGTTCGTTGAAGACGCCGTCGTGCCCGCACGAGTACACGCGCAGCGGGTCCTGGTCGTAGCCGACTTCGCGCCCCGGCCGGTACGGGTCCGCGGGGACGGACTCGAGGAACTCCGGCACGCACTCGCCGAGCGTGCGTGGCCAGGCGCCGCGGGCGCGGCGGTGGCGGAAGACGCCGATGGCCGCGTCGGCCAGGCGCAAATGGCAGAGCGTGTCCTGTTCCTTCCAGACGTCCTCGATGAGCAGGTTGCGGTTGTAGAGGTACTGCTGCAGCCCTTCGGTGCTCTCGAGTTCGCGCAGGGCCATGGGCATGTCGTCGCGCAGCGCGGCGGCGGCGAGCTGGCGGTACCACTGGATCTCGCCGTCGTGCAGGGTCCAGACGAAGACGGGCTGCGCGAGCGCCAGCGCGGGCACATCCGGTTCGCCCGGCCAGGCGGAGCTGCTGCGCGCGAGCCCGTGCGCGAACCAGCGGGCCGCCTCCAGGCGCCGGGCTTCCAGCGCGTGCGCCAGCGGCCGGCCGCGGCGGGCTTCGTAGCCGCGCAGGAGTTTCTGGGCTTTGGCCAGCGCCTCGTCGTCCGGCGCGCCCGCGGGATCGAAGAGCAGCGCGGGGAGCGCGGACAGCGCGATCGTCTGCACCTGGAGGTTCTCGGCGAGGCAGCCCTCGATGAACGGCTGCGCGCGCAGGCACGCCGCGATGTTCAGCGCCGCCGCGAAGTCCGCCTGGAAGCCGCCAAAGTTGCGCCCGCGCGCGGCCCAGCGCGCATCCAGCATCAGCGCCTGGACCAGGCGGGCCATGTGCTCGGGGTTGGGCTGCGCGTCGAGGTACGTGTCGGCGTCCACGAGCGGGTCGGGCAGGAAGTGGCCCTGGCCTTCGCGCGCGGCGGACTTGAGCGCCGCGAGCGTCCGCGCGTTGCCGCGCAGGAACATCACCGCCGCCGGCAGCTCCCAGGCATCGCGAAAGACGCGCGGCTCGTCGGGCGCGGCGTACGCGGATTCGGCCTGCGCCAGAAAGGGCCGCGCGTCGGGGGCCTTGGGGTCGAGCGGCGGCAGCAGCACGCGGAGGGCGGCCGAGGCCTTCGCGTCTTCTTTCGAGGCCAGGCTGGCGAGCGCGTCGTACTGCACGCGGCCGGCGGAAAAGAAGAAAAGGTAGAAGCCGAGCAGCCCCGCGGCCGGCAGCCCGCTGTAGAACGCGAACCAGCGCGCCTCCTGGACGATCGGCAGCGCCCAGCCGCCCGCGCTGCGCGCGTCGCGCCAGGCGCACCCGGCCACCCACGCGCCAAGAGCCAGCCGCGCGATGAGAAGTCCCATCGAGACGAAGAGGCCGAGCGCGCGCCATGCGGACGGCTGCGGGAGCAGCACCGACTGGAAGCCGAGCGAGAGCAGCAGCCACCACGCGACCGGCGAGGCGAAATAGATCAAGAAGACCCACGGGCGCGGAATCGCCAGCTCGTCGCGCATGACGATAGCATCGGGCGATGGCCGGCGTTCGCTGGGCACCACGCGGACCATGAACTGCGGGAGCCAGCGTGCCGAACAGAGCGCGACGATGCCCGCGCGCATCAGCATGCACAGCGCCGCGGCGGCCAGCAGCAGCATGTTCATGGAGAAGGGTGCGCCGCCGCCTTCGCCCTGCGCCTCGCTCTGCCACCCGAAGGAACTGCTCACCAGTGCCATCGCGGTCGCGTGGGCAAGAAAGAGAAAGGCCCACGCGGCCAGCGTGAGCCGCAGGCGGCGCAGGAGCACGTCGGTCTCGTACGCGAGCGCTAGAAAAAGTCCGGCCAGCAGCGCGCTGAAGACGATCCAGCGCCCGGCCACGGCGCCGCGGTTCCAGAAGAGCACCGCCGCGTTGCCCGCCAGCAGCGCGGCGGCCGCGGCAAAGAGCGCGACGCGCAGCCGGAAGCGGTCGAAGCGGACGGTGGTGGAACTGTCCTCCATGCAGGCATCTTACCTCATCGGGCGCAAAGGGTCAGCCCGCTAAGCCGTGCTTTGCAGGTCCCGCATTCGTAGCTCCGCCGTCTCGGCGGAGTGCTCGTGGCTCCGCCGTCCCGGCGGAGGTCGCAGCGGCGTCCCGCCGCTGCTGTGACTTATCCCATGCGCGGTCCACGGTAAAACCATCGGCGAGACGCCGATGCTACGTGGCTCCGCCGCCCGGCGGAG
>JACQFI010000057.1 GCA_016200135.1 Planctomycetota bacterium
AGGCGCATCCCCGCCTTCAGCATCTGCTGGTCCGAAACTTTGCGCGCGTTGGCAACGTAGGCTTCGGTAAGCGTATCGCCGTTTTTGACGCCCTGGTACACGTCCTTCTTCGCCACGGCGTGGCACTCAAGCGCCCAGTCGGCCGCAGTGCCGGACTCGATCTTCTTGCGTTCCTCGGCGTCCATCTTCGCGACCTTCTCTTTATAGAGGTTCTCGCCGTACGTCGCGGGCAGCGTCTTCTCGAGATTCAGCATCACGAAGTCGCCGTCCCAGACGCGGTGCAGGTTGCTGGCCTCGGTCTTGCCGGGCATGGTCACCGCCACCTTGTTGCCGCCCTGATCGTGGTCGCGCTCGATGCAGTGTAGCGGCTGGTGCATGTCGCCCACGAAATGGACCAGGTACTTCAGTGCGTTCAGGCGGTTCGCCTTGGTTTCCTTCTTGTCCTTGAGCACCTTCGCGAAGAACGCGATGCGCTCGATGACGTCCACACCGTCTTTGCCGTCGCGCTTCGGGTCGTAGTTGTCGGCCTCGAAGGGGATGTCCACGTAGTGCCAGGTCCCGTTCTTCAGTTCCTTGCGGACCGTGTCGGCCCAGACGCAGATATCGAAGTCGGAGAGCTGCTGGTCCTTCGCGAGCAGTTCGTGCAGCGCCTTCTTGGCCTCTTCGTCGAGCAGTTTCTCGGCCAGCGCGCCGATGACCTCGTGGCCCTCCGGACCCCACGCCGCCGCCGGTGCCGGCCGGAGCAGACTCGCCAGTAAAAGCAGCACGCAAAGCGTTCGCGGCGTCATGTCCGTTGCACTCCCTGTGCCTCTTCCAGACGCTTCATTTTACGGGCTATTCGCGCGGATTCCAGGGGCTGCGCCGCGGCAATGGATATTGCGAAAAAAGGCTTTCCGAGGATAAACTTAACGCTAACGCGTTGCGCAAGGATCACCCATGGCGGATGAGATAGCCGAACCGGGCGAAGAGGGCGAAGCCGGCGAATATGCCGCCTGTCCGGTGTGTAAAGGCGTCGGGAAAGGCTGCCGCTACTGCGACGGATTCGGCGATGTCCATCCCGACGATGTCCGCTCGATCCTGCGCGCGGCCAAGGAAGAGCAGAGTTCCCGCCAGAAAATGTTCATCGGCATCGGGCTCTGTTTGGTGCTGGGGATCGCCATCGCCGCCGTCCAGATCATGCGCGCCGAACGGGGCTCCGAGCAGGACGAGAAACCGCTGGATGCCATAACGCCCGCCGAAGCGATCGAAGAGATGCAGCGCAATATGAACCTGGGAACCACCGCCGGTTATAAGCGGGTGATCCGCGTGGGTGAAAAAGTCCTGCCGCGGGCCACGGCGCTTGAAGAACAGAAAGTCATGTTGCGGATGATCGACGACGCCAAGGAGAAGCTCTCTTTAGGGAAGCGCTGATGCAAACAGTTCCTTAAATAGGCTTACCGAAGGCCAGGATTACAATTATTAGCAGCCAATCGATAAAATGCGTACAACTGACATTAATTCCCACCCGCTGACAAAGTTTGTCCTCGACGTGACAAATCTCGTTAGTTACACCGTGCAGCACATTGAAATTCATTCCAGTCAGCTAAATGCAACTCCTGATGTAGCAAGATGTTTAACCTGCACATGTGAATTGTCGCGTGTGGCATCTTTTGTGCGCATAGCATGATCTCGTTTGAGGGCGCGGCGCGCTGGGCGCTGCAAAATCGGGGGCTTGAAAGGAGCCAGGAACATGAAGAGTCGAGGCTTTACGCTGATCGAACTGATGATCGTCGTGGCGATCATCGCGATCATCGCAGCCATTGCGATCCCGAACTTGCTTCGGTCACGCATGGCGGCGAACGAATCCGCGGCGATCGCGGCTTGTAAGACCTTCGCGGAAGCGCAGGACATCTATCGGCGCACGGACTGGGACAGCGACGGCGTGCTCGAGTACTCGCTCGCGATCTCGGGCGCCAACAGCCTGTACGAAAAGACCGCCGGCACCGGCAACTTGACCTTGGTCGACGCCGCGTTTGCGACGGCCGAAGGCCAGCCCGGCGTTGCGCAGCCGAAAGCCGGTTACGTCTTTACCGTGCTGACGGGCCAGGGCGCGAACGCTCCCGGCGGCACCAAGACCTACGTAGTCGGCACGAACATGACGCTGGGCTATGCCTGCAGCGCCATGCCGGCCTCCTACGACGGCACGGGCCGCAACTCGTTCCAGATCAACAACACGGGCACCGTGTACCAGAAGGACCAGGGCTCGAGCGCCACGACGCACATCACGACCTACGACCCGAACACCGGCTGGGTCGTGTCGGAATAACGCAGTCCACAGCATCTCCTAGTGTTCAGACCGCCGGGCCTTCGCCCGGCGGTTCTTTTTTGCCCGTTCCGTATCCGTCGCTTGAATGGGAGTCTGCTTCAAAAATGGTGGGCGATACTGGATTCGAACCAGTGACCCCCAGCTTGTCGAGCTGGTGCTCTAGCCAGCTGAGCTAATCGCCCGGGCGTGAATGCGCTATCAAATCAAACGCGGGCGCGAAGTCAAGTCGCGATCATCCTCATCTTGGGTCTTTCGACTCGCGGCATTCGTGGCGCTGCCGTTCCGGCGGAGGTGACAGGGGCGGTCCCACCGCTGCTTTTACGCCCGCCGGCGCGGAAGACGTCAGGATCATCGGCGGGACCCCTGCTGCTGCGAGCGCGCCCGAAGTGACCGTGCAAACACCCCGTCCAGCCGCTACAAGATGCGCCCATGAGCGCTTACTCTGAGACGACCGCGGCCTCGCCAACTCCAGCGCGCCAAGATGCGCGCGCGGCCGGGAGGCCGCCTGAAGATGGCCTCCTCGATGCGGAAGAAGCCTTCAGTTCCAGGCCGCTCTGGCTGGAAAAATGGGGCGTATCCGCCTTGGGCGCGTGGGTAACCTGCATGCGCGCGCTGCCGCCAGGCTGGGGGCAAGCGCTGGGGCGCAACGCCGGCCGCGCGGCCTACTATCTGTGGGGCCCCGACTTCATGGACGTGCGCCGCCACCTGCGCATCGCCTTCCGGAACGAGCTCGGCGACCGGCGGCGCCGCGAACTCGCGCGGGCGTTCTGGATGCACTTCGGCCAGGCGCTCGCGGAAGCCATGCATCTGGTCTCGTGGACGCGCGCAAACGCCGCGGAACACATGGACCTCTCCGAGATGGCCAAGCTGGAACCGCTGCGCGCGAGCGGGCGCGGCGCGATCGTCGCGGCCGGGCATCTGGGCCTGTGGGAGGCCGGCCCGTATGCCTTCGCGCTGCTGGGCTATCCGATCAAGCTCCTGCATAATCCAGGCACCGTCGCGCCGTTCTTCGATTTCGTGAACCGCGAGCGCGAGCGCTCCGGCATGGAAGTGATCTCCAAGCACGTCCACCCCTGGCGGCTGCGCAAGCTGCTCGGCCAGGGCGCTTGGATCTGCATGGTCGCGGACGTCAACAACACGCGGCGCGGCGACCAGGTCCCGTTCTTCGGCACGCTCGCGTCGAGTTACCTCAGCCACGCCGCGCTCCAGCAGGTCACGGGCTGTCCCATTGTCGTATGCAGCACCGCGCGGCAGCCGGACGGCCGGCACAAGCTCCACGTCTGGCGCATCCTCGAACACGATCCGTCCCGAACCGGCCGCGTGGCGCAGCGCCGCGTGACCCTCGAGATCCATAAAGCCCTCGAAGAAGGGATCCGCGCGTATCCCGAACAATGGTTCTGGCACTACCGCCGCTGGCGTTCGCGGCCGGTCAATGAATCCGGGCCCGGACCGGACGGTCTCCCGCCGCTCGCCGACGGAGATTGGTGGGCGACCATCGACTGGGACGAGTATCTCAAGAGCAAGACCATCGTACCCCTGCCCTCCTAGGCTTACTCATGCCGAGTACTCGTTTTATATTTTTGAATCCGAGCCGTCTCCGCGCGTCTTAATGAAGGCCAAGGAAGTTTTACTACGGAGGATGACGGCGCTCGCCGATCCTTGGCACAAGGGGGCCGGGGGAAGGTGTCTCCGGACTCGAACCCAAGGGAGGGTACGCAATGAATCGACTATTCTGGGTGGGCCTCTTTTCCGTGGGCGCTTTGGCGCTCTTTGCGGGCCGGACGTGCGCGGCGGAAGACGCGAAGCCCGCCAAGGCCGAACGCCAGGCGCCGGCGCCGAGCGAAAAGAAAGGCGACGGCAACTGGTTCACCAATTTCTGGACGCATGACGTGGGCGACACGATCTACCACGGCTTGAAGTCCGGCTCGCGCAAAGTAAGCAACGCGTTCACCGGCGGCACCAAGGAAAAGGATGCAGAGAACGACAAGCTGCGCGATGCCCACAAGAATCAGGAGCCGTCGAAGGACGCTAAGCCCGCAGCCAAGCCTTGACGGTGAATAAATTCAGATTCGGAATTCGTCTGTTTTCTAGAGCCTCCCGCCCGTCTACCTACTGGACCGGCGGGAGGCTCTGTTTACATGGCGCGAATCTCATCGGCGTGGCCGCGCATCTTCGCGCTGGCCGTGGTGGTAATCCTGGCTCATGATACGCAGGCCGCCGCCCAAGGGGAAACCAAGCCCGATCCCAAGGCCGAGTCGAAACGGCCGCCGGAAGAACCCACCGCAAAAGAGCAACTCTTCGTTTACCTGCTGAATAAAGCCCGCTCCGACCCGGCGGCGTACGGCAAATCCATCGGCTTGAATCTGGACGGCGTCGCGCTCGCGCCGCCGCTGGCAGTCAACACGGCGTTGACGTCCTCGGCGCGTTTTCGCGCAGGCGACATGCTCAAGCGGAATTACTTCGGGCACGTCGATCCCGACGGCCAGGGTCCCAACAAGCGCGCGCTGGAATCGGGCTATCCGCTCAATCGCCTCTACAGCCGCGAGGCGGCGGTGAACAACATCGAGTCCATCAGCGTGGGCTCGCCCACGCTCGAAAAAACACTCGAGAACCTGATCGTCGATTCCGGCGTACCGAACCTCTCGCACCGCAAACAGCTCCTCTGCCTCGATCCCTTCGTGGCCGCGATGCGCGAGATCGGAGTTGGCTTTGTCGTGCCGGAAGGAAACGACGCGAACGCGGAAGCCCGGCCCGCGGGCTATGCGAGCTATTGCGCGGTTCACACGGCCCATGCGGGCGACCGGGATACCTTTGTGACCGGCGTTGTGTACGAGGACAAGAACGGCAATGGTGCGTACGACGAAGGCGAAGGCCTTGAGGGCGCAATCATCCTCATCAACACTCAGCCCACGGCGACGCTCAAAAACGGCGGTTACGCGGTGGCCGTGAAGCCAGGTCCCGTCGTAGTCGGTTGCCACAAGGGGACGTTCCAGGGCCAAGCAACCGCGCAAGTCTCCGTCGATACGCGCAACATCCACGTCGAATTCATCAGCGGCAAGAAGGAAGGCCTCGTAAACTTCGGTAAACCGATCCCTGCGCCGGGCAAGAACGCCGGCCGCTAAGACCCTGCGTTTGTTCGGCTCCGTTCCGGCGTTATCCTTTTTGGCATGGCATCGATCGAGAAACGCCCGCTTGGCCGGACGAACCGGAACGTCTCGCGTCTCGGCTTGGGCGGGCACACCTTCCTACGGCGTTTCGGCGGAGCCGACCGGCCCGACGAAAACACGCTAACGGATATCCTTCGTGAAACGTTGGACTCAGGCATTAACCTGCTCGACGCGACCTACGACGAAGAACGCGAATTGCTCGGCGCGCATCTGCGCAATCTCGGCAGGCGCGACCGGGCGTTGGTCTCCTGCTGGGCGCAGGCAAAATGCACGCCGACGGGCGCGGCCACGCTCGCCGAATGCGAGCGCGCGCTGAAGCAGTTCGGCCTGGAGCAACTGGACCATTTCTACCTCGAAGTGGACTGCACCGACGAGCACGCCCGCGCACTCGACCAACTCAAGCGCGACGGCAAGATCCGCTGCGCGGGGCTGCTCGGCGTGGAACGCGCCCTCGCGGCGGGGCCGCAGAAGATCGACGCGGCCGTGGGCGTGTATAACTTCTACCGGCCGGACGCAGCCAAAGCTTTCGCTGCGCTGCATGCGCAAGGCATCGGGACCATCGGCGTCGAACCGCTCGGGCGCGGTCGCTTTATCCGGGAGTCGCCCCAGGCCGCTGCACGCATCGTCTCCGCGCTGCTGCGCTTCGCGCTCGCCAACGCAGACCTCGACAGCGTCCTAGTCACCATGACCTCCCTGGAGCAGGTGCGCGCGAATGCCGCAACCGCCGCGTCCCAAACGCCGTTAAGCCCGGAGGACCGCGCCCTGCTCAACGCAGGCCGCGGTTACGAGATTCCGTTCGATCCGTGGAAGTGAAAACGACTGGGATCGGAAGACAGGGAACAGAGGACAGGGATCGGAAAACTCTTTTCCCAGTCCTCTGCAGTTACGCCTTTTTGCGGCGCGCTTCCGCCGTGAGCGGCAGGGACCAGACGCGGATGAAGCCTTGGGCGGCATCGGAATCGAGCTCACCGTCTTTGGTGCTTCCAGCCGGCGGCGCCTGGTACAGGCTGAACTCACTGCTGCGCGCGATCACCGTCGCGGTGCCTTTGTACAACCGCACCGAGGTCTTGCCGGACACGCTCTGGTTGATTCGTTCGTAGAACTGGTCGAGCGCCTCGCGCAGGTCGCTGAACCACTGGCCATTGTAAACACAGCGGCCGTACGCGGTGCTCAGGCCCTCGCGCACCTGCAGCGACTCGCGCGAGAGTGTCATCTGTTCGAGCGCGCGCTTGGCCGTGTAGAGGCACAGCGCCGCGGGCGCCTCGTAGATCTCGTGCGACTTAAAGCCCACCAGGCGGTCCTCGATCATGTCCGCGCGGCCGATGCCGTGGATGCCCGCCATCGCGTTCAGCTTCTCGATCAGCGCGACCGATGGCATGCGTTTGCCGTTGAGCGCCACCGGCAGCCCGGCGCGGAACTCGATCTCGACTTCCTCCGGCTGGTCCGGCGCCTGCATGGGGCTCTTGGTGAGCGTGTACGCGTCTTCCGCCGTCGGCTTGGTCGGGTCTTCGAGCGTGGGGCACTTGATCGACTGGCCCCAGAGGTTGCGGTCGTACTTGAACTTTCCGTGGATCTGCGGGTCGTTGCCGGGCGAGAGGCGCTTGGTGCGCGCATACTGCAACTTCTGCTCGTGCGTCTTCAATTCCCATTCGCGCTGCGGTGCGACGATCTTCAAGTGCGGCCCGAGCGCCTGGATCGCGGCCTCGAGGCGGACTTGGTCGTTGCCGCGACCCGAACAACCGTGAGCCACATGCGTCGCGCCTTCCTCCAGCGCCACGCGCACGAGTTCGCGCGCCAGCAGCGGCCGCGAGAGCGCCGTCGAGAGCAGGTAGTGGGTCTCGTAATGCGCCAGCGCGCGCAGCGCGGGCGAGATGAAGTCTTTGAAGAAAGCGTCGCGCAGGTCTTCGATGCGCGCGGCGATGGCGCCGGCCAGCAGTGCACGCTCGCCCAGTTCCTCGAGGTCCGCCTCTTCGCCCATGTTCGCCGAGAAGGAGACCACGTCCAGATTGCGGTGCTCCTTGAGCCACGGGATGGCGACCAAGGTCTCCAGGCTGCCCGAGAAGGCCAGAACGCACTTCGGCATGATGCCCTCGCTTCCCCTAATTGAAGGATAGGCGAGCGCGCGAAGCCCTGCAACTTCAAACGTTCGCGGCTAACCATCGTGGCGCAGGCGCTACGCCAGATTGTCTACCGCCGCGAGCCACTGTTCGGCGAGGCCGCGCCGCGCGGGCACGGGATGCTGCGAGATCGCCAGCCGCAGGTGCCGCGCGATCTCGCCCAGGTCCCCGCGTTCGCCGGTGCCGCGAATCTGCGCCAGCAGCATGCCCGCGAGCGCCAGATGCGCCTCGGCCTCGAACGGCTGCTGCCCGGAATAATGTTTGATGATGCGTTCGTAGGCGTCGCGCGCGGAGCCGCCATCGCCGGACTTATCGAGGTACAAGGCCAGCTCGAGCTGCTCGCGCGGCGGCAGCACCAGCGCGTGGTCGCTGAAGGCTTCGCGCCGCCAGAGCCGCCGGGCCTCCTCCATGCGCTCGGCGTTAACCAAGGCCGCGACGACCTCCGCCTTGGCGGGCTCGGGCCGCACGTACGCGCTGCCCGGCCCGGCCGGCGCGCCGTCGTGGTGGTCGTCCGGCGCGGCCGCGGGCCTGCGCTTCCCTTTCAGCCATGCGAACAGCGTCCACCCGTCGTCCCGCACGAAACCCCACGCCGTCAGGCCCTGAACGAGAATAAAGCCCACGACAAACCCGCCCGCGTGCGCCAAGTGGCCGACTCCGGTTCCGATGCCGGCATGGGCCGTAAAATATCCAATCACCGCTTCCGTAATGAAGAAATAGCCGATGGCAAAGAGCGCCGACGTGTAGAAGGTGCCGATGAAAAAGAAGAAGTAGAGGAAGCGCACGCGATTGTAGGGGAACAGGAAGAAGTACATCCCCATCACGCCGTAGATCGCGCCCGACGCGCCGATGCTGGGAATCGCGGAGTCCGGAAAGAAGAGCGCATGCCCCATCGTTCCGCCCAGGCCCGCAAGCAGGTAGCAGACGAGAAACTTCCCGCCGCCCATGCGCAGTTCGACGTTGTCGGAGAACAGGTAGAGGAACCACATGTTGCCCGCGAGATGCATCAGGTCCGCATGGAGAAACATGGCGGTGAACGCCGTGGCCAGCGAAGGCGATGCCGGCACGAAGCCCCATTGCAGGGCCACATCCTGCGGTATGCCGCCCAGACCCTCGCGCGGCAGATCGACGGCGAAGCCGGTCACGAACCAGACCGCGACGTTCACCGCGATCAACAGCTTGCTCGCCCAGGCCATGCCCGGGTCGCTCGGCTTCTCATCGGAGATGGGCAGCAGCATGGCGCGTTATCCGCGGGCTTCCTTGCGCGATTCTCGCCAAGGCCGGTGACTCTGCCCGCACTCGGCAATTTACACCCTTAGACCCGGAGCAAGCCAGTATAATACCCGGCATGCGCGAAACCGGCCTCTCTTCGAGGAACCTCATGCGGAAGACGCTGCTCGACCTGACCAAAGACCTGCCGGCCCTCCCCGCCCCGCGCGACCTTTACGAACGCCTCGTCACCATCCGCACCTTCGAATCCATGCTGGAAGAGGAATCGAAGGCCGGCCGCTTGCCGGGCACGTTCCACAGTTCGGTCGGGCAAGAGGCCGTCGCCGTCGGCGTCTGCGCGAACTTGACGCACGAGGACCTCGTGATCAGCAACCACCGCGGGCACGGCCACTTCCTCGCCAAGGGCGGCGACGTCTACCGCATCACGGCGGAACTCTTTGGGCGCGAGGACGGCTACTCGGGCGGCAAAGGCGGCACGCAGCACATGGCCGGCGCCGAGATCGGCTTCATGGGCTCGAACGGCATCACCGGCGGCGGCATTCCCGTCGGCACCGGTCTGGCGATGGCCCTCAAGCGGCGCAAGAAGAAGGCCGTCGCGGTCAGTTTCTTCGGCGACGGCGCGGCCAACCAGGGGACCTTCCACGAGAGCCTCAACATGGCCGCGATCTGGAAGCTCCCGGTCATCTACGTCTGCGAGAACAACGGCTGGGGCATGTCCACGCCCGTCGAATCCGTCACCTCCGGCCCGTCCATCGCCCAGCGCGGGGCCGCCTACGGCGTGCTCTACGCCGCCGTCGACGGCAACGACCTCGACGCCGTGCTCGACCAGTTCCGCGCGGCGTTAAAAATGGTCCGGTCCGGCGAGACGCCGGTGCTCATCGAAGCCCGCACCTGGCGCGTGAAGGGCCACAGCCGCAGCGACCAGAATCTCTACCGCGACAAGCAGAAGGAACTCGACTGGTCCAAGCGCGACCCGGTGCTGCTCTACCGCGAACGCGTGCTCGAAAAAGGCCAAGCCACCGAAGCCGAACTGAAAGAGATCGACGCGCGCGTGCAGGCCAAGATGAACGAGGCCCTCGAACGCTGCCGCAAACTCCCGCCGCCGCGCGTCGAGACCGCCTTCGAGCGCGTCTACGCCACGCCGGTTGACCCCAAGGCCGCCGACCCGTCGCAGACGCCGCTGAAAGATGGCGAATTCGAGGTCAAGCCGTACTGGCAGGCGATCCAGGAAGCCCTCTGCGAGGCCATGGACCGCGACGAGCGCTACTACATCTTCGGACAGGATGTCTGCGAGTACGGCGGCTGCTTTAAGGTCACGCGCGGCATGTTCGAGAAGTACGGCCGCGAGCGCGTCGTCAACACGCCCATCAGCGAGGCCTGCATCGCGGGCGTCTGCGTCGGCGCGTCGATGGGCGGCGTGCGGCCCGTCGGCGAGTTCATGTTCATGGACTTCATCCTGCTCGCCTTCGACCAGCTCTTGAATCACGCCGCGAAGTTCCACTACATCTACAACGGGCAGGTCAAAGCGCCCATCGTTATGCGCACGCCCATGGGCGGATACCGCGGCTACGGCGCGACGCACAGCCAGTGCCTCGACGCGATGCTGATGAAACTCCCCGGCATTCACGTCGTCACGCCCTGGAGCGCGCGCGACGCCAAGGGCCTGCTCGCGAGCTGCCTCGAAGCCGAGAACCCTGTCGTCTTCGTCGAGCACAAGGCTATCTACGGCGTGAACGGCCCCGTGCCGAAGCAGAGCGAGAAGATCCCGCTCGGCAGGGCGAACATCGTCCGCCCCGGAAAAGATCTGACGATCTGCGCCAACAGCTACATGGTCACGCTCTCGCTGCAGGCCGCGGAGAAGCTGAAAGCCGAGGGCCTCGAGGCCGAGGTCGTCGATCTACGCTGCCTCGCACCGCTGGACCGCGAGACCGTCGCCAAGAGCGCCGCGCGCACGCAGGCGCTGATCGTCGTCGAAGAGAGCCACCTCACCGCCGGCTGGGGCGCGGAGATCGCCGCGAGCGTGCAGGAGCTGGCCTTCGGTTATCTCGACGCGCCGATCCTGCGCGTCGCCGCCGCCGACGTGCCCGTGCCCAGCGCCCCGGAACTCGAACGCGCCATGCTCCCCAGCGTCGACAAGATCGTCGCCGCGGCTAGCAGATTTAAGAGGAGGCAATGCCATGTCGAACTTCGACCGGCGTCCGTTCAGGATCTTCAATGTCACGGAAGATCCCAAGAATCTGAAGCAGCAGGTCGAAGACCTCCGCCACATGCTGCTGAGCGTCATCCACGATGTGGCCGTTTTGAAAGAAGTTCTCGAACAGAAACAACTGCTCACACCGGAAGTTCAACGCGAGTTGCGCGCCAAAAGCATGGTGAAAGACAACTCGGGCGCCGGCGCCACACCCTGGCGCAGTTATTCGTACTATCCCCACACGCTGGAAACAGAATCGTACCTGCGCGAAATTCTTGGGTTCACCGATGATGAGATGACGAAGTACAAGGAAGAAGCGGAATTTCTTCAGCAATTGAGTTAAGCGCATCGGCACATCACTTCTCCGGCAGCTTAATCTCCAGCGTGCTCACTTGCTTGGTCTTGAGATCAACCACCCGGATCGCATGATTGTTCGTGTCGGCCACGTACAGCTTCTCGCCGAGAATCGCCTGGCCCCCGGGCTCGTAAAAGCGCGGGGCACCGCCGTCCACTTTGCCGGGCTGGCCGTCGCCGAGGTACGTCTTGCACTCGCGCGTCTTCGGGTCGAGTTGCTTCAGCTTGTGGTTGTACGTATCGGTGAGGAAGAGCTTGCCATTGTGGAGCAGAATCGACAAGCAGTGCTGGATGAGCACATCATCCCCCACCCCGTCCTTGTCGCCGAACTCAAAGAGCCCCGTGCCCACCAGCGTCGTCACCATCTGCTCTTTCAGGTCAAGCAACCGCACGCCGGAAGATTCGGCGTCGGCAACATAAAGGTTATCTCCATCAAGCCACAGGCCGCTCGGCTGCGCGAAATTGGACGTCCCGAACTCGCCGTCGCGGATGTCCTCGCGCCCCGTGCCCGCCAGCCGTCCCACCGTGCCGTCCTTCAGGTCCACCGACCAGATCGCATGATTGCCCGCCATGGCGATGTAGAGCGTGTTCCCATCCGGCGCGATAGCCACGTCCCAGGGTGAATTGAGCGGCGTCTGCTTCGCCGGGCCCTTCTTCGCGTTGAACTTCACCTCGCCGTTGCCCGCGAGCGTCTCGACGGTCTTCTTCGCCAGATCAACCTTGCGTATGAGGTGGTTCTCGGTGTCCGCGACGTACAGCGCATCGCCGAGCACCGCCAGACCCTCGGGCCGATGGAACTGCGCCGCGTCGTACGCACCGTCGGCGCGGCCGATGCTCCCAGCACCGATCACGTCGCTCACCTTGCCGTCGGCTCCACAGACCAGAAGACGATTGTGGTTCGTATCGCTGATGAAGATCCGTTCCGGCTTTGCCTGCGCGCAGACTTTGCCCGGATAACGTAGCGCGCTCTTCTCAAGCTGCTCCGGCTTGCCGATCACCTTCGTGCGGTCGATCAGCTTCTGCGGATCGTAGAACTTGACGATGCCGTCGACGTACGCCTCGAGCGTCTCGTAGTGGCCTTCGCCTTCCACCTTCCCGACGATCTTCCCCGTCGGGTCGATCAGCAGCAGCGTCGGCCACGCCTTCACGCCGTAGCGCTTCCACGCGGTCAGGTCGTTGTCGTTGAGCACCGGATGTTCGAGGCCGTAGCGCAACGCCGCGTTGCGGATATTCGCGAGACCCTTCTCGTTGCTGAACTTCGCCGAGTGCACGCCGATGACCACCAGTTCCTTCTCGTATTTCTTTTCGAGCCGCTTCAGATCGGGGATCACGTGCATGCAGTTGATGCAGCCGAAGTTCCAGAAGTCCAGCAGCACCACTTTCCCTTTCAGGTCCGCCATCTTCAGCGGCTTGCCGCCCTCGGTGTTGATCCAAGAGAGCCCCTCCGGAAAGTCCGGCGCCGCGTCGCGGTCTTCTTTCTTCAGGTCGTCGGCGAGTTCCCAGCTCCGCGCACATCCGCAAAACAGAAGCGCCGCAAGCGCCGCCGCTTTGAATACGCGGGCATTTCTCGATGGAGCAACCGCCATGGCAAGCGTCCTCCGCGATTCCCGTTACAGGCTGCTCTATTATGTAGCCCGCGAGCCGGGAATTCCACGCCTCCTTAACGAAATGCCTGCGGACCTCGCGCAGGCTTCTCCAACGTAAAACGTCTCTGGCGCGCCAACCTTCAAGCCATAGGATTATGCACACGAGCGCATAGAACCATGTCCACCGCCCCCCGCACCCCCACTCTTCGCGAAGCAACGCGCGCCTCCAGCGAAGGCATCGTGGAAGGCGTAACCGTGCGCCGCCACCTGCACCGGCGCGGCGTCACCGGCACGATCCCGGCGTTCCCCGAGTTCAGCCATATCGGCTTCGACATCTTCACCAAGGTTGGCGGATTGGGCAAACACGAGCACCTCGGCATGTTCGAGTTCTGCCTGATCATCCGCGGGCACGTGACCTGGTGGGCCAAGGAACGCATCTACGAACTGCGCGGCGGCGACGTTTACTTCACTTGGCCCGACGAGCCCCACGGCGGCCTGCACGAACTCATGCACCCCTGTTCCGTTTATTGGACGACCGTCCACGTGCCGCGGCCCGGCGAAAAGGGCGCGCGCAGCTTCCTCCATCTCCCGCCCGCCGAATCGCAAGACCTCTGCGCGCGCCTTTACGGCATGAAAGACCGCCACCTGCGCGGCGCGGAGAAACTCGAACCGTACTATAAGGAAATCTTCCGCAGCCTCGAATTCGGCGGCAGCCTGGGCGTGATTCACGCGCGCGCCGCCATGCAGGGCATGCTTGCCACGCTGGTGACGCTGCCCGTCGCGGGCCAGCCGCAAGGCTTTGTCCCGCCCGGCATCGAACGCGCCCGCGCGTTCCTCGAAGACTGCCCCCGCCCGTGGCCCACCGTCGAAGAACTCGCGAAGCTCGCCGGCATGAGCGCCTCGCACTTCCACGCCGCGTTCCGCCGCAGCGTCGGCATGGCGCCCATGGAGTACGCCCACCGCCGCCGCCTCGACCAGGCTTCCAAGCTCCTCGCCGGACCGCAAGCCAAAGTCATCTCCGTCGCCACGCGCCTCGGCTACTGTTCTTCCCAGCACCTCGCCACGTGCTTCAAGCGCTACCTCGGCACGACGCCGACCGATATAAAACGTAAAGCGTAAAACGTAATAACAACTTTGGATGCAGAAGCTGTTTATTACGTTTTACGTTTTACGCATTCCACATCCCCGCTACGCTAAGTCTGTTCAAAAACCAAGTCATGAGCGAACGAACAGCGTCCACCAGGGAGACACCATGTCCAAGATCGGCATTGCGGTCATCGGCACTAAGGGAATGGGGCGCGGGCACGTCAAGGCGGCGCTCGCGACCGAAGGCTTCGAACTGCGCGCGGTCTGCGACGTCGTGCCGGCCGAATCGGAGGCCTGCGCGCAGGAGTTCAACGTTCGCGGCTTCACCGACGTGAAGACGATGCTCGAAGCCGATCCGGAGATCAAAGCCGTCTCGATCGCCACGCCGCACTGGTTCCATCCGCCGATCGCGGTCGAATGCGCCAAGCACAAGGTCCACGTGCTCACCGAGAAGCCGATGTCCGTCACCGTCAGCGGCGCGGACCAGATGATCGCCGCGCACAAGAAGTCCAAGACGATCCTCGCCGTCGTCTTTCAGGCGCGCTTCCAGGCCGCCAACGTCAAGGCGCGCGAACTCGTCACCAGCGGCGCGCTCGGCAAGATTCACCGCGTCATGCTGCTCGCGCCCGGCTACCGCACCAACGCCTACTACGCGTCCGGCGGCTGGCGCGCGACATGGCGCGGCGAAGGCGGCGGCGTGCTCCTGAACCAGGCCCCGCACGATCTTGACCAATTGCAGTGGATCGCGGACGAGATGCCCTCGCAGGTGATCGCCGTCAACGAGTCCGTCCTGCACCCCATCGAAGTCGAAGACCGCGCCAGCGCGATCCTCACCTATAAGGGAGGCGCGACCGGATACCTCCACGTCTCCACCACCGAGATCCCCGGCCGCAACGTGATCGAATTCGCCGGCGACAAGGGCTACCTGCGCCTCGAAGACGGCAAGCTGCATTACGCGAAGTTCAGCGCGCCCGTTCGCGAGTTCACCGAGACCACCACGGAAGTCTGGGGCCGCCCGAAGTCCGAATACGTCGAAGTCCCCCTCGAGACGCCCGCCAAGCGCGGCCACGAGGCCGTCTTCCAGGACTTCCACGAAGCCATCGTGAACAAGCGCCCGCCGCGCGTCACCGGCGAGAGCGGCCGCAACTGCGTGGAACTCGCCAACGCGATGATCCTCAGCAGCTTCACCAAGAAGCCCGTTAAGCTCCCCGTGAGCCGCAAAGCGTATGACGCGCTGATGAAGAAGCTGATCGCGAAGAGCAAAAAGCCTAAAACGTAACTCGTAAAACGTAATGAACGGCAACCGAAAATAGGCGCGGCCGTTTTACGTTTTACGTTTTACGTTTTACGTTTTATTCACTACCCCTGCGCGTGCACCTTCTCGCAGATCTCCCGCAATATCTTCTCTAACTCCGGCCCCGGCGCGAACTGGTGGTCCTGCACGGCCAGCGGAGCCCCGATCACGACCAGCGGCGCGCCGACCTTCGGGCACTCGATGGCTTGCTCGATGCTGAGCCCGCCCACGGCCTGCACGGGAATCTTCACGGCCTCGACTACTTTCTTGAGGTCCGTCATGGGGCTCTTGCCCTTCTCCACGTGGCGTTCGTCGAAGCCGATGTGATGGATGATGTAGTCCGCGCCGAGCGACTCGCACCACTTCGCGGCTTTTACGTAATCTTTTTCGAGCATGATATCGGCCATCACCTTCACGCCGTACTTCTGCCCGGCCTTCACCGCCCCGCGAATCGTGCCCTCATGCGCGCGCGACATCACCACCACGCACGCAGCGCCCGCCTTGGCCATCATCTCGCATTCAAGGAACCCCGCGTCCATTGTCTTGAGGTCCGCGACCAGCGGATGCTTCGGGAACTTTTTGTGCAGCGCTTCGACCGCGTGCAGCCCTTCGCCCAGGATCAGCGGCGTGCCCACCTCGAGCCAGTCCACTCCCGCGCGCACCGCGGTCTCGGCCGTCGGAATCGCGTCGCCCAGCGTCTGCAGGTCCAAGCTGATCTGAACGATGGGCGGGTGCGTGCTCTTGGCCATGGCCTTTGCAGTCCTTTCGTCTTGGATGGAAAACGGTATGCTATCCGCTTTGCATCGTTTGCAAAATCAAATGGCACACCCAAGGAGATACCCTTGCTCCGCCGATTGACCATGACCATGCTGCTGCTCGCTGTGGCGGCGCGCCTCTTTGCCGAGGACAAGCCCGATCCCATTCCGCCGCTGCCGATGCCGGCCACGGTCGAGAAGGACGCGAAACTCGAAGAGCAGTACCGCGACGACAAACTCTTCTTCGAGGGCCCGACGTGGGAGCCGAAGTCGAAGAAGCTCTACTTCACGGCCTTCCTCAAGAGCGCCGCGCAGATCCTGCGGCTCGACGAACGCGGCAAGGCCACCGTCTGGTACGACAAGGCCAAGGGCATCAACGGGACCTACCTCTCCAACGACGGCCGCCTGCTCGGCGCGCAGGAAGAAGGCCACTGCGTGGTCAGCCTCGCGTTCGGCGCCGATGGCCCCAAGGACGAGAAGATCCTCTATGAGAATAAGGAACTCTGGCAGCCTAATGACGTCTGCCAGACGCCGCAGGGCTTCATCTACTTCACCGATCCGGACTTTAAGAATAAGAAAGGCAGTTCGGTCTGGATGGTCGCGCCCGACGGCACGGGCAAGAAGCTCACCTCAGAGCTCACGCTGCCCAACGGCATCATCGCGAGCAACGACGGCAAGACGCTCTACGTCGGCGACAGCTTTATGAAACTCTGGCGCAGCTATCCAATCAAGGACGACGGGACCATCGGAGCGGGCAAGATCTTCTTCAACCCCGAAAGCGAGAACAAGGCCGACCCCGACGGCATGACCATCGACGAGAAGGGTAACCTGTATTTCACGGGCCGCGGCGGCATCTGGTGCGTCTCGCCCGAAGGCAAGGGCCTCGGGTTCATCCCCATCCCCGAATTCGCCAGCAACTGCACGTTCGGCGGCGAAGACGGCAAGACGCTCTACATTACCTGCAGCAAGAAGCTCTACGCGCTGAAGCTGAACGTGAAGGGCGGGCAGATCGCAACGCAAAAGTAATTCTGCGAAACCATTCAAGCGAGGTCACACGCCATGGGCGACGAAGCGCGGCAAGCGGGCAGTTACCTCTGGTTCTGGTTCGCGCTCGGCTCGGCGGGCTTCGCCGCGCTCACGAACATCTTCGCCAAAGTCGGCGTCGAGAACGTTCCGTCGAACATGGCCACGTGGATTCGCGTGATCGTGATCTTTGCCGTTACGTCGGCGCTCGTTTACGCGCGCGGCGAATGGACCAGCCCCACAGCGATGTCCAACAAGACACTGCTCTTCCTCGTGCTCTCGGGCATCGCGACGGGCCTCTCGTGGCTCTGCTTCTTCCGCGCGCTGCAACTCGGCGACGCCGCCCTCGTCGCACCGGTGGACAAACTCAGCGTGATCCTCGTCATGCTCTTCGCCTGGGTCTTCTTAAAGGAGACGCTCGGCTGGCAGCAATGGCTCGGCGGCGTGCTGATCCTCGCCGGCGTGCTGATCCTCGCAAAACCACAGCAGAAGCCGGAGGCGCAGAAGCCAGACGTCTCCACGGAAGTGCCAGAACTCAAGAAATCGTGAACTGCCCTCTCACCCATCTGCTCTCCAACCGAAATCCGCCGAGGCCAGCCATGCATAACTCCCTGTTCACGCGCGATGAACTCAGGCGCGCCAACGCGAACCCGGTCTACACGCGCTTCCGCGATCCCTACCGCGCCTTGACGATCCAGCCGCACGCCGCACCCGCCGAAGGGGAGTTCGCCCTCGCCAATTCGTGGCGATTAGATATTGATGAAGCCGTCAACCCAGAGACGCGCCACGTTCTGGAGAACGACCTGCGCGCTCTCTGGCAGCGGCTTGGACTGCAATTCACAAGTAATTCCGCGGAAGCCCGCGTGCGCCTTTGCCTATCCAAAGACCTCGGCAACAGGGACTGCCGGCTGGAGTTTGCGCCGGGCGACCTCATTCTCTCCGGCGGCGGAATCGCGGGCCTGTGGGCGGCGGTCTCCTGGCTCGTTTGGGAACTGCGCGTCCGCCGCAAGCGCGCGCTGCCGCTCGGCCGCCGCGAATATCGCGCGGCTTGGGACGTGCAGATCAGCCAGGGGCCCTGGGGCGGCAACTATTCGGTGCCGGATTTCGGCCCCGAATTTCTCAGCGATGAGTCCTTCCGGCTCTTCGCGCACTCCGGCGTCAACAGCATGATGCTCTACGGCGACCTGCTCTGTTACGTGCAGAGCGCCGTGTTACCGGAGCTCAATCACGTCGATGCCGATCAAAATCTAGAGATCCTTCGTGAAGCGGGGGCGCGTGCCGCGCGGTATGGCGTGGGCTTCACCTACGTGCCCGTGCACCCGAAGCTCCGCATGGACCATCCCGTCTTCCGCGCGCATCCGGAAGTCCAGGGCCGCGGCTATCGGTTCGATACCAACGAGTTCAGCATCCTGTGCTCGTCCTCGCCCGCGTCGCTCGCATTCTACGACGAGCAATACGGGCGGCTCTTCCGCGCCGTTCCGCAACTCCAGGGCGTCCTCTCGATTACCTATTCGGAATCGTTCTATCACTGCGACATGTGGCGCCAGCGCGAGTCCCGGAAATGCCCGCAGTGCGAATCCATTCCGCGAGATCAGCGCGTCATCGGACTGCTCCGTACGGTTGCGGACGCCGTGCAATCGGCGCAGCCCGGCGCTTTTTTGTCCGAATGGATCTACACGTGGGGCAAGTGGGACAACGGCCAGCGTTCCCTCGCGCAGATTCACGCCACGCGTCCGCCGCAAGTAGGCGTCTGCCAGGCCGTGGACAAAGACCCGCTCTACGACGGCAAGACCGTCTACGCGAAACCGGGCTACCGGAAAACCATCTGGGATTATTCGGCCGAGTACGAAGGCCCCACCGCTTATTCGCGCGAGGCCGCGGATTTCGCGCGCAGCCAGAACCGTTTCTTTGTCGCCAAGACCGAGACCGGCACTGGCCTCGAGACTATGCAGCTTCCTTACGTTCCCGCACTGCATCACTTCGCTCGCAAGTGGCAAGGCGTCCGCAGCCTGCGGCCCAACGGCGTCCATCAGGCATGGCTCTTCTACGGGCACCACGGTTCAAGAGCCGAGCAACTCGCGGCATGGGCGGCCTATCGGTCCGACTTGCCCGCGAACGAATACCTGAAGGCGCTGGCTTGCGCGGACTTCGGCCCCAAGGCGGCGCCTGCGGTGCTCGCCGGCTGGGCCCGCTTCGGCCGCGCGCTCAAACACCTCCCGTGTCTGCATCTCGGCGATTACTACCGCAGCCCGTCGTTCCTCGGCCCCTGCCATCCGCTGCTGCCCGACGCCGTCGCGCCGGTTCCCGAAGCCTTTTACGCGTTCCTCTATTACCTGCAGGAAAACGGGCCGTCGTTCTCCGGCAAAGATCTCGCGGATTGCCGGGTGGATTTGGTTATGGCGAAGCTTCCTGACTCGCCGAGCGCGCTGAACATCGAACTCGACCCGGGCCTGGGCTGGGATCTTGTGGCCGACGAATACGCCATCGCTGCCGCCGAAGGCAAGAAAGGCTGGGAGGCGCTGCGTTCGTCCGAATCTAGCTTAGAGAGCGACGCGGACCGTCTGCATTGGCTGGAAGAAGAAGCGCTCGCCGAGCTGACGTGGCGGACCTTCCTCACATGCGAGCACGTCGTCCGCTTCCTGGTGGCTCGAAAGGCGTCTTTGGGGACGGGTACAGAGAAATCCGCCGCGAACGAGATGCGCCGCGTGGCTGCCCTGGAACGCGAGAACACACGTGCCGCCGTGGATATTTTCGCACGTGCTCCTTGGCTCGATCCCAAAGCGCGCCTGGACGGCGTCTTCCCAGCGGCGTCCGAATTGATCGCCGAAAAACTCAAGATTCTAAATCGATTCTTGGAAAGCTGATCGAGGCAACGCTGCCGGCGATCTGCCGGGCTAGAATACGATCTTCCCGTCACGCCAATCGCACCACGCCTGCCATGCGATGCGCTGCAATGCCTGAACCTGTTCGGCGGTACACCCAGGCAGCGCCGCGCCGCCGGGCAGCACGCGCGCAGTCCGGCCCTCGGGGCTCGCGCCGCGCAACCAACTGAAAAAGCAGCACGCAGAGAGGTAGCTTCCCGCGGGCGAAGGATGCCGCCGGTCCTCGACGAAGAGATCGACGCCCGGCGTCTGTATGAGCGCGCGCTCGAAAGCGGAACCGCTCGGCACAAGTTCCGCGCCCAGCGCGCGCGCGAGTTCGCCGTAGGCTTTGTTCAGCGGCGCCTGCTTGTCCGGCTCGGCCTCGGGCGCCCATGTTAGGTACAGCACCGTCTTCGCGCCGTGCTTCCGGGCAAGCTCGCTGAAGCGCATCGCGAACTCTCGGAATTTCGGCGTGTCCTCATAAGGCCGCCGCGTCTGCTCCTGCAAAACGACATGGCTCCACCCGCCCTGCTCCAGGAGTTTCCCCGCCGCGCCGTGTTCCCAATGCTTCTCGAACGTCCAGCCGCCTTCGCCGCTGAACTGCGTCTCGAGCGCAGGCCGGCCCGCGGCATCGGCGACGAGCGCCTCCAGCATCTTTGGCAGTTCGTTGCAGAACGTGTAGCTGTTGCCGATGAACAGCATGCGCGTGGTCTTGGCCATCAGGTGAATCTTCTCCCAATTTCTGCTTTGTTGAAATCCCCTCCTTAAGTAAGGAGGGGTTAAGGGAGGTTTCAGAAGCGTAGGAAATGACCCCTCTGTATCCCCCCTTACATAAGGGAGGAATTTTTTTGCGCGTCAGCAGATTTTCAACGGAGCACCAAGTCTTAATCCAGCAACGCCGCGATGCACTCGATCTCGATCTTGAATCCGTAATGCAGGTCGCGCGTCGGGACGACGGCTCGCGCAGGGCGGTGCTCGCCGAACATCTTCGCATAGACCTCGTTCACCTTGCTCCAGTGCTCGATGTCCGAGACGTACACGGTCACCTTCAGCACGCGCGAGAGATCGCTGCCCGCTGCCCGCAGGATCGCAGCGATGTTCTTCAGCGTCTGCTCGGTCTGTTCTTCGATCGGCCCGAGCTTCTTCTCACCGGACTGCGGGTCGATCGGCAGTTGCCCCGCGACATACACGAGCCCGTTGTGAACGATCGCCTGCGAATAGTGCCCCGCGGCCTTGGGCGCGTTAGGCGTAGAGATCGGTTCAATCATGCGGCACCTTCCTTTCCGTTGCGTCGTGTTACGCACGCGCGGTAGTGCTTCGCGAAGGCCGCGCGCCAGCGCCGAAAGTCTCCGGGCGTGCGCCCTATAAAGGCGTAGTCGGGCTTCCATTCGCGGCAGCAGGTCCGAAGCGCGTCGTACAGATTCATGCTGCGGCGGCGCGGCGCCATGAATGGGTCCCTTGATTTGGGAAAGCGGAATGCGGCGTTCCATCATCGCGCCGACTGACAATGCGGCAAGCGCCGGAAGCTTGCTGCGCCACATGAAGGGTGCGGTTGTATTAAGACGACAGAGATTAACCGCCAAGACGCCAAAGCGCCAAGAACGGATTCTATCGACGAATCTCTTGGCGAACTTGGCGCCTTGGCGGTTCATTTTGATAATAAAGGCCCGCTTAACAGGCCTTACAGAACGCCGCGGCGGGCGTGGCTTATTTTTCCGGCTGGGACGCCTTGCCGGCGGCGGGTCCGATGACGAGTTCCGCGTCGTTGGCCTTGGGAGGTTCCTTCGGGGCGCCGCGGTCCGCGCCTTCAGTCTTTTTCGAATCCCGGATGGCCTCCACCTTCTTGTCCGCCGGATGCTCCTTTAGCCACCATTCGGCCCAGTCGCCGGCTTTCGCTCCGAACCGCTGGCCGGTAATGTTCTGCAGTACGCCCGCGATGACCGTATCGGGCTTCTGCTGCAGCGCGACGATCAAGAAGGGCACGGCCTTCGCGCCCACCTTCCGCAGCACGCCCGCGGCCTCACGCCGGACCTCCGGATCGTCCAGCAGCATACCGCGGCTCGCGGCATCGACCGCATCTTCGCCCATGCCGCCAAGCAAGCCGGAGAGGATATCCTTGAACTTGGCGTTCTTACCCTGCGCGGCGGACTCCATGAAGTGCCGCTCGTAAGCGATGGCTTCGATGCGCGCCGTGCACGCATCGATCAGATTCCACAGGTCCGTAACCGCGGCTTGGTTCTTGTTGCCTACGGTCTGGTGCTGCAGGTCCTTAATCTTCTTGAGCAGCCCGTCGCGCTCGCGGTCGAGCGCCGTTACGCGCTCCTTGGCGCTCTCCGGCGTCAGGCGCGCCTGTTCTTCCAGCCGTCCCCAGACCGCAAAGGCGACCTCGCGCACCGGCATGTCCTTGAGGATGCGCAAGCCATCCGACTGGACGTTGTCCATGGCGCAGCGGAAGACGTGCGAGTAGGTAAGGTACGGCGAAGAGACGCACTGGATGCTCAGCAGGACGTCGTCGATGAAGTACATCCGCCGCTGCACGAAGTCTCTGTCCTCGACCTGGAAGAGCCGCATCTGCATGTCGCGGCGCAGGCCGAGCAACTGGCCGCGCATGCCTTCCTTCTTCTTGCCGCTCTTCTCGGACTTGTAGTCCTCAAGCACCTTCTCCTTCTGGTCGAGGTAGGTCTGCATCGGAGTGACGGCGGGCGGTTCGTCCTTGGGCCCCATGCCGATGCCGAGGTAATAGCGCAGGCGCTCGTAGAGTTCCCACGGGTCCTTGTACGGCTGAGGCTCGCCCGCGTTCACAAAGCCGCCGCTGAAGGGGTTGGTGCTGCGAGAGTAGTCCGAGGGCTTCGGCGGCCCTGAAGGCGGCGGAGGCGGCGGCTGATACGGAGGAGGCTCGGGCGGCTTGTACACCGGCGCTCCACCAGTGGGTGGAACGTACGCCGGCCCGGAGACGGGCTGGGGAGTCGTGTTGGTGCGATATTGATTCCAATCTTTTAGCTTCTCGCAAGGCGGCACATACGGCGGCGGCTTCACCGGCACGTAGGGTGGCGGCTCGACCGGCCTATAGGGCCCCACATCTCGATCTCCGGGCTTACCGCCTCCGCCTTCTGTGATCTGTTTCTTGGGGTCTGCCTGATCCTGTTTGAACTGGACGAAGGTGTCCTCGGATGCCGAGGCCCTTCCAGCCCAAGCGCTCGACAACAAGACTCCAAGCGCGCTCACAAGGAGCGCTCGATTCAGATGTCGCATGTCTAGTCCCCTGAAGTTCGAGGGATAGGCGAATACCACGTGAACCTATTAGAGGTTTTTCAAAGTTTTTTGCGACGGATTTCTTAAGGCCGGGCCTCAGACGTGCCGGAGCTTGTTGAGCCCGTTATGCGCGGCGACCTTGTAGGCCTCGGCGAGCGTCGGGTGGTTGAAGACGTTGTCCACGAAGAACTCCACATTGGCCTTGAAGGCCATCGCCACCTGGCCGATGTGGATCAGCTCCGTCGCGCCCGTGCCGATGCATTGCACGCCCAGGATCTCGTGCGTATCCTGGTGGATCAGCAGCTTGAGCATGCCGGTCTCGTCGCCGAGCAACTGGCCGCGGGCGAGCTCGCGGTTCTGTGCGACCCCCGCCTCATAAGGCACGGCGTCCTCGGTGAGCTGCTCCTCGGTCTTGCCGACCATGCTGATCTCGGGGACGGCGTAGATGCCCAGCGGATAGAGGTGCGGCATGGACTGCGTCGGCGCGCCGAACATGTGGCACACGGCCAAGCGGCCCTGCTCCATGGCGGTCGAGGCCAGCGCGGGGAAGCCGATCACGTCGCCCGCGGCGTAGATGTGCGGGACGTTGGTCTGGTACTGGGCGTTGACCTTCAGGCGCTCGCGGTCGTCGAACTTCAGGCCGACCTTGTCCACGTCCAGCTTGGCGCAGACGCCCTGCCGGCCGACGGCGTAGAGCAGCGCCTCCGCCTGGAGCTTCTTGCCCGATTCGAGCATGGCCGTGACGTGCGCGCCGTTCTCGAGCCCGCCGGGCGCGCGTTCGATCTTCGAGACCTTCTCGCCCAGGCGCAGCGTCATCCCGTGCTGGCGCATGTGGTACTGGAAAGCCTCGGCGATCTCCTCGTCGAGGAAGCCCAGCACGTGCGGGCGGCCCTCGATCAGCGTCACCTTCACCCACAGCGTCGCCATGATGCAGGCGTACTCGGTGCCGATCACGCCGCCGCCGACCACGATCAGGCTCTTGGGCAGGCGTTCCAGCTTGAGCAGTTCGTCTGAGGTGAAGACGGAGAGATTGTCGAACGGCACCTCTTCCGGCCGCGCCGGGCGGGTGCCCACGGCGATGAGGAAGCGCTCGGCGGAGAGGCGCTCCGATTCCTCCTCGCGTTCGATATGCAGGAGGTTGTTGTCGCCGAAGCGCGCGCGGCCCCAGACCAGTTCGACCCCGTTGCGCTCGAAAGCGTCCTGGATCACGCTCCACTCGCGGCGGATAACGTGCTGGCTGACGGAGATCAGGTCGGAGATGGTGATGTTGCGCTTGACGCGGTAGTTGTCGCCGAAGATGCCGCGCATGCTGGTGCCGGTGAGGTGCAGCGCGGCCTCGCGCAGGGCCTTCGAGGGAATCGTGCCCGTGTTGGTGTCCGCACCGCCGACCACGCGGCTGCGCTCGATCACGCAGACACGCTTGCCGAGCTTGGCGGCCTGGATCGCCGCGCGCTGGCCGGCGGGCCCGGTTCCGATGACGGCCAGATCGAAGTGGCGCATGGGCTTTGCATCTCCAAGGGTGCGGTTTGGAACGCGAGGCCCTACCGTCCTTCCGCAAACGATGGAGCAGATAACATTTCGGCTGATTTCGCGTGAGGTTTGGATGAGGATTGCCCTTGCGGCGGCAATCTGTGCCGGAGCAGAGTTCTGGCATCCGGCACGACTTGCCCGCGGCCGAGTCGGCCTCTATACCGTTGGATCGTGAGCGCTGCGTACCATTCCGAGCGTAGTGCCCCACGCTTCGTGAAGTTTTTCCCTCCCCCCTTGAGGGGGAGGGGAAAAACGTCAACATTCGTGAGGCACTGCACGAGCAGCCGCTGACCTGAACCCGCCGAGGTGATGCCCATGCCCAAGACGCCCGACGCCCTGCCGCTCTGGCCCGGAAAAGCTCCGGGCGCCGCAGGCGACGGCCCAGAAGACCGCCCGCGCCTGACGCCATACCTGCTCGAGGGCGGCCCGCACGCCTGCGTAATCGTCTGCCCCGGCGGCGGCTACCAGACCCGCGCGCAGCACGAGCGCGACCCGATCTCACTCTGGCTGAACTCCGCCGGCGTCGCCTCCTTCGTGCTCGACTACCGCGTCAAGCCTTACAAGCATCCCATCCCGCTGGTCGACGCCCAGCGCGCCATCCGGACCGTGCGCGCGCGAGCCAAGGAATGGCGCATCGACCCGCAGCGGATCGGCATCCTGGGCTTCAGCGCCGGTGGGCACCTCGCCGCGAGCGCCGCCACGTTCCACGACGAAGGCGACGCCACGGCGGCCGATCCCATCGAACGCCAGAGCTGCCGGCCCGACGCGCTGATCGCCTGCTATGCGGTGATCACCTTCAACGCGGCCTTCGGGCATCGCGGCTGCCAGACGAACTTCCTGGGCCTCGATCCCGACCCGGCCCTGCTCCAAAAAATGAGCTTGGAGAACAGCGTCACGCCGCGGAACCCGCCGGCGTTCATCTGGCACACGACGGACGACCCGGTGGTGCCGGTCGAGAACAGCCTGATTTTCGCGATGGCCTTACGCAAGGCCGGCGTGGCTTGCGCGGTCCATTCCTTCCCGCACGGACGCCACGGGCTCGCGCTGGCCGAAGACGACCACACCGTCGGCGCGTGGAAGGGCCTCTGCGTCCAATGGTTCAGGGATATTGGATTCTTGAAAAAGTAAGCGCCTATTGCTCTGTAGAAAACCATCGAGTTCGCAAATAAATTCCCCCCCTTCAAGTAAGGGGGATACAGGGGGGTTAACGCATTCGTTCCTGAAACCTCCCCCTTACCCCTCCTTACAT
>JACQFI010000014.1 GCA_016200135.1 Planctomycetota bacterium
CGAACGCTACTACAAGAGCGAGATCCTCGCCGCGGCGCAAGCGCTTCAACCCGAGACGCACACGGTCGAACTCTCCGTGGCCGCGCAGAAAAAAACCCCGGAACCCGTCCGAAAAATCTCCCAAGTCCTCGACGACACCTTGCCCGCCTCCGTTCACGCCAAGCCGCAAGCCCCGCGCTTCGAAGAACATCGTCCTTCGCACCACAATAGGTTGGACACCTTCGTCGTCGGCAACAACCGCTTGCCCTTCGCCGCGTGCCAGACGATCGTCGATGCACCCGCGTCCGTTTATAATCCGCTGGTCATTCACGGCGATCACGGCCTGGGCAAGTCGCACCTCTTGCAAGCGGTCGCGCATCAGCTTCACGAGCGCCGCCCCGGCCAGCGTGTGCGCTTTGTGTCGTGCGAAGAGTTCGCCAATACGTACTTGAGAGCGCTGCAGGACCGCAAGCTGGACACCTTCCGCGCGGATTACCGAAGCTGTCAGGCGCTCATCGTGGACGACGTGCAGTTTCTCTCCGGCAAGGAGAAGACGCAGGAAGAATTCCTGCACACCTTCGACGTGCTGCGCAATCAAGGCCGGCAGATCGTTCTTTCGAGCATCGCGCATCCGCGCGATATCAAAGATCTCGTACCGCGCCTGGCCGAACGCTTCGTCTCGGGCCTGGTCGCACGGCTTACGCCGCCCGATTTCACTTCGCGCGTGGACATGCTCCTTTCGAAAGCCCAGAGCCGCCGCCTGAACATCTCGAGAGAGATCGCCGAAGTCCTGGCCGCGCGCGTCGAACGCAGCGTCCGCGAACTTGAAGGCGCCGTCTGCAAACTCGCCGCGCTCGCCGCGGCCGAACTCCGCGCGCCCGACCGCGAGATGGCGCTGCTCGCTCTGCGCGAACTCGGTTATCTGCGCGAAGGCCCGCTCTCGCTGGAAGAAGTGCTCGAAGCCGTGCTCCAGCGCACCAATCAGGACGCCGACGAGATCCGTTCGTCCAAGCGCCACGCGAGCCTCGTGCGCACGCGCCACATCGCGATGTACCTCGCCAAGCACCTCACCACGCACAGCCTGAGCGAGATCGGCCGCTATTTCGGCAACCGCGACCACTCGACGGTGCTGCACGCCGAGCGCAAGGTCTCCAACGACGCCAAGCAGGATGAAAACCTGCGCCTGGAACTTCAGGCCCTGCGCCGCATCCTTGGCCGTTGACGTATCTTATGACCCGCGAATAACCTGTGAATAAGTTGTGAAATGCACGCGTCATCCGCCGGTAATTCACAGTGGACGGCTTCGACGAACTGTAGGTTTACAGCCATAAACCTTAAATGATGCTTCTCTAAGGATGCTAAGTTCGCCTCACCCGCCACGGTGTACCTCAATAAGTGTAGCGTTAAAGCACCGCTTCGTCGGGAGGTTCGTCCATGAAAAGCGTAGTCGCCCTGGGAGCCCTGTTCTTGGGACTGGGAAGCTTCGGCCTAGCCGCGGAGACGCCGCCAAAAGCGCCGGCGAGCGACTCACAAAACCAGGGTCCGGCCGTCGTGAAGAAGACCTCGCCCGTTCGCGTCTGGGCGGACCAGATCGGCTACCGGACCAAAGGCCCGAAGATGCTGGTGGTGGCCGGGACGGCCGAGTTGCCCAAAGATTTGGTCTTCGAACTCTGCGACGCCAAGACGAACGCGGCGGTCTGGAGTTCCAAGGACAACGCCAACGCGGTCCTCCCCTTTAAGAACGGGCAAAAAGACGGCGAGTCCGGCGACTTCATCGCGCATCTGGACCTCAGTGCGTTCCAGAAGCCCGGCCGGTACTACGTCGCGTACGATGCCGGCGGCCAGAAGACGCGCTCCTTTATGTTCAACATCGCCGACGATGTGTACCGCGAGGCCGGCCTGGCGGCGTGGAAAGCCTTTTACTATCAGCGGGCCGATTGCGAGAAACCCGAGAAGTACGCCGGCGTCTGGAACCACGGCCCGGCGTTCCTGGGCCCGAACCAGGCGAAAGAGGCCAAGATCTACAAATGGAACGGCCACCCGCATTTTGAACCGGTCGGCAAGGACATTCTCGACGATACGCCCCGCGACGTGCGCGGCGCGTGGTGGGACGCGGGCGACTTCAACAAGTACACAGGCAACACCGTCCGCTGCCACAACGACCTGCTGCTCGCCTATCTCCTCGTCGCAACCTCCACGAAGGACAAGGATCTGAACATCCCCGAGTCCGGCAACGGCGCCGCGGACCTGCTCGACGAGGTCCGCTACGGCACCGAGTACCTCATCCGCATCTGCGACAAGGACGGCGCGGCGTTCGGCAAGGTTCACGAGCAAGGCGGCTGCCCGCCGGACGCGGTGAAGAATCCCGTGCAGATCACGGAGATCTCCGGCGCCGCCACGATGGCGCGCGCCGCGGCACTGGCGCTGGCGGCGGTGGTCTGGAAGGAATCGAAGTTCGACGACGCGTTCGCCAAGAAGTGCCAGGACGAGGCCAAGCGCTCCTGGGACCTGATGGTCCAGAAGCCCTACCCCTGGACGCCGGACGCCAAAGACCCGAAGAAGGAGGCCTACACGGGCTACTGGTTCGCGCTTGACCACAACCAGATGCGCGCGACGGCCGCGGCCTGCTTCTTCCGCCTGACCGGCGAATCGGCCTACGATCAGATCGTGAAAGACTACTGGGCGACCGTAAAGTCGGGCGCGCCCGGCGAGCAGGGCGAGGTTTACACCCTCATCTGGATGTACATGAACGCGCCGAAAGCCGACCCGGCGATCGTAACCGCCATGAAGAAGCTGATCACGGACCAGGCCGACCAGATGGTTCAGTGGACGGGCGAGAACAAAGGCTACGGCATGGGCATCCGCGGCTTCTGGTGGGGCAGCAACGCGCTCATCGGGCGCACCGGCGCCATGGGGGTGATGGCCGCGGAACTCACCAGCGACCCCGCCGCCAAGAAGAAGTACCTCGAGGCCTCCGAACAGTACGTGCACTACCTCTTCGGGCGCAACGCGCTCGGCAAGTGCTGGCTGACGAACCTCAAGTCCCTTGGCGCCGAGAACTCCATCATGGTGATGTTCCACTCGTGGGTCGGCAAGGACGGCGACAAGGCCTCGCTGAAGTACATCGGCGAAGGCCCGGACAAGATCGGGCCGTTCCCCGGGATGATCGTCGGCGGGCCCAACGGGAACATGAAGCGTTACGTGGAAGGCCTGAACTGGACGCAGAGCCCGTGGGAGTTCAACGAGCCCGACATCACCTACCAGTCGCCCTGCCTGCAGTTGCTCGGGTACTTTGCGTACAAGGGCAAGGATATGTAGAGCGCGCGGTTAATTCTTTTCGGCGGGGTCTTCGCAACGCTTCAAAGCCTCGCTAAGAAACGCACTTACTCTGTCCGCATGGGTCAGTGCAATCGCGTGCCCGGCGTCGGCTACCACTTCCAGCCGTCCTCCAGATATTTTTTCCATCTGCGGAGGCATGAGCAGGCGGTCGCGCGCCCCGTGGATTGCGTGAACTGGGCAGGCGAGACCCGTCACCCCGCGCCAGCGCATGATCATCCGCGCGCCCCGGCGCATAAGCGCCGGCGGCGCACTCCGCTCCATATCGAGCAGCAGATCCAGATCGGCTTCGCTTAACGGGCCAACGTACGCCCTAAGAACGCTCCGCACGCGCGGCAGGCGTATGAAAACGGCATCGGGCACGGCACGGCTGAGGAACTCCAGCGCTTTGAGATGCCGCGGGATTCGAGCAGGCGTAACCGCGCTGCCCAACAAGACCAGCAAGCGCAAGCCAAACTGCGCGGCGATCTCCGCGGCCACCATGCCTCCAAATGACGCGCCGCCGACGGCATCGTCCTTGTGGAGCCCATGGGCTTGGGCTAACCGCTTGGCGAATTGGGGCAGTTCCTCGCGTGCCAGCGGTTCAACGAACGGGAGCGGGGCGAGTTCCCAACCCGGGACTGCGAGGCGCGAGAACAGGCGCGCATCGGCCCCGAGGCCGGGAAAGAGAAACAGACGCGGCACGAAGCGGTCGGAGCAACGTACGAAGCCTACGGCACCTGGTAGCTCGAGGTCTTGTTGCCTTTGAACGTCCCCGTTCCGCTCATGTCGATCGTCATCGTATCCTTGACCGTCTGCCCGGCGATCTTGATCGGGCCCGAGAGCGCCATGGTGAGCGGCCAGCCGGTCTTGGCGTCCACCGAGATCGGACCGGCCATCTCCATCGTCATCTTCATGGAATCGTCGCCTTTGACGACGACCAGCTTGGCGTCGAAGCTGGCCTTCTCCACCTCGCCCGCCTTCTCGACGCCCTTGAAAGTCATGGTGAACGAGTCGATCTTCATACCCGCTTCGGCGTTCATCTCGAAAATCTCGCCGGCCTCTTCCTTCGTCATCTCCAGCGCCTGGCCCGCCTTGAGCGTCTTGCCGTTGAGCCACTTCTCGAAGCCGTTCGGCTTCCCGAAGCGCTTGTGATCTTTCAGGAGATACGCCTTCTCTTTTTCGGGAAGCTCACCGCCCTTCTCGTCGGTGATCAGCACCTGGTTGTCCTTGCGCTCGAGGAGGTACGTCTTGTTCAGCTCGGGGGCGGGAGCTTCGGCGGCGGCGGGATCGTCGTTCTTGTACGCTTCGTACACGACCTTGGCCTTGGTCACGTTGATGCCGCTGGCGGCGAGCACGGTCATCTTGGATTTCTTGCTCTCGTTCTGCGCCATTTTCTCTTCATTGATGACCTTGTCGCCGACCTTCGCCTGAATCTTCAGGTCCATCGCCATCTCGTCGGTATCTGCACGGACGGTCCCCTCCTTGGGCTCCTGGATCTTGAAGGTGAATTCGTCCGCGGCCTTCAGCCCGGCGGTCCAATGAAATACCGCCAGCACAGCGGCCAGTCGCAGCGTCGTCTTCATATTCTTCTCCTGAATGGACTCTGTCCGTAATTCGCGGAGCCGCTCACGTGCGGTTCG
This sequence comes from Planctomycetota bacterium, assembly GCA_016200135.1. Taxonomy (GTDB): domain Bacteria; phylum Planctomycetota; class SZUA-567; order H5-PLA8; family H5-PLA8; genus JACQFI01. The sequence continues at coordinate 4,938 of JACQFI010000014.1, forward strand.
CGGCGTGGAATTCGTCCATGTGCTTGGCCAGGGCCACGCAGCCTTCGACCGGCATCGCGTTGTAGGTGCTCGCGCGGATGCCGCCGACGGTGCGGTAACCTTTCAGCGCCGTCATGCCCTGCTTTTCCGCTTCCTTGATGAACTTGTCCGTCAGTGCTTCGTTCGGCAGGCGGAACGTGATGTTCATGCGGCTGCGGTTCGGGATGTCGCTCACCGTGCCCTTGTAGAAGTCCGGCGCGCGGTCGATGGCATCGTAGATCAGCTTCGCCTTCTCTTCGTTGCGCGCCTCGATGGCCTTGATCCCACCCTGCTTCTCGATCCAGCGGTAGGTCTCGAGCAGCATGTAGATCCCGAACGTCGGCGGCGTGTTGATCCGCGAGTCCTGCTCGGCCAGGACCTGGTAGTTGAAGAGTTTCGGGACGCTCTTGTTGATCTTCGCGTACAGGTCCTTGCGCACGATGCTCATGCAGACGCCCGACGGCCCGAGGTTCTTCTGCGCGCCGCCGTAGATGAGCGCGAACTTCTTCACGTCCACCACGCGCGCCATGAACTCGGAAGACATGTCCGCGAAAAGCACCGGGTGCTCGGGCATGGTGCTCCAGCGCGTGCCGTAGATCGTGTTGTTCGTGCAGATGTGGAAGTAGCTCGCGTTGGCGCTCGGCTTCCAGCCCGTGGGGATGCGGTCGAAGCCGGTGCTCTCGCTGCTGGCGAGCACGTTCACCGTACCGTAAGGCTTGGCGGCCTCGGCGGCCTTCTTGGCCCATTCGCCGGTGACGACGTAGTCCGCCGAACCCTGCAGAAAGTTCCAGGGGATGGTGATGAAGAGCTGCGAGGCGCCGCCTTGCGAGAAGACGATGTCGTAGCCGTCGGGGATGCCCATCAGGGAGCGCGCGCGGGACTTGGTCTCGTCCATCACCGCGTCGAAATCCTTGCTGCGGTGGCTGATCTCGGCGATGCCGTAGCCCTTGCCCTGGTAATCGACCAGCGCCTTCGCGGAAGCCTCGAGGACTTCCAGCGGCAGCATCGCCGGTCCCGCGCTGAAGTTGTAGACTCGCTTGCCCATCTCGTTCTCATCCTCTAAGGAATCGGCCCGAACTTCGACCGCGGCATGGTATGCGTTCGAGCGGAAAAGAAAAGACCCGGCGGGATGCGCCGGGCCTGTCCGTGTTCGTAGCATCGGCGTCCCGCCGATGGTCCCACCGGCGTCCTCGCCGGTGCGGTGCGCTAGAGCAGCGGCGAGACGCCGCTGCGACCTCCGCCGGGACGGCGGAGCCACGGGCGCGTGCGCTCACACGCTCAGAAGTCTTCTTCGATCATGTCGGCGGTCTTGGCGAACGAAGAATGCGCGGGCGCTTCACCCTTCACGGTGATGTTCAGCGTCCCGCTCTCCAGGGGCTGGTGATAGACGTCCAGGCCCTTCTCCTTTTTGAGTTGCTCCGCTACCAGCGGGATCGAGCCGTCCGTCTTGAAGGACACGCAGACTTTGTAGTGCCCGGCCTCGCTGAAGTCCGGCCAGCCCTCGGCGTGCCGCTCGGGCGGCTTGGGCCATTCGATCGTGCGCGAGAAGGTCAGCGACGAGCGCGGCGCGAGTTCCTTTAAGTCCTCCGGCTGCGCCTGGCGGTTCTGGCCGGCCGCCACCCAGGTGCCCGCGGCGCCACCCTGTGTCTGCCAGCCTTCCTTCACCACCATGATCGCCGGGCGGCAATCGAGGTATTTCACCGGCGCGTCGAGCTGGTTCACGAGTTTCCAGGTAATCGTGACGGCCTCGCCGGGCTCGCAGGAAATCTTGTCGGTCTTGGCCACTATCTGCAGCCCGCCAAGCACTTCGCCGGGGGCCTCGTAGGGGTTCTTCTTCTCGGCCTCGGGACGCGGCGCGGCGGACTTGGCTTCCACTGCAGCCGTCGCGCCCGACTTGTGTTCATCGGGAGGAGGCACCGCAGTCTTTGCTTCAAGAATCGCTTCGGCGGACTCTTGGGCCAATGAAGGCGGCGGCACGCCCTTCGGCGCAAGCATGTAACCGAGCACGGTGGCGATACCCATCGCGCAGGCGATCAGCGCAAGAGCGCCCCAGGCTCCTCCCCGTCCGTCCGCCTGATTCGAACCCACGCCCTAGCCTCCTGACCTGTATGAATAAAGGTTAGACGCCGCCCGGCGTTTGAAGTTTCGCGGTTCCTTTCTCAAGCGGCCGGGCCAGCCCGTGAACTTGACGCCCGCTGTACACCTAAGATGCTCGCCCTTGGCCTCGGAAAAGCAACCATGGACTCCGCTCGACCCAAGATCCTCATGTGCCTGCCCGTCACCGCGGCGGAACTCGATAAAGCGCGCCGCGAGTTCCCGCAGTTCCTGTGGGTTCCGTCCGAAAAAGGCCGCATGGAACCGCAGCACGCGGACGCGGCCATCGTCTACGGCCCGCCGCGGCTCGACCTGATTGAGGGCGCAACCGCCGTGAAGTGGGTGCAGTCCACCTCCGCCGGCGCCGAAAAGATCGCGCGTTCGCCGCAGTTCCAGAAGGGCTCGTTCGCGCTCACCACCGCCGCCGGCATGCATGATAGCTGCGCCGAGCACGCCCTTGCGCTGCTGCTCGCGCTCACGCGCCAAGTGGCGTGGTACGCGCGGTTCTCGGGCGAAGACCGCCACGCTGGAAAACCCGGGGAACCCAAGCCCTACGACCACGGCATCTGGGCCGCGCGGAAGAACAACCCCGCGCCGCGCGTGCTCTCCGGCAGCACGCTCGGCGTCCTGGGCCTGGGCGCCATCGGCCGCCGCGTGGCCGCGGCCGCGCGGGCCCTCGGCATGCGGGTGATCGGCGTAAGCTACTACGGCCGGCCCGTCGCGGAAGCCGACGAGACCTACCCGATCGCGGAGCTCGACGCGCAGCTCCCGCGCTTCGACGTGCTGGTGCTGGTGCTGCCGTCCTCACCCGAGACCGACGGGCTGCTCGACGCCGCGCGCATCGCCAAGCTCCCGAAGCACGCACTGGTGGTCAACGTCGGCCGCGGCAACGCCGTCGACCAGCTCGCCCTGCTGCGCGCCCTCACCGAAGGGCGCATCGCCGGCGCGGGGTTGGACGTCTTCGAACCCGAACCGCTGCCCGCCGACTCACCGTTCTATACATTGCCGAACGTGGTGATCACGCCCCACGTCGGCGGCAACCGGCCCGACTACAACGAGCGCGCGTTCGAGATCTTCGTAGACAACCTGCGCCGGTACGTGAAGGGCGACCCGCTGCGGCACGAAGTCGAGCGGGGCCGCGCCTACTGAAAACCTGGCTTGTTTTCCAAGACAACAGCCTGTTGCCGGGCCTGTTGTTAAACCGGACGTAAGCGTTCTCGAACATTCTCTCTTCGGATTACAACAACTTCCTGCCGATATAAGGGTTACCACTTCTACATGGACCGCCGGCTCGAGTGGCATGGGGCCTGCTTTGTCCTTAGCGCCGGAGGTCCGGCTATGGCAGGCCGACGTTAAGAGCAGGGCTCGATAAGCAAGGAGCGAGGGGAACATGGATACGCCGCGCCAAACCACCGTCCAGGAACGCCGCCGCCGGCGCTGGATCGTTCCCATCCTGGCGCTCTTTTTAGCCTGCTTCGCCATGCTCTGGTTCTTCAGCGTGAAGTTCATCAACGCGCGCCTGCATCGCGACGACGATTACCTTACGGCCAAGGCGCGCGAACTGGACTTCGAAGAGAACCAGATCCGCCTGTTTGTAAAAGACAACGTGGGGAAGGAAGCGTACGAGGGCGCGCTGCGCGGCGCGTTGGGGACACTCTGGTCCGGCGCGGGCAACGAGCTCGACCGCGCGCTCCTCTTCCAGGCCCTGCTCGAACGCAGCCGCCTCTCCTGCCGGCTGGTGCACGGCAAGGTTTGGGGCGTCGAGGTCCGCGAGGGCCAGACGTACCGCTATGCCGGTCCGGACCTGGCCGCGGACCCCGAAGCCCAGCCGGTGGCCGACCTGGCGCCCGTCAGCCACATCCTTGAAGCCGTTCTGCGGACGACGCCGAACGCGGGCGCTCCTATCGAAGAGAAGATGGAGTTCCGCATCGCAGATTTGATCGGCAAGGACCTCACGCTGAGTTATCGCATCGAAGACGGGCAGGCCCACGCGGTGCTGCAGGGATCTTCCGTCGCGCTTGCTTCCAAAGTGGATGCCAAAACAGCCATGCGGCAGGAACTTGTCTTCCGCTTCCGCGGACCCGGCGGCTACGCGGCCGAGCGCGTGCGCGAACTCTTCTCCGCCGAGTACAAGGACTTCCCGTCCCTCTTCGACCTCTCGAACCGCCACACCTTCGTGCTCACCGCCGGCTGGATTCCGGACGCTGTCTTTCTTAAGGAGACGGAACTCGCGCAGGACTGGCCGGACCACGAGGCGGCGCTGCGCCACACGCTCGCCTACGCGTTCCTCGCGCGCTCGGACAGCCACGCGCGGGAACTGCGCGAGCACCTGAAGGCCACGGCGTTCTTCACGGCCCCGCGGCTCACGGACATCGCCACCGAGTACCACGAAGAAGGCGGCAAGAAGACGCGTTCGGTCTCCATCGACCTGCGCAAGAACGACCTGCGCGTGGACGGCGACGCCGAGGCGCGCGTGGCCTTCGGCTCGGCGCGCTCGCTCTTCGACGCTTCGCTGGAAGCCGCGGTCCTCACGGAGTTCACCGGAGAGAGCGCCGTCTCGTCCATGGACCTACTCGCCGACGCCATGGCCCGCCGCCAGGCCACGCTGGCGCAGCGCCAGTCGTTGCTGCAGCGCTCGCTCAAGCGGCTCTTCGACGAAGCGCGCGAAGGCGCCACGCTGAGCGTCGCGCCGGAGGGCAAGGAGACGTACACGGTGATCTTCACGCGCGAGAAGGACGGCCTGCGCGTGGAGGTGAGCGAAGATCTGCGCAAGGGCCTGACGGCCGCCGGCGGAGGACAGGACTGGGTGCTGGGCAGGCCAAAATTCGCGCCGGGCGAGATCGAGAAGGCCGCGCAGGAAACTGAGGTCGCGCTCGCGCTCTCGGCCAAGATGCCGATGCGCTACGAGCAGGTCTACAACTACACCGAAGTGCCTACCGACCACTGGTACGAGAACGCGCGCTTCTTTTCGTACTATGAGAAGCGCTTGTGCTTCGAGTTCCAGAATCTCACGATCAATCCGGATCGTAAGGTCGAGGTCGTCGATTACTACGACGACGTCGGCAAGCAATGGTTCGACAGTCCGCGTCGAGCCGCCCTGCATTTCGCCAAAGAGAACCTCGAACACGCGCGCATCTACACGAATTGGTACAACACGCATCCGGACCAGACCATCGATGGCATCAGCCGCGACGCCTACCTCGAACTCAAGGAGAAGGGCTCCACCGTCCTGCGCTGCCGATTCCACGACGGCAGCCTGAGCGAACCGATCCGCCTCCAGATCTCGGACCGTTACGAAGCCACGATCCTATTGAACAATCGGCCCTTCAAGCACCGCCGTCTGGCCCTGTTCGGAAACTACGACCGCCTGGTCACGGATAAAATGACGCTCGAGGAGATCGCCAAGCTTCCGCCCATCAAGGATGCGGACGGCGCGGAGATCAATAACTTCTCGATCATCGACGACCCGGAATTCCCCATTCGGTGCAACTTCGAGCGCGTGCAGTCCGCCATCCCCGGACGCGTGACGGACGCCGAGACCGGGCACGGCGTGCCCGAAGCGCGCGTGACTGTCCTCGGGCCCAATACCGCGGCGCTCTCCTGGGCCGACGGCCGGTTCTCGATCTCGGGCATCAAGGAACCCTTCCGGGAGTTCGAGGTCGCCATCGAGGCCCCCGGGTACAAGCCGGCCCGCGTGAAGATCGATTTCCTCAAGGCCGACGCCTTCCCGCTCGCGCTCAAGCTCGAAGCGGCCCCGCTCGCGCCCAAGGACGCCTTCGTCAAGATCGACCGGCAGAACGCGCCCTCCGTGCTCCCCGGCGTGAAACTCGGCGCGCGCGCCAAGGCGCTCATCTCGGAAGCTCTGCGCACCAACGAAACGCTGGCCGTCATGGTGCCCACGTTCGAGGTCTGCGGTACGTACGGTTCGATGGACGCGTGGTACGAGATCGACACGAAGACCGGCGAATGCTACGGCCGCCTCAGCGACGGACTCTACGGCTCCACCAACAGCCCCTACTGGGCGCAGCACAAAACGATCTCCTACTTCTCGGGGCGCATCGCGGCCTGGTATCTCTTCGCTGCCGGGGCGATGGACGGCGTGGCCGAGAACATCCAGCACCCCGAGATGACGCTGGACGACTTGTACCGGCACGCCAGCAAGACGGCGCACGAGCTGGCTAAGATTTACGACGGCTACTGGTTCGACAAGCTCGGCGGGCAAGTGGCCGACATGGGCGCATTCAAGAAGGGCCTGGAACACGGCTTGGCGTGGGCCGACGACTTCTACAAGAAGGCCTGGGGCGTAAAGTAGCTTGGCTCCTGGCTCGCAGCTCGCGGAATGACTGAGGCATCCTCCACACGCCGCGAGCCAGGCGCCGCAAGCCGCCGTTATTTCTTCAGCTTGTCGAGTTCTTCGCGGAAGCGCTGGATGTGTTCGGGCGTAGTGCCGCAGCAGCCGCCAACGATCTGCGCGCCGGCCTCGACCAGGGCCTTGATCTTGCTTGCCATGACATCGGGGGTCTCGTCGTAGACGACCTTCGTGGCCACGAGTTTTGGGATGCCGGCGTTCGAGTGCACGAGGATCGGCTTCGTGGCGACGGGCTTCATCTCGCGCACGATGCGGACCATGTTCTCGATGCCGTTGCCGCAGTTCGTGCCGACGACATCCGCGCCCGCTTCTTCCATCGCCTGCACGCACTCGGTGGGCGACTCGCCGAACATCGTCGCGAAGCCGAAACTCGCGTCCTTGGGCTTCTCGCCCGTGGCGGGGTCGGCCTTGGCGTCGAAGAACATCGTGGCCATGACGAAGAGCCCCGCGTCCTTGGCGGCGCGGATCGCGATCTTCATCTCCGGCAGATTGAAGATCGTCTCGACGACCACGGCGTCGGCGCCGCCTTCCTTAAGCGCTACGGCCTGCTCCTTGAAGGCCTCGTACATCTCGTCTTCGCTCACGAGCCCCAGCGGTTCGACGAACTCTCCCGTCGGGCCCATGCTCGCGACTACGAAGCCGCCGTGCTTCTGCGCGACTTCCTTGGCCAGCTTCGCGCCCGCGCGGTTGAACTCCTTCACGCGCTCCGTCATGCCGTAGTGCTTCTGCCGAAAGCGCGTGCCGTTGAAGGTATTGGTGAGGCTCATGTCCGCGCCGGCTTCATAGTAACGTTCCGAGACCAGCTTGACCTTGTCCGGATGGGAGACGTTCCATTCCTCGGGATTGCCGCCGGCTTCGAGGCCGAGCTTCTGCAACTCCGTGCCCCACGCGCCATCGGAGAGCAGGACCTCGCCCGCCTTCAGCCGGTCCAGAAATTTGCCTTTGCCTGCCATGTCGAATCTCCGTTTTGTGATGCCGCCTGGCCTTATGCCTCACCTTAAAGCATCCGCGTAAGACCCGAAAGCTCAAGAACGCGCCAGTTGATTGACATCAAGCCTTGGTTGGCCCAAGGCGTCTGCGGCTCGGCCACCCTATGGAAACCGGAAAAGCACGGCCTTAAGTACGCATCTGGCACATCAATTGTGTCAGATCAAACGTAACTGTGGGCTGTACCAATTTGTTTCATTGAACATGTGCGGGTCCGAATATACGCAGGAGACTGGATCATGAACCTTCTAGAGAACGCGCCCACCGCCGCAACGGCGGCCAAGGATTCATGCGACCGGATCATGGGTCTCTCGGAAGTGGCCGCCTTTTTGTCTTGCAGCCATGAAGACGCGCGGCGCTTCTTGACCTCCACTCACGTACCCTGTTTCCGGCTCGAATCGGGCGGCTATCGCTTTCTTTACAGCAACTTGATCCACGCTTTGAAGGAAAACTCACGGCCCTTCGATGAAGAGTCGCGCCGGTCCAACGAAGTCGTGGAAGCGTGGGAATTCTGGCTGAGCGCCCGCAGCTCGGACGTGAGCAAGGACCTGGGCGTAAACTGGAAGAGTTGGCTGCAACTGATGGCCGAGCAGCGCATCATGCCCGAAGAATTCCAGCACTTCGAACTCGACCGGAAAAAAGACCTCCTGAACCGCGTGAAGGGGAACCACTCGCCGGCCTTGCTGGATGGCCCCGCCGCGTCCCGGCCGGCGGCCGCAAACCCCAAATCGACGGCCATCACCACGGTGCGCGGGCGCTTTGCGGAGCGGAAGTCCTTCGAGTGATCCGCCGGCGCGCCGAGGCCTAAGCCTCTTTTCCCAGCATGCCGCCGCGCAGGCGCGGCAGGTACGCCGCCAGAAAAAAGACCAGCGCTCCCAACAGCGGCACGAAAACGAACACGCGCCATCCGTGGCTGCGCGGGCGCATGCGGAATGCCTCGAAGCCCATCCAGACCCAAAAGGAAAGCGCCGCCAGCAGCCCGAGCAACGCGAGCATGGCGTCCGCAACGATGTTCAGGCCCTGGCGCTGCCCGAGCGTATCGAAGTAGGGCGAGTCCACGAACGCAAAGCTCCCGTCGGGCATGCGCTCAAGCACGAAGAAATCGTTGTGCGTGCTCGTCCGCGCCGGCATGTTCGGTTTGTCGAGCAGCTTGTAATGGATGCGCACCCAGACGCTGTAGCGTACGGGCGAGAGCTTCGCGTCGGGTTCGAGTTCCTCCACCTCAAAGCCGCTCCCGGCCTCATACCGTTCCTTGCGCAGTTCCTTGCGGATGTTGACGGCGATCTGGTCCAGGCGCGCCTGTTCCTCGGGGCTGCGCGGTATAAAGAGCCGCGTGGCCGCGGCGGCGTCCCGCGCAAGAAACGCCTGCTTCATGGCATCGAATAGGTTCTGAATACGTTTGAGGTCTTCGGCGCCGAGAATCGCTTCCTGCTTTGCTCCGGGCATCTCGGCGGACTTCTCCCCTTCGCCCGCGAGCGCCGCGGTCGCCGCCAAAGCCAGCGCGCAGGCCGCGCCGATCACGTTAACGGTCTTTGATGAAGATCTCACGGATATCCTTCAAGGTGTAACCCGACGCGCACAGCTTGCGGATCAGCGCGACGCGTTCCACCGATTGGTCGTCGTAAAGCCGGTGCCCGCCCTGGCTGGAAAGGACCGGGCGCAGGAGGCCCATCTGTACGTAAATGTGCAAGGCCTGCCGCGTGATCCCGGTCCGCCGGGCAAGCTCTCCCGCCTTGAGTAAAGTCGCCATCGCCACCTGCGTGCCCGCCGGGACGTTCAAAGAACCCTCTAGCTTCCCAGAAGTTCAAGGTAGTCTTGGGATTCCAAAACGTCAAGCGCCCTGAGCGTACCGCCAGGAATCGTCCAAGAATCTCTTGTATCCTTACGAAAGATGGCTAAGAATTACCAAAGTCAAAAGAACGCCTCTTTACATACGCGCCGCATTTTGGTCTAAATGAAGGGCCTAGGGTTCGTCATGTAATCAGGCAAGACAAGGCTCATTCCTGCGAGGTATTGGAAACATGAGAACGTTGATGTCACTGCTCGTGCTTCTGGCGCTGGTTACGGCCGTTCCGGCCCTGCGCGCGGAAGACGTGAAGGCGCCCGAGAAGGCCGCGGACCCGGTCGCGCGGATCCAGAAGGCGCTCGGGATGCGTCTGGAAAAGCTCGACGATAAGGAGCACTCCCTCACCGAGCTCCTCAGCCTGTTCGGCCAGATCACGAAGGAGAACTTCGTCCTGGACCCGACGCTGCCGAAGACGGTCGCGGACACCAAGGTCAAGATCCAGGTCCAAGCGGGCGGCACGGTGCTGGACGCGTTCTCCGTGGCACTGGCGCTCTCGGGCTTGCGCTACACGGTCATGGACGGCGCGGTCTTCATCTCGACCGAAGGCAAGCTCTCCGACAAGCTGCTCAGCGGCCAGGGCGCGGCGGATCCCGTCGCCATCGGCCAGGCGCGGCAGCCGGTGACGGTCGGCGACGCAGTGGTGCGCTCGCAGCCCTTCGATCCATATCAGGACAACTTCGTCCAGCCCCGCGATTTCATCGGCTACTACCCGTGGCGCCTGTGGGAGCCCGAACGCTACAACGCCAAGACGGGCCTCACCGACTTCCCCGGGCCGCCCGTCGATATCGACAGCCCGCAGGTCGGCCACCCGCGCTTCCGCTACACGTCCACGCCGTACTTCCTGAAGCCGGAGTTCCTGGCGTACGAGCAGGAGAAGCGCGAGTACCGCGACGAACAGGACCGGCAGGATTCGGCCGAGCGCCAGGCCAGCGCCCGCGCGCTCTCGGTGCTGCTGCAGTTCCTCAAGGACAACCCGGACATGAAGGCCGAGGACATCCTGAAGAAGCTGGGCAAGAGCAAGTAACGCATACAGCGTACACAGACGTGAAAAAGGCGCGCCCACGGGCGCGCCTTTTTTGTTGATTCACGCACAGCGCAATTCACGGCGCGGTTATTTCAAACCAGTCAGAATCCGTTCCTGCAGCGCTTCCATCTCGCGCGCCTGCGCTTCGGTCTCGTCGTCGTAGCCCAATAGATGCAGAAAGCCGTGGACGATGTAGCGCGAGAGTTCCTCGACGGGCTCGAGCGTCCGCGCTTGGGCCTCCCGCTGCGCGGTCTCCGAACTCACCACCACCTCGCCGAGCATGAACGCCTCGCGTTCGTAGTCGTACTCCAGCATGGGGAAGGAGAGCACGTCCGTGGCGCCTTCATGCCGCATGTGGCGTGCGTTCAACTCGGCGATCTCGGCGTCCTCGACCACGATCACGTCGGCGGCCACGCGCGGATGTCCGGCCCACTTAGGGCGGCGGCGAGGCGGAAGCGCGTGCCAGACGGCCTCGAGTAGCCGTTCGACGTCCGGGCGCGCGGGGCGCTTCATCGTTCCTGGCCGTTTGACCAGCAAAACGGAGCATTGTAAACGAGGGACGGAATTTCGGTTTCTGGACTTCATGGCTCGCCATGGAACGGGTGCAGGGCCGGTCGAGAAGCTTTCACGCTTACGCTACTCTCCAAGCACTAAGAGGTTATCCGAAAGCCTTTATGAGAGTACCAAAAAACACGGTCGCCGGGTCAAGGCACGTGAATTGCGCTTCTTCTCCCGGAGGTGTGCTATGGCGAACGCACAGCTACAAAACAAGGGTAGCCTCGAGCTCTTTTTTCCCTTCAAACGGAAGGGGAAGGACCGCCTCAGAACGGCGCTGCTGACGCGCTCGAGCCCAAACGTAATCGTTCATTCCAAGGCCCAGCAGACGGTATTCACGGCGGGCAAGCACAGCACCTCATATCTCATGCCGGAATTGAAACTCCGCGAACCACGGCTCAAGCCGGACGAGGTCCGTCATTATCTGCGCAGCCTGGGCCTGCTCGAAGAAGTGGTGATTCATACGATGGACCGCGGGGAGTTCCTGCGCGAACGCGACCTGAAAGCCCTGGGACGCGGCGGCGAAGGGGCGGTCTATTTCCTGCGCGGCCATGTGGTGAAGCTGATCGAGGCGCCCTTTGCGCGGATGGGCATGCGCGAGATCGCGCACATGCTCCATTTGAACCCGGCGTGCCACGGCAAGGGCGAGTCGATCGGCCTGCGCGCGCGTGAGGACTTCCCCTCGCTGCTGTGGCTCTACCTGCTCAGCGACGGCGGCTTGGCCATTGGCATGCGCACGTTCGACGAAGACGCGGACGAACCCGGCACGACGTTCGAGCACCGCATGTGCCACGGCCCGCCGCTTAAAGCCAGCTACGTCGTGCGGATGCTGCTCGAACTGAGCCGTTCGCTGGCGCACGCGCATAAGGCCGGCATCCTTCATCACGACCTGAAGCCCGCCAATGTCTACCTGCCTTCCAATCCGTATCGCAAGCCCGTCGTCTTCGATTTCGGCCAGTCGCTCTGGCAGCAGCCGCTCTGGGGGCGGCAGTGGACCGAACATCCGCACAACTTGCCGGTCTGGTACAACGGCACCTATCGCTACATGAACGCGCAGCGCCGCCGCGCGCACAGCGCCGCGTTCGCTCTGAGCCAGAAGCGCGTGCCGAGCGGCTCGCAACAGAAGGGTTTTGAGCAGTACCAACCCGACGCCACGGACGACGTCTTCGCTTTCGCGCGCATGCTGCGGGACGTGGGCTTAAGCCCCTATCCCTGCGTGAGCAAGCGCGACGACGAAGCCCTGCGCGCGCTCGCCCGCCGGACCATGGGACTGCGGCCGAACCGCGCCAAGCTCGCCGCCGAGGGCTTCGGGCTGAATCGTATGTTGGGCCTCCTTCACCACGGCCATCAGGCCGCGCGTGAAGCCACGACCATGGACGACGTGGTCGCCGCGCTGGAACTAGTGCTGAGCATGTTCAATAACACCTGACCGAATCCGCAAAGGTCCGCTGCGCCTTGCACCCGCACGCCTCGCCTACTTCCCGCCTGCGTCCAACTCCACCTTGAAGAAGTCGTTGCCGCGCCGGAGCAGCGTGTGCATCTTATCCGGCCCGTCGAACACGATCGGGTTGGGCGAAAAGGGAAGCTTGGACGCCTGCGCGTCCTTGGGCACATCGAAGTGGAGCATATCGTCGAATTCTTTGCTCTCCTGCCCATCGAGGACGGCCAGGACCTTGCCGTTCCGCTGCGCCAGATAGGCGCAATGCGCTCCGTACGGACTGAAGGTGATGTATTGCACGCGCTCGTAGGCCTTGTCGTCGGCGTCGTCGCGCCGTACGAAACGGTCTTTGTCGCTGGCGCGAATCTGCGCCACGTGTTTGCCGTCGTCGCTGAAGTGAAACTCGGAGAACCCTGCCGGATCTTTGGTCTCCTGGCCATCCAGAATGGGAATCCGCTTATCCCCGGACTTCCCGTTGTAGGCGTATCGCGATCCGTCGGGGCTGAAGTACACCAAATCCACCATGTCGTACGTTCGGGTCTCCGCGCCGTCCACCACCACGGTCGTCTTCTTGTCCTTCAGGGCAAGGGCGACCATGCGATGGCCTTGCGGCGAGAGTTTTATGGCGATCTCGTCCACGGGCTTGCTCTCGACGCCGTTCACCACCGCCACCCATTTGCCTTTATCGAGCGCCACATAGGCCACGCGCGTCCCGTCTGCGCTCATAAGCGCCGGCTCAAAATCCATCTCGCTCATGCGAATCTTCTCGTAGGCTTTGCCCTCCTTGCCGTCGTCCACGACAAACTGAGCCTTCTCGCGTTCGGCAATAAAGGCCAGCCTTTTGCCGTCCTTGCTGAAGGTGAAGCGTCCCGCGGCGTCGTAGCTCTTGCCCGCTATGCCGTCGACCACCGGGACCGTCTTCCCGCCGGCCGCCGCGACGCAGACGGAGTGCGAACCGTCCGGGCTGAAGACGATGCCATCGTCCCGGATGTTCTCGAACGAACCGCTCTCGTTGCCGTCGAGCAGGAGCAGAACTTTGTTCCCGCGCATGCCGGCGCAGGCCCAATGCGACCCGGACGGGCTGAGGTACACGTGTTCCATATTCAACGCATCGAAGGTTCCGCGCTCGGCGCCGTCCACGGCTATGCGGTTCTTCCCTTCGCGCTTTACGACGCTGAGCAGGCGCTTGCCGTCGGCGGTAAACGCCATGCCCGAGATCTCCTCGGCGGGCAGGCCCTCCGTTCCGTCCAGCACGATGAACACTTTGCCCTCGGACTTGGCTACGTACGCATGCCGCGTGCCGTCCCGGTTCAGCAGGATGGCGCCCATGGCCTCGTAGGGCTTCCCCTCTTTTCCATCCACGACCGCCACGAATTTCTTGTCGTTCACTACCCGGTACGCGTTATGGCCGCCCTCCAGGCTGAACACGATGCCCGGTTTCAGGACGTTCTCGTAATCCTTGCCGGCCTTGCCGTTGATCACCGCGTGGACTTTGCCTTGCCCGACTTCCACATACGCCAGGTTCAGCCGGTCCGCGCTGAACTGCACGGTCTCCTTCACGCCGCCGGCGCTCAGGGAGCCGAAAGGGATCTCCCGCACCGCCACATGCGCCGGCTCGACCGCATCCACCGCGGGGGCCGTTCCATACGCGCCGCACCCTATGGCGAAAAGCACTACTCGCAGGACTGCCTGAGATGCCGTCACGAAGAGCCTCCAATCGGTTCTGCTTGTTTTACTTCAACCGGTTAATTCCACCTCAATGCATTGTGGCCTACGAAGGTTTATGCGGAGAAGAATGGGCCTCATATAACGACGGATGAAATCCTGGAAAAATCCGGCTTTGTCAATGCTTGGCTCTGCTGAAAACCTTCGGTCTCAAAAGCTTTTTCGCTTTTGTTCTCCATTTGTCCCATCGTTGCGGCTTTTCCGCTCTCGTAGTGAAGGGTTTCTGCAGAGCCTCAAAACTTATGAGATGCTTCCAACCTTCCGCGGATCAGCTCGCGGGCGGCGGCGGGTCGGACGACGCGCCGGCCTGCTCGCCGCCCGCAGAGGTGGAGATCGAGGTCGGCGTGCGACGCCACAGCTTGGTCTCGGGGAGGTTGCGCGCGGTTGCGCCCGCCGAAGATCCGCCGTCCGCCAGCGGTTCCGCCGGAGCCGGCGCGGCGGATTCCGGCGCTACTGCAGGCGCCGTGACCGGCATGCCTGCGGCCGTCACCGTCACGGCGTCCACGGCAGGCGGGGCGTCGGCAGGCTTGGTGGACTCCGCGTCCTGGCCCGGATAACGGATGCGGCCGTGGAAGCGGCTGACCATGACGCGCAGGAAGACGTCTTCGATGACCGCCAGGTCGCGGAAGGTCAGGTCGCACTCGTCGAGCTGGCCATCCAGGAGCTTGTTCATGATCAGGTCGTGGATGAACGAGCGCAGCCGCGCCGCGCTCGGGCCTTCCAGCGTGCGCGTGGCGGCTTCGATGGTGTCCGCGAGCATCACGATGGCGGTCTCGCGGCTGCGCGGCTTCGGGCCCGGGTAGCGGTAGAAGGCTTCCTGCACGGACGCCGCGCCGCCGGGTCGGTCGGTCTCGGCCTTCTTGCGCGCCGAATGGTAGAAGTAGCTGACCAGCGTCGTGCCGTGGTGCTCGGGAATGAAATCGACGATCTGTTCCGGCAGGCCGAACTCGCGTGCGAGTTCGATGCCGTCCTTCACATGCGCGGTGATGATGAGCGCGCTTACCGAAGGCGCGAGGCGCCGGTGGCGTTCCTCCGCGCCCAACTGGTTCTCGACGAAGTACTCGGGCTTCAGGGTCTTGCCCAAGTCGTGGTAGTAGACGCCCGCGCGCACGAGCCGCGCGTTGGCGCCGACGGCCTCGGCGGCGGGTTCGCTCAAGAAGGCCACCTGCAGCGTGTGGGCCCAGGTGCCGGGTGCTTCGAGCATGATCTTGCGCAGCGCGGGCTGGTTCTGGTCGCAGAGTTCGAAGAGGCGGATGTTGGTGATGATGCCGAAGGCCGACTCGACCAGCGGCAAGCCGCCGAGCACGATCAGGCCGCAGGCCACGCAGTTGAAGAACGCCCAGCCCGAGTCGATCAGCGCGGGCAGGAGGTTGGTGGTGACGGCATTCTGGGTCAGGCCCGTCATGTAGGCGAGATCGCCGCCGCGCAAAAGCCCGAAGCCGGCCACGACAAAGGACTGCGCCAGCCCGCCGAGGACGCCGTAGCGCAGCAGGTCCCAGCGATGCTGCAGCTTGCGCGCGGGCAGCGCCGTGAGCGAGCCGCCGACCATCAGGGCCAAAGTCAGCGCGAGATTTCCGCCGGCCGCGAAGCCGACCAGCACCGAGACCGCGATGGCCGTCACCAGCGCGACGCCTTGCGAGAACGCGAGACTCGCGATCACCGTCACGAAGGCCACCGGCGCGAGCTGGCTGGGCAGTTCCTGGATGATCAGGGCCTTCGAGGCCGCGAGCACGGCCAGCGCGGTGAGCGCGAGCATGAGCAGGGGACGCCGCCGGAGCAGGTCGGCCTTGAGCCGCCGCAGGCTCAGCAGGAAGAAGTAGAGCACCGAGGCCGCGAGGACCGCCAGGCCGCCCAAGCGCAGCGCGTGCTGGGACAGCGGCATCTGCGCCTTATAGGCCCGTGCTTCCTCGCGCAGCATCTGGATCGTCTCGGGCGTGGCCATCGCGCCCTTGGCGAGAATGACTTTGCCTTCGCCCACGTCGCGCAACTGGTCGGGGATGCTCGCGCGCGCAAGTTCCTGCTCCCGCCGCGTGGCGTCCGGGTCGAGTTCCAGGTTGGGATTCAACCGTTCCAGCAGGTGACGCGTGAGCGCGCGCTGGAGCGTGTCGGGAAGGCCCTTGGCCTGCAAGCCGATGTCGAGGTTGTTGCGCGCCTTGGTCAGCGAGAGCAGCCGTTCGATGGACAGTTCCTGCTTCACCTTCGGAACGGCGGGATCGACGCGCGCGATCACGCGGTCGCCCTTCTTCCGGAAGACGTCGCGGTAGGCTTCGTCGCTGAGCACGCCGGAACGCGCGATGCCCTTCAAAACCAATTCGATGTGCGGGATCAGGATGGTGCTCAGCGTCTGCGCGTTGCGGTCCTTGTTGTAGCGGTAGAGTTCCTGGACCAGGCCCTTCTCGCGCGGGTCGGAACTGAGCGCGACGGCCTCGTCGCTGCTGCCCGCGTTCTCCGCGTTGTCGCACAGGACCTTGAGGTCTTGCAGGATGGCCTGCTGCCAGTTGGGCACTTGGCGGTAGACGGGCGGCGTCTCTTCGGCCTTCTGCGCGCGGGTCTCTTCCAGCCACTTCAGATCCGTGTAGGAGAAGTCCACGCGCGCGACGATGTCCGCTTGCGCGACGTCCTTGACCTTGATCGAAGGCGGGAGCACGCCGAAATCGAGAATCGCCACGGCGGCGGCCACCAGCAGGAGGCAGAAGACCCAGCCCAGCGGGCCCAGCGGCGCGCGGCGGTCGAGTTCCAGGCCCTCGCCCTCGTGGTCGGACCCGCCGACGGACGCGAAGAGGCCCGTCCGCGCGCGGCGGAAGACGCCGGTCTTGGACATGGGCTCCGAGTGGCTCACGCGTTGCGCTCCTCGGTCCGCCTCGGTTCGGCGCGCGGGCGCGGCTTGCGTTCGGGCTGGTTGGTGTCCCCGTTCTCGACGGCCTCGCGCTCCTCGTACGCATCCACGATGCGCTGTACCAGCGGATGCCGCACGATGTCTTCGCGGCCGAGGTACTTGAACGCCACGCCGTCCACCTGCGAGAGGACGTCCCGCGCGTGGCTCAGGCCCGAGCGCTCGCTGTCGGGCAAGTCCACCTGCGTGATGTCGCCGGTGATCACCGCGCGCGCGTCGCGGCCCAGGCGCGTCAAAAACATCTTCATCTGCTTGGGCGTCGTGTTCTGGGCTTCGTCGAGGATCACGAAGGCGTTGTTTAGCGTGCGCCCGCGCATGAAGGCCAGCGGCGCGATCTCGATCACGCCGCGCTCCTGAAAGCGCGCGACCTGCTGCGGATTCAGGAGATCGTGCAGCGCGTCGTAGAGCGGGCGCAGATAGGGATTGACCTTCTCGCGCAGATCGCCCGGCAGAAAGCCCAAGTGCTCGCCGGCTTCCACTGCCGGGCGCACCAGCACAAGGCGGTTGACGAGGTTGCGCGTCATGGCTTCGATGGCCATGGCCACGGCGAGGTACGTCTTGCCCGAGCCCGCCGGGCCCATCGCAAAGACGATGTCGTGGGTGCGGATGGCTTCGAGGTAGTCCGCCTGCCCCGGCGACTGCGCGCGCACGCGCCCGCCCACCAGCGCGCCTCCGCGCGGGAACGACTTCGGGCGCCCCGAGAGCGCTTCGGCCACGAACTCGCCCCCGAGCGGCACCGCCGGCTCGCGCAGGCCGCCGTCTTCCAGAATGGTGTCCAGAATGCGATCCACGTCGCTCGCCTCCAACCGGCTGCTCTGGCGGATCACGTCCAGCATGTTGGTGAACGTTTTGAAGCCCCGGTCCACCGAGTGATCGTCACCGTGCAGATGGAGTTGTTCCCGGCGAACCACGATGTCCAGGCCCAGTGCATCCCGAACGCGCCGCAGGTGACAGTCGCCGTTGCCCAGCAAAGTTCGGGCGATCTCAGGGTCCTCAAGTTCTATCGTTTTGCGCACTTCGCGTGTGGTTCCTCCGAAAAGGCCCGCCTTGCCCTCACCCCAACTTTAGCCCCATTAAATCATAAGCGGAACCAGGAAATAGGCAACGGGTCCCGCGATGACAAGGCTATCAATTACGTCCAAAACCCCTCCATATCCAGGCACAACGTGACTTGCGTCTTTGACGCCGGCGGAACGTTTCAGGAGGCTCTCGGAAAGGTCGCCCATAATCCCCGAGATCCCGATGCAGAATCCGAAGATGATTGCCTTTATAAGTCCAAATTGGACTTCAGGTAATACGTTCAAAAAGGGCGCTCTTAACAGCAGCGCCAGCAGCACGCTGCCGATTAGTCCGGCGGCAACGCCTTCCTTGGTCTTGCCTGGAGATAGATCCGGGAAAGCCTTGTGTTTGCCGAGCTTACGACCAATAAGGTAAGCAAATACGTCGCATCCTTTTGAGATGACGATGGTTGCCACCACCATTTTAGAGCCGAAGGTATTCCAGTTGGTGCCGCCCAGCATGCCATCATCACCTAAGTGCCTGAGCTTTAAGAGGAAAGATGGTAGGAACCAGAGATAAATCAGCCCCAGGCACGTAATACCAAGGCCGCCAAGAGAGGCCTCGTATTGATGCCGCCGGGCGGTCAGAAAGAAGACCCCCATAACTGCCACGGCCATCGCGCCTGTTATGACCTTGTCGGCGCGGTTGAGATAGGCCACCCGGTCGTGCAGATTCTCGCCCGTGCTGCTCCAGATTTGAAGCGCCCAGAAATGCGCCGCGACCAGGGCCAGGCCGGAGAGCGTTCCCCAGGTGCTGAAGGTCTGCATTCCGCGGGCGCGGCAGAGGACCCAGAATTCGCGCAGGCAGAAGAACGTGCCGATCAGGCAGAAGGCGTGTAGGAGGAAGCTGTTCTCGAAGTAATAATAGTCGGCGCACATCGCCGCGGTGAGTAGACCGATCATGAAGGTGGCTGCGAGAATACGCTGAAAGAGCATCAAACAGGTCCCGAGCGCCGCGTCCTGGCCGCGAGCCGACGATCCTAACCGCCTACGCCCCGAAATGCCTAATACGCTTTGCGCGCCGAACGTTTCCGCGCGTTCAGGACCCGGAACTCGGCACGGACTCCTTGCGCCGCGCGGCGTACGCCACAATCGCCTCGGTCAGATGCCCGCGGCGGAAGTCCGGCCAGCACGCCTGCGAGACGTGGAAGTCCGCACCCGCCGACTGCCAGAGCAGGAAGTTACTGATGCGCTGCTCGCCCGCGGTCCGCACGAGCAGATCCACCGGCGGCATCTCCTGCGTGTGCAGCTCGCGGCCGATCGCGGCCTCGTCGATGGCCGCGGTCTTCATCTCGCCCCGAGCCACCTTTTCGGCCAGGCCGCGGGCCGCGTCGAGCAATTCGTCTTGGGAGCCGTAATTCAGCGCCAGGCAGAGATTGAGCCCCGTATTTCCGGCGGTGTGCTGCTGCACATGCTCGAGGCGTTCGAGGACGTCCTTGGGCAATTCTTCGGTGCGCCCGATGGAGGTCAGCCGCACGCCGTTCGCGTGCAACTCGTCGCGTTCTTCGAGAAGGTATTTCTTGAGCAGGCGCATGAGGTAGCCGACCTCCGTGCGCGGGCGCTTCCAGTTCTCGGTGCTGAAGGCGTAGAGCGTGAGTGCGGCGAGGTGGATCTGGCCGCTGTAGCGGACGCAGTCGCGGACGGACTCGACGCCGGCCCGGTGCCCGCGCACTCGCACGAGCCCCCTGCGGCTGGCCCAGCGGCCGTTGCCATCCATGATGATGGCGACGTGGTGCGGGAGGAACTCCCGTGGCGCGGGCGGCTCGAGCGTCGGCCAGAGGATCGGTTTCGGCATACTGTGGAGGATTGTACGCGCGCGCGCACCGCGCTTCAAGAAAGGGCGCGCCGGCAGCAGGGCCATGCAATTATCCAATGCGGGCACCCCCGACGTCCCACGCCGAGGTCGCGAAGCGACTGGAAAAATTCACTATACGATTGATTCGCTTGTGGACGGCGCGAGCCCCATGGGAATTTCTTGCCGCTGCGCGGCCCAGACGGTTCCCGAAAACCCATACCCGCTCAGTCCGTCAGCTTCTCTTTGATAAGCCGGAACGTACCGTACGCGCCCACGAAGAGCGAAATGAAGATATTGCCCACGGGCGTGCTTTCGTGCTGCCCGTACTTGGTGGTCTCGGAGAAGGTCTTGATCTTCGAGGGATCGAGCGCCATCTCGAAGAAGTCGGCGTGGAACCATGCCGCGGAGAGCGCGATGTAGACGAAGTACCCCGCGGCCGCGGAGCCCAAGGCGCCCAGCAGCGTGTAGAGCAGCCGCCCGCCGGTCGTGGTGATGGGCCAGGGATCCTGCTCGTTGGAGGTCTTGTGCGAGAGCCAGCAGCCCGTGGCGACGCCGATGGCCGGCAGGAACGTAATCGGGATCAGCCAGCGGTCGCTGAACGAACTCCATGTGCTGGCCAGAAAGAACGCAAAAAGGGTGGCGAGCACCATGCCAACGAGCATGAGCACGGTCGCGAAGAGAATCTGCCGCATGTGGAACGTCCTCCCGGTTGCGATAAACGTTCTGCTCAGGCTCAACGGGTTTCCATCTGGCTCGCCATGAGCTTATCCTTAATTCAAATCGGAAAAGCTGCAAAAAATTGAATCGAGCTGAGTGCCCGCGGCCACGCCCCCTTATTAGTGAAGCGCTCTCGTTCGCTCGTGCGCTTCCTCGGCCACTCGGAAACCGATACGGTCAAAACGACACACCCGTGCTTCGCCCGCTCCCTGCACACGCCTAGGTCATGCGTATAAGTATGGGTCAACAAACCTCTTAATAAAATCATGGCGAGCAGTCCTCTGGTACAGGTCTTGTTGAAGATAAGCCGTCTGAGGAGGTCCGCAATGCGACTCGACAAGTTTACGATCAAGGCCCAAGAGGCGCTGCAAGAGGCGTCGCAGATGGCCTTGAAGTCCGAGCACCCCGAGCTCGGGACGATCCATCTGCTCGCGGCGCTGCTGAACCAGGACGGCGGGCTCGTCTCGCCGCTCTTGCAGAAGATCGGCGCGGACCCGAGCGCACTCAAGGCCCAAGCCATGCTCGCGCTGGACAAGCTCCCACGGCAGCGTGGCGGCAGCGGCGAACCCTACCCCAGCGTCGACCTGCGCCGTGTGCTGGCTGTGGTCGAGGATGAAGCGAAGAAGCTCAAGGACGAGTATGTCTCCACCGAACACCTCCTGCTTGCGCTGATCTCCCAGAAGGACGAGACCGCGCGGCTGCTCAAGGACGCGGGCGTATCGCGCGAAGAACTCCTGAAAGGCTTGCAGGCGCTGCGTGGGTCGTCGCGCGTGACGAGTTCCAGCCCCGAGGCCTCGCTGCAGGCGCTCGAAAAGTACGGCAAGGACCTGACGGAGCTGGCGCGCGCGGGCAAGCTGGACCCGGTGATCGGGCGCGACGACGAGATCCGCCGCGTGATGCAGGTGCTCTCGCGGCGCACGAAAAACAATCCGGTACTGATCGGCGAACCCGGCGTGGGCAAGACGGCCATCGCGGAGGGTCTCGCGCGGCGCATCGTGGCCGGCGACGTGCCGGAAGGATTGAAGGACAAGCGCGTGGTCGCGCTCGATCTCGGCGCGCTGATCGCGGGGACGAAGTTCCGCGGCGAGTTCGAAGAGCGCCTGAAAGGCGTGATCCGCGAAGTGGTCGAGTCCAACGGTCAGGTGATCCTCTTCATCGACGAGCTGCACACGATCGTCGGCGCGGGCGCGTCTGAAGGCGCGGCCGATGCCGCGAACATGCTCAAGCCGGCGCTGGCGCGCGGCGAACTGCGCTGCATCGGCGCGACGACCCTCGACGAGTACCGCAAGCATGTGGAGAAGGACGCGGCTCTGGAGCGGCGTTTCCAGCCAGTGATGGTGAACGAGCCGAGCGTCGAGGACACCATCGCGATCCTGCGCGGCCTGAAGGAGCGCTACGAGGTCCACCACGGCGTCCACATTACCGACGGCGCGCTCGTGGCCGCGGCGACGCTCTCGCAGCGCTACATCGCCGAC
>JACQFI010000056.1 GCA_016200135.1 Planctomycetota bacterium
CTCTCGCATCAGGGTCAGGTAAGGTGCCACAAAGGCCCATTCGTCGTCGCTTGCATCGGAAGGGTAGGGTTTCCTTTTCATTTACCCTGCATCGGCTATTTTCGCTCAAAAGTGCATAACACGCTCTAAAATTGACGCTCGTGAAGGCTGGGCTATAAGGGGGCCGACAATCCAAAGGCCATGGGGTCGGCCTGAACCGCCTCGTTTTGCCGCGCGGGTTTCCGCGTGCCGACGGCTGATGACTCCTGGCGAACCGGACGGTTCGATTCAGGAGTCATTTCCATGCTCAAAGTCATCCTGGTATTTGTCGGCGGCGGGCTGGGTTCCGCAGCGCGCTACGGGGTCAGTCTTCTGCTGGTACCCAAAGAAGGGACCTTTCCCTGGAATACGTTCACGGTCAATGTCGTGGGATGTTTCGTAATCGGGATAATCGCTGCTTACCTTAAAGCCCGTCACTCCGAAGTGGAATGGGCGCCACTCTTCTTCGTAACAGGTATTCTTGGCGGCTTTACGACGTTTTCCTCTTTCGGAAACGAGACGATTTTCCTGATTCGCTACGATGAATGGCGGCTGGCATGCGCCTATGCCTCGGGGAGCATATGCTTTGGGTTGCTCGCAGTCTGGATCGGCTGGGTAATCGTGGAAGCACTAACGCGTTCTTAAAGTTTCCCTTATTCCAAAGATGGTCAGACGAACACCACGCCCGCGTACCCGACAAAATCGCACGGCTCGCCTTTTTTGCCGCGCTCCCAGCTTGTGACGTGTTCCAGCAGCACGCCCTTCGCCGCGCCGAGCGCGTGGCTTGCGGCGATCGCGGCGGCCGCGGCGGCGGGGCCGCAGCAACTCTTGTCCTCTTCGCCGGCCGCATACGCGCCGGGCGCGTCCAGCGCGAGCACGCGCTCGAGGAAGCGGCGGTCGTTGACTTCCTTCGACCAGCGGTGCGCCTTCATGCCCACGCCCTGCGGCGCGAAGTCGTAGTAGTTCGGGCCGTAATGCGTGAGGTCCACGCTGGCGACGGCGGCGATTTTTCTTCCGATCTTCTGCGCCGCGTCCGCGGCAATGCGGCCCACGCCGGGGCCAAATTCGCCGAACGGCATCGCCACGGGCACGAAGCGCGCGCCGGGCAGCGCGTCCATCAAGAATGGGAGTTGCACTTCGATCGCGTGGTCGCCCTCATGAGCGCGGGCGTGATCTACGATTTGCCCGCGGCCCTGATCGAGCATCGCGCGCGCAAGGTTCGCGTCGATCTCGGCTTCGCCGCCAGGCACGCGCCACTTGCCTTCGGACTGCAACGAAGGCGCGTGCACGTCCGGCCGGTGCGCCGTGGCGAAGATCACGACGGTCTCGGGTTTTGTCTTGGCCTGTTTTAGCGCCTCGAAGACCGCGAGCGCCGTCGGTCCCGAGTACGCCCAGCCCGCGTGCGGCACGAGGCCGCCGAAGATCGCCTTCCCGCTAAGCTCCGCGGAAAGGCTGGGCGCCTGCCGGCGCAGTTCGGCGATCTCTTCCGCGCAAGCCGCGGACGAAGCCGGGTAGAAGCTGCCCGCGCGGGCGGGCTGGCGGATCTGTGTGGCGCCCATGATTCCGGTCCCTTCCTGCGTGGGCCGATAAGCGTATCAAAACGCGCGCCGAAACAGAAGTCCTTTGATCGTCTTCAGGCCGCCGTTTATGGTGGTGCTTGCCGTACGTTCGAATATCCGATCGGGGTCTATGGTCACCCGCCGCGCACGCATCACCCTTCGCCGCATCGGCCGCAAGATCCTCCATGAGGACGATCCGGCACCGCGCATTGCGCGCGGCGTGGCGGCGGGTTTTTTCGCCGCGGCGTTCCCGCTGCCGGGCTTTCAGATCGCGCTGAGCGTCCTCTGCGCGGCCATCGTGAAGGGCAACAAGGCCATCTCGATCTTTCCGCAATTCCTGGTCAACGCGGTGACGATGCTGCCACTGGCGTTCGCCGAATTCCGCATCGGCGAGTTCCTCTGGCCCGCGCGCGCCGCGAAAGCCGAAGCGACGATGGAGGCGCTCAAAGAGGTTGTGGAAGCATGGACCTGGGCGAGTCCGTTCGAATCGACCGGGGCCTTTTTCGCCGCGCTGGGCCGCATGGGCGTGGACGCGGTCGGGCCACTGCTGATTGGCGTCCTGGTCGTGGGCACCGCCGCCGCGGCGCTCGCCTACCCGCTCACGATCATCGGCGTCTGGACCTGGCGGGCGCGCAAGCATGCGCAGCGCATCGCGCGCGGTTTGCCTCCGCGAAAACGCCGTCCGCTCTCGCTGCCGGAGATCGCCCGGGAGGTCTCCGAGCTGGCCGAACACAAGGCCTTTATCGCCGCCTACACGCTGCACCCCGAACAGTTCATCAATGCGGAGTCCGCCAAACTCCTCATCGACGGGCGCGGGGCCTTTCCCGAGATGCTTGCGGCGATCGACGCGGCCAAGGAGACGGTGGACCTCGAGAGCTACATCTTCGCGGCGGACGCCACGGGCCAGCGCTTCGCCAATGCGCTTATGCGCGCCGCTGCTCGCGGCGTGCGCGTACGGCTGATTTATGATGCCATCGGGTCACTGGGCATGCCGCAGGATTTCATCGACGGCATGCTGGCAGCGGGCGTAGAAATCGCTGTATATCATCCGCTCGTGTTCTACCGGCCTTGGTGGGCCATTAACCGCCGCGACCACAAAAAGATCCTGATCGTCGATCGGACCGGTTCGTTCACCGGCGGCCTCAACATCGCCGACGAGTACGCCTCAAGGGAGAACGGCGGCAAGGGCTGGCGCGATACGCATATGCGCATTGAAGGCCAGCGCCCCGCGGCGGCGCTGGGTGGGCTATTCGCTTATTCCTGGGAGCGCTCGCTTCGCCTGACCGGCGGCGCGCCGAAGCGGCGCAGCATTCGCGAATTCGTCTCCGGGCTCCTGCGGGCGTCCGACCGGCCTCTGCCCGAACCCGCTGGCGCGCTCTCCAAGGGCGGCGTCTGGCTGCAGGTCATCGGCAACCGCGAGTTCACCGAGCGCCGCAAGATCCGTGCGACCTATCTCCACGCCATCCGAAACGCCAAACACTACATCCTGATCGAGAACGCCTTCTTCCTGCCCGACCGCGGCATCCGCCGAGCGCTGGCGCACGCAGTCAGCCGCGGCGTCAAAGTCGCGGTGGCGGTCTCCAAGGTGAGCGAGCCCAAGATCGGCGCGGTCGCGGGCCGCGTGCTTTACAGCGAACTGCTCGAAACGGGCATTCGCATCTACGAATGGCCCGAACCCATGCTGCATGCGAAGACGGCGGTGATTGACGACGCCTGGGCGGTGGTGGGCAGTTACAACATCAACCAGCGGAGTCTCTTTCACGACCTCGAAGACGTGGTCGTGATCGCCGATACGTCTTTCGCGCGCAGCCTGCGCGACCAGACCCTTGCCGATCTGGCGCGCTGCCACGAGGTCACGCAGGAAGAACACGAGTCGCGGCCGTGGCCGCAGATGCTCGCCGAGTCCGCCGCATACATGATGCGCTACTGGCTGTAGCCGGTCTCAGAAACGGTCGTTTTCTCCTGCAGGCGCTGTCTTGTTTGGAGTCGGTTCCGCGACAGGAGCTGGGACCTTGGCCGGCGTGACTTTAGGCGCGCGCTGCTCCGTCCCGGGAAGGTCTGCTTCGCCAGCATTAAGGTGGTGCTTGACTGCGGCGTCATTATCGCGCGCGATCAAGTCCTTTAGCATCTTGAGCAACCGCTGCGCCTGTGCATTTGCAGGACTCGTCGTCAAAATTCGCTGCAACGACATCATGGCCGCATCATACTTTTGCTGTTTGATGAGATCCTGGCTCTCAGCCAACATCTTGCTTATCTGATCGGCCTGACGCTGCGCATCCTCGCGTGCCAACAACACCTGTTCCTGCGCCACTTGGGCCTCTTTCGAAGCCGGATCGAGTTTGAGCGCCTCGGACTTCTCGTTGCGGGCCTTCACTTCGTTGTCGCGGGCCACCTGCACCATCTGCTGCTGCTTCAGGAGCACGCCCTTGACCTTGGCCAGTTCATCTGCGCGGCGGGAGTTCTCGCGAACGAGTTCTTCGTTCAGCGCCGCCTCGGCTACGGCCTTGTCGCGGTCCTTCAGTGCTCCTTGCAGCGCTTGGACGGCGCGGTCGTCGTCGGGCACATATTTCGAAAGCATTACCACCGCCTGGAGCCGGACCTCCCAACCGGGATCGGCCAGCAATTTGATGATCTCCGGCACGGAGTTCTTGTCCTCCAGCGCCGCCAGCACGATGCCCGCATCCTGCTTTTCGGCCGGCGTGCCTTCTCTCATCATTTTGAGCAGCAGGGGCAGTGCCTCCGCGCCGATCCGAGCCAAAGCATGCCGCGCTTTCTCTTTCGTCTCTTCGTCCTTGCCTGCTTTGAGAATGCTTACCCACTCTTCCGCAGTCTTGCCTTGGTACGTGGCGGCCTCGACCGCGTTCGGCGCTTCCACATGCACGGGCGCAGGCTGCGGCACAGTCACCGGATCGGGGACGTTGGGCGGCGGAACCGGCTGCGGCGCGGGCGGCGGCTTAGGCCCGGGATTTTCCTCCGCCACGCTTGAACGCGATTTGAGAACGGGAGCGTTCAAGTTGGACAGCATCATCGTAGCCGCGATCACCACCGCTGCCGCCGCGATAGCGCCCAGTGCCAAGTAGACAACCCGCCGCGGCGACGCCGGGTTTCCGGCCTCCGCGCGCTGCAGCATCCCGGCCTCCTCGGCTCGAAAAAAGCCGTCGAAGCCCGCGTTCTCCGCGCGCATCGCGTCGATCT
Source organism: Planctomycetota bacterium (assembly GCA_016200135.1). Classification (GTDB taxonomy): domain Bacteria; phylum Planctomycetota; class SZUA-567; order H5-PLA8; family H5-PLA8; genus JACQFI01. Next base: position 4,773 of record JACQFI010000056.1, read on the forward strand.
CATCCCGGCAGCGCGCGCATGCGTTCAAGTGCTCCTGCGCGTGGGCGCGCTCTTCTGCGCGCGCCGTGCCCACGGCAAGCGCTTCCAGCAGTGCGCCGTCGAGATGCGTTCCGTTCCGGTCGAAAGGGGAGCTGTTCATGGCGCGAACTCCTTTAAAGCCGCGCGTAAGCCGATGCGGGCGCGGTAGAGCCGCGCGCGCAGGGTCTCTTGCGCGATATTCAGTTCCTTGGCGGCATCTTCGTGCTTCAGGCCTTCCTGATGTACGAGCAGGAACGCCACGCGCTGCGGGTCAGGCAGCGCATCTACGGCGCGGCGTAACCGGCCGCGCACCTCCTCGGCTTCCAGAGGCTCGGCATAGACGGGCGCTTCGGCCGCATCCGCCGCGACGGACGGTCGCGGCGCGAGCCGCGCGAGCATATCCAACGCCACGCGACGGACAGTCGTTCGGGCAAACACGGCCAGCGTGCCTTTGCGCGGATCAAAGGAGCCGGCATTGCGGACCAGCCGCAGCAGCGCCTCCTGCACCGCGTCCTCCGCATCGTCGGAGCGGCGCAGGATCGCGGAAGCCGTCCGGACAAGCAACGGCCGCAAGGCTTCGAGCCGCGCGTGATAGGCGGCATCGCCGCCCGAGGCGGACGGTCCCGGTTCGATTCGGCTCCCGCTCAATAGGGCCTCTGCAAAAATCGTGGTGCTCAAGTTCGCCTCCGCGCCGATCCGCCATCCAGTACGGCAAACCCGCGACGGCGTGATTCAAATTCCCAAAGAATTTCTAACACATGCACGATCTGGGTGTTAGGCACTACATCGCGAAGTGCGTGGTGGTAATCTTTGCGCATGCCGTGGGCCGACGCCTCATCTATCGAAGCCGCGCCCGAGCACCCTAGCCCGGCCGAGCACCCCGCCGCCTACGGCACGCTGCTCGTCTCGGGCTGGGCAGTCTTCCTGCTTCATCTCGGGCTCGCGGGCTTCGCGGCGTACAACGCGTACGATCTCCTCACCAATGGCTTTCTGGCCTCTTTCGGCGCCATCGTGCGCAATGGGGCGTACGTGCTGGGTTATATTGGAACAGGTCTCTGCCTCCTCTATCTTGTCCTCTCCATTCAGCGCTTCGATCGACTCTTCGCCCGGCTGGCTCCGGGACCGGTCGCGCCCGCGTCCAGGACCTCCTGGCTCTGCACCGTGCCGCTGCTTGCCGCCGGCGGCACGCTCCTGGTCGTCACGCTGCTGCGCGCGTTCGATCCGGAACTGCCCGCGCACAGTTGGAGTTTCCCGAACATCGTCCTCGCGGGCTACTTTGTGCTGGCCGGCCTGAGCGCCGAGGCCGTTGCACGGCTGCTGAAGCGCGCCGAGGCTGCCGGCGCGCGCCTCGCGGGAGCGCCCGCAAACGCAGGTCAACGCAGCGACCGCATGCTCCTCGTTACGGTTCTCGGGTCCGCATGCTTGCGCTTCGGGGGCATGGTGTTCTTCCTCTATTTCCTGCTGAAGAGGGGCGACGCCAATCCGGGTTTCGAATCGTTTCTGATTGCCGACCACGCGTATCGCATGATCTATGTGGCGGCCGGCACGGTCGCCTTTGCCGTCCTGGCGCGCGCATGGGGCCGTGCCCTCGCGGCCTGGCTGCGCGCGGCGAAAGGCTCTGGTGCATCCGCCCCGGCAACGCTTTCCGGCGGCGGCCACCCGTACCTGGTCGCGGCCTTCGGCGCGGCGATATTTCTCTGTGGCGCGGTGGACGCGTACCGCTTTGGGGCCGCCTTCTACGCGCCCATGGCCCAGTTTCTCGTCGAAGCCTACGTGATCCTGCCGTGGGTGGTGATGCGCCTGGACGCGCGGCGCATCCGCGCGGCGGCGGAAGTCCTCGCCGCAAACGCGCCCGCGGCCGCGCCGTCCTCGCGCCGCTCGGTGGTCTGGGTTTCACGTCTGGTTGTCTTCGCGGTCGTGCTGGCGATCTTCGGGCAGGCGTTCACCGACGCAATCTTGGACGGCGCCGCCGCCGGTTCCGGCTGGATGGTCTGGCGCTACTTCTCGGTCTCGCTCGTCTGGCGCTCGTTCCTGCATCGCGAGCTCTTCTGGTTTCTGTGTGTAGGTTCGCTCACCGTAGAAGCCGTCGCGTTCGAGGACGCGCTGGAGCGCCTCGCAGCCGGGACTTTCAACACAGGTGCGGAATCCGCCTCGTGAGCGCGGCTATTGCGGTTTTGTGCGCTTGCGGGGAATCGCGGCGGAGACGCTGAACGGCCCTTCCTCGCCGACACGGAAGCCCACGGTCACGTACCGCACCAGGCTCACCGTCGCGCGCACGGGGTTCGTCGTCGCGAACATGCTGATGACGTGGCCGGGTTCGGTGTCCTCGGCCTTCACCGGCAAGGTCCAGGCGGCGTACACCGCCCAGAAGCGCAGGGCCATCGCGAGCGCGAAGAAGGCCAGGTAGACGGGACGGCTATCCAGTTCCGAAGCGTTTGTAGCCCATGCGAAGAACGGCCGCGCCACGTCGTCCGCCAGCCAGAAGGCCAGGAAGCCCGGCAGGCCCAGGACCAGCGAGAACGCCGCCATGCCCACCGCGCGCCCGCTCCCCTTACGCGTCGTGTAATTAATCAGCATCGGCCACATGAATAGGTTGATGCCGCAGAACCCCAGGCTTCCTCCCACATAGCCCAACCCCGCGAGATGCCAGTCGCCGGCTCCCGCGATGAAATACGGGATCGGGCAGAGCGCGTGGATCAGCAGGCACAGCACCAGCGGGCCTCTATGGCCGTGCCGGTCCGAGAACTGGCCCCACAGGAAACTGAACGCGGTGAACGCGCCCAGCGTGATCATCTCGATCACCGAGATCGGGAAGACCCCCATCCCGATGTGCCCGCGCAGGAAGCGGAAGACCGCCGGGCCCATCACGCAGTTCGAGATCGACCAGAGCAGGTAGACGCCGATCATCCGCCGCAGGCCCGGATCGCTCAGGCTCTTGGTGAATTCCTTGAGCATGTTCGCGCTGCGCGGCATGCGTTTGGGCGCGCGGTGTTCCACGCCCAAAAAGAGCAGCGCGTCGGCTACGCCCACCACGACGCAGAAGGCGTAAATCGCCAGGTAACCGTAGGCGTTGTGGTGCAGCGAGAGGAAGAAACCCAGCCCAAAGCGCGCGAACGCTCCGGCCGCCGAACACCCGACTTGCCTTAAGCCCCAGTAACGCCCCTGGATCTCCGGCGGCACGAGGTCCGCCATCCACGAGAGCCACGCGTTCGAGCCCATCGCGTGCGTCACAAAGAAGAGCAGCACCAGCCCCGCGAGCGGCCAGAAGAGCGCCTCGCCTTTCCATTCCGGCCAGAGCACCGGGATCAAGCCAATCAGCAGCCAGATCACGCGGCTCCCGCCCACGCCCCAGATGAACAGGCCCTTGCGATGGCCGTAGCGTTCCTGAATCCACGAGCCCACCAACGCGCCAATGCCGGCCAGGCTCGCCAGGCCCATAAAGATGCCCAACTTGTCCTTGAGCCCAACGTCCTCGATATAAAAGTTGAATACGGTCCCTTGAACCGCTGTAAAGAAGGTTGCTCCAAGCGCGCTAGCGATGCCTGAAAGCAGGAGGCTTCTTTTCAATACTTTTGGGTCAAGTGGAGGGTAAAAGCCCCTCGAAGTCGCCGATAGAACAACGTCAGTATTGGCTTCTTCGGGCACTTTTATAGGGGTAATATTAGGTTCACACGCCGAAGCGCAACTCTCTTCTGTCACTATATTTGTATGCGATTCGGCCATGTAACTTTCTTCGCGAAGGTAAAACGGCCTCGATCTCTTTCTTTCCTAAATTTCTTGCAATTCGGACCAATGAGTTCCATAATGCTTAGCGTTCCTAGACAAGAAGTCAAGTCTAAACATGTCCAAAGGAAGAGCATGAAGACCACTCGGACGCTTTCCTGGATCATCGGCGGGACCTTCTCCGGATTCATGGTTTTCGGAATTATCGGCATGGTGGCACAGATGGACGTCATCGTCCGCGCGCCGGGCGAACTCCGCCCCATCAAGTATGCCGACGTACGCCCGGCCATCGAGGGGATCGTGCTGGAGGTCTACAAGCGCGACGGCGACGGCGTGAAGGCCGGCGAGCCCATCCTGCGCATGGATGCGCGCATGGAGGAACTCGAGCGCGAGAAGGTCCGCCGCGAGACCGAACGCCTGGAAGGCGACCTGAAGGACCGCGAGCGCCAGCGCCAGGAATGCGCCGCCAAGCTCGACTTGTCCAAGTCGGCCGTCAAGGTCGCCGAAGCCGATGTCGAGAGCGGCAAGGCGAAATTGCAGGAAGTCCTGTCCAATCTGAAACAGGCCGAAGCGATTCCGGACGCGCTCGAGTACCGCAGCGCCGAAGAACGCCTGCGGCAGCAGCAGATCGCCTTGAAAGACGCCGAAAAAGCCTACGACGACGATCAGATTCTCTTCGAGAAAGGTCTCGTCTCCGAGCAGAACCTCAACAAGGCCCAGTCGGTGGTGGAGACCGCCAAGAGCGAACTGCGGGTGCGCGAGAACGCGCTCCTGATCTTCAAGAAGACGCGCTTCGGCTCGGATATCGAGAAGGCCAAGGCCGAGGCCGCGGGGCAGAAGGCAGCGCTCGACGCCGCATGCGCGCGGCTCGACCAGCGCTGCAGCGAAGTGAAGCTCTGCGAACTCGCGAGCCAGGATGAGTCCGAGACGCGCCGCCTGGACATGGAGATCGGCAAGAACCGGCTCGCCGAGAAACGCCTGAGCCGCGAGATCGCGGAGAAGACCCTCGTCGCGCCGCTCGACGGCATTCTCTACGACTTCCACGCCAAACCGGGCCAGACGGTCACTCACAAGGAACGAACCGCCTGGGTCTTCGACAACTCGGCGTTCCTCTTTTACGGGCGCGTGCAGCAGATGGACCTCTCGAACATCGAGAAGGACAACCCGGCGCTGCTCTATTTCGACGCCCTGCCCTACCGGCTCGAAGGCACTTGGGACGCCAATGTAAGCGTCGCCTCGCAAATCGCGGCGCCGCCCACGGGCAACGCGGGCGAGTCCATCCTGCCACTCCCGGGCGTCACCGACAACCACCCGCAGGCACTCGTGATTCTGGACGTCAAGCCCGACCCCCGCAACGCGAAACTGCGCGTCGGCTTCACCGGCTACGCGGAAATAACCGTTGGCCGCGCCAGCCTGCTGGAGGTCCTCTTCGGCCGAACCTCGAGCCCGAACAAGAAATAATTCAGATGGCACAAGCCGCTCTCCGGCGGGTGCCCCTGTGCCACGACTTTTGGCTTGACTCCAGGCATAAGCGGAGAAATACTCGCGTAACGGTCGCCGGGATTTCCTGCGGCCGTTTTCTTTTGGCCGCGGATCGCCGCCGGGCTAGGTTTGCCGGGCGGTAAAAAGGCGGCCGGACTCGGCCCGCCTAACAAGGGGCCGCCATTCTGGCGGCGCCCGCACATGCATGCGCCGCCGGTGTGAGAAAGGCAGGCGCAGATGCCCGCTACCGTTCTGGTTGGAATGCAGTGGGGCGACGAAGGCAAGGCCAAGGTCCTCGACGCCCTCGCCGATGAGACCGACATCGTGGTCCGCTATCAGGGCGGCGCGAACGCCGGGCATACCGTCGTCGTCGGCAAGGAACGCTACGCGTTCCATCTCGTGCCGTCCGGCATCCTCCGCGATAATAAGGTCTGCGTGATCGCCAATGGCTGCGTCGTCGATCCCATCGAGCTCGTAAAAGAGATCAACGAGCTCCGCACCCGCGGCGTGAAGATCGACAGCACCAATCTGCAGCTCAGCGACCGCGCGCAGCTCGTGATGCCCTACCACCGCCTCGTCGACCAGCTCTCGGAGAAGAAGAAGGAGACAAGCGGCGCCGGGAAGATCGGGACGACGGGCCGCGGCATCGGGCCCGCGTACGTGGACAAGGTGGCGCGTTCGGGCATTCGCGTGATCGATGTCCTGCGCCCGAGCTACCTCGTGGACCGCGTGCGCCAGCGGCTCACGGAACTCAACCCGGTGCTCATCGCGGTCTACGGGCACGAACCCCTCGACGCGAACAAGATCGCCGACGAAGTGCTCGCCGCCGCGCAGCCGCTTAAAGCCTTCATCGCGGACACCGCCGCGTTCATCAACGATGCGCTCGCGCACGGCCGGCGGCTGTTGTTCGAGGGCGCGCAGGGCTCGCTGCTGGACATCGACCACGGCACGTATCCGTACGTCACGAGTTCCAACGCGACGGCCGGCGGCGCGGCGACGGGTTCGGGCGTGAGCCCCAAGCGCATCGACACGGCCCTCGGCGTGGCCAAGGCCTACACGACGCGCGTCGGCGCCGGGCCTTTCCCGACGGAGCTGAAGGACGCGCAGGGCGATGCGATCCGCGAGCGCGGCGGCGAGTTCGGCACCACCACCGGCCGCCCGCGGCGCTGCGGCTGGTTCGACGCCGTCGGCGTGAGCTACGCGGCGGAAGTCTCCGGCGTGGACGCGATCGCGCTCACCAAGCTGGACGTGCTCACGGGTGAGAAGGAACTGCAGCTCTGCACGCGCTACAAGGTCGAGGGCCGCGAGCTCACGCGCTTCCCGGCCGACATTCACGCGGTGGAACTCGCGCAGCCCGTGTACGAGTCAATGCCCGGCTGGAAAGAGTCGCTCGAGGAGATCCGCCAGTACGAGAAGCTGCCCAAGGCCGCGCGGGACTACGTCGAGCGTATCGAGAAGCTTGTCGGCATCCCGGTCCGCTACATCGGCGTCGGAAAGTCCCGCGATGCGCTGATTGAGAAGAAGTAGGTCCCTATTGAACTCTTCATGGCGGATGCTATAGTTCGAACTGTTAGGGAGTCTCCGCCATGAAGAGATCGAACTTAGAACAAGAGGCTGCCTTAGGCTTGTAATGATCTGCCTGGAATTTAGGTATCACACGCACGGTCAATCGTCCGCCTGCGCCGAATCCTTAATCACGAAACGCGCTTTGAGCTTCGCTACGGTCGTGGCGAGGCCCGCGGTCTCCACCGAGCGCAGCACTTCGTGAAAATCCTTATACGCCGCGGGGGCCTCGTCCTTCGGGTACTGCCGGCAATTGGAGAGGATGTCCAGCTCCTCCAGTTCCTGGTCGATCTTCTGCTGGTTCAGTTCACGCGTTGCCGCCTTGCGGCCCATGCAGCGGCCCGCGCCGTGGTTGACGCTGTAACAACTCTTCTCCGCCCCGGCGTCGGCGACCATCACCACGCTGCCCGCCGCGGGATTGCCGGGGAGCAGAATCGGGTGGCCGGTCGTCTCGAAATGCGTACCCTTCAACGCCGGGTGTCCCGCCGGAAAGGCGCGCGTCGAACCTTTTCGGTGCACCCAGCATTTGCGCCCTCCGACGATCTCTTCACGCGCGATATTGTGGCTGATAAAATAGACTAGGCGTCCCTGGGCGCCCGGGATCACTTCCTGAAACGCTTCCAGCACCAGCGCGTTGATCAGCAGATGGTTGAGCGTCGCGAAGTTCGCGCCGAGGGCCAGGTCGTCGAGGTAATCGTCCGCCTCGGGCGTGCCCAGCGGCGCGTACACGAGTTCCCGGTCGTCCCCCGGCAGCGGGATGCTCCACTCCGCGAACTTGCGCTGCAGCGCGCGGAACTGCCCCTGCGCCAGGATGTTTCCAAAGCCGCGCGAACCGCAGTGCGAGAGAAACGCGACGCAGCCGTCTTTCAGGCCGAATGCGTCCGCCGTCTTTCGCGCGCGCTCGTCTTGATTAACCTGCACGATCTCGCATTCGCCGAAGTGGTTCCCGCCGCCGTACGAGCCGAGTTGCCGAAACTTCTCGCCAAGGTCGCGGAAGAGCTCCGCGTCGATCAAGCGTTCCAGGCGGCCCTCAAGAGCCTCCGCCGAGCCGTCGTGGCCAAGGTGAAAAGCGTCCTCGCAGCAGCCGGCCCACTCGGCGGGAATCTCGAGGGCCGCGCAGACCTCCTGCGACGCGCCTTCGATGGCCGCGCGCTTGCCGAGGTACTCGTTGATCTTGCGGCTCTTCCGGGCTTGGCGCTGCCCCCGCCCCGGCCCGGTCGGCGTGCGTTCGAGAATCGCGTCGATCAGCGCCCGGCGCGTGGGCTTGTCGCGGACCGCGCTCGCCGGCAGATCGAGCTGGAGAAGACTCATACTGCATTTGATGTCCACGCCCACGGGCCCGGGATAGATATGCGTGGGCGAGACCAGCACGCAACCCACGGGCGCGCCATAGCCCAGGTGCGCGTCGGGGTTCAGCACGAGGTCGGTCACGCCCGGAGCCCCGCGCGCGTTCAGGGCCTGCTGCAGGCACCCGGCGTCGAAGCCGTCGCGAATCTTGCGTGTGCCGATGACCGTGATCGGTTTGCCCCGGTCGCCCGGCGCGGGGAGCAGGCCCGTCGCCTCGCCGGTCGCAACAATCTCGGGACGCTTGCCTGGTTCGACTTTGCTCATGGAAAAACCTCGACGGTCCTGCGCGGAACTTGGAGGCTCAATCTACCCGCATAGCGCTGCGAATTGCAAATCGTGGGTCCGCACGGCGAGCCGAGCCGCAAGACCCCGGGTACAGTGCCTTGAACGGTTTGCCGAACATGGATAATCGCACCATTGCATAAGTCTACTCACTGCTATAGAACTTCGTAACGCATGGATGATTATGAGGTCCATGTCCAGCGATCGGGAGGACCTGCGTGAAAGCCTCGCTCTTGCATCTGCTGGAACTTCCCGAGCCGCCGCCTTGTCCAGTCGTCAGCCGCACCATCCATCAGCGGGACGCCTTCGCATACGAAAGCATCTCCAAAGGTCCGAAGGACTACCAGGTCAACTACCTGCTGGAAGGCCGGATGGATTGTGAATTGGGCCACCGCAAGGTCCAGATGTTGCCCGGGGACCTGGTGATCTGCTTTCCGGGCAGGCCGTACCGCATTACCCGCGAGACCCACGTCGCGATCGCAAAGTACCACTGCCACTTCTCCTTCGGCGACTTGAAACCTATCGCCGTGGCCGCTCCGCACGAATGGGCCAGCCTAGCGTTGCGCATGGACGCTCAGGTCAATGCGCTGGCCCGGACACTCTGCGTTCCGGACATCATCTCCGTGCGGGATCGCCACAGCGCGGAGAGCATCCTCTCCAGCATGTTCCAGGAACAGCGGGACGCGCATCCCGGCTCCGCGCTGGCTGCCCGAACGCGCCTGCTCCTGCTGCTGCAGCAAGTCTCGCGGCAGGCGATCGAGGAACTCGCGAGTGAGAAACGCACCGAGAAGCCGAGCCGTTCGCACCTGCAGGTGGCCCGCGCGCTCGATTTCATCGAGGGACAGATCGCCAAACCGATCTCGCTGCACGATCTCGCCCAGCATCTGCGCCTGAACCCGGAGCACCTGTCGCGCATCTTCAGGTCGCGCACCGGCAAGAGCGTCGGCGAATACATTCTGCGGCGGAAGATGAACTTCGCCAAGGAACTGCTGATTGCTTCGGGCAAAAGCGTCAAGGAAGTATCGGCCTCCGTCGGCTTCCGCGACCCGCTCTATTTCAGCCGCCAGTTCCGCAAGAGCGAAGGCCTCTCGCCCACGGAATTTCTTTTGAACAACGGCCTGTAATAGAGACCCGAGCAATTGGACGCCGCAGGCCGCGCCAAGCCACGCCACTCCAAGCCGTACCGAGCCGCCTGAAGTCGTATCGTTTCCACGGTCCGAGCGCGCGCAAAAGCCCTGCGGAGCGACCTTGCGTTCACCCGGACCTGCCTGTATCAATTTCCCAACTATGGCCCCGTAGCCAAGTGGTAAGGCGACGGTTTGCAAAACCGTTATGCGGCGGTTCGAATCCGCCCGGGGCCTTTACTTTCAATATCTCAGCGTGCTTGTTCTTCGGCGACCTTAGTCCAAGCAGCCGAAACCAGACGCCGGCACGGCACTTCTAAATGGCTATTCCAAAGTTAGCGCTTCTGCAATTTGATCCGCATTAAGACGGGCCTCGTTCAGGTCCGAAATTGTTCTTCACTGACCTTCTCCAGCCACTCGACGGCCTTGCCCTCGAGTTTCTCCTGAATGGCGATATGTGTCATCCCCGTCGTGGCCGTGGCCCCGTGCCAGTGCTTCTCGCCCGGAGCAAACCAGACCACGTCGCCGGGCCGGATCTCCTCCACTGGCCCGCCCCAGCGCTGCGCCCAGCCGCAACCTGCGATCACGATCAGGTTCTGGCCGAGCGGGTGCGTGTGCCACGCGGTGCGGGCTCCCGGCTCGAAGGTGACGCTGGCCCCCGCGACTCGGGCCGGCTCTGCGGCATCGAGCAAAGAATCTATGCGCACCATACCCGTGAAATAGTGCTCCGGTCCTTTGCTGGAAGGCCTGGAACCGCAACGTTTGATCTCCATATCATCCCCTCCTTGTACGCTTGCCGGCGGTGCTCCGCTTGGACAGAAGTCCAGGTCCGCGAGTCTCGGCAGGCCGCTCGTCCTGTAACTTACCACACGCCTCCGCGGGAAAGGGCTTTGCAGGGCTTTCGCAAAAGAGTAACTCTTGTTACGTTTGGCGCATGGAGATTCTCTCCAACGATACCATCGTCGCGCTCTCCAGCGCTTCCCCGAAGACCCAAACGGGCGCACTCGGCGGCCCAGGCCGGGCCATCGTGCGGCTGTCCGGGCCGCGCGCGCGCGAAATCGCGGAGGGGATGATTCGTTGCACTCCGCCGCTGGCCAGCGGATGGGAACACGATACGGAAATCCCTGCCGGAAACAGCGCCGCCAAAGAAAATCAAAACGAGCACCGTCGCAGCCGCAAAGCTCCCGTCGCGCTACGCCGCGCGCCCGGATGGAGGCGCGTGCGCGGCGCGTTGCGTTTGCAGGCTGCGGCCATCCCGGTCTGCGCGTACGTCATGCCGGGTCCGCGCTCGTATACGCGGCAGGATATCGTCGAGATCCACCTGCCGGCCGTACCGCCGCTGATGCTCGAGGCCCTTGACGCGGCGGTCAGCGCCGGCGCACGTCCCGCATTACCCGGCGAGTTCACCCGCCGCGCGCTTTTAAACGGGCGAATCTCCTTGGCACAGGCGGAAGCCATCGGCGCGCTGATCCAAGCGGAACATGCGGATGAGGCGCGTGCGCACGCCGAGCGCGTCGCGAAGCCTTCCTCGCGCTGCGGCGTAGCCTCCCTGCAAGATGCCTTGAACGACCTGCTCGCGCTGGTCGAGCTGGGCCTGGATTTCAGCACGGAAGACGTGGTCACGCTGCCCCGCGAGGAGATGCTCCGGCGCGTCCGAGCGCTGAGCGAACGCTTCAGCCACATTGCGAATACAGCCGGATACCATGGGCAGGAGGGCCTCCACACCGGCCTGGAACCCCGGGCCGTCCTGGCGGGTCCAACCAACGCCGGCAAGAGCAGCCTCTTCAATGCCCTGCTCGGCAGCGACGCCGCGCTCGTTTCCGGCAGCCGCCATACGACGCGCGATACCGTGGAAGGCCGGTATCGGTCCGCTCAAGGTCCGGAGCTCGTCCTGATCGATACGGCAGGGCATTCGGATGGCCCGGACACTCCTGCTCGCGACTCCGAGCGGTTGCTTGCACTGGCCATGGATTCGGCCGCGCGCGCGCTCCGGTCGGCGGACGTGTTGCTCATCACCGCCGACGCGAGCGTGGACGCGCAAGGGTCTGGCTCTGCATTAAAGAGCATGGCGCCCTACTTCAAGGATGCCCTGCAAGGCCGCGTGCCCGCCGCGACGGTGCTGCTCTGGACCAAGTCCGACCTTCCGCGCTCACCCGATTGGAATGCCTGGGCCGTGGGATTTAAGGCGCAGTTCCTGGATTCTTTAGGACTGCCACCCGAGACGGTCGCGAGCATGGAGGTCTCGGCCGTCAGCGGAGCGGGCCTCGCGGAACTGCGATTCTTTCTGGAAAACACCGCCGGCGCGCTGCATGGACGCATCGCGGCCGCGCGCGCCTCAAGCCAAGCGGCGTTCCGGCAGGCGTCCGTGCGCTGCGCCGAGGCGCTGCAGCGCGCGGGCGAGACGCTGGCGGCGGGCTTGGGCGAAGACGCGGCCATCGTGGAACTGCGCGAGGCCGCGCACGCGCTGGCCCAATCGGAAGGCGTACTGCTCGGCCACGACGCCCTCACCGAAGCGCTACTCGAGCGCATCTTCGCGCACTTCTGCATCGGGAAATAATCCGGACACCATTACGCAATGCGTGAACGCGCTCCCTGCTCACAGCCCTTTTCGCCGCCGCAGCGCCGGAAAAATGAGGCCTTTCATGTTCTATCAAACACTGCGCTTGGAAAGAAAAAAGGCTCCGCGCGCCGTTGAATTTATACGTCGCTAATGTCAGGTTCCTCGATGCGTGTTTATGCGCGCCGAAGTGTTATTCCCCATCTGCTCGCATTCCGCTGGGAACATTTGAACCTCACCATCGATACTAGGCGACGCCGCACAACGAAGAGGAACTCAGGACCCTATACTATAAGGAGAGGCGGTCCATCCGAACCGGCGTCCAAATACCCTTACTTGCTATTTAACAATGAGTTGTGACTTCCAGACGAGGCGAAGGCAGACAGACTTCTCGTATAGGGTTTCAGTGCCACTGAGGGTGCGAGAATTTCCCGCTTCCTGCGTGGACCCTATGGCAATTTGAAGTCGCTGCTCGTGGAATGGATGTTGGCCGTGTTTCATCGAACCGCAGTTTGGCCGCTTCATAAAGTAGAAATCGCAACCAAGATCATTTTCACCGTGCTATCAATTTCATTGCATGCGCTTTTGCTAGAGAATAGAGGTGCGCTTCCATTAGCTACTAACTTGCCTAGTTAAAATGGACCTTATGCGGCATGAGACAAGAACCCAAGAGATGTCTCAAGCCGCGCGACGACCACGCACGAAGCCGGCTGCGGGGTACTCCTTGAGGCACATGTAACTGATTGATATAAAAGAAGATACAAGTTAAGCACCACATGCATTAAAGCGCCGGCGTGTTCGCGAATCCTGATGGAAGTCGAGGAATCGCGCCGAGTTTCAGAAGTCTTTGCGATCGGCAAATTTTTTGCGAGGAAATGACTACTAAAACCTTGCCTTTTGTGGAGCATTTCCTAAAATGCAATTCGCCAGCAATTGGGTGTTGCTGTGGAGGGGGCGAGCGGGAGCCGGTACTTACCGGGACTCTACATGGGTGATCTTTGTCAGGGGGGAGTGCAGTGATCTCCGGGATGATCAACTACTACGAGGTGCTTGAGATCCAGCCGGAAGCGAAGCCGGATGAGATCAAGCGTTCCTTTCGGCGTCTGGCCAAGAAGTACCACCCCGATCAGAACTCGGCGCGCACGAAGTGGGCCGAAGCGAAGATGCGGGTGATCCTCAAGGCCTACGACACGCTGATGAACGAGTCGGAGCGGGCCGAGTACGACAAGCGGCTGCGCCCCCACCTTAAGGCCTACCAGGATCCGTATCGCGAGAACCTCGCCAAGCGCGTGGACGATCCCGCGGCGCAGTCGCGTCTGATCCTTTACAGCCTGCTGAACGACCAGCCCAAGCAGGCCGTCGAGATCTACGACCGCATGCGCACCAAGGACAAGAACTTCGAGGTCTGGCACCACCTGGACCAGAAGGACTACCTGGACTGCGAGTTCCTGCTGGGCGAAGAGTACGAGCGCCAGGGGAACTGGAAGAACGCGCTGCGCTTCTACGAGAACGTGTACAACGAAGAACGCAACAGCCCGATGCGCTACTTCCTCGAGGAAGTGAAGGACCGCATCCGCGACATCTACTGCAAGAAGGTCGCCCGGCGCTGCAAGCCGCTCGAGGCCGTGAAGATCTACGAGAAGGTCATGGCCATGGGCGTGAGCAAGAAGACCGAGGCGTACCTCCACAAGAAGATCGCGGAGAGCTACTTCAAGGCGCTTTTGGAGAAGAAAGCGCGCTTCCACCTGGAGAAGGCGTTCGAACTGGAGCCCAAGCTCAAGGGCGCGCAGAAGATTTGCGAGAAACTCGCGGTCAGCAACTGAACCGCTATTCAGGCCGTCTTCGAAGCTACGCCGCGCATGCGGCGTAGCTTCGTTTTTGAGGCGTCCTTGCGGAACCTCCGCACGCACTGGAAATGGCCGCGTTGCGGCGTAAGCTTGACCGGCCTATGGGTGCGCAAGGAATCTTTTTTCTTCTAGCCGGTCCTACGGCCGCGGGAAAGACGGTGGTCCTGAAGCGCCTGTTGGAGACGTCGGAAGGACTGGTGAAGAACATCTCGGTGACGACGCGCCCGCCGCGTGTGGGTGAAATGGACGGGCGGGACTACCGGTTCTGGGAACAGAAAGCGTTCGAAACGGAAAAGGCGGCCGGAGGCTTTCTGGAATCGGCCCTCGTACACGCCAAGTACTGGTACGGGACGCTGAAGCGGGACATCGACGCGAACCTGAGCCAGGGCCTGGACGTCATCAAGGACATCGACGTACAGGGGGTTGAACTGGTCCGCAAGGCGCTGCCGTATCCCCAGAGCGTTGCGATTTTCATGGTCCCGCCCAGCCTGGAAGAGTTGCGGGAGCGGTTCCAGAAGCGCGGGTCGGAAGACGACGAGTCGCTGAAGCGCAGGCTGAAATCGGCGGAAGCGGAACTCAAGCGCGTAGGCGAGTACGATTACGTGGTCGTGAATAAGGACGTGGAAGAAGCGGTCGCGGATCTCGCGGCCATCCGCCAGGCGGAGCATCTCAAGCGGTCGCGCGGCGAGGTTGCGTTCAGGAAAGCATGGGGCGTGTAAGGGCCGGCGCGCGCGATGGGAATCGCGCCGAGGCCGAAGCCGCCCAGAGGACAGGAGAATTCATGGAACCGGAACTGCTCGATAAACTGCTCACCAAGGTCGGGAGCAAGTTCAAGCTCGTCTCGCTGTACCAGAAGCGCATGCGCGAACTGGTCCGCGGGCTGCCGCCCCTGACCGAGACCGATACCATGGACCCCTGGGATATCGCCGCCAAGGAAATCCTGAACAACAAAGTGGATCTGATCATCGGCGAAGAAGCGGAGCGCATCCGCAGGGATATTGCCGCGCGCGAAGCCGAAGAAGGCAATCACGACAAGAAGAAAGAGATGCCGGCCCGCTCCGAAGACAAGAAGGGCTAGCCCAATTTTAGATTTTGGATTTGCGATTTTGGATTCGCGAAGCCAAGTCCTCCCATGCGTAATGGGCGGTCCCTTGGAACGGCAAGGATAGGGGAACCGTCCGATAGGCTATGGATGCGCCCGACGCCCGCCCTCGGCTTGAAGGCAAGCGCCTGATTCTCGGCGTCGGCGGAGGCATCGCCGCCTACAAAGCGTGCGATCTCGCCTCGCGCCTGGCCAAAGACAAGGCTCAAGTCACCGCCGTCCTCACCGCCTCGGCCCTCAAGTTCGTCACACCTTACGCTTTTGAAGCCCTTACGGGCCGGCCCTGCCTGACCGAACAGTTCAAACGCATCGCGCCCGGAGAATCGCCGTATCCGCACATCGATCCGGCGGCCGAGGCCGATCTGCTCGTGATCGCGCCGGCGACGGCGAACCTGATCGCGCGTCTCGCGGCCGGCATGGCGGACGAACTGCTCGCCGCGCTCTGCCTCACCGCGCGCTGCCCCATCCTCATCTGTCCCGCGATGAACGTCCAGATGTGGGAGCACCCCGCGACGCAACGCAACGTAAAGACCCTCGGACAATACGGGTATCGGCTGCTCGGACCCGCGAGCGGCAACCTGGCCTGCGGCATGACCGGCGCGGGGCGCATGGCCGAACCCGCCGAAATTCATGAGCAGATTCGCAAGCTCATGGAAGGCGCGCCCACGGCAAACTTTCCCGGATCCGGCGCCAAAGGCCGCGTGAAGCGCGGCAAGCAGCGCAAGCGCGGCCGGGGCGGTAAGAACCAGGCGCCTCCCAAGAGCGAACCGCCGTCGGCCTAGCGGAGGCTTCCGCTCCATGAACCGTTCCCAAACAGCAGCGCTTGTAAAGGAGTGGGTCACCGCGGAGGCCCTCCGGCGGCACCTGCTCACCGTCGAGATCGCCATGGAAGCCGCTGCGCGCCGCGCGGGGCTTCCCGAGACCGCGGACGCCGGCGCCGATTCGGTGGAAGCCTGGCGCTGCGTCGGCTTGCTGCACGATCTCGACTACGAACGTTATCCCACGCAGGCGGACCATCCCTTCAAGTGCGTGGAACTGCTCAAGTCGCTGAACGCGCCCGCGGCCTGGGCCGACGCGATTCTCGGGCACGCGACGTACTCGGGCGTGCCGCGCGCCACGCCCATGGCCAAAACGCTCTTCGCCGTCGACGAACTCTGCGGCTTCTGCACCGCCGTGGCGCTCGTGCGGCCCTCAAAGAAGATCGCCGACGTCGAGGTCAAGTCGGTGAAGAAGAAGCTCAAGGACAAGGGCTTTGCCCGGGGCGTCTCGCGCGCGGATATCGAACTCGGCCTGCAGGAACTCGGCGTCAGCCTGGACGATCACGCCGCCTTCGTGCTCAAGGCGCTGCAGGACGGCGCGGCGCGCTGGGAGTCGGCGCTCGATCTATAAGAATTTCTACGGTTCGTTGTTGCTTATTACAAATCTGTGGCATGTTCTTTCCAGTGTAATGATCGCCGCTCCCGCTTGGGATCCGCGCCATGGCGCAGCCAACCGCAACGGTATCGCAAGACGCTGTCGCCAAGCGCGTGCTGGCCGCGTTCTCGAGCGCATGCCCGCCCATTCCCGTCCCGCTGCACTATCGACTGGGCCTGATGGTCGTCGCGGTGGCCATGGTGCTGCTGCCGCTGATCTACGTGAGCCTCATCGGTCTCGCAGGTTTCGGTGTCTACTATCATGCGGTGCATCACACGGGCGTTCTGAGCATGCCGGGCGGCGGCACGGGCAAGCTCATGGCGATCGCGCTGCTTTATTTCGGGCCGATACTCGCCGGCGGAATCCTGGTTCTCTTCATGATTAAGCCGCTTTTCGCGGGCCGCGGCCCCCAGGAGAAACCACGTAAGCTGATCCGGGCAAACGAACCGCTGCTGTTCGCCTTCGTCGAGAACCTCAGCCGCACCATCGGCGCGCCGATGCCCGCGGAGATTGTGGCGGACAGCCAGATCAACGCCTCGGCCAGTTTTCGCCGCGGCATCCTGAGCTTGTTCGGGAACGATCTGGTCCTGACGCTCGGCCTCCCGGTCGCCGCCGGACTCAACCTGAACCAGTTCACGGGCGTGCTGGCCCATGAGTTCGGCCATTTCGCGCAGTCCACCGGGATGCGGCTGACGTTCATCATCCGTTCGATCAACGCCTGGTTCTACCGGGTCGTGTACGAACGCGACGCGTGGGACCAGACGCTCACGGAGTGGTCGCAGGAATCGGATCTGCGCATCGGCATCGTCTTTTATCTGGCGCGCGTCTGCGTCTGGCTCACCCGGAAAATCCTCTGGCTGCTGATGGTGTTCGGCCACGGCATCAGTTGCTTTCTGCTCCGGCAGATGGAATACGACGCCGATCGACACGAAATGCAGGTGACCGGCAGCGCCTGCCTGATCCAGACCATGAGCCGCATGACGTACCTTTCGGTGGCCACGCAGTGGGCGCACAGCGACCTCAAGGACTCGTGGAAGGAGGCGCGCCTGGCCGAGGATCTGCCAGAGTACATCCTGATGAAAGTCTCAAAGATTCCGGAGGATGCACAGGAGAAGATTGCGAAGCGGCTGCGCGAGTCGAAGACGGGCCTGTTCGATACGCATCCCAGCGAGAACGACCGCATCGAGGCCGCGCAGCGCGAGCAGGTCCAGGGCTTCTTCTCCGTGGACCTGCCCTCCACGGCGCTCTTCAGCGACTTCAAAGCGCTCAGCCGCATCGTGACCTTCGACTTCTACCGCGAGATGCTCGGGAACAAGGTCAAGCGGGAGAACCTGCGGCCGCTCTCCGAACTGATCGACCGGCAAGAGCGCGAGGAGAAAGAGGTCAAGGCGGTGATGCGCTACTTCCAGCGCCAGGTCTCGCCACTCCGGCCGCTGGGCCTGGACACCGGAGCGCTGGCGCCGCCCGCCGACCCGACCGGCGCGGAACAAGCGGTGCGGCGGGCGCGCGAGCGCGTCGTCGAACTTGCGCCGGCATACGCGAAGGAGATGGAACGCTACGAGGCCACCCGCGCCAAGCAGGCGCGCGAGGAGATTGCAGCGCGCCTCGCGCCGCTGGAAGCCGCCGCGCGCGAGCGCCTGAATGCCTCACTGCAACTTCTGCACGACGAGACCACGGCGGCGCGGGTCCCCGAGGCGCCCGCCCTGCGCCAGGAGATCGCAGCCCTGCTGCCCGCGTTTCAGAATCTGAACCGCGCCTGGCCCACGGTGCTCGCACTCCACATGGCTCACACGCGGATGATGGAACTGCTCGAACAATTCGAGAAGAAGAAAGGCGACCAGTCATACCGCGCCGCCATCGTCGAGCGCATGAACGCCACGCGCGAGAAGTGGCGCGCGGTCAAGGCCGCGCTGGCCGACATGCCCTATCCATTTGAGCACGCCGCCGGACCCATCACGCTGCACAAATTCATGTTCGAGAACGTGCCCGTCCCCAACGACCTCGGAAGCACGATCGAAACGGGCGGTGACGTCCTGAGCAAGTCGTTCACCATTTACTTCCGCATTCTGGGGCGCATGGTTCTGGCCGCAGAGGCCGTCGAGCAGGCGTTCGGTCTTCCCGCGCTTCCCGAGCCGCCGAACCCGGAGCCCAAGGACGGGAAGAAACGGAGCGCCTGACCTCTCCAGAACTGTCCTGAACTCCGGCCTCTCTTCGCGCTTTTCCGAACCGCGGTTAAGATGACCGTATGCGCGCACGGCCGCTCACCCTATTGATCACGGCAGGACCCACCGTCGAGGACCTTGACCCGGTGCGCTTCATCTCCAATCGCGCCACGGGCAAACTGGGATTCGCGGCCGCGCGCGCGGCGTTTGCCGCCGGTTGCCGCGTGATCCTCGTGCACGGCCCCGTCGCCGATGAGCTCGTGCGGAGCTTACCGCGCTCAAACGCTCTCCGCCGTGTGCCGGTGCGGTCCTGCGCGGAGATGCATCGCGCGGTGCTTGCGGCGCTGCCCAAGACCGATGTGGTGGTGATGAGCGCGGCCGTCGCGGATTTCACGCCAGCCAAGGTTTCGGCGGTGAAGATCAAGAAGGCCCGCGCGGGCTTGCTCATCCGCCTCAAACCGACCGTGGATATCCTCAAGCACCTGGGAGCGCTTAAGCGCAAGCGCCGGAAGCCGCTCGCTCTGATTGGGTTCGCGCTCGAGACCGGCGCGGGGCGTAGCGCGGCCCAGAAACTGCGCGCCCGGTTCGCGGAAGCGCGCCGCAAGCTCGAGAGCAAGAACCTCGACGCTATTGTGCTGGATACCCCCGCGGCCATGGGCGCGGAACGCGCCGTCTTTCACGTGCTGAGGGCGGGTTCGAAGAAGACGGAGACCCTTCGCGCCAGTAAGGAAGATATGGCGCGCCGCCTTGTGCGCTTAAGTTTTGAATTAAACCGCCGCCCTAAGAAGAGCGGTGCGCGGGCTTAGGCCGAGGCATGAAAGCCGGCGTCGGCGACGGCTGCGGCAAGTTTCTTCGCATCGGTCTTCGCGGCATCGAACGTCACTTTCGCCTGGCCGGGCGTTAGCTGAACCTCGGCGACCGAGACGCCCGGCACGCTTTTCAGCGTTTTCGTAACGGTCTTAACGCAGTGCTCGCAGTTCATGCCCTCGATCTTCAAGGTCAACGTTTCCGATTTGGGCGCAGCCATTTGAGTTTCTCCTTGTTTAAGGCTTTCTCCAACAGCTCCAGGAACGGCGGCCGGTCCCAGACTCTTTCCTCGCAGACGCAGGGAGTTCAGCACCACCGAGACGGACGAGAACGCCATCGCGCCGGCGGCCAACATGGGGTTCAGGATGCCGAAGGCCGCGAGCGGAATCATCAGGACATTGTAGCCGAATGCCCAGCACAGATTCTGCACGATCACCAGCCGCGCCGCGCGCGCGATGCGCACGCTCTCGAGCACCTTCGCGATATCGGGCGCCTTAAGCGTGATGTCGGCGGCCTGCATGGCTATACCTGCGCCAGTCCCGATGGCAAACCCCGCGTTCGCCGCCGCCAGCGCAGCCGCGTCGTTGATGCCGTCGCCCACGAAGCCCACGCGCCTGCCTTTCGCTTTCAGGTCTTCCACAAGTTGCTGCTTGCCCGCGGGCGTCATGCCGAAGTGAACCCGCTCGGCCTCGATGCCGGCTTGCTTCGCGATGGCCTTCGCGGCGGACTCGCGGTCGCCGGTGACGATCTGGACCTCGATGCCCTCCGCTTGCAGCGCACGCACGGCCTCGGCCGCCCCAAGGCGCAGTGTATCGGAAACACCGAGCAGCAGCACGGGCGCGCCGTCGAACGCCACCGCGACCGCGGTGCACTCCGGCGGCAAATCTTTCGCCGCGGCTTCCGCATTCCAATTTGCCGCCCGTTCTTTAATGAATGAGACGCTGCCCACGACCATCGTGCGACCGCTCACGCGCGCCGAGATTCCGCGCCCGGCAAAGGATTGAAACTCGCCCGCCTCCACTTTCTCATAGGTGCCCGGGCGCAGCCCCGCGGCCCAGCGCTGCACGGCTCGCGCGACGGGATGCTCGCTCAAGCCTTCGGCCGCGCCGAGCGCCGCGTAAACGCCTTCAGGCAGAGCCTCGGCCAGCGCGCGATGCCAGGTCACCTCCGGCCGGCCGACCGTGAGCGTCCCGGTCTTGTCGCTTAAGAGAATGTCGACCTGTCCCGCCTTCTCCAGTGCCGCGGCATTGCGCACGAGAATGCCTTCGCGCGCTGCGCGCCCCGAGACCACCATCACGACGGTGGGCGTGGCGAGCCCGAGCGCACAGGGACACGCAATCAGCAACACGCTGAGCATGGGGAGGACCGACTGTTCGAGATCGTGGCCCGTAAAATGCCACGCTAAGAACGTCGCAACCGCGAGCAGCAGCACGACTGGAACGAAGACCGCGCTCACGGCATCGGCCAGGCGCTGCGCGCCGGCCTTGCTCCCGATCGCGCGCTCGACCGCCGCGACGGTCTGCGCGAGCGAGGACTCCGCCCCAACGCGCGTGGCCCGAATAACCAGCGAGCCCTCCGCCACCGCCGCGCCGGCCGTAACCGCATCGCCGGGTCCGCGCCGCACGGGCAGGGGTTCGCCCGTGAGCGCCGATTCGTCGAGCGCGGCCGAGCCTGCGAGCGCCACGCCGTCCACGGGCACGGTGTCGCCCGGGCGCAGGAGGATCTCGTCGCCGGCCTTCAGCGCGGCGACGGGGACGGACTCTTCTAGGCCCTCGCGCCGCACGGTAGCGGTAGTCGGAGTCAACGCCATCAGCGAGCGCACGGCGTCGCCCGCGGAGAAGCGCGCGCGCTCTTCGAGCCAGCGGCCCATCAGCACCAGCGCGACGATGACCGCGGCGGACTCGAAATAAAGATGCGTCTGCCCATGGGCGATCAGCGCGTACAGGCTGTACGACCACGCCGCGCCCGCGCCCAGCGCCACGAGCGTATCCATGTTGGTCTCGAAACGCAGCGCAAGCCGCGCGGCCCGCACGAAGATTACCCGGCCGGGCCCGAGTATCTGCAGCGTCGTAAGCGCCGCGCCCAGCCAGGCCGCGTGCCCCATCCATTCGTGCGGCAGACCGAACATGACCGCGGTCACCGGCAGCCCGAGAACCGCCGCAAAGACGAAGCGGGTGCGCGCTGCGCGGAGTTCCTCGCGGCCGTCGTCCTTGGCTACGTTGGATAACTCTTCGGCCTCGTAGCCCGCGGCGTGCACCGCCGCTTCAAGCACGGCCACCGGCACATCGCCGGCCACCAGGGCCGAACGGTTGGCAAAGTTCACCTCCGCGCGCGCGACGCCCGGCACCTTCGCGAGGGCGCTCTGTACGCGCGCGGCGCAGCTCGCGCAGGTCATCCCGCGAATCGCCAGCGTCTGTTCGTGTGTGGCCGCGTCCGGCATGGGGTCTCCGCTGGGGCATGCGCCCCTCTTCTTATAGTACAGGTTTCGCGGGGTTCGAGGCATTCCCGGCGCTTGCGGCGATTGACGAAACATGGACCACCTATCAGGATATCCGTGTATCCAAAGCGCTTGGGCGAAAGGTTCTCCATGAATGAAGCGGCGGGGTTTCTTGGCACCCTGGCGAGACGGATCGTCCGCGGCCTTGTGCGGCTGTACTATCCGCGCTTTGAAGTGAGCAACCCTGAGCGCATCCCCACGAGCGGGCCGGCGCTCTTCGCGGCCAACCATCCCAATTCGGTGCTCGATCCCGTGGTCGTGGGCATCTCGGTCAAGCGGCCGGTACGTTTCCTGGCCAAGGCGCCACTTTTTAAGGTACCCGTCTTCGGGAGCATGCTGCGCGCGCTCGGGATGCTGCCGGCCTACCGCGAGAGCGACGACCCGACGCAAGTCGGCAAAAACACGGAGTCTCTCGGCGCGGGCGCGGACCTGCTCGTGAAGGGCGAGGCCTTCGGCATCTTTCCCGAGGGCAAGACCCACGACGCGCCCAAGGTCGAGATGGTGCGGTCCGGAGCGGCACGCATCGCGATGCAGGCCGTCGAGCAAGGCGCGAAGGGCCTCAAGATCGTGCCGCTGGGCATCAACTACGAGGACAAGGAGCGCTTCCGCACGGCGGTGTGGGTGCGCGTGGGCGAACCCATCGACGCCGACGCCTGGGTGCGGCAACACGGCGGCGACACGCGCCATGCCATGCGCGCGCTCACGCGGGAACTGGAACGCCAACTCAAGGAATTGACCGTTCACTTCAACGAGGAAACCTGGGCCGGCCTGTTGCCGGACGTCGAACGCTTCTTTCCGCCGCCGGCGGATCTCGTCCAGAGCCCCGCCTCGAACGTGCGGCTGCGCAAGCGCATCGCCGACGCCATGAATTACTTTCTCGCCACCGCTAAGCCGCGCGCCGAGCGCGCCGCCGCGGAGATGGCGAAGCACCGGGAAGCCCTCGCGCGTCTGGGCCTGGAGATGCGCTCGCCGCTCTTGAACCGCAGCGGCCTCGCGCTCTTCGCCCGCATGCTCTGGGAACCGCTCTGGCTGCTGGGGCTGCTTATTCCGGCGCTGGCGGGGACGCTTCACCACATTCTGCCGTTCACGCTCGTGCGCCTGATCGCGCCGCGGGTACAGACGCCCGGGCGCACCACGGTTTCGTTCGCGCGGCTGGGCCTCAGCGTGCCGATCTATGCGGTCTGGTACGGGTTCGTCTGGTGGTGGTGGTCGGAGCTGCGCGGCTACGATCCGGCGCTGGTCGGCGCCTGGCTTGCGCTCATGCCGTTCTGCGGGCTGCTTGCGCTCGGGTATTGGCCGCGCGCCATCGAAGCCGGAAGCCTGTGGTGGCACGAGATCCGGCTCGGCCTGCGGCGCGGCGAACTGAACGCCCTGCGTGAAGAACGGCTAGCACTGCGGAAGACTTTGCTGGAAATGGGCGAGGAGTTCGCGAAGACCGGTCCGGCCTCAGCGCCAACGGCTCCCGCCGCGCACGCGCCGGCTCCGCCGCAAAGCTCGTGAGGTTACCCGCGCCCCGCGCGCTCGCGCGCCAGCGTGGCCAGCTCGTCGCAGCGCTCGTTCTCCGGATGGCCGGTGTGCCCGCGAATCCATTCCCAGCGGACCTGGTGCTGTGAGATCAATCCGTCGAGCGCGACCCAGAGGTCCTGGTTCTTCACGGGCTCTTTGCTCGCGGTCTTCCAGCCATTGCGCTTCCATTTGGCCAGCCAGCCCTGCTTGAAGGCGTTGGCGATGTACTCGCTGTCGGTCACGATGGTGACGTCGCAGGGCGCTTTCAGCTCCTGGAGCGCCCGCGTCACCGCGATCAATTCCATGCGGTTGTTGGTGGTCGCGGGCTCGTAGCCGGAGAGTTCCTTCTCGAGGCTCTTCTCGGCGCAGCGCAGGATCGCGCCCCAGCCGCCGGGCCCGGGGTTGGGTTTGCAGCCGCCGTCGGTAAAGAGGGTGACTTGCGCGCGTATCTTAAGTTCTTCGGCCATGGCGCGGAGTTCTCGCAGAAAGCGAATTTCTCCGCAAATGAGAATTCTAAGGCAGGGCCTATTCGATGGAACCGGCGGCACACGCGCTCAGCCGATGATGAAGTGCTCTTCGCGCAGGTTGCTGAAGACGCCATCCTTGTACGCGGCGATCCGGAGCACCGTGGTCTCCTTGACGACCACCGGCCCCGCATACTTCGGGGATTGGGTCGTGGGCCGCGGGCCGTCGGTGTAATAGATCTCCGCGCCGGGCGTGGCGCAGGACATCGCGACCTGCACGGGCGCCCTGAAGCGGCCCCCGCGCGGCGTGAGCACGGGCGTCTCGACCACCTTCACGCCCAAGGGCGAGTTCACCGCCTGCTTGTCGAGCAGCGCGTTCTTCACGAACTCGAACGCCTGCTCTTCATTGTAGGCGGTGAACGAGAGCGTCTTCACTTCGCGCTCGCAGCGGCTGCAATAAAAGCCCTTCACCTGCTTGTTCTTCGCGCCGCCGCGGGCCAGGTCCTGGTCGGTGATGCGCGCGCCGCAGGTCTCGCAGAAGTAGAATTTGGTCTCAGGCATGCCTGAATAAATAGCAGCCCGCGGGCGCAGTGACAAGAGATTTCAAAGGCGCCGTTTCACCGCCCGGCGCTACACCAGCGGTTCGAGGGCCTCCGCCAGTTCGGCGAAGCTGGCGTAACCTTCCGCCGCGTCGATCACCCCGTCCTTGCGGAGCTCCAGGCGCAGCGCCTTGAGCAGGACGGCCTCCAGTTCGGGCTTGAGGCTGGGGCAGATCTCGCGCGGCGGGCGGAGGTCGAGCAGCGGCGAGAGGAAGTACTGGCCGACGCGTTCGGGCATGCGGACGATCTCGCGGAGTTTCTCGCCTATGCGCTTCAAGTCCGCGCGCTCGGAGGAACTCGGCCCGTTGCCCAGCGGATGCATGCCGGTGGCGGCTTCCCAGAGCATGATGCCCGCGGCGAAGAGGTCGTCCGGCTGCAGGAACGGGTAATAGTCCGGCGTGGTAATGAAGGCGTTGTGTATCTCGTGCCCGTACGCGCTCTCGATGGGCCCAAAATACCCAGGGTCGATGATCGTAATCCGGCCCGCCGAATGCAGTACGTTGTCCGGCTTCAGGTCGCCGTGGTAGGGGAAGCCGGGCAACTTGAGCAGGCGGTCCATGGCGCGGGCGAGCTCCAGAATGGGCACCAGAGAGGCCGGGCGTCCGCCGCCGACCAGCGAGCGCAGCGTGCGGCCTTCCACGTATTCCATGACAAGCTGGCAGTAACGCCCGTCGTCCAGGAACGGGCCCACCTTCACCACCGCGGGGTCCGCGGCCGCGCGCAGCCGCTGGGCCTGCTTGAAGAGCAGGAGTCCCGCGTTCACCTCGATCTCGCACGTCCCGCCGGTCATGAAGGTCCGCGCCTGCGTGCGCAGCGTAGTCGGCGCCACCCAGCCGGGGCTCTCTTCGAGCTTCCCGGCCGGCACGTCCTTCGAACCCGGCGGATGCGACCAGTCCACCTTGCTGCCGGGCGGGCGGGCGATCTTGAGCGCGAAGCGGCCCTTGTCCGCGGCGCGCTCGGCGTCGTAGACCGCGGCAAACGCACTGGCGCTGAGGAAACGGGCGAGCGTGCCGCCGGCGAACCGCTCCCCCACCAGCCAGAGCGGCCGGAACGGCTCCACCTCGCGGACATGCGGACCCGGCTTGGCCGGCGCGGGCAGGCCGGGGTCGGTCTCGGCAAGCATGGGATTCGTCGGCGCCGGTTTAGGCGGCGTAGGTGGAGGTGGGGCGAGCCTGAGTTCCGTCTGTAGGCCCACGGGCTCTTTCGGCATGGCCAGAAGGGCCGCGGCGACTTCGGCGACCGATACCGCCGGCTTCTTGGAGAGCTCGAAGCAGCGGTCGTCCAGCTCGGCGTATTCCTTCACGGTCAGCGCCAGGGCGCGCTCGAGCGACTTGAGCCGCACCATGAACCGGGGATCGCCGAACTTCGGCGCGTGCTCCGGACGGTACCGGAGCATCAGGCAGAGGCCGGCGGGGTCCGCGAGCAGATGTTCGACGCGCAGGTCCCAAAAGGCGCGGCCTTCGGGCACAAAAGGCGCCTCGTCCCACTTGCAGAAGATCACGTGCACGCGCCCCTGTTCGATCCACGCCCGCGCCAGCCGCAGCCGGTCCCCGGGCTTTCCTACCGCGTGCCGTTCCTGGCCGGTCTCCGGATCGAAGGGCTTGGTCATCAGATACGGAATGCAGAGGTCCACCGAGAAACGCCCGCGGGCGATGGCCTCCCGCAGGACCGGTTCGAGCCGGTCCAGCGCGAACGGCTCCACATCGCCCAGGTCGACGCACGTCCGGGGCGTCTGCTCCAGTTGTTCTAGGATCGCCTTGCAGACGGCGGCTAGGGCCTTTTCATCCAGGACTTCTAGGCCCTTGGGAACGACCCGAATCACAAAGCATTCGGGCGGCGCGTCGGTGACGACCGTATCGGTGCAGGAACGGAGCGCGAGGAAGGTCTCCACCCCACGCTGCAGGACGTGAACTACCCGATACTCGTCCGCCGCGACCTCGCCGGGCGCGGATAAGCTCACCTGCAACACCTTCGCGTGCGGTCGGCGGGTCTGGAGCACCGTCGCAATTGCGCCCGCGGGCATGGAGGCGTTCTTGACACGCAGTCCCGGCCGCAGCCCGCGTTCCTTCCGGCCGGCCTCGAACCAGCCTGCTGAGCCGCGCTCCTCCAGGCTTCCCAGGAGCTCTTTCGCCTTCGACCGGAGCGCCTCCGCGGACATACGTGGAAGCGCCCGCACATAGGCTTCCAGCGAAGCGCGCTCCTTACCCAAGACCGGCCGGACGTAGCCGCGGTCCTCGAAACAGACCAGGTACTGCCGGTGCAGGTGCATGGGCTCGAAGTCCGGGTCGTTTTTCAGGTCTTCGGAGAGCTCGGGGATCTCGTACAGCACCCCGTAGGACTTTCCGTCCTTCGGCCCGATCCAGATCAGGGAGAGGTCCGGCCACGAGGCCGGGAAGTTCTCCGGGCCCACGGGCACGCCTTTCGGCGCAGCCCAGCGCGCGCGGGCTTCCAGCCTCGGCCAGAGGCGCGCCGTCACGCCTTCGCCTTCCACCCATACGCGGCTCAGGCGCTCGCGTTCACCGAGCGCCGCCGCTTCCGCGAACCGGCCCAGGCCATCCTGAAAATGCGGCAGAAACGGGCCTTTCTGGTGAATGCGCAGCGCTCCGGACACGAAGAGCTCTTCCGGCAAGCGCTCGAGCGGGTTATCGCTCAAGTCCACGTGCAACGGACCGGGGATCTGAGCCAGTTCCTTCGGCAGGGTCTTGAGGCGGTTCTTCGCCAGGTCCAGCGTATTGAGCCGCGCGAGACGGCCCATCTCGGGCGGGAGCTCGGTAAGAGCATTCTCGCCCAACTCCAGCTTCTGCAGCGAGACCATGCTCGCGATTTGAGGCGGCAGGCGTTCGAGCTTGTTGCCGTCTGCGGCGAAGTGTTCCACTCTGGAAAGTTTGCCCATCTCAGGCGGCAGTTCTTTGAGGCTGTTCTTGGAGAAGCCAAGCTGCCGCAGCTTCGTCAATTCGCCGATCTCCGGGCCGATGCGCTCCAAGCGGTTGCCCAGCAGCCACAGCACCCGCAAGTTCGCCAGCCGGCCGAGCATCAACGGGAGTTCGGCGATCTGATTGGAGTGCAGGTCGAGCTCCTCCAGGGCCGCGCAGTAGCCGATCTCCTCGGGCAACCGGGCAAGTTTGGCATCGGAGATTCGCAGCTTCTTCAGCCGCGCCAACGCGCCGATCTCGCCGGGCAGGGCCTCGAACGGGTTTTCGGCGAGGTCCAGGCTCAGGAGGTTTTCCAGGCAGCCGATCTGCGCCGGGAGGGTCTTCAAGCGGTTGATATTGAGACCCAGGTCCTCCAGGGACCGCATGTGCCCGATCTCGGGAGGGATCTCCGCGATACGGTTGTTGTAGAGCAGGAGGCTCCTCAACCGAGGCAACGCGCAGACGTAGACCGGCAGGTGCTCAAGCCGGTTGCAGCCGAGTTCCAGGTGCTCCAGGCTGCCGCAGAGGCGGATCTCGGGCGAGAGTTCCTCCAGGCTGCAGTCGTACACCTTCAGCGTGTGCATCTTCTTAAGCAGGCCGATCTCCGCGGGCAGACTGGGCAGTTTGAGTCGAAAGAGCTCGAGTACCCCGACCTTCTCGGGGTTGCTCAAGGCTTGGTCGAGGTCCTTGAATACGGTGGAATCAGCGGGGGACGCCATACCTTCATCCTCGAATCGTACCTATTGCCATACCCGCAGGCGGGCGCACCTGCAAGATAGCCCGGAGGCTTCTTCGCTCACGCATGGACACTGGCCGCAACGCGCGGTAAAAGGTCCCGCGTGAAACTCCAGACTTACGTGCCCAACCGGCTGCTGCGCGTCCCGCTCTCGGGCGTTGCAGCCCTCCTATTGGCGTTGGCGCTGGTCTCCTGCCACTCCGACCAGGCCACCCGCACGCAGGAGGCCCCGGCCGCTGCCAAAGCTTCGGCAGCAGCCCTGCCGGGCAAGGAACTGCTCAAGACGGAGCTCTATTTCGGGCGCGGGAAGCCGGACGGCGGCGTGGTCAGCGATGCCGAATGGACGGACTTTCTGGATAAGGAGGTCACCCCCCGCTTCCCCGACGGCCTGACGGTCCTCGACGCCCAGGGCCAATGGCGCGGCGAGCAGGGGCGGGTCGTCAAGGAGCCCTCCAAAGTGCTCGTCCTGCTCCACGAGGACAGCGCCGGGACGGCCAAGCTGCTCGACGAGTTGATCGCCGCCTATAAGAAGCGCTTTGCCCAGGAATCCGTCCTGCGCGTGACCCAGCGCGTTCACGCCGCCTTCTAGGTTAAAAGAACGCAAAGCGTATAAATAATAGGGTTTTAGCGCCTTCGGCAACCTGTACTTGGCGCTTCGAGACGGTCTTTCGGCGCGAAAGGGCCTAAAGACCGTTCAATGGACAAACGGACTGCCCTGAAATCGTACAGGCGGACCTTGGCGTAAAGATTCGGCAGGATTTTTCAGAAGAAACGCTGGAAACGGCATCTAGCTTAAGTAGGGTACATCCAGCGAACAAAATTGATTCGTCTGCGCTATCCATATGGTCCCATCGGGGGGAACCGGGGCGCGGACAAGGAAAAGTAAAAAGGGGGGAAGGACCATGTCGAAGAAAGGTACGCTTCATATCTATGCGAACGAGGATGCCGCGGGGGCGCTCTCGGAGTTGTGTCACTCCAGCACCCATGTCTCGGTCCATGGTACGGTTTCCAAGGTGGGCGGCGAATCCGTCCTGACGGTGAACAGCATTGTCACGCAGTCGGACGGCAGCCTGCCCATCGCGGCCAGCCAGCAGACCAAGAACGCGCTGCTCAACGCGGCGGACGCCAAGGAAGCCACCGACGTCGTGATCAACGGCCGGGTGGTCGAGAGCGGCAGCGGTCGGGCGCTGGTTCTGGACGAGGTCGCCAAGGTCCAGTCCCTGCCCATCATCGCGTCCGACACGACCCGCAGCGCCCTCGCCAAACTCGCCTCGAACGGCGGCGGCGAAGTGATGGTCAAGGCCAAGGTCTCCGGCAAGGCCGGCAACCGCGTCCTGTTGCTCGAAACCAGCAAGAAGTAAACCGTTTGCAGGAGGGGTTTCCGGCGCGCCTTCCCCTAAACAGGGAAGGCGCGTTTTTTTATACCCGGCCGCATTATGAGGCCGATCATCCCCTCGGGTGCGGTTGCGGATGGCGCGTCTCCCCCTAGAATCGCCCGGGTCATTCCATCCGCGCTTGCAAGGGGGACTTCCGAGATGCCCTACGATGTCGTGACGTTCGGCGAGGCCATGCTGCGCCTGTGCCCCAAGGACGACCTGCGGCTGGAGCAGGCGCAGGCGCTTGAGCTCACGGTCGGCGGCGGGGAACTGAACGTCGCCGTGGGCTGCTCGCGCATGGGCTTGAAGGCCGCGTGGGTCAGCCGCATCCCGGACAACCCTTTGGGCCGCATGCTCCGCAACAAGGCCCGCGAGCAGGGCGTCTGCACCGACCAGGTCATCACCGCGAAGGACGGCCGCGCCGGGATCTACTTCCTCGAACAGGGCGCCAGTCCCCGTGCGGCGGCGGTGGTCTACGATCGCGCCGACAGCAGCATCAGCCGCATCCAGCCCGGCGAAGTCTCCTGGGCCAAGGTCTTCGACGGAACCAAGACCTTCCACGTCTCCGGCATCACTCCGGCCCTCAGCAAGAACGCCGCGGCGGTCACCGCCGAGGCCCTGGCCGCGGCCAAGAAAGCCGGCTGTACCGTCAGCTACGACCTGAACTACCGCTCGAAGCTCTGGACCAAGGAAGAAGCCCGCGCCTGCCAGGAACCGCTGATGAAGCACGTGGACATCCTCATCACGACCGAAGAGGACACCAAGGTGGTCTTCGGCATCGAAGCGCCGAAGTCCGGCGACGAGAACTTCACCAAAGTCGACGCGGCGGGCTACCGCTCCGTGGCCACGCAACTCGCCGATAAGTTCGGCTTTAAGGGCGTGGCGATCACCCTGCGCGAGAACAAGTCGGTCTGGTTCAATACGTGGTGGGGGCTCTACTACGAGGCCGGCAAGAAGGCGTTCTACGAGGCCCCCAAGTACGAGCTCGAGATCGTCGATCGGGTGGGCGCGGGCGACAGTTTCGCCGCCGGACTGCTCACGGCCCTGCACATCAAGCCCGGCGACTACGACCATGCCATCCGCTACGCGGTCGCGACCAGCGCCTTGAAGCACGGCATACCGGGCGACTTCTGCATCGTCACCCGCCCGGAAGTCGAGACCCTGATGAAGGGCGGCGGCCTGAGGATTGTGCGCTGATTTCGCAGAGGTCTTCCTTCTTACTGGGGCACGCCGGATCTTGCCGACCAACATGCGCATCCTGATCACCGCCGCCCTGCTGGTGCTGGGCCTCGTGCTGGGTGCCGTGGCGCGCAAGTTCGTGGGCGCGCCGAAGTCGAATGCCCCCACCGAGACGGACCATCCGCCGGAGAAGACCCACAGCGGCGGCGAGTCCAAGAGCGGCGCGGCCAAGACTCCGGCCGCCGATCCGGCCGACCGCCGGGAACTCGAACGCGCCTGGCTCGCTGAACGCCCGCTCAAGCCGCCGCTCACCATCTACCTGTTCACGGGCAGCAAGAACGATCTCGAACCCCTCGGCGGCACGCTCGCGCCGCCCGGCCAGTTCGAGCCCTGGAAACTGTCCGTCGAAGGCTCCGCAGCCTCTTCTGAAAAGGGCCTGGTCGTGCAGGACGGCGGTAAGCTGATCTCGCAGTACGCCGGTTCTGCGCTCTCCTTCGCGATCAAGCAGAAAGGCGCGTTCTCGCTGGAAGCCCACGTCCAATCAGCCGACCAGAACCACACGGGCCCGGCGCGAATCGCGGGGCTTTCGGCCGACGCCAACAAGCGTAACCTCACCTTTGGACAGGAGAAGGGCGAGTGGGTGGTCCGCATCCGCACCACGGCAACAGGCGAGAACGGGACCAATCCGGAGCTTCGCGTGCCGGGGCTAAATGCGACGCGCACCCACGTAATCGTCACCTACGACGGAAAGCGTGCGCGGGTCTTCATGAATGGCCTCGAGATCAAACTCGAGAAAAGTGTCTCGGGCACGCTGGAGAACTGGGACTCGGCGTTCCCGCTCGTGTTGGGCAACGAGGCCGGCGAAGCCAAGCCGTGGGCGGGGGTAATCCGCTTCGTGGCGCTCTACGACCGCGCGCTCGGGACCTCGGAAGTCAAACAGGCCTTCGACTCGCTCTTCCCCGACGGCGCGGGCCTGGGCGTCGTTGCGCCGAAAGCACCGCCGGAAAAGTCTCCCAAGAAGGAACGCCCGGAAGGCAAGACCAACGAAGATTTCTGATCGTTCGCCGCGGCTTCCAGCAGCACCGTTGAGCGTAACGGGTTCATTCGCCCAGACTTCCAGCTCGACCTACGACTCAATAAAACTAGCAAAGAAGGACTGGCTTGAAGGCCTACTTTCTACTAATCTGCATTCTGCATGCAGTATTTTGCATGGAGAATGCTTCGAACCTGAAAAAGGGAGCGCACGCCTTGCAACTGGAGCTGAAACGGCCGATCGTCCGGACCTCCCTGGCCGACATGGTCTACGAGAACATCCTCGAATCCATCGTCTCGGGCAGGCTCCCCAGCGGATCGGAATTGAACGAGGTCGGCTTGGCCGAGGAACTCCAGGTCAGCCGGACGCCCGTTCACGAGGCCCTGCGGCGGCTCGCGGCGGACGGTTTGGTCGAACTGCTTGCGACCCGCCGCATTCGGGTGGCACGCTTCGAAGAGGCGCAACTGCTCGAGATCTACGACATGCGCAAGCTCCTCGAATGCGCCGCCGTCGAACGCGCCGCCGAACACGCCTCCGACGAAGACCTCGCGAAGCTGCGCGCGGACTTCAAGGCGCTCACGGCCTCGCGCAAGGTGGAGGACTGGGCCGGCCGCGCCATCGCCTTCGATGTCGCCTTTCATCTGCGCATCGCCGAACTGAGCGGCAACCGGCAGCTCGAAGCCGAGATCGCGAAGTACAAGCGGCTCGTGCAGGGCTTCTGCCGCTACACCGGCAGCGCCGAGAACCTCTGGGAGGCCAGCCGCGAGCACGGACGCATCCTCGACGCTTTGGAAGCCCGAGACCCGGCCGCCGCGCGCCGCGCCATGGAAGAACACATCGACGCGCGCCTGGGCGTGGTGCTGCGCGAGAGCCGCAACGGACAAGACTGAAGGCCTGAAGGGGGGGGACGATCTATGAAAACCGCGAGCGGAGTCACCGCCATCACCCATGGCACGCTGGTGGATGGCAACGGCGGCAAGCCTATCTCCGACGCGGTGGTCGTCGTGCAGGACGGCCGCATCACGTACGCCGGCCCGGCGGCCAAAGCGCCGCCCTTGCAAGCGGATGCGCACAAACTCGACGCGCGCGGCGGGACGATCCTGCCGGGCCTGGTGGAAGCCCACTACCACGCGACCTACTTCAACGTCGCCGCGCTCGAAGACCTCGACATCAAGTATCCGGTCGAATACGTGACCCTGCTCGCAGCGGCCAACGCGAAACTGTTACTCGAATGCGGATACACCGCCGCGCGCAGCGGCGGGAGCCTCTTCAACGTCGATGTCTGGCTCAAGAAGGCCATCGAAGAGGACCATGTCCCCGGGCCGCGGCTTTCCGCCAGCGGGCGCGAGATCTGCGGCGTCGGCGGGTTGATGGACTGGAACCCGGACTACCGCAAGATCGGCATGGAAGGCCTGGTCCTGCTGGTGAACGGCGCCGACGAGGCGCGCGCCGCGGTGCGCAAGCTCGTCAAAGACGGCGTCGAATGGGTGAAGACCTACCCCACGGGCGACGCTGCGGCGCCCGACACGAACGACCACCATACGCTCTGCATGACCTTCGAAGAGATGCACGCCGTCGTGCAGACCGCGCACAACCACAATCTAAAAGTCACCGGCCACTGCCGCGCGACCGAGGGCATCAAGAACGCGCTCAAAGCCGGGTATGACACCATCGAGCACGGTACGTTCATGGACAACGAGGCGCTGGACCTGCTGCTCAAGCGCAACACGCCCGCGGTCCCGGCGCTCTATTTCGAGTACGTCAGCGTCGAGCGCGGCAAGGAATTCGGGCTACCGCAGGCCGTGATCGACGGCCATAAGGAGACGCTCGAGGGCGGCGGCGAGAGCGCCCGGCGCATCCTCAAGGCCGGCGGCCGGCTGGGCATGGGCGGCGACTACGGCTTCGCCTGGAATCCCCACGGCGACTACGCGCACGAGCTCTCGTTCTTCGTCAAGCACGTGGGCCTCGCGCCGCTGGAAGTCCTGACCTGCGCGACCCGGACCGGCGCGGAGATCATGGGCCGCGAGAAGGAGTTCGGCACGCTGGAGGCCGGGAAACTCGCCGACATCCTGATCGTGGATGGCGATGTAATTGCGAACATTTCCCTGCTCGAAGACCGGGACAAC
This sequence comes from Planctomycetota bacterium, assembly GCA_016200135.1. GTDB lineage: Bacteria > Planctomycetota > SZUA-567 > H5-PLA8 > H5-PLA8 > JACQFI01. The sequence continues at coordinate 38,628 of JACQFI010000056.1, forward strand.
TTCCTCGCGGTGATGCAGGGCGGCATCGTGAAAGCTGGGACGCTGACGAAACCTCAGCCGGCCGCCGCCTGACCCGATGAGCGACCACACGATGCCCGCCACCACGCTCTTCAAGCCCCGCGCCGAGATGCCCCGGCGCCCGCTGGCCGAATGCCACGGCGGCCTGGGCGCTCTGGACTTCACCGAAGTGCTCGGCAAGACGCCGGGCCTCGAGAAGCGCCTCGCTTTCATCCACGACGACGTACTCGCGCCGGGAACCTCGGTGGGCATCCATCGCCACGAGCACGACGAAGAGTACTACTACATCGTCGAAGGCGAGGGCGTGATGACCTTGGACGGCCGGCGGATCGACGTTAAAGCCGGCGATCTGACCGCGGTCTTCCCGGGCGGTTCGCACGGGCTCGAGAACACCGGCGACGCCAGCCTGCGCATCCTGGTAATTTGCGTACGCCGCGATACACCGGAACGGACGTAGCGCGGCGTTGAAACCTCCTCTCCATCCCGTTAACTGAAGGAGACGGCACATGCGACTGGGCGGGCCAACGTTCGATCCGGCCGAGACGCCGGAACAGTGGATCGCGGCGCTGCGCAAGGAAGGCTACAGCGCCGCCTACGCCCCCAAGCCCGCGCACGCCTGGCCGCTCGACGCCAAGCTCTGCCGCGCCTTCGAAGACGCCGCGCGGCAAGCGGGAGTCGTCATCGCGGAAGTGGGCGCGTGGAGCAACCCCATCAGCCCCGGCGCGGATGAGCGCAAGAAGGCGCTCGAACTCTGCCAGCAGCGCCTGGCCATCGCGGACGCCCTCGGCGCGCGCTGCTGCGTGAACATCACGGGCTCGCGCGGGCTCAAGTGGGACGGGCCGAACAAGGACAACCTCACCCAGGAGACCTTCGACCTCATCGTCGAGTCCACGCGGCAGATCGTGGACGCGGTGAAGCCCTCGCGCACCTTCTACACGCTGGAGACGATGCCCTGGGCGCTCCCGGACTCGGCCGATTCCTACCTCGCGCTGCTGAAGGCCATCGACCGCAAGGCCTGCGCCGTACACCTCGATCCGGTGAACCTGGTCAACTGTCCCTCGCGCTACTACGACACCGCCGCGCTGCTCCGCGACTGTTTCGCCAAGCTGGGGCCGTGGGTGAAGAGCTGCCACGCCAAGGACATTCTGCTCCACCCGAAACTCACGGTTCACCTCGACGAAGTCCCGCCGGGCAAAGGGGGACTCGACTACAAAGTTTTTCTGCAGGAACTGCGCAAGCTCGATCCTGACACGCCCTTGATGCTGGAACACATGAAAGATGCAGACGAGTACCGCGCGGCTGCGGAACACATCCGCGCCGTCGCTCAAACCGCGGAGGTCACCCTACGATGAGTGCCGCTCAAGCGCAGCGCGTTGCGTTTACCGATAAGGACAAAGTCGAGTTCATCCAGTGCGAGCGGCCGAACCAACCTCTGGAGCCCAACGAGGTCGCCGGGCGCACGCTCTGCACGCTGATCAGCGCCGGCACGGAACTCGCCACGCTGGCCAAGACCACCCCCGAGGCGCCCTGTTTTCCGGGCTACGCGGCGGTCTTTGAAGTCGAGTCCGTCGGGCAGAGCGTCAATGACCTGAAGCCCGGAGACGTGGCCTTCAGCATGGGCGGGCATCGCAGCTTTCAGCGCCACAACCGCCAGGACGTGCTGCCGGTCCCGAAGGGCCTCGCGCCCGAGCAGGCCGTCTTCGCGCGGCTGATGAACGTGACGTGGTCCACGCTGGTGACGACCACCGCGCGCCCGCCGGCAAAGGTGATCGTGACGGGCCTGGGCCTCGTCGGCCACTTGGGCGCGAAGATCTTTGCGAGCTGCGGCTACGAAGTCCTGGGCGTCGATCCGGTGGCCGCGCGCGGCGAACTGCTCCAGGGCACCGGGTTGCGCGGCATCGTGCCCGCGGTCCCGCTGGGCGATCCCGAATGGCAGGACCAGGTAGACCTGGTGGTCGATTGCTCCGGCCACGAAAAAGCGGTGCTCGATGGCTGCAAGATCGTGCGCAAGCGCGGCGAGGTCGTCTGCGTCGGCGCGCCGTGGAAGCGCTACACCGAGATCTACGCGCACGACCTGATCCACGCGGTCTTCCACAAGTACGTGGTTCTGCGCAGTGGCTGGGAATGGGAGGTGCCGCACCAGCCCGTAAACTTCGTCAAGAACAGCCTCTTCGGCGACATGGCCGGCGCGCTGAAGTGGATCGAGGCCGGGCGAATCAAAATCGACGGGCTTTACGAACTGCGCGCGCCCAAAGACGCCCCCGCGGCCTACGAGAGCCTGCGCAAACAGACCTGTCCAAAGCTGGCGATTGTGTTCGATTGGCGTAAAGTGTGAGGCTTATGCCTCACGCAGAGAAACTCTTACGGGCAGCCATTGCCGTCGTTTGCTTCGGCCTCGCCGGCTGCGGCAGCCCCGCGCCGCGCCACACGTTTGCGCCCGCTCAGGACGCGAACAACATCCATGCACAGCTTGAGCCCGTTGAAAAGCCGCAGCGCGTGGCCTATGTCTGCGAATACAAATCGCTCTCCTGGATAAATCTAAAACGCCTGGGCCGCAAGGACCCGCAAGAACGAGCCCTCGCCGCGTTGGCGCTGGGCGGGCTCTTCGATCCAGATACCATCGAGCCGTTGATCGAGGCGCTGCGCGACAAAGTGCCGGAGGTGCGCGAGGCCGCGCAGCTCGCGCTGCACTCGCTTACGGGCCAGGACATCCCGAAGGAAGACTACACGGCCTGGCGCGCCTGGTGGAAGGCAAATGAGAAGCACATGCCCGACGCCGCGTTCGTGGCGCGCAAGAAGGAATACATGAAGGCGCTGAATGCGAATACGGTTACGCTGGATTCCTTGAGCCGCAGAGACCCCGAGCCCAAAGGAGCGCAGCCCTGACATGGCCGATACGCCGATCCCTCACGAAAAGGTGACCGCCTTCTCCGCCGCGTGCCTTGAAAAACTGGGCCTCGCCGCCGCCGATGCGCGCCTCGTCGCGGAAACCCTCGTCGCGAGCAACCTGCGCGGCGTGGACAGCCACGGCGTCGTCCGCCTGCCGCACTACGCCACGCGGCTGCGCAACGGTTCGGTAAAGGCGCGCCCGAGCATCACCGTCCAGCGCACCGGCCCGGCGACGGCCACGGTCGAAGGCGACGCCGGCATGGGCCAACTCGTGGCTATTCGCGCCATGAAAGAGGCCATCGCCTTGGCGAAGGAGTCCGGCATCGGCGCGGTGGGCGCGAAGAACAGCTCCCACTGCGGCGCATGCGCGTACTTCGCGGAGATGGCCGCCAAGGAGAGCATGATCGGCGTCGCGCTGACACACTCCGACCCGATCATGGTGCCCTCGGGGATGAAGAACATTTTTCTCGGCTCCAACCCGCTGGCCTTCGCCGCGCCCGGCTCCGCTGGTCCTCCGGTCGTGATCGACATGGCCACCACGAACGTGGCCCTCGGCAAGGTGATCGTCGCGAAGCAGGAAGGCAAGCCGATCCCGCCCGACTGGGGCGTGGACGCCGTGGGCAAGTCCACGACGGACCCGAACAAGGTCGCGGGCTTGGCGCCGATGGCGGGACCAAAAGGCTACGCGCTCGCGCTGATGATCGAGGTCCTCTGCGCGCATCTTACCGGCGTGCCGTTCGGGACGCACATCACCAAGATGTACGGAGAACTCGAGAAGCCGCGCAACCTCGGCCACTTCATGCTCGCGATCGACATCAAGCGCTTCAGCGACCCCGCGTTCTTCAAGGCGCAGATCGACCTGTTGATCCGCGAAGTCCACGCGCAAGATGCCGCCGACCCCGCGCGCCCACCGCTAGCTCCGGGCGAACCCGAGCGCCTGAACGCCGAGAAGCGCATGAAGTCCGGCGTGCCGCTCGGCCCCGGCGTGCTTTCGGATCTGAACAAGCTGGGCGCCGAACTCGGCGTGGCTGAACTCAAGTAAAAACAGCGCGGGCCGCTTGGATGCATACGCATCGAAGCGGCCCGCGGTCTTCCGATCCTGCTGGTTGTTATTCTTCGTCCGAGACCGCTCCGGCCTTGGTCTTGGCGGGCTCGCGAGCCGGCGGCGCCGCATCGTCCTTCTTGGCCGGGCCGAGCTTGACCTCTTCCTTATCGGCGAGCGCCTTCTCGAGGCCCTTCTGGAGCGGGTCTTCCGCGGGCACCAAATCGGCCTTCGCGAGCTTCAGCTTCGAGAAGTCCAGCGTGTTCGGCGGCGACTCCTTCGCGCGCACCTTCTGGTCGTCCTCGTTGATGTAATCCTTATTCTTATTCCACCACTCGACTACTTCCTGGTCCACGCGGTCGCGCACCTGCAGCTTGGCGTTGGAGAGCCGGTTGAGCGCCGTCACCAGCATGCGCATGCCGTCGCGCTCGTTGTTCCAGTAATCGGGTTCGTTGTAGCCATCCCACGACTTCGGCGTGCCCGCGCGGCGGCCGTCCGCCGTGAGCGCCGTGCTGCTGGTATCGATGTAGTACCAGTCGTAATTGCGCAGCCGTAACCGGCGCAGGAAGTCCACGATGGCCTCGGTCGCGTAATACTTGTAGCGCAGCCCCGACATCGACGCCGCCTTGTTGAACTTCACGCTCATGTTGCGCTCGACGGTCAGGCTGTTCGCGCAGAGGTACGCCACGTAGCCGAGTTTGTCCGGGCAGGCCGCGAGCAGGCGGAAGGACTTGAGGCGAACTTCGGGATCGGGGTCGTAGACGCTCACGTGCCAGAGCAACTGGAACGAAGTGTCCTCTTTCACGTCCTTCAACTGGTCGAGCGCCGTCAGGCGTTCCTTCCAGCGCTTCTGGTTGTACTCCTGGGCGAACTTGCTGCGCGCGCCCTGCTCGTCTTCGGCGCGAACGTTCGAGACGCTCACCAGCAGCGCGCACGCCAGGCTCGCCATCAAAACCTTCCGGAACATGGACTCCAACGCTATCAAGACGCACCTCCCTGTGGTTTTACGCTTGGTTCGATGCTTTGTGGCACCCTATGATGCACCAGCTTTCAGCAAAGCTCATTCCTAAGGCTAATTGAACCACGGCCGCCAGTCCATTAAATCGAGCGAATGGACGATAAATACTACATGTCGCAGCGGGGTTTAATCTTCCATTTCTCCAGGCATTAGTGGGACAATCCGCCTCACGCGCGCCGTGCAATCAAGCATTTAACGACAGATTGCGATGGGAAATCGAATTCGCCTATTGTGCATGTTCCCTTTCCCACATCCTGTAGTAGAACAAATATCCAGCTTCTGAACAATTCGGGAGGACGCCATGAGCACTACCCGCATCGCCTTGGTCACGGGCTGCAATCGAGGCATCGGCCTGGAGATCTGCAAAGAACTCGCGGACACCGGCGTGAAGGTCATCGTCACCGCCCGCGACGAGCAGAAAGGCCGCGAGTCGCTGAAAATCATCGCGGGTAAGGGCCGCGCGTTCGATTTCTGTGTGCTTGACGTTAACAACGAGAAGAGCATCCACGCGGCGGTTGCGTATGCGGAAAAGACCTTTGGCCATCTGGACGCGCTCGTCAACAACGCAGCCATTTCTATAGACGGAGGGCAAGCCGGTCTGAACTTGGGTCTCGATAAGCTTCGCCAAACGATCGAGACCAACGTTTACGGTCCGCTGTTGCTCAGCCAGGCCGCCGTGCCGCTCATGAAGAAGAACGGCTACGGCCGCATCGTCAACCTTTCCAGCGGCATGGGCCAGCTCAACGAGATGGGCGCGGGTTCTCTGGCGTACCGCACCAGCAAATCCGCGCTGAACGCGATCACGCGCATCCTCGCCGCGGAACTCAAAGGCACAAACATCCTCGTGAATACGATGTGTCCCGGCTGGGTGCGCACGGACATGGGCGGCGCCAACGCCACACGCAGCGTCGAACAGGGCGCGGACACGGCCGTCTGGCTGGCCACGCTTCCCGACGACGGCCCGACCGGCGGCTTCTTCCGCGACCGCAAGCCGATCCCATGGTGACGCGCAATTAAGGAGTTCGTGCGGCCGCGCGGAGAGCGTCGAGCAGTTCGCCGAGGCCGGCGTCCGTGATGAAGGGATTCATCAGCGCCGCGCGCAGGAAGAGCCCCGCGGGCAGGCGCGTCTGGACGAGGTAGAACGTCCCGCGCTCGTTCACACTGCGCCGAATCCGCGCCTGCAATGCGTCGAGCGCCTCCGGCGTGGGCGCGCCGAACGCCCGGCCGTCCGCGCCGGCAACCTTGGGCGCATACCGGAAGCAGACGATGTTCGCCTCGGGTTCGAGCGCGAGCTCGAAATCCGGCGCGGCCTTGAGCGTCTCCGCGAAGCGCTTCGCCAGATCGAACGAACGCGTCACGTACGCGCCGAAGAAGTCCGTGCCGAAGACCGAGAGCGCCGCGTAGAGCTTGAAGCCGATCATCCGCTTCGTGCATTCGAGCGTGCGCGTGCCCAAATTGTGCGCTTCGGCCTCGGGTTTTTTCTCCGCGAAGAGATACGACGCGTGCTGCGCGAAGGCGTGGTACGCATTGCGCTCGTCGCGGAAGAGCACCGCCGTGGCCAGCGCGGGCATCAGCATCATCTTGTGCGCGTCCCAGACGACCGAGTCCGCGCGCTCGATGCCGCGCAGCAGGCCGCGGTACTGCGGCGAGAGGATCGCGGGCGCGCCGTGGGCCGCGTCGGCGTGCAGCCAGAGGCCGCGCTCGGCGCAGAACGCGGCGATCTCTTCGAGCGGATCGAAGCTGCCGGTGGAGGTCGAGCACGCGTTGGCGACCACGGCGATGGGCTTCCGGCCCGCGGCCACGGCTTGCGCAAACGCCTGCGGCAGCGCGTCGGCTTTCATCCGGAAATGCGCGTCGACGGGTACGGGCCACGCGCCGTCCTTCCCCCACCCCATCATCTGCGCCGCGCGCTTGACGCAGTAGTGCGCTTCGCCCGAGACGAGCGCGCAGAGTTGCGGGCCGCCGGACGCGCCCGCTTCCCAGGCGTCGAACCCGGCTTTCACCTGCCGCGCCGCGAGCAGGGCCGTCAGGTTGCCCGGCGAGCCGCCAGACGTAAGAATGCCGCCGGCGCCCGCGGGAAACCCAAGCCGCCCACACATCCACTTCACCACGGCCTGTTCCATGGCCGTGGCCGCCGGGCCCATCTCGTACACGGCCATGCCGTTATTCAGGAAGGCGGCGGCGAAATCGCAGAGCGCGGCCAGCGGCAACGGCGCGGCCACCTGATGGCCAACGAAATGCGGGTGGTGCAAGTTGGTGGAATGTTCCAACGTCTCTTTCAGCAGGTGCTCGAAGCCGCCCGCGGGTTTTGCGGGAAAGTCGGCCGGAAAGCGTTCGGCCTGATCTTTAGGCGCGGTCCAGGGCAGCACCGGGCCTTCGCCGCGCCGCGCGCGTTCCAGATAATCCGCGAGCGCGTCGACCACGCGGTACCCTAGCGCGCGAAAGGCCTCGGGATCGTAGGCGTTCTGCAACGTATCCATGCGCGCGAGTCTATCGCCCCCTGCATTCACGGGAATGTCTCTTTTTCAAGCGCCGGAGAAGACCGCGCGGGCGCTGTGAATCCCTGGTGATTTTCGGCAGACGCGCACGCTCGTTTACATTTGGCTTGCGATAGCTATCGTTCAGGCGTGGTCCGGCTGGGAGACCCGACATGGCGTACTCCAAAAGCATTTGCGGACGCGCGCTGGACCTCGCGCCCGCGCGGTGGATCTGGTTCCCCTCCGCGCGAACGTTGCCCAACACCTTCGTGCTCTTCCGCAAGACGCTGACGCTCAAGCAGCGCCCGCGCCGCGCGACAGGCTGGGTCTCGGCCGACAGCCGCTATCTCTTCAGCGCTAACGGCGCGCGCGTCCAATGGGGGCCGTCGTGCTGCGATCCGCGCACGCTCGACGCCGACCCGCTGGACCTCACCGAACACCTGCGCGAAGGCAAAAACGTCCTCGGCGCGCAGGTGCTGTACTTCGGGCAGGGCGACGGCACGTACGTCGCGGGCAAGCCGGGATTTCTCCTGAATCTGGAACTCGAATACGCCGGTGGGCGGCGCGAACTCATCACGACCAACTCGGATTGGTCCGCGTACCTCGACCGCTCCCGCCGCCCCGGCCAGTATCGCCGCTGGTACCTGCGCGCGCTCCAAGAAGAGTTCGACGCGCGGCTGTTTCCGCACGGCTGGGACGAGCCCGCGTTCAAACCCGGCGCGGAGTGGCTTCCCGCGATGGAACTGAGCGCGCCCGCGGACAAGCCGCCGCTCTGCAGCGACTATCCGGACAGCCTGACGGACATGACCGCCGAAGCCGGCGCGTGCCGCATCGTGGCGCGCGAGGCCGGGCCGATGCGCGAAGAGCTCGTGCGGGCTGGCGCGCCGGTGGAACAGGGCCGCGTGCTCTGGTCGCGCGATCCCAACGACTGGTTCGAGATGCGCACGCCCTGCTTCGAGATTCGCAAGGCGCCCGTGAGTCAAGCGCGCGGCGAGGCATGGGTGCTGCCGGCCAATCCGGATGCACGAACGGGGCACTTTCTCACGTTCGAGCTGCCCGAACAGATCACGGGCTTCCCATTCGTGGAACTCGATGCACCCGCAGGCGCCGTCGTGGAACTGCTCTGGCAGGAGGCCCACGACCCGGCTGGCAAGCGCGCGTGGCTGGACACGCACTTCCACTTCTGGGCGCGGATGACCTGCCGCGAGGGAAAAAATCGCATCGAGACCTTCGACTTCGAGTGCCCGCGCTGGCTGCAAGTTCACGTCCGCAACGCCACGCGTTCCGTCACGGTAAAATCCGTCGGCGTGCGGAGGCGGATGTACGTCTGGCCGAACGAGCCGCGCGTGCGCTGCGGCGAGCCCGCGCTGCAACGGCTCTTCGAGGCCTGCCTGAACACGCTCAACAACAACGCGCAGGGCGCGATCCAATCCGACGGTGCGCGCGAGCGGCAGCAGTACTCCGGCGACGGCATGGCGCAGATGCACAGCCACCGCTACGCCTTCGGCGAGCCGCGCCTTACCGCGCGCTACTTGCGGACCATGAGTTCCGGGATCACCAGCGCGGGCTACTTTCTCGACGCCTGGCCCGCGATGGACCGCATGATCCGGATCCCGGAGCGCGAACTGAACTTCGCGCCGTGGGGCCCGTTGCTCGATATCGGCGTCTGCCTCGTCATCGACGCCTGGCACCACTATTTCGAGACTGCCGCTCTCGATCCCATTCGCGAGACGTATCCGCGCTTCGTCCGCTTCGCGGCGTACCTGGAGAACCTGCGAACGCCAGAGGGCCTTCTGCCGGTCGAAGACCTGGGCGTGCCGGTGGTCTGGATGGACCACTACGCGTACAAGCGTCAGCGGCACAAGCAGTGCGCGTTCACGTTGCTCGCCGCGATCATGTTCTCGCACGCCCTGCCACGCCTCGCGAAGGCCATGGGCCTCCGCGCAGACGCTAAACGCTTCACGGCCATAGGCCGTTCGCTGCTCAAAGCGGTCACGCACAAGTACTGGGACGCCAAGCGCGGACTCTTCGTCGCCAACCGGCCCTGGCAGCACGAAGAAAAAGAGACGCGCCTCGACGACCTCTCGCTCGCATTCTCGGCGCTCTACGGCCTCTGCCCGCGCGGCCAGACGGAACCTTCGATCGCCGCGCTGGCCGCGCTCTCGCCCAAGCAGTCGCCGTACTTCCTTAACACGCTGCTCAAGGCAAACGACGTTGAGAACGCGAAGCGCAAACACGCGAATGGCGAGCCCGAACTCAGCCTCTCCTATCCGCCCAATCAGCGCTGGCGCTACGAAGCACTCGCGCAATTTGGCCGTGCGGATGTGGTGCTGCGCGAGTGGCGCGAACTCTGGGCCAAGATGCCGTCGGTGCTGCTGAACAAAACCATCGCCGAAGAATGGACGCACGAGCCCGATTCCATCAAGCAGTGGAACCACAACGGCGTGAATCCGCTCTCGGTCCTGTTCATGGATATCGCCGGCATCCGCCCGCTCGAACCCGGCTTCCGCCGCTGCCGCATCCGCCCGCAGCTCGGGAATCTGCCTAGCTTGGAGCTCACGAGCCACACGCCGCGCGGGCCGATCCAATTCAGCGCAAAGCGCCAGGCGTCCGGTCATCGGCTGCACTTGGAAATTCCAAAGGGCATCGACGCGGAGCTATGGTTGCCCGGCGCGACCGATGCGCCGTCCGGATTGAAACCGCTCGGCCGCAACAAAAAAATGGATGTGTGTCGCTACCGCCTGCCCAAGAACGCTCGCTTTGAGTCCGTTGTGCCCCGATCGGACAAGAATCTGAGCGTCAGAACTGCGTATTGTTGAAGAGCGGTAGGACTGTGTGCATGGTATCGCAATGTTGAACTTTGGCAGCGGATGCTTCGTAACTAAAAATTAACGTCCCTTTTCCAGCGACAATTGTCCACTTCGATCCAGTTGCCGTCTATTTTGTGAAACCAAACAGTAATCCTGTAACGGCTATAACTCCACGTGATCTCTTTAATATCAATATCGCCGTTGCTGGGAATAGTAGGTGGATAGATTCTCAAAAGAGGTTTGCGAAAAACACCGTCTACATCTTTCATCTTGTAATTGGATTCCCTCCTATTTTCTATTCCAAGTTCGTTTGTCACATATTCAAGACTTTTTCATTTAAATTGCTGTATATACTCAACATCCTTGTGCCCAAGATCGAAATACCAAAAGCACCCGATAAGAATGAACCCTATTGTTAGAGTCACGAGCAATAGGGTGGATAATCTGAACTGGAATTTACTCATTCTTTGCTTTTGACAAATCCATTGGGCCACTGAAGCCTTCAATAACCTTCAACAAGGTTTCGAGAGTGCAGCCTCTCACTCTTCGCTGAAGACTTCGGCGCGAAAGGCCAGCACTTTGCACTTGGCCGGGTCGCGCCAGGCATCGCCCGGCAGGCCGGCCTTCTCTTCGCAGCAGAGCGTGAGCAACTGTTCCTTCGTCAGATGGTGCTCGGTGGCGACTTGGGGCAGAAAGACGCCGCGCCGGCCGTCGTAGATCCCCTGGCCCACCACGTCGATGCCGTCTTCGCCCAAGTTGAAGGCGAGCGGATCGGACAACTCACGCAGCGGATGGAGCACGGAGATATCGATCTTAAGCTCGGGCAGCTCGCCGAGCGTAACCGGGTTGCCCGCAAAGCGCGGATCGCCGCTGACCGTGTCCGCGGCGATGCGCGCGACGCATTTCCAGAGCGGCTCTTCAGCGCGCAGCGTGCCCAGGCAGCCGCGCAGGCCGCGCCCGGGCTCGGTCGCGTCGCGGCGTTTGAAAGTGGTGAAGCAGGCGCCTTTGCGGGTGAGGCTCGGATCCGCGGGCGGCTCGATGGTGGTTTTCGGCCCGCCTAACTCGCCCGTGGCGGAACTGCGCGCGAGCGCCAGAAGCCAGGCGCGCTGCTCGGGCGAGAGCGGCCGATCGAGGGATGCATCCATGAAAAGGGTTCAGCTCTCGGACGAGGAACGGCCTTCGCCGATCACCGCGCGCTTGGACGCGCCGCTCTTGGAGGGCCCGCGCTTGGACGCACCGCCGCGCCCCGAGGTCTTGACGTCGTCGGTCTCGTTCTTCTTGACGCCCTTGGCGGGGGTCTCGGTCAACGGCATATCGTCCTTCTCCTTCGCGTCCTTCTTGTCAGGCTGCCAGGTCATCGCGGTCGGATCCACCGGTTCCGCCGGCGCCTCGGCCTTCTCCGGCGCTTCGTGGACGATCGTCGAGCCGCCGAAAAGCGTGCCGTGGCGGTGCGCGACCATCAGCGCCTTGATCACATTCAAGTCGTAGGCCTCGCCGCCCATGTTGCCCACTTCGGTGAGGGCCTTGCGGATCGTGTTGGAGTCGGGCTGGACGCCGGGCTCCTTGATGCCGTCGAAAAGCAGGTGCTCGAAGGCGTTCGCCACCGCGAGGATGCGCGCGCCGAGTGGGATCGCGTCGCCCTTCAGGCCATCGGGCACGCCCTTGCCGTCCAGGCGTTCGTGGTGCGAACGGACGTAAGCGAGGAAATGTTCCTGGCTGGGCACATTCTTGAAGTATTCAGACGCGCGCTGCACGTGGCCGGCCACCTGGTCCGTGGCCGCGGCGTCGCCCGCGAGAGCCTTGTGTTTGCCGAGGTCGTGCAGCATGCCGGCGATGCGCAGGTACAGCACCTCGTTGTCCGAGACGCCCAGCTCGCGCCCGATCGCGGCGCAGAACTGGCTCACGCGTTCGGCGTGGCCCGCGTGGCCGGGCATCTCTTTTTCGAGCAGCCGCACCAGATGGCCGATGAGCTGAATGAGCATGCGCCGCCGGCCGCGGATGAGCGTGAGGTTCTCGAGGCTGGCGGCGAGCTGCGAGCCGACCGCGGTGAGCAGTTCGAGGTCGGTCTGGTCGAAGGTCTCGGCGATGCGCGCGTTCACGGCGTAGATCGCGCCGTGCGTCGCCGCGCCCGAGAGCACCGGCACGCAGAGCACGGAGCGGATCTGGTTCATCACGATCGAGTCGCCCATCTTGAAGCGCTCGTCCATCATCGCGTCGGCCGTCAGGATCGCGCGAGACTCGCTGATCACGCGGCGCAGGATCGTGCGCGAGATCGGCACGTTCGAGCCGGACTGCTTGATCTTGGTCGCGCGCGGCACGATCGCGCCGGTGGCCTCGTCGCGCAGAAAGAGATACAGGTGGTCGGCGGGGATGTACTCGGCGACCAGGTCCAGCAGGCGCTCGAAGAGCTTCTTCTCGTCGCGCTCGCCGTAGACGATGTTCGTGGCCTTGCAGATCGCGCGGAAGTACTCGGTCTCGCGCCCGGTGCCCTGGCCTTCGCCCACGAAGAGGTCGTCGACCTTCAGCTCCAGCGAGGTCTTAAAGCCCTCGCCGTCCTCGAACTGCAGCTCGCTCCCGCGTTCCTGCGCGGCCTTGGTGGACTCGAAGACGAGCTGCGTGCTGCCGACGCGGATCACGTCGCCCTCGCGCAGCAGTTCTTCTTCGACCTGCTCCTCGTTGACGAACGAGCCGTTGCGGCTGCCCAAGTCGCGGATAAAGACCATCTCGCCCACGCGGTAGACTTCCGCGTGTTCGCGCGAGACGCCCTTGTCGATGATCTGCAGGCCCGCGGTGGCGTCCCGGCCGATGACAATCGGCGAGGAACCCTCGACCTGGATCACCTTGGTCTTTTGAGGACCGCTTTTGACGCGCAACTGTGGCATGTTGAAAAGGTATCCGCCCCCCGCGGACGTTCAGGTCTTGTGCATATCCGTTAGACTGCTATTTCCCGGCCCGCGCTGCTCTTATCCACCTGACTTCGCAAGTTCGCGGAACCGCCCCAGCAAGTCCTTGGTCACCGGCCCTGGTTTCCCGTCGCCGATCACGCGGCCATCCGCCTTTACCACTGAAATGATCTCTGCACCTGTGCCTGTGAGGAAGAACTCGTCCGCCGTATATAGGTCGTAGCGCGTGAGGGTCTCCTCACGGACATCGTATCCGGCGTCCTCGGCCAGTTCGATCACCGCATCACGTGTGATCCCCTTCAGGATGCCCGCGTTAGCCGGCGTGGTGCGGACGATCTTCTTGCCCTTCGCTTTCTTATCGGGCTCAGTGACCGTGAAGATGTTGTCGCCGCTGCACTCGGCCACGTAGCCTTCGTGGTCGAGCATGATGACCTCATGCACCCCCGCCTGTATGCCTTCGATCTTGGCCAGGATGTGGGCCAGATAGTTGAGGGACTTGATGCGCGGATTCAGGTTCTCGCGGTGGCTGATCGGCGTCGCGGCCGTGACCACGGCGAGGCCGGTGTCGTACAGCTCCTTCGGGTAAAGCTGGATCGTATCGGCGATGACGATCACCGTCGGCTTGGGGCACTTGCGCGGATCCAGGCCCAGGTCGCCGAAGCCGCGCGTGACCACCACGCGGATGTAGCTCTCGGTGAGCTTGTTCTCTTTAACGCAGGCATCGACCTGCTGCGCGAGCTGCTCCCGCGTCATCGGGATCTCGAGCCAGATCGCCTTGGCCGACGCGTACAGCCGGTCCACGTGCTGCTTGAGGCGGAAGACCTTGCCGTGGTATGCGCGGATACCCTCGAAGACGCCGTCGCCGTACAACAGGCCGTGATCGTAGACCGAGACCTTGGCTTCTTCCTTGGGGTAGAACTTCCCGTCGATCCAGACTTTGATGGACATGCTCGGCTCCTACTTCGTCTCCAGTTGCAGAATCCCCTGCTCCAAACGGAGCACCCGGTCGGCACGCTCGGCCAAGGTCACATCGTGCGAAACAACCACGGTAGCGACCCCATCCTTGTGCGTTAACTCAAAAATCAGCTTCATGATACGACTTGCGGTATCGGGGTCAAGGTTGCCCGTGGGTTCGTCGCAGAGCAGGACCCGGGGCTGGAGCATCAAGGCTCGGCAGATGGCCGCGCGCTGGCGTTCGCCGCCGCTGAGCGTCGCGGGCTTTTGGCGCGCCTGATCCTTCAGGCCGACCTGTTCGAGGAGCTGCCAGGCGCGCGCCGTGGCCTTGGCGCTGCCGCCGGCAAGCCACGCGCCCGGCGAATGTGCCACGCGGGCGGGCATCAGGACGTTGTCGAGCGTGCTGAAGTCGGACATCAGGAAATAGTGCTGGAAGACGAAGCCGATGTGCCGGCTGCGCAGTTCGGCGCGGTCGTTCTCGCGCATGTTCGCCGTGGGCGTACCATCCACGAGCACTTCGCCGCCGTCCGGCTGGTCCAGCAGACCCAGCAGATGCAGCAGTGTGCTCTTGCCCGACCCGCTGCGGCCGACAAGCGCCATGACCTCGCCCGGCGCAACCGAGAGATCGGCGCCCTTGAGGACTTCCAGGCGGCGCTTGCCATCGACGAAGACGCGCTGCAAGCCTTTCGCCTGCAGGGCCAGGGTGCGGGTTTGTGGGGCGGAATCGGTCATCGGGTTCGGCCCACGGGCTCGTAAAGCGTAGAGCGTAGAGCGTAGAGCGAAACGGCGGAGCGGCCAGCCGCCAGCGCATGCTTCGCATCGGTCTTCGCACTCGCTATCGGCATACAACGTTCCTTGAATCTATCCCTATCGTCAGATCGTAATTCGTAGCTCGCTCCACGCTCCACGACGCCCTTCACTCCTGCCGCAGGCATTCCACGGGGTTCAAGCGCGAGGCGCGCCACGCGGGCAGCAATCCGCCCAACAGTCCGGCGAACAGAGTAAGCCCCGCGATCAGAAACAGATCCAACGAGCGTACATGCGTGGGAATCTCGCTGACCAGGAACGACTCGCTCGGGAAGACGCGGAAGTGCGCTTTAACGATCCACATGGAGACTGCATCGATAAGCGCTTCGACCCCATTGACGTTATGGATCAGCAGCAGTGCGCAGGGAATCCCGACGGCCAAGCCGATGAGCGCGATCAGGACGCCCTGAGAAAGGAAGCAGGCGCGGATGCCCAGCGGGGTCGCCCCCATGGCGCGCAGGATGCCGATGTCGCGGACCTTCTCGGCGACGAGGCGGCTTAAGATCAGCATAATGATGATGATCACAAACAGGAGAAAGATGCCCATGATGAAGCGCATGATCGTGTTCTCGCGCGTGATCGCGTGGTACAGGTTCGAGACCTTCTCGCGCCAGGTCTCGACTTCCAGGTGCTCGCTGTATCCCGTGGCCCAGGCGGCGTCGCGCTTGAGCAGGTCGCGCATCTTCTCGAGCACCTCTCCGCGCATGTCGTCCAGGTCCGGGCGGTCGGGGTCGCCGTCCACCCAGACGGAGAGCGTCTTGGCGTAATCGGGCAGCTTGATCTGCCGGGCCAGGACTTTCCGGTCCACGTACGCCGTGGTTTCGAGATAGTCGTTCTTTACATCGAAGAAGCCTACGATGAAGAAGGCCATGGCGACGGGGTTCTTTTCATCGTCGGTGAAAAGAAAGGTCATGTAGTCGCCCTTTTTAAGCCCAAACATGCGCTGCCACGCTCCGCCGACGATGCAGCCATGCAGCGTTTTGCCTTTTACGTCGTGCTCGCCAAAGGACGCGATATCGTTGGGACTGAGCATCTCTTTCAGCTTGCCGACGCTCAGTTCGCGCTCCAGATCGACGCCCTTGATCGTTCCGACCGTCCGGCCTTCGTCGAAGAGCGCGATGGCGGGAATCTCCAGGCCGATCGTGATGCCCTTTACGCCCGGAATCTTCTCCAACTCCGCCGCCCATTTCTCGGGATAGACGATGCCGCCGGGGTCGTTGCCGATGCGCACGGTCATGTGCGCCTGAATCGACTGGAGTTCCTGCATGTAGCGGTCTTTGAAGCCTTCCATCACCGAGATGATGAGCAGGTAGAGAACCACGATGAGGACGATGATCGCCGCCGCGACGTAGCTCATCGGGCGCTTGAGCAGGTACCGGGAGGCAACCGTGAAGACGTACATGCGGAGTTCGAAACTCCCGATTCAGGGTTCGTAGTTCATGGTTCGTGGTTTAAGCAGAGAGAACAGGTCCGGCCACGCCGCCCGACCCAACTTTGTTGTATCGGCAAAATAGGGTGCGCAAAACCGCGAAAAACGTGGCCCCATCGCCCATGCCGTTCAATCGGAAATCCAAAATCGAAAATGGTTACATCGCCCTTCCAACCGCTTCCGCCACCGGCTTCAGCTCCTTCATCAGCTTTGCGAACTCTTTCACGCTTAGCGTCTGCTGGCCGTCGGTCTTGGCTTTCTCGGGATTGGGGTGGACTTCGATCAGGATGCCATCGGCGCCGCAGGCGATCGAGGCCTTGGTCATCGCGGGAACCAGACTGCGCACGCCGGTGCCGTGGCTGGGATCGGCGAGGACTGGGAGGTGCGTCTTCTCCTTCAGCGCAGGGATCACCGCGAGCGCGAACGTGTTGCGAACGTAGGTCTCGAACGTGCGGATGCCGCGTTCGCAGAGCAGCACGCGCCGGTTGCCGCCGGTGAGGATGTACTCGGCGGCGAGGAGGTACTCTTCGAGCGTCGCGGACATGCCGCGCTTCAAGAGCACCGGCGTCTGCACTTCGCCGCAGGCGCGCAGGAGCATGAAGTTCTGCATGTTGCGCGTGCCGATCTGCAGGCAGTCGGCGTACTTCGCCACCAACGGAACATCCCCCGGCGTGAGCACCTCCGTGATGATCGGCAGCCCGGTCTTCTCGCGCGCTTCGGCCAGGTACTCGAGGCCCTCCTCCGCGAGGCCCTGAAACTGGTAGGGGCTCGTGCGCGGCTTGAACGCCCCCGCGCGCAGCGCCGTCGCGCCGGCCTCCTTCACCGCCTGTGCGACCTCCATCAATTCCTTGCGCCCTTCGACGGAGCATGGCCCCGCGATCACCGGGATCGTCTTGCCGCCGATGGCAATCTTGTGCTTGGAGGGCTTCACTTCCGGGCCGGGACCGCCGATCTCGAAGACGCTCGTCTCCGGCCGGAGTTCCTTGCTCGCCAGTTTATACGGCGCGAGGATCGGCAGCACCTGCTCGACGCCGGGGATCGTCTCGAGGTGCTCTTTGGTCGTGACGCGGTCGTCGCCGATGGCCGCGATGACGGTGCGTTCGACGCCGTAGAGCGTGTGCGGTTCGAAGCCAAGCTCCTTCAGGTGTTGCTCGGCGTGGTGGATCTCCTTCTTGGTGCTGCCGGGACGGAAGACGAGGATCATGGGGAGGCTCCGTTATCTTGGGGTCGTGTGCAAGAGCGCAGTTAAAGCAAGCTCGCACCTTCTAGTCAAACGCATGCCCGCGTCCAAGCGCAGATCGAAACTCCGAACTTGACGGCTCATCCCTCGTGTGGCAGCCTGCCCGCGTCTAAACGAAAGCCTTTGCAAGCTGAATCCATCCAACATGGAAAGGGGAGCATTACCATGGCCAGCGGCGAAATTCGCGTAGCGCTCATCGGCACCAAATTCATGGGCAAGGCCCACTCCAACGCCTGGGCCCAGGTCGCGCACTTCTTCAACCGGCCCGTCAAGCCGGTCATGCAGGTGGTCTGCGGGCGCGATCCCGCCGGCACCCAGGCGATGGCCGACACGTGGGGCTGGCAGGAGACCAGCACGGACTGGCGCGAGACCATCCAGCGCGACGACATCGACCTCGTCGACGTCTGCACGCCCAACAACAACCACGCCGAGATCTCCATCGCGGCGCTCAAGGCCGGCAAGCACGTCGCCTGCGAGAAGCCCCTGGCCATGAACACGCAGGAATGCGACGCCATGACCAAGGCCGCCAAGGCCTCGAAGAAGCTCAACTTTACCTGGTACAATTACCGCCGCGTCCCGGCTCTGGCGCTCGCGCGGCAACTTGTCAAAGAAGGCCGCATTGGCCGCGTCTACCACGTCCGCTGCATCTACCTCCAGAGCTGGATCATGGACCCCAAGTTCCCGCTCGTCTGGCGCTTGCAGGGCGCGGTGGCCGGCAGCGGCCCGCACGGCGACCTGAACGCGCACATCATCGACGCGGCGCGCTTCATCACCGGGGAGGAAGTGAGCGAGGTCAGCGCGGCCTTCGAGACCTTCATCAAGGAACGGCCCCTCGGCGCGATGACCGGCGGCTTAAGCGCCAAGGGCGGCAGCAAGAAGGGCAAGGTCACCGTCGAAGACGCAGCGCTGCTGATCGGTCGCCTGAGCGGCGGCGGGCTGTGCAGCTTCGAGGCCACCCGCTTCGCGCAGGGGCGCAAGAACGGCAATGGCATCGAGATCAACGGCGAGAAGGGCGCGCTCCGCTTCGAGTTCGAGGACATGAACCGCCTGAAGTATTACGACGCCTCGCGGCCTTCGTACTTGCAGGGCTGGACGGACATCCTCGCCACCGAAGCCAACCACCCGTACTTCGGCGCGTACTGGCCGGCCGGACACATCATCGGCTACGAGCACACCTTCATCAACGGCGCGGCGGATATCCTGGAAGCGCTCGGCAAGGACGACTGGAGCAATCTCAAGCCCGACTTCGCCGACAGCACCAAAACCCAGCGCGTCCTCGACGCGGCCGTGAAGTCCGCAAAAAGCCGTTCGTGGGTCAAGACGGGCTGCTGAACGGCAGAAGGCAGAAGGCAGAAGGCAGAAGGCAGAAGGCAGAAGGCAGAATTTACAACTGGCGGGCCGGAAACGGTCCGCTTTTTATTACTGGCCGCCGGTGACTACGTCGAACTTGGAGAGTTCGAAGAACGTCCCTTCTTTGCCGCCCTTGCGGAAGCCGTGGACTTCGATGTGCTGGATCGCGAGGTTGTGGAGCTTCACTCCGTCGGCAACGGCGGCGCTGCAATCGACGGTCACGTCGCCCCACTGCCCTTCTGTCGGCGCCTTGAAGCCGATATTGTAGCGAATTCCGTTCACGACCATGATCGAGAGCCGCATTTCCCGCAACCCCACTTGAAAGACTCTCAGGTTCACCCGCATGCGATTGGTGAACGGCGTCCCCGGCCGGAAGTAGCAGGCCAGGCGGTCGCCGCCGTCCGTGACCTTAACCGCGGGCTCGTTCTTGTCCTCCGCCATGGCGACCTTGGAGTCGTAGTCGGAGCGGATATCGTCGGGATTGTTCTTGGCGAATTTGGCAACAATGGTCTTCTCGGGCTCGTCGGGGCCCGCCAGATTGGAGAGGCGGCGGACTTCGTCGCGCGGGGCCTTGTTGCCCAGGTCCTTGATCTTCTCCCGCAGCACGGCAGGGTCGGTGATCTGCGCGAGGTCCGTCGCGGCGGGCGGCGCAGGCTTGGGTGGTTCCTCGAGCTTGGCCGGTTCGGCGGGTTTCAACGCATCGGGATTCGCCTGCACCGGAGGCTTGGGCTGCGCGGGCGTAAGCAGAGGCCCGGCCGGTACTGGAAGCGGCACGGGGTTCTTCACATCCAGCGCCGGCTTGGCGGCCGACTTTTCGGCCGCCGCTCCGGGCGCGTTCTTGGTCTGCGCCTCCTGCGTTTCCTTGGACGAACCGCCGAACAACAGCACGACCAAGACGATCAGCAGCAGGCCTGCCGCGGAGAAGACCGCGATGAGTTTGGTGTTTTCCTTCTTGGGCTTGGCGGGCGCTTCCGGCTTCTGCGCTTTGGGCAAGCCGATTGAGGTGGCAGGTCTCTGACGCGCGGTCTGGGGCGGCGCATCCATCGGCCGCGCGACGATCGCCGCCGCTTCGCCCGTGACGGGCTTGGGCGGCTTCAGCACTTCCGACCGCTGCGCCACGAGGACAGCCGTCGAGCCCATGCCCGCGGCGACGCTCATGGCCGCGCCCTTCTGCGCGCAGGCCTCGCAGGCGATCGACTCCGGCGGCTGCTTCTCGTCGATCCCGCGACGGAGAATCTCCGCATTCTGGATGCGCTTGCCGCACTTGTCGCAATAGAGGATGACCATCAAACGAGCCTCAAAGAGCTGCTGCGCTGCCATAAATGCACAGCGCAGCGTATAGACCTTATAGTCTTAGATGGCATTTGGAAAGAAATTGCGGCAGGAAAAAGGGTTGTATAACCAGTTCAGTTTGAATAGGTTGGGTATCGAAATCCAGCCTACAAAGTGCACTTTCTCACGGCATGGTCTTCACAAAGATTTGACGCATACCGTCTCCGAGCGGAACGAGTTCCGACCACGCGACGACGGGCTTACCGTTCAAGAGGGCCATCATGGGCGTCTGCGCCGAGCCCTTGCCCGGCGCAATGTTGAGCGGCCCGCCGGCCAGACTCCATTTGGAGCCATCCCACTTCTTAGCGAACAACAGCGGCGGCAGATGCGGCTGAAACTCCGGCCACGCCACGAAGAGGTTCTTGCCGTCCGAGACCAGCGCGGGCTTGAGCGCGCCGCTCTCTTTGCCGAGCACATTCAAGGGCGCATCGCCGAGCGCCTTCCACTGCCCGCCGCTCCAGGCGTAGACCAGCAGCGCGGCCTGTCCGCCGTCCGTGCCATCGCAGACCGCCACGACCGGTTCGCCGTTGTGAATCGCAATGGCGTAACCGAGCGCGCGGGACTGCGGCTTCGAGATGGGAAGTTCGGTTCCCAGCAGCGCCCATTTGCCGCCTTCGAAGCGCTTCACGTGGATGCGCTCGGGCGTGGTGTTCTCGCCTTCGTAGCCGGCCTTCTGCTCCGACCACGCGGCCACGAGACGGCCCTGCGGATCGCGCACTAGCGCGACGAACTGGCCGCGCGTGGCGCCGGGATCGTCCACGTTGAGCGCCTTGCCGTCGCCCACGGGCTGCCAGGCGTCGCCGGAGTTCTCGTCCACGAACGCGCCGATGCCTTTGCCGTTCTTGGGATGGTGCTGCCAGGCGATGGCCAGCGGCTGCGCGCCGCCCGCGAGCGCCGGCATGCCCGGCAATCCGTCCAGCGCGATCTCGCCCGCCGCTTTCCAGTCACCGTCGAAGCGTTTGAGCGTGAGTTGCGCGGGCTTCCACTGCTTGATCTGCAAGTATGCGACGACGGGCTTCCCGGCCGCATCGAACGCCGCCGAGGGCGCCTGGGCATGCGCGCTTACATCGCTAACCGCCCGCGAGCCCAAGCGACTCCACGAGCCGCCGCCATACTTGAACGCGTAGACATAGCAGCCTTCGTCGCCGTACTTGCCCGGCGGATCGTATTCTCCAAACGCGAGCAGGAGTTCCGCGCCGTTCGAGGCCAGCGACGGCCGGAAACCCCAGCCTTGCACGGCGCTCACGGGACCGCTGCCCACCGCGGCCCATTCTTTCTCTGCTTTGGGCAGCGCCTTGAAATCATACGCGGGCATTGGAGCGGCTGGGACCGCAGCGGCGGGCGCTTTAGCCGCCGCCTTGCCTGCGTATTGCAGCGCGTACATCTGGCACGGGTAACCGTAGCCGAGATTCTTGGTGGTCCTGCCGCTGACGAGGAGGAAGACGTCGTTCTGCGGGTCATAGGCCATGTGGTTGGAGTACGAGGTCGGCGGCGACGTGGCGCTCTCCAGCTTGGTCCACTCCAGCGTGCCGAGGTCGAGCGTCCAGGTATCGTTGCGAAATTCGGCGTTGCCGTTCTTGTCCATGGCGCCCGAAGCGCCTCCGCAGAGCATCAGGATGTCGTGCGCCGGACTGAGCGCCAACTGCGGCCAGCCGCGCGTGGGCGGCGGGTTCTTGGTCTCCAGCTTCGACCAGGTCTTCGCCGCGAGGTCGAAGGCCCACAGGTCGTTCAAGGTCTCGAATGCCTTTCCGCCGTAATGCCCGCGGCTGCCGCCGAATGCGAGAATTCGTTTGTGCTTGGGGTCGTAGACCGGTTCGCACGTCGATGCGGGGCCCTGGCCGGTCGCCAGTTTCGCCCACTTGTTCGCAAGGGCATCGAATGACCACGTCCCGGCTCCGCACGAGTACTGGAAGCCGGCCTTCCAATCCGGTACGTAGGTTGACGTGCCGTCGAAGGCGATGCCCGGCACCGGTCCGGGCGGATTAGCGTCCCAGCCGACGGCCGCGGCCGGATCGAAGATCCACGTCCGCGCCCGGTCGTTGCGCGACATGCTCACCAGGCCGCCGTAGACCATGACCTTCCGGTTCTCGTCGTAAAACATCTTGCCGCTGCTGTGCCCGCCGTCGGAGGCCAGTTCGTCGCGCACGTAGAACATATTGATGTGGAGCAAGTGCCAGCGGTTCTCCTTGTAGCGGTAGACCCAGATCGCGTTCTGGTTCTCGCTCGTGAAACTCCGGTACGCGCCGTAAAAGAGCACGCCTTCAAGCTCGGGCGCGTAGCGCAGCTCGTCCCAACCCAACAATTGCACGCCCGCAGGCGGCTCGTTCACCGGCGTCCACTGGTTCGGAGCCGGCTCCGCGGCGTTCGCACAAGCCACCGCGAGGCTCAGTACGCAGGCCAGTAGCTGCATCGTGAGCGCGCGCCTGAGTTCGAGATTTCGCATATCCCTTCTCCTTTTCTAGAATGTAGGCGGCGTACAGACGGAGATCACCCGTGCCGGAACGTTTCCGATATTGCGCCAGCGATGCGGCAGCGTCGAAGCGTAGTAGTACCCGTCGCCCGGCCCGAGGATCTCGCGCCGGCCGTTGACCGTCACCTCCACCGTGCCCGCGACGCAGAACCCCGCCTCTTCGCCCGGATGCGCGTACGGTTCCGCCCCGGTGTCCGCGCCCGGCGCGTAGGTCTCGAAAAGCACCTGCAGCGCGCGGCCAGGCGCCGGCCCGGGCAGGCCGAGGAACTTCAAACCTTGGCCTGTGGACAGGTCCACAAGCTGGCCCGAGCGGTAGACGAAGCTCTCGCCGTCGCCCGGCCGTTCCTGCGCCGAGAAGAACTCGCCCAACGTCGTCCCCAGCGCGCTGAGGACCTTCTTGAGCGTGCTGACCGACGGCGAGTTCTTGCCGTTCTCAATCTGCGAGAGCGCCGCCGGCGTGACGCCCGCCAACGTTGCCAAAGCCCGCAAGCTCAACCCGCGGCTCTCGCGCAGTTGGCGCAGTTGCGTGGAGACGTCGGCTCCGTGTTCTGCTTCAGGCGGGGCGATATTCATGCACGGTCTCCCTATGTTCGTTATTACGAACATATGTAAACCGTTACATTATGGATCGTATAAAAATCTTAAATTTTACTTAACTATTTATATATAGGCATGTTGCATGTTCAATTCCAACCTAGCTTTTGTTCAGAGCGACGGCCGTGCCCGTCACGATCCTCGAAGCGTCACCCGCGAGGAACTCGATGACCTCGGCGATCTCTTCGGGCTTGAGCCACGCGGAGGTATCGGCCTTGGGCATCGCCTTGCGGTTGGCGGGCGTATCGATGACCGTCGGCACGAGCGCGTTCACCGTGATCTTGGCGGGCCGCAGTTCTTCCGCGAGCGAGTACGTCAGGTTCAGCACCGCGGCCTTCGAGGCTGCGTAGGCGCTCATCATGGCCGCGCCGCGATTCAGCGCCGGGCCGGCCGCGACATTGACGATGCGCCCGCCCCCGCCCTTCTTCATCAACGGCGCCGCGGCGCGGCAGCAGAGGAACGCGCTGGTCGCGTTCATGTCGAGCATGCGCTTCCAGGTCGCCGCGTCGGTCTCTTCCAAGGCCGCGTACGCGAAGCCGCCGCAGATGTTCGCGAGGATGTCGAGGCGCTTGGAGCGTTCGGCGATCTGGCGGAAGAGCGCGCGAACCGAAGACTCGTCGGTGACGTCGGACGAATGGAGCGTGACCTTGGAGGCAAGCTTTCCGAGGTAACTCTTCAGTTCCGCGACCTCGCGCTCGACGATCCACGGCACATGCACGCGCGCGCCGCCGGCCACGAGACGCTTGACCACCGCGCGCCCGAGCGCCCCGGTGCCTCCCGTGACTAACGCAATGCGGTTCTTGAGCGGGCTGGGCATGGGCGCTTCCCTCCTGAACGCGGCGCGTACGTTCAACGGAGGGAATCTAGTGCCGGGATTCGCGCAGCGCAACCGCGAGGCGCGCTACGGTGGTGCCTGGAAACTTCTCAGTGAAGCGGTTCAACCGCCCGACGGCGCGTGCACCGGATCGGCGAGGGCCTTGAGGACCTTCTCCTTTTCCTTGAGCACGTCGCTCCCAAGGATCGCGGTGCGCGTCTTGCCGTCGGCTTGCAGGATCACCAGCGCCGGGACGCTGCCGACGCCCAGGTCCTGCGCGAGCTGCGCGCGGTCCTCGATCTTCACACTCACGTACTGGTACTTCTCGCCGAGCGCCTTCTTCACGTCCGCGTCGGAGAACGTGCCGCGCTCGACGGCCTTACAGACGCCGCAGGTGGGCGAATAGAACTTTACCGCCAAGGGCCTGCCGGACTTCTTCGCGGCGGCGAGCGCGGCCTCAAGGTCCTCGCCCGCGGGCGCGGCGGTCGCGGACTGCACCGATCCGCCGCCGTCCAGCGCGAGGAGCAGTTCCGGGCGGAACGGATAGTCCTGGAACTCGTTGCTGTAGAACGTCACGCAGCCGGAGCCCGCGAATTTGAGCAGCACGCCGTGGTTGGCCTGCTGGCCCGAGACCCACTGCTTGACCAGGTCGGAGAGGTCGATCGCGACGAAGCGGTAGCGCTCGTCCTTGCCGGGGAAGTTGGCGATGTCCGCGCTGCCCGCGGGTTCCGCCGCGCGGTCCGCGCCCGCGCCGTCACAACCGGGCGCGCCCCAACTCACGCCCTTCTTCGCCGCGGTCCAACAGCTCTCGCTCTCGATCCATTCTTTCAGCACGGCGAAAGCCTGGACCTTCGCGTCGGCCTTGGTTCCGGTGAAGGGCTGGTTGCTGAGCGTGATGCGGAGCTGCGCGCCCGCGATCTTCGCGTCCTTGGGCAGCGCGGAGAGGTCGAACTTCAGCAGCGTGCGGCTGTCGTTGTGATGGTGGATCTGCGTGCCCAGCCCGTTGAAGGGCTCGCCGCCCTGGTTAACATTGCTCATGTTCCAATCGCGCGTGTTGCCGTAGAGCGTGTCGTCCGCGGCCTGCGCGCCGACGACGGCCTCTTCCGGATAACCCTTGCCATCCTGCCCCGGCGCGGAGGCGCGGCGCAGGCTGACGATCTTCGCGGACGGCGCCTTGGCCTTAAGAGCCTGGTAGGCGGGATCGACGAGCGGCTTGCCGAAGTCGGGGTTCTCGATCTCGACGGGGAAGAGGTACTCCGCCGCGCCGCCCATATACTCGGCGCGATTCACGCGCACGGCCACGGTGTGCTTGCCCGGCGGCACGCGCGAAGGCACGAGCAACTCCTGCCCGAACGAGCCCGCGCAGCCGCAGCCGCCTGCGAACGGAATATCTTCCAGCGCCGCGCCCTTGGCATCCTGCACGCGCAGCATGATCTTTGGGTCGCCCGCCCCCGGGACCTGACTATGGTAGAACTTCAACTGGTTCTGGAGGTCGCTGCCGCAGATGAACGTATCGAGGTGCACGCCGGCCATGGCTCCCGAGGCCCACTTGCCCAAGGCTTCCCCCGGCTTCTTGCCGTTGGCGAAGACCATGGGCTCGCCGCCGCCGAGCCGGTAGACCGGCGCGGTCTTCAGGTCTTCGGTCCAGCGGATCTTTAAGTTGCCGGGCAGCAGCCCGACGCCGTAGCCGCCGTTCGGCCCGCCCATGCTGAAGCCCGACTGCCAGCCGAAGTTGTCCTTCTCGCGCACGTACTTGATTGAGAACGTCCGCGCGCCGTCGGCCTCCTTGACCGCGCCGGTCTCGAAGGTCGCGCCCTCGTTCAGCGCGGCGGAAAAGCGCTCGCCCGCCTCGGTGAGGTCGGCGTTCAAGTTCTTGTCGAAGTAGAAGGTGTCGTAGCCCTTGCCCGTGCCTTGCGACTCGTCCCAGGCCATGAGCATGACCGACTTCCTGCCGTCGCCGAGCGCCCAGAGCGTGAAGCGCGGCTTCTCCGACTTGAACGCCGGCAGCGTGTAACCGTCGCGCTTGACCCAGGAGAAGTCCTCGGGGCCCGCGTACGAGGCGATCTGCTTCATGCCGCCCTTAGAATCCGCGGCGTGGGCAGCCTTTCCACCGATAAGCGCAGCCGTCGCGATTGTTGCCAGGATGCACGCGTAACGCATGGGTCATTCCCCCTGTCTTTTCTCTATTTCAGTTTCTGCAATGCGTCCAGGAACGTCTGCGCGTCTTTAAGCTGTGAGGCCGCGAGCAGCGCCTTCTGCGTCTTACCGTCCGGCGCAAGCACGACTACGGCCGGCACCGAGCCCACGCCAAGCTCCGCGGCGAGGTCCGCGTGGTCTTCGACTTTCAGGCGGACCAGTTCGAAGCGTTCGCCCAGCGCCTTCTTCACCTCCGCGTCGGCGTAGGTGGACTCTTCGACGCGACGGCAGACGCCGCACGTGGACGAGTAGAATTTGACGAGCACGGGCCGCTTGGACTCCTTGGCACGGTTCACCGCGGCGGCCAGATCTTCCCCGGGCGCCACCGTGATCTCGGCCTTGGCCTCTGAGCCTTCGTACGCCACCACCAGGGTGGGCCGGAACGGATAGTCGGGGAACTCGCTGGAGCAGACGTAGCTGCTGAGCGAACCCTTGACCTTAAGGAGCACTCCGCAGTTGGGGATCTCGCCGGACTGCCATTTCTTCATCAGCGCGGTGAGGTCGAGACCGACCATGCGCCAGGGTTCGCGCGGGCCTTTAGCATCCTTGCCCGGTTCGAGCAGCGCGGGGAACTCGCCCACCTCCACCGAGCACGCGGGCTCGGGATAGCGGTCCACCTCGGGGTCGTCCGCGCCGGGTTTGCCCCATTTTACCACGTTATCCTTTTGATAGAGCATCGCGGGGCCGTACCAGTTGCTATAGGGCGTCTCATGAACGCTGCGGGCGATGGACTCGATCCAAGTGCGGCGCATGGCGTAGGCTTCGAGCACCGCGCCCGCCTTGAGCTGCGAGTACTGGTCGGAGGCCACGAGCGTGAGGCGCGCGCTCGCGGCCTGAATCTTGGCGTCCTTCGGCAGCGCGCTGAGGTCGAAGCGCAGCAGCATGCGGTACTCGTGGCTGCGGCCATCGCCCTGGCGGTGTCCCACCAACAGGGTGCGGTCGCCTCCATCATTCTGATACGGAAGACAGTCTTCCATCAGGTGGTTGTCTTCAACCTTGCCCGGAACAAGGACCTCTTCGGGGAACGCCTTCTGCGCTTCCTTCTCGCCGCCGATCCGGCGCAGGCTGACAACCCGCGCGCCGGGGAACGACTGCTTGAGGCTCGTGTACGCCGGATCCCTGATCGGCTTGCCGTACATCGGATTGGTCACTTCGATGGGATAGATGAAGTCGGCGGGCCCGCCCAGCGATTCGGGGCGCTTGATGCGTGCGACGACCTCGTGCTTGCCCGGCGGCACGCGGCTCGGAATCAGGACCTCCTGGCCATAGCCGCCGCCGCACGCGCAGCCGCCGACGAAGGGAAGTTCCTCGAGCGTCTTGCCGTCCTTGTCCAGAACACGCAGCAGAGTCTGCGGCTGGCCCGCGCTTCCCACCGTGGAGAAGGCGAAACGGAGCTGCGTGTCGTGACTGTCACCAAACATGCGCACGGTGTACCAGGCATGGAAGGAACGCCCGGCCTCGAGCGTGCCGAGCGACTCGCCGGGCTGCTTCTCGTTCACGGAGGGAACCGCCGGCCCGCCGAGCACGTACACCGGCGCGGCCTTGAGTTCGTTCGACCACTTGAGACTTATGTTGCCCGGAATGCAGCCGACCGCAAAGCCGCCCTTGGCCGCATTCACCCGGAACTCCGTCGGGTACGTAAGCGCATCGTTGCTGTAGGCGCTCTCGAGATGGAACTCGAACTCGCCGGGGCCGTCGGCTTCCTTGATCTTGCCCAAGTGGTACCGCTCGAAGGCGCCGTTCTCGGCTTTCTTGGGGTCGGCGGGGTTCTTGCTGAAGAAGTGCTCGCCGTCCTCGGTCAGGTCGCCGTTAAAGTTCTTGTCTGCATAGAGCGTGTCGTAGCCCTTACCGGTGCCTTCGGACTCGTCCCAGGCCAGGATCATGGCCGATTTGCGGCCCTCGCCGAGCACGTAGATCGCGTAGCGGACCTTCTCCGACTTGAAGGCGGGAGCCTTCTTGAGTTCGCGCGGGACCCAGGTAACGTCCGGCAGCGAGGGCAGCGCGCGGATCTGCACGAAGCCGTCGCGGACCTCGACCGCATCGGACGCGCAGCCGAGCGCCGCGCCCAGTGCGAGCAGGCTAAGACCCAGCGCGAAGAAGAGATTGGTGCGAGCGTTCATGCGCAACTCCTTGGTCTCACGCCGTTGGCGCGGCCGACGTATTGCCTAGGACGAAGTCCGAATCCACGGTCGAGGTGAGCGCTTCCGCGGGCTTGCCGTTGCGGCAGCGTTCGCCCAGCAGCTTCACGGCGCGCTCGCCCATCTCGACGAAGCGCACGCGATTGTAGGTGCAAGTGAGCGGCCCGATCTGCGGGTCGCCGGCGCCGGCCACGGCGGCGAGCGAGCAGTCCGACGGCACGCGCACGCCGCGGCTCGCAAGCGCTTCGAACAGGCCGCGCGCGAGCGAGGTATCGTAGGTCACGACGGCCGTCGCCGCGCCCGCGGCGATGCGCGCGGCGGCGGCTTCGATGTTCTTTGGGGGCAGCGCGCCTGCCATGCCGAAGACGCAAGGCGCGAGCCCCAGCTTCTCCATCGCGCGGCGGTAGCCCTCGCGGCGCTCGCGCACGTCGGAGGTCTCGATCATCGGATCGCCGGGCAGCAGCGTGTCGGTGGAGTAGCCGTCGAGGTACGCGATCTTGCGGTGGCCCAGGCCGGCGAGGTGTGCGACCAGCCGCGCCGCGGCCTTCTCGTTCTCGGCCACGACGTAATCCGCGGGCACGCCGGAGGTCCGGTAGTCGAGCACCACCAGCGGCAGCAGCTCGCGCGCGACCTCGGCCAGGTAGCCGTCGTTCGCGACGCCCAGCATCAGCAGGCCGTCCACGCCGCTCTCTTCGATCTCGCGCACCGCGATGCGGCCCTCGCTCTTGATCGAGAAGATGCGCACGTCCGCGCCGGCGCGTTCGGCCTGGAGCAGGATGCCTTGGAAGATCTCCATGAGATACGGCGACGAGAAGAAGAGCTGGCGCGAACCGTAGAAGACGAGGCCCGCCTGCGTCAGCTTGCGGACGTCGGCGGAGAGTTCGCGCGCGACGAAAGTGCCCTTGCCCGGCCAGCCTTCGACGACGCCTTCCTTGATGAGTTCGTCCATCGCGCGCTGCACCGTCACCAGCGAGACCTTGAGGCGCTCGCCGAGTTCGCGGTACGTCGGCACCGCATCCCCGCGCTTGCTGCCGCCCTTGACCAGCATGTTCAGGATCCGGTCCCGAACCTGGAGATGTAGGCGCTGGCGGTTATCGGTGGTGAGCTTGGTCATCGCTTCAGCCCTATTGTTATACTTGTTTCCATTGTCATACTTGTAATACACCATCCGCGTAACCTACTCAGGCATTTTAGATTACATTCACAGGCGCATGGATTCTTTAAGGATTATGTAGGCTAAGTTGCTACGCTTTAGAGCGTTGTACGATACTATATAAAGGTAGAGATCGCGGATACGGACCACCTTCATGAGCACTCCAGCCTCGCCAGCCCCTCCTCTTAATAGCTCAAGCCAGCATCCCGAACCCGCCGAGGAGTACCCGATCTGCACCTGCTTTCAGGTCTGGGAGTCCACCATCGAGCGCGCGGTCCGGAGGCTCGGGCTTACGACCGTCGAGGAGATCCAGCGGGCCACGCAAGCGGGCTGCGGCTGCCACACCTGTTGGCCGGACTTGGAGGAGATCCTGGCGCGATGCGCGCGCGGCGAGTACAAGTTCCCGCTCGAAGACGGCGCCCAAGCAACCCCCCAACCAGAAAACCAGCCCACGAGCTAACCAGCCAACCCGTGTGTTGGGCAACGGAAACAGCGCTCACTTCTCCGCGATGCAGTACATGTTCTGCTCGCCGCGCAGGTATATGCGGTTGCCATCAAAGACCGGCGTGCTGAGCGTGACTTCGTGGTAGTTGTCGTTCCAGTGGCCCTGCTCACAGCCCTTCACCATGAGATGGTCGATGTTGTTCTTGGCGACGAGCTTGTATTCGCGGCCGGGTTCCAGCACCAGCGTGCAGCCCGCGTTGTCCGTCACGTAGAGGTACTTCCCTGCCAGCACCGGGCTGGCGCCGATGCCGCAGCCCCAGGTCTTGCGGTGCTTGGGGTTCTTGAAGTCGAACGGCAGGTTCTTGTTCAGGACGACGACCTCGTCGGGCTTGGTCGCCTTCTCCGTCGCCACGATCAGCTTGCCCCAGTTCGAGAGACAGTAGATCAACCCGTCGTGATACAGCGGCGATGGCACCCAGAAGT
This sequence comes from Planctomycetota bacterium, assembly GCA_016200135.1. GTDB lineage: Bacteria > Planctomycetota > SZUA-567 > H5-PLA8 > H5-PLA8 > JACQFI01. Next base: position 69,189 of record JACQFI010000056.1, read on the forward strand.
TGGCCATGGCGTCGTCTTTCTTCTTGGGATCGTCGAGCGGAAAAGGAGCGCCGTGGTACTCCCCGTTGACGACGGACGTGGCTTTGAGCTCGCCGTTGGGCAAGGGCTCCAGTTTGTTGTAATAGATGCCGCCGCCCTGGTGAACGTTGTAGAGCATGTTCTCGTGCGCGACGGGCGAGGAGAAGATCCAGGAGAGCTTCCCGAACGCTTTGCCGTCGCTGACGCGCAGGATATTGCCGCGCATGACGACAAAGTCCGTGCCATTGAACGCGAACCGGTACAGGCCCAGTTGCTCCCGGTCGAACTCCGTGCTTTTGGGGCTGTAGTCCATCGTCCAGAGCACTTTTCCGTTGGTCTTGTCCAGGGCGTGGATGCCTTGCGGGACGATAAACTTGTCGCCGGCGAGGGTGGGTGAATCGCCGTCGCCGTGTTCGCCCCAGCCCGCCGCGAGCGACGCGTACTGGCTCCACTTGAGGTTGCCGTCCAGGTCGTAGCAGCCGGCGACGCCGTCGCCGGAAGAAAAGTAGATGCACTTCCCGTCCGAACACGGCGTCGAAGCCGTGTATCCGGTCCAGCTTTCCACCCAGCGGTCCGGCGGCAGAGCGTATTTCTTGTCGGCTTTCGCGGTCAGGTCGTTGATCTGTTTCTGGAGCTTGTACTTCTTGTCGTAGAGTTCCTGTGTCCAGCCCGCGGCGACGAAGCCGTCGTTGAGCTTCTGCAGTTCCGCGATCAGCGGCTCGACTTCTTTGAACGCTGGGTTGGCCTTCTTCTCTTCTTCGGTCACGGCGACGAACGGCGGATGCGAACGGATCCAGAGAAGCTTGCCGGTGTTCTTGTCCATGCAGAGCAGGTCGTACGGATCGGAACGGACGAAGAGTTTCTCGCCCACGATCAGCGGCGTGGACCAACTGTGGCAGGGCAGCTTGACCTCCCAGAGGATGTTCTTCTTCTCGCCCTTGTCGTTGCGCGACCAGGTGGTCGGCGGCGTCGCGCCCGGGTAGCAGCCCGTGCCGTCGCCGCGCCAGCCGATCGGATGCGCGGGCGAAGGGTAGAAATCGGACGAACCCAGCGGCGCCTTGTCGTCGCCCTTCTTGGCCGCGGCGGTCTTTTCCTCGCCGGCGGGCTTCTCAAGTTTCGGCGCGGGCTTGGCCGTCTCGCCCGGCTTGACCGTCTCGGCCGTGCGTCCGTTGGAGGAATTCATTACGGCTGCGGTCGTGGCGGCCGTCGCAAGTAAAACACACGCCGTGATCTTCATCGTGGTGCCTCCCAAGCCTAAGAAAGAGGAGCCGGCCGCTTTACCCGAGGCGGCCACTGAAGCGTTCGCCGCGGCATGCGCCGCGCCGCCCGCGATCAAACCTTTAAACTAGGCCACGAGCGCGGCCGGAGCCGCCGGCAACGCGGCGCTGGAAAGCAGTTCCGGAACCGCAGCCGCGCCTGCCGCGAAGCCCGCCGCGGCCAGGGCTTGGCGGACCTGTTCGAGCCCGCGGCGCGCCTGCTCGCGCACGGTCTTCTCTTTGACCTCGAGCGCCGCCGCGACCTCGTCGTACCCGTAGCCTTCCACATAGTGGAGCCAGACGGGCATGCGGTAGAGGTCCGGGAGCGTCTGGACCGTCTGAAGCGCGGCGGCGACGGCTTCGGACGTCTCCGCGGCAAGTCCGGCCTCGCGCGGAGCGCCGGGCGCCGCCGCGGACTCCTCGCGCTTGCGGCGCTGCGCCTCCTCGCGGTTCTTCATGCGGCACGCATTCACGACGATGCTCATGATCCACCCTCGCACGCTGGACTTGCCTTGGAACTGCCGCGCGTCTCGAAGGATCTTCAGGAACGCGGTCTGCACCGCGTCCTCCGCGTCGCTGGCGTTCTGGCAAGAGCGCAGCGCCACGCGGTAGGCGGCGTCGGAGTGGCGGCGGAAGAGCGCGTCGAGCGCCTCCGTGTCCCCCTGCTCGCTGAAGCGGCGCAGGAGGACCGCGTCTTCGGAAGCCGGCTCGTTCGGAATCTTCGTCGCCCTTTTGGTCAGCACCGCGGTTGGCATCGCTCGAGCACCTCCAAGGCGTTTCAGCCCATAGGTGCCGCTCGACAGCCGCTTGCCACAGGAATTTTACCTTATTTGCAATGCGCTGCCCGTAAAGAGGTTACGGCCGATGCGGCTACTTCTCTTCCTGCCCTTCCAAGACTTTCTCGGCGCCGCGCTTCACCTCGAGGGTCTTGCCCGAGAGCGTCACCGTGTCACGCTCCGGGCCGCGCGCGACCGTGAGCGTCACGACGCCGTCCTTCTCCTCTATAGTCACGGCCTCGACCGTGGGCTTGCCGTCCTTCGCGCAGGGCTCGATCACGGCCGCGAAGCGCGCAGTCGCGCTCTTGCGCGTGACCATCGCGAGCGGCACGCGCTCGTCCACCGAACCAAGCGGTCCGTCGCCGGTCGTCACCTGCGTGCCGGGCTGCGCGTCCAGCAGGAGCTGTGTCGCGCCGGCCTCGTCTTCGAAGAGCACCTTCACCGGCTTGTCGGTCGCGCCCGTCTTCACGTTCTTGATGAACTCCACGCCGGGATAATCCTTGAGTTCGCCCGCCTCGGCCGCGGCGTCGCAAGTCGCGGCCTTGCTGCGCTCGTGGTAGAGCCAGTCGTAGCGGCGCTCGGCCTTGTTCGGCGCGGAGAGTTCGTCGAAGACGAGCAGGTACTCGGGCGCCAGCACCAGCAGGCGCGTCTGGTGGAAATCCTTGTAAGCGGTGTAACAGCGCGCGCGCACGGCGGCGAAGCGCTCGTTGGCGGCGAACAGATCGAGCTCCCCATCCGCGCCTGTCTGGCTCTTGCGATCCACGACGACGCCGTTGTGCCCGAGCGTCGCGCGGTACCAGTTCGTGTGGATCGGCAGGCGGTACGCCTGGCTCTTGGCACGGCCGGGATCGACGCCGAGTTCGCGGCCGTAGCCGAAGAGCACGAACGTCAGCTTGTCGAAGTGGCCGTGGAAGCCGCCGAACGGTCCAAAGGTGAAGGCCGCGGTGAGCCCCGCCGCGCCCTGCGTGCGCAGGATCGCGTGCCCGGCGTCCTTAAAGACGCGGCTCTCGAGCTTGGGCGGATCGGCCTTCAGGCTCGTGTCGCGGCCGAACATCACGCTCTCGAAACTGGGCGTCGCGTCGAGCAGGGCGAGGATCGCGGGGTCCTTGTAAGCGTGCTGCGCGGCTTCCAGCAGCACGCGATTGCCTCGCCCCGAGGAGGTCACGTCGTCGCCGAAGCGCGGGAGCGTGCCGTCGGCCATCGTGTAGTAGACCGGGAGCGTGAACATCTTCTTGTACGAGGGATGGTTCCAGAGGTCCATGCCGAGCCGCCGCGCGCCCTCCGAGATGCAGACCATCGCGCCGAGCGTATAGAAGTGATAGCCCCAACTGTTCTCGAACCACATGCCGTCGCCGGTCACGGAGTCCTTCATCTGAAAGAGGAACCCGTTGGCGGGATCTTCGACGGCGCGCTTGAGCCACGCGGCGTCGTCGAGGCACGCGCCGCCCCAGACGAACGCGGCGTTGTGCCACGTCTGCCAGTTGCTCTTGCCGGCCTTGTTGTTGGCGATGTTCTCGAGCATCGGCTGGATGAGTTTCTCGCGAATCGTCTTGCGCTCGTCGTCCTTCAGTTCGGGATAGACGAGATCGAAGGCGGGGCCGATCTCGGTGGCGGTGGTGTAGGCCTCGTCGAGCGTCTGTTCGAAGAGATGCCCGCCGGATTTGCCGGGCTTGTGCTTGCCGTCGGCGCTGGCGTTGTCGTGGAAGGGATAAGCGGCGTAGCGTTCGGCGTAACCCAACAGCACCTTGGCCGTAAAGGCGGCGTACTTGGCGTCGCCGGTGATGGCGTAGGCCCACGCGGCCATGCGCGCGTACCTCAAGTTGCCGCGATGGATGCGGCCGAAGATCACGTCGTCGTAGGGTTCGCCCGAGTAGACCTTGCCGCAGCCGGGGCATTTGTGGTGCGTGGCATCGACGGTGACGAGCCCGCGCTGGCAGGCGTCGCACTGGTACCATTGGTTGTGCTGCGCGCCGCGTGGAGGAAAGTTGAGCGGGGCCTTGAGGCCCTTGTCGGCCTCGTCCACTATCCAAATCAGCGCCTTGTGATTGGCGTCGTCCGCCTTCCACGCCACGCGCAGGCGCTCGAGTTCCTCGGGCAAGGCGGCCACGCGCGGGTGCGTTATCGGTTCCGGCAATTTGATTTCCGGCGGCTTCCACTCGTCCGCGCCCAGCGACGGCTTCGCCAATACCATGATCAGCGCCCCCAGCCCTGCACCCACGATTCTGCTCATGCTCACGGGTCGGCCCTCCACGCCGGGCCATCATACCGAGTCCCGCCGAATTGTCGGGCGCATTCAGAGTGGGCGCGCTCCTCATAGCCGCGGTGTCGCTGGCATTTCGCGGTGGGTACACTAAACCTGATGGCGCGGCGAACGGGACCCGGAAGCGCTTATGGCCTCTATCAAACTCTATACCGTGGAACAGGCCGAGAAGTGCCTGCCGCTCGTGAAGCGCATCGTCGCGGATATCGTGGCCACGTTCCGCAAGTACGAGCAGATTCGCCAGGAACGCTTCACGCTCGGCGAGAACCTCAACGCGGGCTCCGAGGCCGAGGAGAAGGCCTTTGCGCTCGAGAACAAGCTGCACAGCCTCGAGGCCGAGATGCTGCGCTTCCAGGCGGAGTTGCAGGACTTGAACGTCGAGCTCAAGGACTACCGCATCGGCCTCGTGGACTTCTACAGCCGCTACCAGGACAACCTCGTCTACCTCTGCTGGAAGCTCGGCGAGAGCGACAAGCTCGAATGGTGGCACGACCTCCATTCCGGCTTCCGTGGCCGCGCGGCCATCACCGACGAGAATCGGGCGCTCTTCGAGGGCGCGCCGCTGGCAACGGCGTAACGGCAGACTCGAAATCCCAAGCACGAAATCCGAAAGTTCACGGCAAGCGCCCTCAGCTTTCGGATTTCGATATTCGGCTTTCGTGCCTGCCTCTGTAGTATGGGCTTCGCCATGTTCGGGATCTCCAAGCTCAAGATCGCCTTCGAGGCCCACGGCGGGTGGGCGGTCTTCTATGCGCTGCTGGCGCTGTTTGCGCTGGCGGCGGTGATCCACTTTTACCGGCAGCTCGCGAGCCGCGTCGAGCGCGTCAAACTCGTCCTGCTGACGCTGCTGCGCCTGGCCGCGGTGCTGCTGGCCGTACTGCTTCTCTTCAGGCCGGTGCTCTCGTTCGAGCGCCGCACGTCCGAGAAGCCCGCGCTCCTGATCGGCCTCGACAACAGCCGCTCGATGTCCATCGCGGACCTGGAGGGCCGGCCGTCGCGCTTTCAGGAGGCGCGCAACTTTCTGTTGCAGGGAAGCGCGTGGGAACGGCTGGGCGAGGACTTCGATGTCCGGCTCTTCGCGATCGGGCAGGAGGCGAAGGCGGTCGAGAACGCGCAGGGCTTGAGCGAACTCTTCCCCGACGCCGAGGCGACGGCGCTCGCGCCGTGCGTGGAAGGCGCGGTCTCGGGGCTCGGCGAACGCCGGCCCGAGCGCGCCCTGCTGCTCACCGACGGCCAGGACAACTCGGGGCTGGCCGCCGATGAACGCCTGAAGGCCCTGGGGATTCCCGTCGATTGCATCGGCGTCGGCACGCCGCTGCTGCTCGAGAACCGCTTCAAGGACGTGGCGCTCACCGACGTTCAGACCAAGCCCAGCGCGGCGGCGGACGAACTCTGCGAGGTCTCCGCGTTCGTCGAGGCCTGGGGCTTCGAGGGCGAGCGCTGCGAGATCAGCCTGTGGGACAAGGGCGCGGTCGCGACTTCGGACAAGACCGAGCCGCAGCCCAAGGAGGCCGCGCGCGAGGCGCTGGTGCTCGACGGCCTGCGCGGTTCGCAGGAAGTGAAGCTGCACTTCACGCCCAAGCAGCCGGGGCTGCACCGCTTCGTGGTGAAGGCCGAGCGCAAGCCGGGCGAGAAGCTCGCCGAGAACAACGAGGCCGAGTTCCTGCTCAACGTCAACGAGCCGCAGATCAAAGTGCTGTACCTGGATGTCGTGCGCGGCGAGAGCAAGTTCCTCAAGAACGCCTTCGCGCGCGACCCGCACGTGCGGCTGATGTCGCTCATCAAGGTTCGCTCCGACGTCTTCCTGCAGAGCGGCGACGTCGCGGGCCTGAAACTCGACCGCATCCCCGACGCGCCGGAAGTGTACGGGCGCTTCGACGTGGTCATCGTCGGCGGGCTCGCGGCACAGCACTTCAACGCCGGGGCGCGCGCGGGGCTCAAAGCCTTCGTCGAGAACGGCAAAGGCGTGCTCTGGCTCAGCGGCGACGAGTCCTTCGGCGCGGGCGGCTTTGCCGGCACCGATCTCGCCGGCCTAATGCCCGTGCGCATGGGCGCGGACGACGGCTTCGTGAAGACGCCGTTCCAGATGCGCCTGACCGACGAGGGCGCGCGGCATCCGGTGCTCACGGGCTGCGCGAACTTTTTTCTCACGCCGGGCTCGGGCGTCCTCCCGTCCGAACACTTGAAAGACCTGGAACTGCTCAACCGCTGCCAAGGGCCGGCGCCCGGCGCGGGCGTGCTAGCCGAGCATCCGGGCGAGAAGGGCGCGGACGGCAAGCCGCTGCCGGTCTTCGTCGTAGGACAAGCCGGCCGCGGGCGCTGCGCGGCGTTTCTCGCCGGGCCGACCTGGCCGTGGCTCACGATCCCGCGCGGCATCGGGCGCGAGAGCCCCTATCACAAGATCTGGGGCCAGACGCTGCGCTGGCTCGCGGGCGAGGACGCGAAGTTCGGCGCCGGCGGCGAGCCGATGCAGGCGCACATGGGCCGCGCGTACTACCGCCCGGGCGAGACCGCCGTGCTCTACGCGCGCGCGCTGGACTCGAGCGGGCAGCTCACCGGCGAGGCCGCGATCGAGGCCGAAGTGACGAAGCCCGACGGCAAGACGCAGAAGCTCACCGCCGCCGCGCAGGGCGACGAGGCCGGCAGTTATCAGGCCAAGTGGCAGCCCGAAGTGCCCGGCACGTACAATGTCGCCGTCACCGGCAAGCTCGGCGAAAAAGACCTCGGCAAGAAGGAGCTCACGTTCGCGGTCGGCCGGCCGAACCAGGAGTTCGACAAGCTCGACTTGAACGAGGCGCTGCTGCGGCGCATCGCCGAGAAGACCGGCGGGCGCTACATGGCGCTGGCCGACGCGGAGGCGCTCGTCCGGGACCTGAAGTCCGGCGAACGCACGCGCCGCAAGCTCACCGAGCTGAGCCTGTTCAACCTGCCGCTCTTCTTCCTCTGCTTCGTGGGCCTGGTCACGGCGGAGTGGATCATCCGCAAGCGCAACGAGCTGCCGTAACTTCTTTTTCACCGCAGAGACGCAGAGGCACGGAGAACGGCATGCGTTCTTTCACGCTTTGGCACGCGATATTCAGTTGTAGATTTGAGAGTTAATTAGCTGGGTGGAAGCTCTCCTTTATAGTGCTGAGTCCTGCGTGCTAAGTGCTGAGGAACGGCACTTAGCACCGCGATTTTCGAAAAAAGTCTGCACATTATGTGCACGACGCACGGTAGCTCTCGCGGCCCGAGTCCAAGATGCGGGTGCGAGAGGTCCTTCCTGTCGCGAGCGCTCGCCAAGCGCTAGCGAATTTCGTTGGCGTTCTTCGCGTAAAAATGAGCACATCGTGAACGGCAAATCCGAATATCGAAAATCGAAATCCGAAAGAACGACGATGGATCGTCCACGAAGGGCACGGAGGACGGCAATACATCTCTGATTTCTTGAAAAAAGATGCACGGGGTGAACTGCAAATTTGCATGTCGAAACTCGAAATTCGAGCGGCAACCCTTCTGAGGCTGGGATTGACGCTCTGAATCCTGAAAGAAGATGCACATGATGTGCGCGAGCGCGTGCCGTTAGCCCGCGAAACGGGGCTTCCTCGAGGCTCGATGAATCGGGCCGAGTATAGCCACCGGCTTTCAGCCCGGAGATGGCCGATACACTCCAAAGATTTCGACCATCGTTTACGGCGGTTAATTCGGATGCCAAGGAGTTCACTCCGCTGCATTAACCCTCGTAAACGAGGGTAAAAAACACAACAAACAAAGCGCCTGCACACCCCCACGTAAACGTGGGGGCTATGCTCGTCCTGCTTTGGCGGGACTCGGTGAAGTCCCGACACCGTCGGGACTCACGGATAAATGGAGCGGCTTCGCCGGACGGCTATGGGCGGGCGCGGAGGCCCGCCCATCCGAACGGACAGCGGCTCATTTGGCGTGGCGTCGCAGAGTGCGGGGCAAGCACCAGGGCACCCTCACCCGCTCGGCTGAGCCATCGGCGAGCTCAGACGAGCCGCTCGCCGCAAGCCCCTGCCCCCTCTCCCTTGACGGGAGAGGGGAACGCACGACGCGGCTAGGCCGGGTTATTTGTTGCTCGATTTGGTTTGGGAATTGCCTCAGGTTGCGGCGGCGTGGTTAGGATCGCCCATAGGGAATCACGCGTTCGCTGTAAGGGATAGTAACCTATAAGGAGGCGATGTCAAGGGGGAGGATGGGCGATTTTCAATGGCAAGTCGAAGAGGACAAGATTTGCGGGTATAAAACATGTAGTGGTTAATGGTTGTTTCCGTTGACCTTGCCCATAAGTTCAAACATTGGATTTAGCGTGGCATCGAATATGAACCACATTAAGGAAAGATAGATAATAATTACGATGGTATTGAACCAAACGACCCTGGACATTGTACGAATACCCCATATCCAGTAGGCAATGCTACCCATCACGCAGAGGCCAATTCCCCACCACGGTCCGCCAAAATCCAAGAGAGTAAAGAAGAGTATCGTTGAGTAATTATTGTATTGAATCTCCATTTCTTTCATTGCTGTGTGAACATGCTGGCCGTAATTCATGAGGTTATATAAAAGTTTGGCCATAATAGGCAACGGAATGAAGCCAATCACCTGAACAATGAGCCCAGGCTTTTCACTTTCTGCACTACCGGAATAAATCCTCACCTCAGGCATAATTCAGCTTACTCGTCCAGATTCTCCTTGCCCGTGATCTGGCGGAAGGCTTCGACGTACTTTTCGCGGGTCTTCTGGACGACCTTTTCGGGGAGTTCGGGGCCGGGGGCTTGCTTGTTCCAGCCGAGACCTTCGAGGTAGTCGCGGACGAACTGTTTGTCGAAGCTGAGCTGGACCTTGCCGGGCGTCCAGGCGTCCTTGGGCCAGAAGCGCGAACTGTCCGGCGTGAGGACCTCGTCGACGAGGATGATCTCGTTATTGTGCAGGCCGAATTCGAGCTTGGTGTCGGCGATGATGATGCCGCAGGAGAGCGCGCGTTCGTAGGCCTTCTTGTAGACCGCAAGGCTGAGGTCCTTGAGGCGCTGCATGTGGGCGCGGGCCGTGTCGAGCGGCAGGGCCATCATTTCGACCAGGCGCGCGACGGCGAGATCGAATGAGATGTTCTCGTCGTGGCCCGTGGTGTTCTTGCTCGCGGGGGTGAAGATCGGTTCGGCGAGCTTGTCGCCGTTCTTCAGGCCGCGGGGGAGTTCGATGCCGCAGACGGTGCGGTTCTTCTCGTTGTACTCTTTCCAGCCGGAGCCCATCAGGTAGCCGCGGATCACGCATTCGACGGGGAAGACCTGGGCCTTGTGGCAGAGCATGCTGCGCCCGGCCAGGACATCGCGGTGCTTTTCGAGCCCGTGGCCCATCTGCGCCACGTCGCAGGTGATGATGTGGTTTTTGACGGTCTCGCCCAGGAACTGGAACCAGAATCGCGAGAGCCCGTTGAGGACGCGGCCTTTGTCCGGGATCGGCGTGGGCAGGACGACGTCGAACGCGCTGAGCCGGTCGGTACTGACGATCAGGAGCTGATCGCCGAGATCGTAAACGTCGCGGACTTTGCCGCGGGCCTTGAGCTTGAAGCCCGGCAGGTTGGTCTCGAACACGCTGTGGGACATGGCACGCCTCCCGAAAACGTTTTTGCAGACGACATGCTATACCGCTCCCGCGGTGGGGGAAACAAGTGAATTTGAGGGCGGCTCGTGGCTCGTGGCTCGTGGCTCGTGGCTCGTGGCTCGTGGCTCGTGGCTCGTGGCTCGTGAAACGTAAAACGTAAAACGTAAAACGTAAAACGTAAAACGTAAAACGTAAAACGTAAAACGTAAAACGTACGCCAGAGGCCGCCGCCTTTGATGAGGCTCTTGGGGCCTTGCTCGCAGGAGATCAGGAGGTCGTCGCCGTTCCAGGCGAGGCCTTCGGCCTGGCCGAGGAAGATGGGGCGCTTGCGGATTTTTCCGGCGAAGGGCTGCGGGAGGGCCTTCGCGTCGCCGACCTTCACAGTCTTTTCGAGCGGCTCGGGAAGTTCGATCGTGAGGATCATCATGTATGTCAGCAGCGCGAGGTGTTTGCCGTCGGGCGAGAGGTCGGCGGCGGTGACGATGGTGATGGCCTGGGTCTGCGCGACGAACTCGGCAACGACCGCGTCATTGGGCGGATCTTCGGGCAGCGGCACGCGTAAGCAGCGGGTGGTCTCGGCTTCCTTGGTGAAGACGTAGGCGTACCCCGCGCGGACGATGAGGCCCTCGGCGTCCTGCTGACCAACCTCTTTAGGATACGTAAAGCGGTAGGTCTGGACCTTGGCGGGGGCCACCTTCTCATCGGGCTGCGCGGGGTCGGGTTCGGGGAAGCGGAAAAGCGTGCAGGCGGCGTGCTTGCGGGCGTTGTCGCCGATGTCGGCGGCGACGAGGCGGCCCTGTTCGTCGAAGGCGAGGTCTTCCCAGTCGACGTTCTTCGCGCCGGGGATATCCACCGTACGCAGGAGCTTGGCCTTGGCGTCGACGGCGAAGACGCGCGCGGTGTCGCCGGAGTCGTTGTGGGTCCAGAAGACGCCGGCGTGCTTGGGGCTCTTGACCAGCCCGGAGGATTCGGGGATGGGGTCTTCGGGCAGGTACCCGGCGAGCTTGGGCGCGGGGAGTTCGGGCGGCGCGGCGGGCGGAGTCTCTGCGGCGCGGGCGAAAAAGGCCGGCGCAAGCAGCGCGACGAACAGCGCGGGGCGAAGTTTCATGACCTGAGCTTGCAGCGCCGGCCAGGCCTCGGCAAGCGCGTTCGTTGCATTGCGCGGCGGGGGCTTGGCGCTACGATTTATCGTTTTCCAACCACCGAGGAAACCAGCATGCCGCTCACGCTTGAACATTCGTACGACGAACCGGGCACGCCGTGGCTGAAGGGCAACCTGCATACGCACACGACCAATAGCGACGGCTCGCGCCCGCCGCAGGAAGTGATCGACGACTACGCCGCGCGCGGCTACGACTTTCTGATGATCAGCGACCACGACAAGCTGATCGATCCCGCGCCATTCAAGAGCCACGGCATGGCGATGATCCCCGGCAACGAGATCAGCGCGAAGGGCCCGCACCTGCTGCACATCGACGCGAGCACGTTCATCCCGCCCGACGAGGACCGGCAGAAGATCCTCGCGCAGATCGCGAAGGACAAGGCGTTCGCGGTGATCAACCACCCCAACTGGCAGGAGCACTTCAACCACTGCCCGCAGGAGAAGCTCGACGCGTGGGAAGGCTACAGCGGCATCGAGATCTATAATGGAGTGATCCGGCGGCTGATGGGCACGCCGCTGGCCACGGACCGCTGGGACCGGCTGCTCGCGAAGGGTCGCAAGGTGTGGGGTTTCGCCAACGACGACAGCCACCGCCCCGAGGACGTCGAGCTGGCGTGGAACGTGGTCCAGTCGAAGAAGAAGACGCCGAAGGCGATCGTCGAGGCGCTCGCGGCGGGGCGCTTTTACGGTTCGACGGGCGTGGAGATCCGCACCATCGCGGTGTGCGGGCGCACGATCCACGTGGAGACCTCGAACGCGCAGCGCATCGTCGTTCACAGCACGTCGGGCAAGCGCGAGACGCACGTGGACGCGAAGGAGATCACCTTCCACGTGCCCGAAGAGGCGAAATACAGCTACGTGCGCGTGGAGTGCTGGGGTCCGGGCGAAGCGATGGCGTGGACGCAGCCGTTCTTTTTGAAGCGCTGAGTTTGATTGACGATTTACAATTTACGATTGACGATTTTAACGCGACGCCAAGGTGAAAAACTTTGGCGTCGCGTTATTGATGGAGCAGGAACACTGAATATCGAAGAACTCGCTTGGCTAATGTGCGGCCTTGCGGCGCGCCAGACGTTTTGGCGGCAGCCGGACGGTCTTAAATCCAAGATCCCTGGTTTTTCGATTTAGATCTTCGCAGATCTTTTTCAGGTCATGTCCGTGCTTTCGGGCGTAATCACGCCTGTATTTGTGGATCTTTTCCACGATCGGATCTTTAAGCACTTTTCCAATCCTCCAGAAGCTCCTCGGGCGTACAAATAATAGGAACACTGAAACCCAAGCGTGTGCAAATCGCCTCAATATGGTGACGCCTAAAAGCGTTGGCGATATGCTTACAATTCCAAGTTAAAAGATAATCCATTCCACTCGCGACGGCAATCCCGATATGCAAAGCGTCCAGGTCTGCGCTTGCAGGGATGGCGCCGTTTGTGATTAACGTGCTCGCTAGATTCCGTGCCGTATCATCAAATTCGAGCACGGTTATCGTTGAGAGTAGTCTAAGCCTGCGTTGGACGGCTTGACGATCACCCTGCATGGACTCGACAATTACGGGAGGCGAAACGAATAGGTCATACGATGCCTTGCGATAGCGCCACCACAGCCACGTCAGTTTCTGGTGGCCGAGCATAATGGGATTTCGACTGGCTCGCGCGGTCAAGTAGCTGACAACGGTCGTTTCAAGATACGCTTTTGGCTTCATAGTCTACAGGCAGCCCAGTTCCCGCAGCGCATGGAGCGCGCGGGTGAAGGCGTCGACGGTCTCTTCGAGTTCCTCGTCGCCGTGGGCGGCGCTGATCCAGGCCTGGCGGCCGGGGGGCAGGTCCACGCCTTCGAGCAGCAGCGCGCGGCGCAGGAGGGCGTCGAGCGCGCCTTTCTTCTTCAGGCGGTCGGCGCTGATCTGCACGGCGTCGATTTCGCCGTCGCGCAGTAACTCCGCCGCGGCGGGTTCGGCGGTGAACAGATGGAAGACCGAGGAGAAACCGTAGGCGGCGAAGGGCAGGCCTTCGGCCTTGAAGAGCGCGTTGAGGCGGCGCTTGAGCTGCGTGGTAAAGGCTTCGGCCGCGCGGCAGGGCGCGCCGCCATCGACGAGGCGCAGCATCGCGTTGCCGGCGGCGGCGGAGACCGGCGAGGCGTTGAACGTTCCGTACTGCGCGACGCGGCGGACGCGGTCCTTGGCGCCGTCGCCGCTGAACTGCATCGGCGCGAACGATTCCTTGGGACCGCAGACCGCGCCGCCGGGCATGCCGCCGGCGAGGACCTTGGCGAGGCACGTAATATCGGGAAAGACGTGGAAGCGGTCCTGCACGCCGCCGGGCGCGACGCGGAAGCCGGTGATCACTTCGTCGAAGATCAGTTTCGTGCCGAAGCGCGTGCAGAGTTCGCGCAGGCCGTCGAGAAAGCCCGCGGCGAGCGGCACCGCGCCGCCGGCGGCGCCGGTCGGCTCGAGGATCACGCCAGCGACATCGCCGCTGGAGAGCGCCTGTTCGACGAAGGCCAAGTTGTTCGCGGGGAGCACGCGGGTGAGCGCGCGCACGGCTTCCGGCACGCCGCGCGTCCAGGGGGTCTCGAAAGGTACGTCGATGGCGTTGACCGCATGGTCGAGCCAGCCGTGGAAATGGCCCTCGAACTTCACCAGCAGGTCGCGGCCGGTGAGCGCGCGAGCGAGGCGGACGGCGAGCGCGGTGGATTCGCTGCCGGAGGCGGTGAAGCGCACGCATTCGGCGCTGGGGATCAGCGCGCGGACGCGTTCGGCCCAGAGGACCTCGCGTTCGTGGCAGGCGCCGGGGTGCATCACTTCCTGCGCGGCCAAATGCACGGCCTCGACGATCTCGCGCCGCGCGTGCCCGAGCAGCAGCGCGCCGTGGCCGACCCAGTAGTCGATGTAGCTGCGCCCATCCACGTCGTACTTGCGCGCGCCGCGCGCCTTCTGCATGTAGAGGCTCGGCCCGCCGACGAAGCGGTTGTCGTGGCTCACGCCGCCGGGCAGCGCCTTGCGCGCGCGTTCGCCCAGCGCAAGCGACTTGGGACAGCGTTCGGCGATGCGGGCTTCGAGCGCGCCGCGGGCGCGGGCGAGCGCATCGGCGCTGGGCGCGGCGTGGCGCGGACGCGGAGCCTTCAGCACCGCGATAGAGCCTTCGGATTTCTTCGAGCGGGGCGCGGGAGCCGGTGTCATGGGGCCTATCCTTATTAGTAGGCGTGCGCGGGCACGGCATGGTGCATTAGGGAAAGTATCGGCGTCGATGTTGGGGCTCTTAAGCGAATTTACGGCTGGGCAGCGGGCCATGCGCGGCGGAATGCCACCTGCGCGGCGTGGTCGTGAAGAGAACCTTTGCGCGCCTTGGCGATGGCGGCGGCCGAGTAGCCGCTCACGATGCGTTCGATGAGCACGCGCGGGCCAGCCACACTAAAGAGGATACGCCAGGACTTGAGCGCAAGCTGGAGGCCGCCGGACTTGCGTTGGGAGATGCGGCGGTACGGATGCGGCGCGGGGTCGCGGCGCAGCACGTGCTCCGCGTGCGCGTGCAGATCGATGCCGTGCTCGCGGCGGAGCCAGCCGGACTGTTCGCGCGCAAGAGCGGACCAGGTGACTTCAAAGGAAGCGCCGTTGCGCTCGGTCGCGGCGGCCGCTTCGAGCCAGCCGATGCGCGCGTTGGGAAAGGCCTCGGCATAAGGCAGATACGGCTTGAGGTCGAGAATCGGCGTGCCGTCGAGCAGGTCCACGCCTTCGACGCGCAGCGTGCGGCCTGTGACCGCGAGCAGTCGCACAAGCGAGAGGCCGATGGGATTCGGGCGGTGCGGCGAGCGCGTGGCGAAGAGGCCGCGCTTGGTCTTCGAGCCGCGCGGCGGGAGGACTTTGGGCTTCCACGTCTTGTTGCGGTGGAACCACGCGACGATCCAGATGCGCTCGAAGCCGGCGAGGTCTTCAAGCGCCTGTTCGAAGTTGCGGCGCGGTTCGAGTTCGATCACGCCTACCGCCGGCGCGTCGCCCGCGCCGGGCTGGCGCGGCGCGCGGTAGCGGTCGGTAAAGGGCGTGCGGATGACGCCGATGGGCCGGAGCGTGAGCGGTTCGAGCTTCATCAGGGCTTCGCGGCGGGCGCGGCGGGCATGTGCTTGAGCAGGACGGCGAGCTGCGGGCGGTCGGTGGTGAAGTTGTCGCCCGGCTGCAGGCTCATGGAGTATTTCTCGCCCCAGAAGATGCCGCCCGCCCAGTAGGTGCCGCCGAAGCCGGCCTTGTCGAGCTCCTGAAGAAAGTTCTCGAGGACCTCACACCATCGCGGGTCGTCGCGCGGCGCGGCGAACTCGCCCAAGAACCCCTGGACCTTGTTCTTCTGGCACCATTCGACGAACTGCTGCAGGCGCTTGCGGCCGATCTCGGGCAGGTCGGGATTCTTGGCGAGCTCGTCCGCATAGGACTTCTTGTACGAGCCGCTGTTGTCGGCGTCGAAGTAGCAGTGGGCCTCGTACATGAAGCGGTTCTCGGGGTCCTTCACCCAGCTCTCCGCGCCGTTGTGCTTCTCCCAATCGGCGGCGTTGGACCAACTGAGCCCGCCAACGAGGATCAGCGTGCGGTCCTTGTTCTCGCGGATCGTTGCGATCACGGCGTTGGAGATCGCCTTCCAGTCGGACGCGCCCATGTCGTGGGGCTCGTTCATCAGGCCGTAGCCGTAGATCGAGGACTCGTCCTTGAACTCTTTGGAGAGCCGCTTCCAGAGGTCCTGGAAGTCGGCGGTCTTCACCGGAACCTGTTCGTCGATCTTCTGCTCGATGATGCAGCCCTTCCACGCGTCGCCGATCTTGACGCGGTAGCGGCAGTAGTTGTGGATATCGAGGATCACTTTGGCGCCGGCGGCCTTGGCCCACTCGATATTTTTCTTAAGCGCCGCTAGGTACGCCGCGTCGAAGTCGCCCGAGAGCGCCGGCTGGAGGCGCTCCCACTTAAGCGGGACGCGGAAGACGGTGAGGCCCTTCTTGGCGAAGTAGTCGAAGGTCTTCTGATTATTAAAGGTGTAGTCCTTGTTCGGGACGCCGGGGATCGCGCCGCCAAATTCCGGCCCGGCGGCGTTGACGCCGCGGCGGAAGGGCGGTTCTTCGTCGGCGGCACAAGCGAGCGATGCCGCAAGAAAGAAAGCGGCCATGCCGCACAGGATGGTGGAACGCATCGAGCACCTCCGCTGGAAAGCCGCAGCCAATTTACCACAGACTTCTCAGGCTGAAACGGCTTCCAGGGGAAGCAGGCGGATCAAACGGCGCGCCTAATTCGTGGCTCCGTGGTCTCGGCGGGGTTCGTAGTGGCGTGAGCACTCCCTGGCGGGGACGCCGGTGAGACCATCGGCGGGACGCCGATGCCACGGTTCATCAACCGTAGGCGCCGGAGGGCAGGAATCCGAGCAGGCGCTTGAGGCGGGCGTCGGCGCCGGCGTAGACGTGCTCGGGCATCCGATAATTCATGAACGGGAAATACTTGTGCCCGATGAGGCGGCGGGCGTAGCTGACCTGCGTCATGTAGCGCGTGCGGTCGCTGCGGTTCGGCCCGCCGCGGTGCCAGACCTGGTTGTTGAACAGCACCACGCTGCCGGCCTTGCCGAGGTTGGGTTCGATGAGCTTCTCCCAGGGCGTGCCGGCCATGTCGCCCGGCGCATTGGCGCCGAAGAGGTGCGAGCCGGGGATGACCTCGGTGCCGCCGTGTTCGACGCGCTCGACATCGGTGAGGTAGTAATTCGCGGTGAAGAGCAGCACGGGCAGGCGGACGTTCGTGGGCGGTTCGCCGTGCGTGACGAGGTAGTGCGGCTTGTCGTCCTGGTGCCAGGTGCTGATGCCGCCGCCGGGCGGGGAGATGAACGAGTTGTTGTGGACGACGTGGCAGTCCGGCGCGACGAGCGCTTCCGCGAAGGAGACGATGGGTTCGAGATCGAAGAGCGAAATGTTGGCCGGGCTGCGTTCAAACATGCGCATCTGCAGCGCGATGCCGCCGCCGATCGTGGGCTTAGGCCCGAGGGCGAGGTCGAGGTCGGCTTTAAGCTGCGCGACGAGGGCGGGCGGAAGGACGTTCTGCAGAAAGAGGTAGCCGTCGCGGTTGAAGCGCTCCACCCATTCCTGGATCTGCGCGGGCTCGGCCTTGCGGCCCGCCCAGAAGCCTTCCTGGGGTTCGACCTTTGAACTTTTCGCGGCCTCGAGCGTCGTGGACATCAGGCGTTCCTCCGGGTGAAAGTTACCTTTCGCGGTTGCGCGAGACTTTGAAACACGCGCGTATCGCGATACATTCTCTCTACCCTTATCGGCAGGGCAGCGCCACGGATTACGGGCCGCGCTTTAGGGCAAGCGACCCGCAGAAATCGACATGACCACCCCGTCATCCCCCGAACCGAGCCAATATATCGTCCTGGACGAGCTCCAGCCGAGCGTGGAGCTTGCGGCGTGCTACGACTACACGCACGACCCGTGGTTCCGGTATCGCGTGCCCGGCGCGCATTTTCTGCTGTGCAAGTCGGGGCACATCGAAGCCAAGACGCCGAACGGGCACTTCCACGCCAAGGCCGGCGACCTGCTCGCGTTTCGCGCCACGGACTTGAACCAGTACGGCACGCACGGGCGGACGTACTTTTACGAGGCGCACATCACGTTCGCGCGACCGCCGAAGAACCGCCTGACGGTGTGGCTCGACGAGGTGGGCCCGCTGCCCGAGCACCTGCCGCTGGGTTCGTCGTTCGACCGGATGCGGCAGGTCTTCGACACGTACTGCCTGAATCTATCGCAGCGTTCCGCGGCGGCGCACGCGCGGGTGATCTCGGCGCTGTGGGAGATGCTGGACATCATGGCGGAAGTGGCCGGAACGCGGCCCATGCAGGCGCATCGGGTGGACGAGTGGCAGCGCGCGCGCATCGTCCTGGGTTCAGACCTGACCGCGAACCGCGAGATTCAGGACCTGGCCAAAGAGATGGGCCTGACGCCGGACCATTTCATCCGGCGCTTCAAGCAGCGCTTCGGCACGAGTCCCAAGGCGTACCGCACGCAGGCGAAGCTGCGGCACGCGGCGCAAATGCTGCGCGCGGGGAGCTGTTCGATCAAGACGCTGGCCTACGAGCTCGGTTTTGCCGACGCGTACTCGTTCACGCGCGCGTTCAAGCGCTACCTAGGCGTGCTGCCGTCGGACGTGCGCGCGGGCGAGGCGTCGAGCGGCGTCGAATCGCCCGCGGTGGAGGGGACGCAGTTCAAGTTGAACACGCACATCATCCCGGCGGACGCGGGAAAGGATTTTTACGAGAAGTTTCACCCGACGCCGCGGAAGTGAAAGGGCGCCTATTTTTATCGTCCGAAACGCATTGGCAAATTGGCCAAAAAGCCAAATCTACCGACCGAAAATGAGTCGCCAATGCACGAGGTTTTTTGTACGTAAATCCGGCGCATCCTTGACAGGCCCTACTCAAACAGGGTCAAATTTATATGGAGGATTCTGTGTTAAACGGAGACTCTTTCAATGCTTTCAGCGGATATTTTTTGCACGCGCGCATGGAAAAACAAGGAGGCGCGCCATGGAAAGAAAAGTCGTGCTCATCGTGGGTGAAGCGTGCGATCGGTTCGGGCGCGTGACGACGACCTTGGCCACCTGCGGGTACAAAGTGGAGAAGGCGCGCGACGTTCTGGAGGCCATCGAGAAGCTGAACGCGGGCGTCCGCGTGGACCTGATCCTGATGCATACTCCGGAAGACGCGCTGCGTTTTCGAGAGGCGCACGAGTTCCTGCGGACGTCCGGATACGCTGCGGTCCCCACCATTCTGCTGTCCAACTCCGACTACGCGGAAGAGATCCACGCGTGCAGCAACCGCTACCGGACGCTGGGCGATCCCGAGTCCGTGGACTGGTTCGAGTTGATTCGCACAACGCAGGAACTGATCGGCTCGGCCCAACCCCATGAGGTCTGGCTCGACTGAACTCCGGCGAATAATCCCCGGTGCGGCAAACCTGGATGCTCGCACTGGCATTGACGCCATTTTTCAGATCAAATCTCTTGCGCCGGCGTCCAAAAAATGCCTTGGAAAAAGAGCGCAGTGTGGAAATTTCGCGTCTCAAAAATTGACTCAATTGAAACCACATGGTTTGATTTAATCGGGCGCATAGTCGCATATCCGCGGATGCATATATGCCAAATCAAAGCGATCGAGTGGGCTTATTCGCGACGTACGGGAGTAAAGGGCTATGGACAGGGGATCCGTCACGAAAGTCCTCCTCGTAGAGGACGATCCGCAGGACGCGTACCTGGTTACGCGCGCGCTGACGCGCCCCTCCGAATTCGAGTTCGCGATCAAGACCGTCGGCTGGCTTGAAGAGGCGCTCGGCCTCATTCGCCGCGAACCGTTCGACATCGCGCTGCTGGACCTCAATCTCCCCGACTCGACCGGCCCGGAGACCGTCTCGAAACTGCAAAAAGCAGCTCCGCTCCTGCCGATATTGGTGCTCACGGGCGCCGAAACCGAGGACATCGCGGTCGAGACGATGCGCCGGGGCGCCCAGGACTGCCTGCTGAAAGGCAAGTCCGAACCCGCGGTATTGCGGCGCGTGATCCGCTATGCGATCGAGCGCAAGGGCCTGCTCGAACACGTCATCCGGCAGAACGAGCGCCTGAAGGAACTGGACCGGCTGAAGAGCGAGTTCGTTTCCGTCGTGACGCACGAACTGCGGACCCCGATGACGGCGATGAAGATCTCGCTGAGCATGCTGGAGAACGGCCCGCCGGATCTGAAGCACGCGGAGAACCAGGAGTCGCTGCAGATGCTGCGCCGGAACACGGACCGGCTCATGAAGCTGATCAACGAAGTGCTGGACGTCTCGCGCATCGAGTCCGGCCGGCTGCAACTGAACATCCAGGATACGGACATCGTGGGCGTGATCCACGAGGTGATGAGCCTGCTCTCCCCGCTGCTGCGCGAGCGGCAGTGCCAGGTGAGCGCCGACGTGCTGGACGAGAACATCTACGCGCAATGCGATCGCGAGAAGATCGTGCAGGTGCTCGTGAACCTGGTGAGCAACGCGAGCCTGCACAACGAACCCGGCCTGCGGATCACGCTCGGCGCGCGGCACCAGGGCAACCAGATCCGCATGTGGGTTGCGGACAACGGAAAAGGCATCTCGGAGGAAGAGCAGAAGCGGATCTTCCAGCCGTACTATCAGGTGCGGTGCCAGGGCGAAACGTACACGAAGGGCACGGGCCTGGGCCTCGCCATCGCGCGCGGCATGGTGAAGGCGCATCACAAGAAGCTGGCGCTCAAATCGAAGCCGGGCGAGGGCACGGAGTTCTCGTTCGAGTTGGACGCGCTGCCGGTGCAGGACCTGAAAGTGGAACGCACCAAGTCGTGGAAGATGCGCGACCTGGTCACCACCGCCGAGCTGTACGACCGCCGCGTGCGCGTGCAGTTCAAGGGCATGCTGTTCGGCGTACATATTCAGACGCTCCTGGAGATCATACAGGAAGTGCTCTCGCGCTGGAGCCCGTGGATGGCGCTCGACCTTTCGGAATGCACGCACATCGACAGCCGCGGGATCGGGTTCCTGCTCGAATGCCGCGCGCTGGCCATGGAGTTCGGCGGGAACACGGTGCTGGTGAGCTTGGCGCCCAATATCAAGCAGGTGTTGCTGAAGATCGGACTGCTTAACAGCGTGCCGCATTACCTGAGCCTTGCGGCGGCGATGCGGGCGATGAAGCGCGAGAGCGAATCGTCACGGAAGTCCTCGACGCGGATCTTTACATGAGGAGAACCTGGGAACGCCGCGCATTCGCGGATACGAGCCGGGGAGGGAGCAGGAGGCCAGCCGTGGAAGCACGAAAGAAGATCCTGATCGTGGAAGACGAAGAGGACGTGCGCGTCGGCCTGAGCCGGATCCTCACGCGCGGCGGCTACGACGTCGACCAGGCCTCCAACGGCCGCGAGGCGCTGGAGCGCGTGCGCGAAGCCGGCTGGTACGATCTGATCGTCCTGGACGTGCTGATGCCCGTGCAAGACGGCTACCAGACGCTCGACGAGCTGCGCGAGAGCGGCTACGAGAAGATCCCCGTCATCCTGCTGACCGCGAAGTTCTCCACGGTGGACGTCGCCAAGGGGCACGACCGCGGCGCGGGGATCTACATGCGCAAGCCCTTCGATCCCATCGAACTGATGAACGCCGTCCATTATCTGATTGGAGAATCGAACAAAGCCGGCGCGGCCAGCGGCGCGTATTAAGCGCGCGCCCGGCGTGCGGCGGTAACAACGCGGTGGAGGGAAGGACCGAGCAGAGGGAGGAAAGGACCATGGCGCAGAAGAAAACCGTGCTTGTGGTGGACGACGAGATCGATGTGCGCACCGGCGTTGCGCGCATGCTGCTTCAGCACGGCTACGCGGTCCAGGCGTACGGAACCGCGGAAGACGCGCTGCTGGCGCTGCGCGAAGGAGTCAAGGCCGATCTCATGGTCCTGGACATCATGCTTCCGGGCATGACGGGGCTGGGCCTCTTGCGCGAGATCCGCGGCCCGATGCGGAACCGCGTGCCCGTGATCCTGCTGACGGCGCGCTCGAACTCGGCAGACATCGGCGACGGCTACAACAAAGGCGCCGAGTTCTACCTCACCAAGCCGTTCGAGCCCAAGACGTTGCTCAACGCAGTGGACTACCTGATCGGCGAACTCCCTCCGGAGAAGCAGTCGCTGCTGGAAGTCGAACTGCTTACGTCCGAGAACGTCTACTACGGGCTGCGCACGATCACGTACCGGTAGCGCCGGGAGCCGTTCGAGGCACAGGCGTCCCGCCTGTATCGTTTCTCCGCGCTTTTCCGGCGGCGCGCGCGCCGGCATGCGGGCGCGGGGTAAGCGCACCGGCGGGACGCTGTGCCCCGTACCCTAGCCGCGCCTGAAGAGCCAAGCACTCGCACTTGGCCCGACCTGTCCGTTTGAGCTTTCCTCTTCCGTGCAAGTCGGATTAAATGGCCTTCGCACCCGGACAACACACGCCGGGCGGGAGCACTCCCGCCCCCGTGTTCTTCGTGAGCACACGAGGAGCGGCACGGGCGCAGCGAGGGGATGCCCATTTCAGCCGCGCCGGAAGCGATGGTCAAAAAACCGCCGTCCCTGAGCGGAGACATTTGGGGCGGGATTGCCGCCATGCTGGTGGCGCTGCCGTCGGCCATCGCGTTCGGAGTGCTGACGTATACGGTCCTGGGCCCGCAATACGCCGGAGCCGGCGCCATGGCGGGCCTGCTGGGCGCCGCGGCGCTGGGGCTGGTCGCGCCGGCCGTGGGACGGACAAACGGGCTGATCTCCGCCCCCTGCGCGCCCGCGGCGGCGGTGCTCACCGCGCTGATCGCGGGGCTGCTCGATACGAAGAGCGGGCCGGGCCTGCCGCCGGACCGGATTCCCGCGCTGCTGATCGTGACCGCGCTGCTGGCGGGCGCGCTGCAGGTCCTGTACGGCGCGCTCGGCGGCGGGCGGCTGATCAAGTTCATCCCCTACCCCGTCGTCTGCGGGTATCTCTCCGGGGTCGGCGTGCTGATCGCGCTGGGCCAGTTGCCCAAGCTCTTCGGGATGCCGGCCGGCACGCCGCTGTTCGAAGGCTTGATTACTCCGCGCCTCTGGCAATGGGAGAGCCTGGCCGTGGGGCTGGTGACGATCGGCCTCATGCTGCTGGCGCCGCGCATCACGAAGAAAATTCCGGCCGCCATCGTCGGGCTGCTGGGCGGCATCGCGGCGTATTTCGCGCTCTCGCTGCACTCGCCCGCGCTGCTGACGCTGCAGAACAATCCGCTGGTCATCGGGCCGCTGGAAGCCACGGGCGCCGGGCTGGGCAACTTCGTGAGCCGCATGGGCGAGTTCGCGCGGCTGGACGTGGACTCGCTGAAGTTCATCGTGCTCCCCGCAATCACGCTCTCGGTCCTGCTCTCGATTGACACGCTGAAGACCTGCGTCGGACTGGACACGCGCACGCGCACGCGGCACGTCTCCGACCGCGAACTGGTCGGCCAGGGCCTGGGCAACCTGGTGTCGGCGCTGATCGGCGGCATGCCGGGCGCGGGCACGATGGGACCGACGCTGGTGAACGTGACGAGCGGCGGCCGGACGGCGCGCGCGGGGCTGATCGAGGGCGCCACGGTAGTGCTAGCCCTGCTCGTGCTCAGCCCGCTCGTGGCCTGGGTGCCGATCGGCGCGCTGGCGGGGATCCTGCTGGTCGTCGCGTTCCGGATGTTCGACCGCGGGATGTTCCGGCTGCTCTGGCGGCCGGCGGGCCGGCTGGACTTCGCGGTGATCGCCGCGGTGGTGCTGGTCTCGATCGCCGCGGACCTGATCGCGGCCGCGGGCGTCGGCGTGGCGCTCGCGATTCTGCTCTTCATCATGGAACAGATCCGCGGCAGCGTGATCCGGCGCAAGCTCTACCTGAACGAGACCTCGTCGAAGACCCACCGCCTGCCCCAGGAACGCAAGATCCTGAAGGAGCACGGCAGCGAGGGCGTCTTCTGCGAACTCCAGGGCAACCTCTTCTTCGGCACGACGGACCAGCTCTACGCGCTCCTGGAACGCGACCTGAGCGCGAAACGGTACATTCTCTTCGACCTGCGGCGCGTGCGCTCGATGGACTACACGGCGGCGCATCTTTTCGAGCAGATGAACGCGCAACTGGAGGAGCACGGCGGCCAACTGCTGCTCAGCGGGATGCCCTCGTCGCTCATCGAGCAGCGCGATTTCGAACATTACCTGACGGAACTGGGCGTCGCCAAGACGCGCGAAGGCGTGCTGATCTCCGAGACGATGGACGGCGCGCTGGAGTGGATGGAGGACCGGATTCTCGAGGCCGCCGGCGTGAGCATGCAGGCGGAGACGGGGCTGCTGGCCCTGAAGGACTTTCACGTCTTCGCGGGCTTGGACGAAACCACGCTGGCGCATCTCGCCGCTTGCGCGACCGAACGTGCGTTCGCGCCGGGCGCGCGCGTCTTCTCCCAAGGCGATCCGGGGGAGGAGATCTTCCTGGTGCGCCGGGGCAGCGTGCAGATCCTGCTGCCGCTGGAAGGCGGGAAGCGGCATCACCTGAACACGTTCGGGCGCGGCGATTTCTTCGGCGAACTCGCGTTCCTCGACCGCGGCAAACGTTCGGCCGACGCCGAAGCGAAAGAACCCACGGACCTGTTCGTGCTCTCGCGCGGACTCTTCAACAAGCAGTGCGAGGCCAACAGCCGGCTGGCGGCGCAGTTCTTCGAACGCCTGGCGGCCACGGTCTCCGAGCGCCTGCGCCAGACCGACAGCGAACTGCGCATTCTTGCCGACCACTGAGGCCGGTGCTAGATCACCTTAAATAAGGAGTGCGAATGCTCTATTGAAATCCCCTCCTTATGTAAGGAGGGGTTAGGGGAGGTTAAAGCAGCGAAGGAGTTAACCCCCTGAATCCCCCTTACTTAAGGGGGGAATTCACGCCACGCCGCGGGTTTTCAACAGAGCAGAGTGCGAGCATTTACCGGGAATTGACCGGCCATGGTTCAGTTCCAAGTTCAACCCGCTGACCACGACCTCGTTTCAAACCTATAAGCATTTTCTGGATAGATGGTTACAATCTAAACCGCCAACGTTGAGCCCCGCCGGTGCGAGCCGTAAAATTCGGCACCTAGGTCATCAGAATGCGAGAAAAAGCAGCCTGCGTTTGGACTATTCTTACTCAGGCGAACGTTGACCCGAGAACCTGGAGGCCCCTTTGAAGATTGAACGGCTGGTCTTTCCCGACAAGGGACGTTGCGAGGTCGAGCGTGTGGAGCTCGACGAGAAGTTGGGCGCCGACGAGGTCCTGATCAAGAACCGGATCTCGCTGGTCAGCGCGGGCACCGAGCTGGCGATGTTCACGCGCACGCACCGCGGCTTCGACGAGCCCGGCTTCACGTACGCGAAGTACCCGTTCAAGCCGGGGTACTCGGCGGTGGGCGAAGTCGTGGGCGGCAACGGCGCGCTCAAGCCGGGGACGCTCGTCTTTCACGCCTCGCCGCACGCGACCTTCGTGAAGACGAAGAGCGAGGCCGCGCTGCCCGTTCCCGCGCAGATGAACCCGGAGCGCGCGGTCTTCTACTACATGCTCCGCATCTCCATGACGTCCGCGCGCCTGGCGCCGGTAAAGACCGGCGAGCAGGTGCTGGTGATCGGGATGGGCCTGGTGGGCAACCTCTGCGCGCAGATCTACGGGCTCTGCGGAGCCGGGACGGTGGCGGGCGCGGACCTCTCCGAGACGCGGCTGGCGAAGGCCAAGGTTTGCGGAATCCCCAAAGCGTTCTGCGTGGCAAAGAAGCCGCTGGCCGAATGGGTGAAGGAAGAACTGGGGCCGCGCGGCGCGGAACTGGTGGTCGAGGCGATCGGCTCGGCGCGCGCGATCGGCGACGCGCTGAAGGTCGTCGCGAACCGCGGCATCGTGGTGCTGCTCGGCAGCCCGCGCACCA
>JACQFI010000065.1 GCA_016200135.1 Planctomycetota bacterium
AGGGCCTGCGCATCGCCGAACACCTGCGCCGCGCGGGCCTGCGGCGGCTCGCGCTACTGGTGATCACCGAGGACGATCCCGACGCGCTGGGCGGCGTGCGCGAGATCCTCGAACGCATCGAGGTCCGCCGCGCCGTGCTCCCGCGTTCGGCCGCGCCCCGCGAGAGCCTGCGCGCGCTCGAAACGGAACTCAAGCGCCGCGGCATTCCGTACGGTCCGGCCGAATTCGCTTCCGAGTTGCGCGGACCCGGCGACGTTCGCTGGGCTTTCGGCAGCGACGCGCCGGCTTCCGGAATGCCGGGCTCCGGCAGCGAGGCACTCGCCGTGCGCGTGACGCTGGCGGGCTCGAGCGTGCTGTTCGCGCATGCGCGTTCGAGCGAAGGCATCAAACGGTTGCTCGCGCAGCACGACGGGATGCTCGAAGCGAGCGTCATGCGGATCGTCTCCGGCGCGGAGGGCCATTGGCCGCCGGAGACCGCGCTGCTGATCGCAAAGTCCGGCGCGCGCACGCTGGTCGCGGGCGAGGGCGGGTTCTTCCCCGAGGACGGCAGCGGCCTGGACCTGGCCGCGCTTTGCGCGTCGAAAGGCCTGCGCCTGCTCGCGCCGCACCGCGAGGGCAGCCTGCGCCTGGGAGAACACGGCTACGCGTTCGTCGAAGCCTTCAAGAATGGGAAATGGGAGGAAGTGCCGTAGACCATACCCCAGTGGGGCGGGCGTCCCTGCCCGCCGGGCTGGACGAGCGTGGAGCGAAGAGCGAAGAGCGAAGAGCGAAGAGCGAAGAGCGAAGAGCGAAGAGCGAAGAGCGAAGAGCGAAACGACTACACCCTCCCAGATTTAAAATCGCTTTACGCTCCACGCTCTACGGCTGTCGTTTTCCACGCCGCAAGCGCCAGGCAGAGCCACCCCACCATCAGCGCGACGCCGCCAAACGGTGTGATCATGCCAAGCCAACGCATGCCGGTGAGGCAAAGAATGTAAAGGCTTCCCGAGAAGAGCAGCGTTCCGCCGGCAAAACACCAGCCCGCGGCGTTCGCAAGCTTTCCGGGCCAGCGCGAACATACCCAGGCCACCGCGATCAGCGCCAGCGCGTGGTACATCTCGTAGCGCGCGGCGGTCTCCCAGTTGTGCAGCATGCGCTCGACGATGTCAGGATGGTCTTTCAGTTCGGACGCGTAGAGCGTTTTGAAATAGTCCGGCAGGCCGTGCGCGCCAAACGCGCCCAGCGCGACCGCGAGCAGTCCCGATATTGCCCCAAGGATCGTGAAGAGTCGCACCATCGTCCGCCTCGCCGGTTGGCCTGCGCGAGGCAGTATAGTGGAGCATCCGCGCGAGCGCACGCACAGGCGTAGAGCGAAGGACCGTGGGGCGGGCGTCCCTGCCCGCCGGGTTGGATGATCGCAAGCAGAGCGTAGAGCGTAGAGCGTAGAGCGTAGAGCGTAGAGCGTGATTACTCTGCGCTTACTTGGTAATTCTTGATTTTCAGTCTTTTCCGTTTGCTGTATCGCTTCTCGCTCCACGCCGTCTCGCTCTACGCAATCAGCCGTAATGCGGCTTGAGCGACGAAGGATCGACGACCTCTTTAGCAAGCTGGTAGCGGTAATCGAGCGAGAGGCGCAGGCGGTCGGGGGTGTGGTTGTCGAGCGCGCCGTGGATCATGTAGCTGTGGAAGAGCACCACGTCGCCGGCGCGGAAGTCCGCGGCGAGCCAGCGCAAGCCGAGCTTCTCCGTGCGCACGCCGTTGCCGCCGGCGCCGATGGCCTTTTCGTGCGGGAGGAAGCCCAGCTTGTGCGAGCGTTCGAGCAACGCCAGGCCGCCGAGTTCGCGCGGGCATGCGCCCACGGGCATCCACGCGGTAAAGGTTTCCGGCGTGCCGCGGATGTACCAGAAGTCCTGGTGCGGCTGCGTGGTGAAGGCGTAGTGCCGGGGGAAGCTCACGCGCGCGATCGTGCGCGGATGGCAGAGGACCTCGCCCTGCAGCAACTGCGCGAAGAGGTCCATGAGTTCCTGCGAGCGCGCGAAGCTATTAAAGAGCTCGAGCTTGATCAGCTTCCGGTACATCGGCATGTACTCGCGCGAGTAATCCGGGAACGGGATGCCCGAGTAAACGCCGTCCAGCAGCGGCGCGTGCGGCGCCAGCCAGCCGTGCTCGCGGCAGAGTTCCAGTATCTGGCGGCGCAGTTCGGTCAATTGCGTGAGGTCCGTCAGGCCACGCACGAAGAGGTAGCCCTCGTCCGCCAGTCTCTGGCGCAGGACTTCAGGCGCCTCGGTCTTGGTATCGGAGACGCGGAACTCGGCGTCGGGCTTGATCCGTTCGGCCAGGCGGTCGGTCTCGAGCTGCGGGGCGGCGGCGGTCATGTCTTGGGCTCCTGTGGGGTCCGTATCGTTGCCTTGTATAATTAGCCTGTATTCCCCATGAACACCATGGACTCTGCGCCAATCTTTTGTATTATTCGTCAACTATGCGCCCGCAACGCCCCGGCTTGTCTCCAAAGAAGCATGTATTCAGCCTGCTCCGTACCCCTCCGCGCGTCGGTTTGGCGAACTTCTATCCGTTCGCGGCAGGGGAGGTCGCTGGGCCGCACTGGAGCGAGAGCAGCCTGTTCCTGCCGTGCACAAACGGGAGCGGGGAAGTCCAGGCAGGTCCAAGGCGTTTCGCACTCCAAGCAGGACAGGTCTTGCACGTTCCATGGGCTGCGCCGCTGCTCTACCGCGCCGACCGGTCCGATCCGTTCGTGCTGATCGGCGTCCACCTCGTGTATTTACCGTGGTCCGCGCCGCCGGTCTCGCGTCCGCTGCACACGAGCCGTAGCGTGGACATGGTGAAGGCGTCGATGCAGTCCGCGCCTTCTGCACAACCGTTTGATGAACCGCTGCTGCTCTCGCCACCGCCCGAATCGCGGCTCCTGGACTTCGGCGCCGAAGTCGCGCGCGCCTACGAGCAGGGCGTCGGCGAGGACCTTGCGGCCGAGCGCGAGGCCCGGCTGCGCGCACTGGCGCTGGCCTTTCTAACGGAGTTCAGCACGTGCGCGCGCGGGCACGCCTCCGCTACGGGCACGCTTCGCGCCAGCGCCGCGCAGGCGCGGACCGTCCGGGAGATGGCCTCGTGGATGGAGTTGTCGCTTGGGCGGCCGATCAAGCGCGGCGAGATCGCGGAGCGGGCGGGCATGAGCGAATCGGCGCTGTCGGAAGCCTTCCGCGCCGTCACCGGCAGCGCGCCCATCGACTACCTCATCGACCTGCGCCTCGCGCGCGCCAAGCGCATGCTGCGCTCGGGCCGCGAACGCATCGGCGCGATCGCCGCGCGCGTCGGTATCCCCGACGTTTACTATTTCTCGAAGCTCTTCAAGAAGCGCGTTGGCTGCCCGCCGCTGGAATTCCGCAAGCGCATGCGCATCTAGTGTAGTGCCCCACGCTTCGTGAAGTTTTTCCCTCCCCTCTTGCGGGGGAGGGTTAGGGAGGGGGAGCCGTGGATTTGTCTACCCCCCACCCTACCCTCCCCTCAAGGGGGGAGGGGGGAAAACGTCAACATTCGTGAGGCACTACACTAGCGGCCGGAAACAAAACGCGCGGCCGGAAAGGCCGCGCGCTCCTGCGGGAAACGCCGGCTCGCTTACTCGCCTTTGTACTCCTGGATCTTCTTGGCGAACTGCTCATCCTGGAGCCGCAGCTTGTTCGAGGCGTCGTCGATCTGCTTGCGCAGCTCGGTGATCTTGTCCTCGCTCGCGGCGAGCTGGTCCACCCACTTCGCGCGCAGCTCCTGTTCCTTGGGCCGGTCGGCGCGGAGCGTGTTCATGTTGTTGCGCAGCCGGTTCTGTTCCTCGCTGTTGCTGTTGATCTGTTGCTGCCACATATTGATCTGCCGCTGCAGCTCGGCGCGCTGGTTCTGGAGGTCCGCGACATCCTTTAGGAAAGCCTTCGTCGCGTCCGAGAGGAACTGTTGGGTAATGAAGAAGCGGATCTGGTCGATGCCCATGTTGCTGATGTAGACGGCCTGCTGGATGTCGCGCTTCTCCTCCACTTCAAAGTCCTTCGTCTCGCCGGCCTTCAGCGCGAGCTCGAAGCGGTAGTGATTGTCCACCTCGTCGAGCGGCTTCTCGGGCTTCACCAGCTTGTGGTAGACGTTCTTCGGCTGGTCGAGCCAGAGCGTGACGTCCTGCTTGCCGCGGTTCACCAGCTTCCACGTGTTGACGACGGTCTCGACGCTGGTCAGCGTCATGACGCCGTTGGCCAGCGAGGCCTTGTACGCGGGCTTCACGTCCGACTTCATCTGCGGCGTCACGTCCACGCTGCCGTCGATCGCGAAGGGCAGGACTTCCTGCCCGCCGGGCGCCAGCGTGTGGGCGAGGATGCCTTCGCCCAGCGCCGTGTCGTCTTCGAAGAACGTCACCGCGCCGGCCTCGAGGGTCAGTTCGCTGTCGTTCTTGAGCACGTAGGCGTTGGCCGGCTTGGGGCTGAACGCTCCTTTGTAGTAAAGGAGGCGCTGGCCCTTCATTTTCTGCGAGAGGATCGGCACCATCGCCGCCTGGCCGCGCGCGATGTTGACCTTCTCCTGGCCTTCGTAGGTGAAGAGCTCGCCGACCTTTACCCCCTTGGCCGCGGCCGAGACGCTGCTCGCCAGGAGGTCGGCCATCGGCTGCGCGGCCATGGCAGGCGCGTTCATCGGCGCGCCGGGGGCCATCGGGCCGCCTTCGCCCGCCGCTTGTTCAGCATCGTCTTCCTTTGCCAGGGCTTGCCTAGCCCGCCTCCCGCCGGCCATGTCCTTCGCCTTATCGTTCATTACGGCCTTCTTGGCTTCCGCAATCATGCTCGTCGGTTCGGGTGCGGCGCCCCAGTTCGCGGCCATGTTGCCCAGGCCGGGGATCGGCACATTCGGGCGCTGGAGATAGAACGGCGAGTACAGGTCCATCACATAAGACAGCGGATTGCCGGCGACGAAACTGATATCGACGTCCTTCCAGTCCTCTTCGGTGGTGTTCTCGGCCAGCGCCCAGCCCTGCAACAGCGCGGGCGTGTCCTTGCCGTCGGGCTTCTTGTCCAGGATCGCGCGGTAGCTGGTCTTCCAGATCGGCGTCTCGATCAGGTAGCCGATGCGCAGCTCGCGCTCGCCATTGCCCTTGGCTTCGAGCTGGAGCTTCTTGCGGTTCGTGTATTTGCTGTCGAGGCTGATGCTCAGCAGCCGCTTGAGGTCGCGCTGGAGGGCCTCGTCGTCGAGCGAGAACTCGGCGATGCTGAACAGGTCCAGCGACTTGATCGTGCCCGCGTCGGTCATCACGACCAGCTTGAAGCCGTGCTGGAAGGTCTTGCCGTCCACGACCTGCGTGACGGGCTCGACGCCCATGATGCGCCCGGAGACCGTGTCGCCCGCGGCCTTGGCGGTGAGCTTGGCGCCCTTGAGCTGCGTCAGGAACTGGCTCAGCGCGTTGTTCTCGGGCACGTTGATGAGAATGTCCTGGAGCTGCTTGCTGAGCGGATCCTTGGTCTCGTACTGCACGCTGCCGATCTTGCCGCCGTTCAGGTCCACGGCGAAGAAGCTCGTGAGCAGATCCTTCATCTGGTTCACGTTGAAGGCCAGCGTGACCGTCGCGTTACCGTTTACCTTGCCGCGGCGTTCGAAGTAGCCCATGCCGTGCTTGTAGAGCACGACCTTCTTGACCGGCGGCGGCTCGGCGGGCTTGGCCTCGCCTTCCGCGGCGCGCAGCGCGCCTCCCGCCACACAGGCCAACAGCAGCGCAGCAACCGGACGCTTGAAACCAAATGGTGCTCTCATCAACGTTCCTCCCGTTTCATTCCAGCTTCGGCGGACATGCAAAATTCCAATGCCCAGGGCTTTGACGCCAGCATCCTCTTTGGGTTGCGGGGTTTCAACCTTATTAAGGAGCCTGCACACGTGAAGCTGAATAACTCGGCGGTTGATTTCGTCCGCAAGCGTGATAGACGATTCGCTCTCCGGTTGGTGCGGGGCCGTTCCCTCGCGAGTCCGGAGGCAACCCTACTTACGAGGTGCAGAAGTCATGAAGACTGCTTATCTGGCATTTGCAGGGCTAGCGCTGTTGGGTCTCTCCGGCCTGGTCCGCGCCGAGACGATCGACAATCCCGAATACAAGCATTGGTCGCAGTACAAGGCTGGAACTTGGGTAACTTGGAAGCAGACCACGGATGCCGCCGGCAACAAGTCGGTCACCGAGACCACCCTCAAGCTGGTCGAAGTGAACGCAGACAAAGCGGTGATCGAGACCTTGATGAAGATGGAAGTCGCGGGCCAGAAGATCGAACAGCCGGCCCAGAAGCGCGACGTGCCGGCCAAGATCGAGAAGCCCGCACCGGTGAAGCAGGAGGAAGTCAAGGACGCGCCCAAGCCCAAGGAAGGCGAAGACACGGTCACGGTGGCCGGCAAGGCGTTGAAGTGCAAGACGATCGAGACCACCCTCGATGCCGCCGGTCAGAAGGGCACGACCAAGGCGTGGACCTCCGACGAAGTACCTGGCCAGATGGTCAAGAGCGAGACCAAGACACCGCAGGTGACCATGACCATGGAACTGGTTGGTTTCGAGAAGAAGTAATCTGGTTCACACCCTTGCACAAGAGAACGGGGGCCGCTTACCGCGGTCCCCGTTCTGTTTTCAGAAGCTGATCTGCTTGAACTGGCGCGTCTGTTCGGTCAGCGCCTTCTCGGTCGGCAGGCGCTCCATGCTGCTCGCGCCGTAGAAACCCTGGATATCTTTGCATTCGCGCAGAATAAAGGTGGCGTCTTCGGGCGACGAGATCGGCCCGCCGTGGCAGAGCACAATCACGTCCTTGCGGATCTTGCGCGCCGCCGCGGCCCATTCGTCGATCTGCTTGGGGCAGTCCTGCAACTTGAGCGCCGTGTGCGCGCCGATGGACCCGCCGGTGGTCAGCCCCATGTGGCAGACGAGAATGTCCGCGCCGGCTTTCGCCATCGCCTTGGCGTCCTCCGCGCAGAAGACGTACGGCGTCGTGAGCAGGTCCAGTTCGCGCGCGAGGCGGATCATGTCCACTTCCAGCGCATAGCTCATGCCCGTCTCTTCCAGGTTCGCGCGGAAGGTCCCGTCGATCAGGCCGACGGTCGGAAAGTTCTGCACGCCGGCGAAGCCCAGGTCTTTCAGTTCTTTCAGGAAGTGGTCCATGATCGTGAACGGATCGGTGCCGTTGACGCCCGCAAGCACCGGCGTCTTCTTCACCACGGTGAGGACCTCGCGGGCCATGTCCTTCACAATCTCGTTCGCGTTGCCGTAGGCCAGCAGGCCCGCCAGCGAACCGCGCCCGGCCATACGATAGCGCCCGGAATTGTAGATCACGATCAGGTCGATGCCGCCGGCCTCTTCGCATTTGGCCGAGAGCCCCGTCCCCGCGCCGCCGCCTACGATGGGGATGCGCTTATCGATCATCTCGTGGAATTTTTTGAGCAGGTCCTTGCGTTGGAAGCGGGCCATCGCGGTTCTCCGGTGCCGGGCGGTTCAGGCCTGCATCACTTCTTTGAACTGCTTGATGAGTTCGGCCGCGAACGCGTCGTCGTTGATGTGCAGCGGCAGGCGCAGCAGCTTGCGGTTCTTCGCGGGCTTGAAGGTCTGCTCGAGGGCCTCGAAGAGCGCCCGGTCGGCCGCGGGATCGTGAAAGGCCTTGCCCGGCGCGTCGATGGCCGAGACGCCCTTCTCGGGAATCAGGAAGCGCACGGGGCCATCGCACGCGTTGAGCTTGTTGGCGATCCATGCGCCCATCGCCGTGTTCTCTTCCGGCGTCGTGCGCATCAGCGTCACCTGCGGATTGTGGACGTAGAGCTTCCGCGCTTTGAACTTTTCGGGCACGGTGTCCTTGGCGCCGAAGTTCACCATGTCGAGCGCGCCGCAGGACCCGACGTACGGGACCTTCGTGCGCGCGATGGCGCCGAGCCGGTCCTCGCCGGCGCTGAAGACGCCGCCGACAATATGATCGGCGACCTCGGTGGTGGTGATGTCCACGACGCCCTCGATCGCGCCGGAATCGACCAGTTTCTCCATCGAGCGCCCGCCGGTTCCGGTCGCATGAAAGACGAGGCAGTCGTACTTCGAATCGAGCGCCTCGACGACCCGCGAGACGCACGCCGTGGTCACGCCGAACATGGTCAGGCCGACGGCAGGCTTGTCCGTGCGCAAGGCCTTGATCTTGTGCGAGGCCATCCCGGCGATCGCGTTGGCCGCGTTGCCCAGCACCACGCGCGAGATGCGGTTAATGCCCTGGATATCGACCACCGAGTACATCATGCAGATGTCGCTGGGACCGACGTACGGCGCGACGTTGCCGGAAGCGACGGTGCTGACCAGCACCTTCGGCACGCCGATCGGCAGCGCGCGCATGCCCGGCGCGATCAGCGCCGTGCCCCCCGAACCGCCGAGGCCCAGCATGCCGGCGATATCCTGCTTCGAGCGCACAAACGCCTTGAAGGCGTCGGCCATCGCGCCCACGGCCTTGCCGCGGTCGTCGAGGCCCAGGACGGCCTTCACGCCCTCGGGATGGTGCTCGGCCACGTCCTCGGGCGAGAAGTCGATGTACTCTTCGCCCGCCGCGTTGCCCTTGGTGCTCAGGTCGACCAGCACCGCGTCCACGCCCTGGGCTTCGATGAGTTTCTTCACATACACGAGCTCGTTGCGCTTCGTGTCGCAGGTGCCTACCACATAGACCTTGTCCATGAACCCCTCCCGCGCTGGAAACAAAAGTTTCCTTAAAGGAAACTACTTAGGAAACCAACGGCGTCAAGAACAATCCCCGCCTACTTCCGCTTACGTAGCGCGTTCCACGGCTTGCCGTTCGAGACATCCACCAGCCCGTAGCCCGCGCGACCCTTGCACGGGCCCAGAATCGCGATTACCCGTGCGTTCTTCTTGAACACGTTGAAGGACGCATGCACCTGGCCGGCGCCGATGAAGACGCTGTCGCCCACCTTCATTACGCGCTTTTGCGTGCCGAGCCACTGCTCCACCGCACCTTCCACGACGTAGATCACCTCTTCCTGGCCGGGATGCTTGTGAAAGTTGTGCCCGCCGCCCGGGCGCAGCAGCACCTCGATTACGACGAGGTTCTTCGCCTTGCAGGTCGAGGGGCGGCTGAGCCACTTCATGTTGCCCCAATCGAGCCGGTCGACCTCCGCTTTCTTGCCAGGCACAAACTTGCCGATCATGGCGCGCTCCTTAATAGCGGTTGCGGAATGCGAGGTGTTCGGGCATCAGCCTGCCGCGTGAGGCGGGCATTTCAAGCCGCGATGGGCGTCAGCCGTACAGGCGCATGGCGACGGCCCCGCCGCCCACGAGCACCGCGCCGGCGACGCGCAACAGTCCCGCCGGCTCCTTGAAGAGGAGCACGCCGATCAGCGCGGCCATGGGGACGCTCACCTGCCGCACCGCGGAGACCATGCCCGCCGGAGCCATCGTGAACGCGACGAGGATCAGGATGTAGGAGAGCGGCTCCAGCACCGCGATCCCGAAGATCAGCCGCTTCTCGCTCTTCCAGGATTGGGCCACCGACCGGACGCGCTCGCGGCCGTTGCCAATCAGCGGCATCGCGGCGCCGTAGAACCCAAGCGAGATCAGCGTGGCCAGGAAGTAAAAGCTCGCGGGTTCCATATGCTTCACGCCGGCGGCATCGGAGAGCGAGTAGCCCGCGACGGAAAGCATCGTGAGAAACGCCCAGAGCGTCCCGGTCCAGGGCATCTTGTGCGCGGAGCCGATGCCGAACAGCGCGGCCAGTTCCTTCAAATGCAGCAGTGCGACGCCCGCGAGCATCACGCCGATGGAGAGCCAGGCGTACAGGGAGAGGTGCTGGCCCAGGAAGAACGTCCCGCCTAACGCGATGGCCAAGGGCGCCGAGCGCGCAATCGCGTACGCCTGGCTCAAGGCGCCCGTTCTCAGAGCCTTCACCAGCAGCAGGCGGTAGAGCACATGAATGGCCGCCGAGGCCAGCAGAAACGGCAGCGCGGCCCTGAAGCCGTTCCACCCTTCCATGTAGACAAAGACCGGGACCAGCAGCAGTGCTTGAACCGCCGCCGCGGCCATGACGCAGCATTCGCCGTAGCGGCTGCGCTTTAACAGGGCATTCCAGATGGCGTGCAGGACGGCCGAGACGACGGCGAGCAGAAAAGCAAGACTACCCATACAGAGAAGCACCCCGGGCCTTTGGATAGCCGCAGAGGTTTCAGTCTAAAGGGCAGGGCCGGCCTTTAAAGCGCATCCCGCGCGACAAGCTAGCCGCTTCTCATCTCGCTGCTCGCTCTACGCTTCACGCTTCACGCTCTACGCCTGTTCGCCCACTTGGTCCAGAGCGCCTCGTCGGCGAGCAGCTTGATGAAGAACCCGCCCACCACCGAGCGCGCCTGGAAGTTGCGGATCACGCCCTTGTCGCACCAGTAGCAGTCGGTGAGCGGCACGCGGCTGGGCGTCTCGGCGGCGAATGTGTAGAGCGGTTCAACCAGGGCCTCGAAGTCCACGCGCGCTTCGGCCAACGTCGCGGACCAGATGCTCCAGTCGTTCTTGCAGACCGTGCCGCGGCTATCCAGGGGCAGACCGTACGGCTGCTGGCGCTTCAGGTACGACGCAATCTCCGTGCGTGCGATCTCGGCGGGGAAGAGATTGAGGCCCAGCAGTTTGTCCCAGACCAGGTTGTACTTCTGGCTCCACGTGCCGGGCTTGTCGAACGCGAGCCGGTAGTGTTCGCCGTCGCAGGCCATTTTGCGCCACTGCTCGGCCATCGCGCGCGCCTGTTTGGTGTAGTGCGCGGCGTCCTCACGCTTGCCGGTCATTTCGCAGAGCATCCCAAATGATCCGATCCCGAGAATTGCCTTGATGGAGAGGTTCGCGTTGTGGGCGAGATGTCCCATGAAGTCGTCGGTGCAGAGCTGGTTCTCGGGGTCGAAGCCCTTCTCGAGCAGATAGCCGGCCCACTGTTCCAGGATCGGCCACTGCGCCTTCGCGTACTCGGCGTGGCCTTCGATCTTCGCCAGCGCCGCGACCATCAGCAGCATGTTGCCGCACTCTTCGACGGGCATCTGCTTATCCAGCGGCAGATGCGTGCCGCCGTAGGTCTGGCCGTTGGCCTTGGGGTAATCGCCAAGGTCGTGCGGCGCGAACGGGTACGGCCAGTTGCCGGAGCGGACGTAATCGAAGACGGGCGTCAATTCCGCCTTGAGCAGTTCAGGGTTGAAGAGCAGCGGGAACGGCGCGGCGGGATAGTGCACGTCCACCGTCGCGATGAACCCGCCGCTGTAGTTCTCCTTGGGGAAGTGCAGCGGCTTGCCGTCGTAGTCCGCGCAGAGTTTCTGCGCCGCCGTGCACTGGCGGAACGAGAGCGCGCAGAGCCGCGCGTAGGCCTCGCCGCCGGATGCGCGTAGGTCGGCCATCAATTCCTCGTCGTAGGCAGCACACGTTTCCTCGATCTCTGCATGGCGCGCAAAGGCTTCGCGCAGCAGGCTGCCGATGTCCGCGTGCTTCTTGCGCCAGTACGAGCGCAGCTTGCGATTAAAGAGTTCGACGCCAAAAAGGTCGTCGTAGGCGAAGACGAGGCTGCGCGAGGCCGGAGCGTTCACCGCGCCGAAGTCCAGCGTGCAGGCGAGCACCGGCCAGCCCTGACAGGTGGGACGCGGCGTATCGACATCGTCGTGCACCGGCAGGGAGCCGTCCTTGATGAAGCCGTTGCGCGCCTCTTCCGCATTCGCGACCGTCTGCCTGCCCTTTTCACTAGGCGTCGCAAGATAGAGGTAGCCCCAGTCGATGCGCTCGCAGTGCGTCTTCTGCAGCACCGGCTGCTCGACCGTACCCGCACGCAGGACGCTAAAGTTGCCCAGATTGAGGCGCGACCACGCGACCGGCTGCTGCGGGTTCGCGGCGCCGAGATCCGCGAGGGCGTCGAGGTACACCGAGGCCTCGTGGCTCCGGCCGTCGAGCGACTTGAGCTCAAAATTCACATACGTCACCGGCCATGCGAGCAAGTCGAGGTCGTGCGGTAGCGCGGGCGTCGTAAAGGTGAGCGCCAGCGCGACGCCGGCGGCCTCGAAGCGGTAGATCGTCCGCGTGGGCAGGACTTCGAGCGACTTCTGCTCCATCGCGGGCGTCTTGCCGGGGTCCGCGCTCAAAAAGCGGAACGTCTGGCCGTCCACGCGCAACATGCCCGTCAGCGGCATGTTCGAGCCCGACCAGTGCTTAGTCTTCTCATCGGTGAGCTTGTCCGTGAACGACCAGACGCTGAAGTACGGGTCGCACGCAAGCAGCGGCACGGCGGGCGGGCGGAACGGTTTGCGGGCGGCGGACGGCATGCGTGAGCTCCTTTTTGATTTCCACTTGCCTGTACCACACCCTTGGTCAATACCACCTACGGAGCACCTTCGCCATGGGTGAGATCAACATGGACCTTCGCGATACACACATGATTGGCGCGCGCACCCGCGAGCGCATCGTCTCCCCCAAAGCCTGCCCGGCCCTTGCTGCACTCGGCATCCAGCTCACGGGACTCTCCGACACGCACCTCGGCTTCAAATTTGTGCGCGTCAAACCGCAGATGAGCCAGGTGTTGGCTTGCCTGGAAGGCTCGGGCCGGGTTTTGCTCGACGGAACCTGGAAGCATTGCGGCCCCGGAAAGGCGTACGTGACGCCGCTCGGCGCCTTGCACGCGTACGAGGCCCCTTCGCGCGGGCCGTGGCGGATATGCTGGGTTATCTTCGAGCCCCCAACCTCGGGCGGCTCGGGGGATCTCGCCGCGCCGCTGGTCGCTGGTGGCAAACCGCTCCTCTTAGAGACCGACCCCAAGCCGCTCGCTGCGGCCATCGAGGGCCTCTACCGCGAGCACATCGGCCCCGGCGAACCCGGCGTGCTGCACGCCTGGGCGCAGCTCGTCAGCCGCCTGGCCCGGCGCATCGCGGGTCCGCTGGAGATCGACCCGCGCTTGTGGAAGGTCTGGGAAGCCGTCGGCGCGGACCTGGCCTCGCCTTGGACGATGGATGCCCTCTCCGATGTCTCCGGCACCAGCACGGAGCACCTGCGGCGCCTCTGCCAGCGGCAACTCGGCCGCAGCCCCATGCGCCACGTTGCGTTCCTGCGCATGGAACGCGCCGCCGCGCTGCTGGCCACGGGCGCGTACACGATAGAGGAGGTCGCGTTCCAGGTCGGCTACGAGAACCCTTTTGCTTTCAGCACCGCCTTCAAGCGCTTTATGAAGGCCCCGCCGTCGCAGTATCGCAGAGGGCGTGGAGCGTAGAGCCAGCGGTAGTGGGTGGGCATCCCTGCCCGCCGGGTTGGACAATCGCTGACGGAGCGTGGAGCGAACTACCCCGGAGCGGAGCCGAATCGCTCAACTCTTCACGCTCTAGGCTCTACGAAACACATCAGCCTTCCAACGACGCAAGATCATCCGCGCTCAGCAGCAGGTCACCCGCGGCGCAGCTCGACTTCACTTGCTCCACCGAGTGCGGGCCGGCGATCGCGCAGGTGGGGAAACTCTGGCTCGTGAGGTACGCGAGCGCGACCTCGTTCGCGGTGCGGCCAAGCTTCTTGGCCAATGCCTGTGCGCGTTCGAGCCGCCCAAAGTTCGCGTCGCTGAAGTACGTCTTCACCAGGCCCTGCTTGTTCGCGGGGGTCTCGCCGCGGCGATACTTGCCGGAGAAGAACCCATTGCCCTGAGAGGAGTACGCCGCCATCGCCAGCTTTGTCTTGCGGTGGTACGCGAGCGTCGCGTCGTCCATGAAGAGCATGCCGTTCTGGCCCGAGACGCCCGGGTTGACGCGCGCGAGGCTCCAGCCGATCTGGCTCGCGCAGAAGGCCACGCTCCCCTTCTCTTGCGCATACTTCGCGGCGGCGTCGAGCCGCGCGACGGTCCAGTTGCTCGCGCCGATGGCGCCGATCCGGCCGGCGGAGATGTGCTCGCTGAGCGCGCCGAGCACTTCGCCGACGGGCACGTTCGGGTCGTCGCGGTGCAGCCAGTAAAGGTCCACGCGCTCGAGTTGCAGCCGTTCGAGGCTCTCGCGCAGGTCCTGCGCGATGTGCTCCGGGCGCATGCGCGGCACTTCCATCTTCTTGAGGTCCGGGTGCGCACCCTTGGTCGCGACGATCATTGAGGTCTTGCGGGCCTTAAGCCACGCGCCCAAGGTCCGTTCGCTCGCGCCTGCGCCGTTGGGCAACCACGCGGCATAGCAATGCGCGGTATCGAGGAAGTTCCCGCCGGCCTCGGCGTACGTGTCGAGCATTTTGAAGGCTTCGTCGCGCGGAACCGACGAACCAAAGCCGCCGGTGCCCAAGCTGATGGCCGAGGGCTTCTGGTTCGTACCGGGCAGAGGGATGATGCGCATAAGTCCTTTACTTAGCGGCCGCCACAGCCGGCTGCGGAAGAGACGCTTCGTTTGCGGCCTCGTACTGCGGCACGCGGCAGGTCAGATTGCGTCCGGTGTTCTTCTCGAAGACATGAACTTTATTAGCATCGAAGACCAAGTCCATCGTCTGCCCGGTCGCCACGGGCACGTGCGCATCCACTTTGCCGACAAAGCGATGCGGACCTTCGACAAAATACACGACTTTCAGGTCCCCGAGGCTCTCGACGACCTCGACCTTCGCCTGCACTTTAGCGCCCAGCTTCAAACTCGCGCCGGACGCCGGATCGTGGATGTGTTCGGGACGGATGCCCAGCAGCACGGGCTTGCCGAGATGATTGGACAGTTTGTCGCCGAGTTCCTTGGGCAAGGGCACTTGTATGGAGCCGGCATCGCGGAAGACAATGCCGTCGCCCGAGTTCTGGAGACTCCCGTCGAGGAAGTTCATCGCTGGTGTACCGATAAAACTCGCGACGAACTGGTTGTACGGCTCATCATATAAGGAGAGCGGGCTCGCGACCTGCTGGATCTCCCCTTTATCCATGATCACGATGCGATCCCCGAGCGTCATCGCCTCGATCTGGTCGTGCGTGACGTAGATCATCGTCGTTGCCAGCCGTTGGTGCAACTTGTGCAGTTCCACGCGCATCTCGACGCGCAGTTTGGCGTCGAGATTCGAGAGCGGTTCGTCGAAGAGGAAGACGGCGGGCTTGCGCACGATCGCCCGGCCGACCGCGACGCGCTGGCGCTGGCCGCCGGAGAGCGCCTTGGGTTTGCGCTGGAGCAGATCGTGGATGCCCAGAATCTGCGCGGCGTCTTCCACGCGGCGGCGGATCTCGTCTTTTGGGAAATTGCGCAACTTGAGGCCGAAGGCCATGTTCTCGAAGCAGGTCATGTGCGGATAGAGCGCGTAGTTTTGGAAGACCATCGCGATGTCGCGGTCTTTGGGCGCGACGTCGTTCACGATGCTCCCGCCGATGGAGATCATCCCGCCGCTGATCTCTTCAAGGCCGGCGATCATCCGCAATGTGGTGGATTTTCCACAGCCCGAAGGGCCGACGAGCACGACGAACTCGCGATCGGCGATCCGCAGGCTCGCGCCACAGACGGCTTTCACGCCGCCGGGATAGACTTTCTCGACATTTTTCAGTTCGACGTCGGCCACGGCGCCGTTCCTCGCGCGTTCGAATAGTTTGAGGAACCATTGGAGCGTTTAAGACCGCGAGTGTCAAGCGATGGACGCATACGCGCTGGTGTTTGCGAACGCAAGACGGCGTGCCGCAGCATGCTTACTGAAAAATTTTCTCCTGCGGCACGTTTTCGCTCGTGGGAATCTTCTACTTTCGAGAAAATTTTTTCTGCGCGCGTCTTCGCGGCGCGTACAAAAAAATCTTCGCAAGAAAAATTTTTCCAACAGTCGGTAGCACAAAAAAGTAGTTTCGTGTTACCTGCTGTAAGTCTCTATTCTCTCGACAGGTTAAGCACTCGCTCCTTGCGCGATGCTAATCGCTCGTGAACACGGCGTGTTTGGAGAATTTTTTCGCGGCGTGTAAGTTCAAGGGCATGCGACGCTAAGCGCAAAACGCGAGAAGCGTTTTTCCGTATTGACTTGATGGAGCCCATTCATAGAATCCGCCGCGTTCGAGCAACGGAAAACTTGACTTCCGCGCGGATGCTGTTCTGCATCCGACCTTGAACATTTACGCTGTGTGGGGGGTGCGCGGCGATCCTATTCGCCCGTGCCTGGGGGATTTATTCGTGCCTGATACGCTGACCGCCACATGGCGCACGCTCTGTGATTCATTGCAGACCAGCATATCGCCCGAAAGCTTCAAGACTTGGTTCAACCGGCTCGCGATTGCAAATTGGGAGCACGGCGTGCTGCAACTTTCCACG
>JACQFI010000068.1 GCA_016200135.1 Planctomycetota bacterium
GCCGGGCACGCCTTCGAGCAGATCCATGAAGCGGTTCATCGCGCGCTGGATCTCCGCCATGCGTTCAGGGTAGTGCTTGAGCTGCACGCGGCCGACGGCGGACGACATCTGATGCATCCGATACTTCACGCCGCCGAGCGGCAGGCCGGAGAACTTGAGCAGCGCGGGATCGGTAATGTGCGGGCGCGACTTGGCGAAGCGCGAGGGCCCGCCGGTGCGCTCGTAATGCCCGAACGCAGCGGCGTGCTCGTAGATCGGGCGCTGGTTCGTAATCAGCATGCCGCCTTCGCCCGAGACCAGCGACTTGCCGGACATAAGGCTCATCGCACCGACGTCG
This sequence comes from Planctomycetota bacterium, assembly GCA_016200135.1. GTDB lineage: Bacteria > Planctomycetota > SZUA-567 > H5-PLA8 > H5-PLA8 > JACQFI01. The sequence continues at coordinate 338 of JACQFI010000068.1, forward strand.
CCGATGGTCCCGCAGAGCCGGCCCTTGTAGCGCGTGCCCTGCGCGTGGCTGACGTCCTCGATCACCTTTAAGTCGTGCTTGCGCGCGATGGCCATGAGCGCGTCCATGTCGCAGGGGAACCCGCCGTAATGCACGGCCACGATGGCGCGCGTGCGCGGGGTGATGCGGCGTTCGATGTCCTTCGGGTCGAGGCAGAGGCTGTACGGGTCCACGTCGGCGAAGACGATCGCGGCGCCGAGGCTGAGCGCCGGCATCACGCTGGCCCAGTAGGTCATCGACGGCCCGATGATCTCCGTGCCCTGGCGCACGCCGCAGGCGTACATCGCCGTATGCAGCGCGGCGGTGCCGTTGTTGTGCGCGAGCGCGAACTCTACGCCGTGCCACGCGGCCATCTCGGCCTCGTACTTTTCGGTGACGTCCATGCCCGACATCGCGCCGCGGCGGAGGACATCCAGCACAGCCTCCTCGTCCTCGCGCGTGACGATCGGCCAGGTGAAGAGATCGCCGGGATCGGCCGTAACGGCCTTCGGCCCGCCTTGGATCGCCAGCTTGACCTGCGTTTCCGTTGCCGCGCTCATGCCGTTCTCCTATGGGTTCGTACGCGTTACCGGTTCGGGTTGGCGAAGTGTTCGGCGACTTTGCGGATGCCCGCAACCGTCTGTTCCAGGTCCTGATCGGTGAAGAACTCGCTGACCGGCACCTTCACGCAGTCGGCGACGATGGCCTCGGCGTTGGGGCAGAGGCCCGGTTTGTACTCGATGTGCGGCGCGAGACTGAAGGGGAAATCGGTGCCGCCGAAGCCCTGCTTCTTGGTGAAGACATCGTAGAGGTAGGTGGCGCGGTCCACGTAGCCGTCGCTGGCGCTCACCCCTTCGGCGGTTAGCGCTTCGACGAACTTCGCGCGCGGACCGAGGACCTTGGGCTCGATGCGGAACATGCCGAACCAGTAGCTCCCGCGACCGCCCTCGACGAACTTCTGCGGCAGGATGCCGGGGAGGTTCTGCAAGCCCTCGTTCAGGCGGTCGCCGTAGCGGCGGCGGCGCGCAATGATGGAATCGAGCTTCTCGAGCTGCGCGAGGGCCACGGCGGCGTGCAGCTCGCACATGCGGTAGTTCGGCGCGACGAAGAACGGATTGCGCGGCGCGCCGGGGCTGCGGTCGTAGCACTTGTCAGCAAAGAGCTCCGCGCGATGCGCGAGTTCGGCGTCGTGCGTGATCACCATGCCCGCGTCGCCTGCGGAGATGTGCTTGAAGTCGTTGAGCGAGAAGCAGCCGATGTCGCCGAGGGTGCCGCCGAGCTGGCGCTTGTACTCGGTGTGGTAGGCCTGCGCGCAGTCTTCGACGAGCCAGAGGTCGTGCTTTTTGGCGATCTGCTTGAGGGCGTCCATGTCGCAGGGCGCGCCGGTGAGGTGCACCGCGACGATGGCGGCGGTCTTGGGGCCGACGCGCGCGGTCACGGACGCCGGGTCGATAGTGTAGGTGCGCGGGTCGAGGTCGGCGAAGACGGGAATCGCGCCGCAGAGCAGGATCGCGGAACAGGTGCCGATGTCGGTAATCGAGGCGGTAATCACTTCGTCGCCGGGCTTGATGCCGCACGCGGCGAGCGCGATGTGGATGGCCGCGGTGCCGCTGGTGCAGGTGACGCAGTGCTTCACGCCGTAGCGCGCGGCGAAGCGTTCGCGGAACTCTTTGGTCTTCTTGCCCTGCGCATAAAAGAGCGTCTGCTGGTCGATGGCCTCGGAGAGCTGGCGTTTTTCTTCGTTGCCAAAGCGCTTGCCCGTGCCGTACGGCGTGGGCTTGGCCATGGGGCCGCCGTGCAGGGCGAGCGCATTAGACTTCGCGAGGATTGCGGGCATGGCAGCAGGTCTCCGGAAGATCGATTTCGTTGGAGACTCTTAGTGCAAGCGCCTTGCCAAGAACGGATGCACGACGATTGATCGCATAATGTCAATTCATGGCTGATGTTAATAGTTTTATTTCGATAAATTAATTTCCCGGTATGTCACAATAATGACACTTCAGTGATAAGGAGTGTCGAAAAGTGTCACAATCATGACACATGGGCTGGGAAGAGGACGACCCACCAGTCGTAGGCCAGTTTGCCCGCGGCGATGATCAGAAAGAGGTACATCAGCCGCACAAACCACGTGGGCTTGATGCGCCGAATCAGCCATGAACCGAACCAGACGCCCAGCGGCCCGATGGCCATCATCCAGAGGCCGTAGCGAAAGGTTTCCAGCGTCATCATAGAGGTGCCCCATATGAAAAAGGGCAGTTTGAGCGTGTTAAAGATGAAGAAGAAGCGGCCAGTAGTCCCGACGAAGACACGCGGTTCAAGCTTCTGCGGCAGGAGGAACATGGTAATGATCGCACCCGCCGCATGCGCAAACATGGTCGTGATTCCAGCTACCGCGCCTACGGGAATTGCGATCAGCCAACTTGGCGTCCAAGGCGTCTCCTTTTCTTGGCGTTTCCAGAGTTGCAGCAGCACGAAGACAATCGCAATCAGACCGACGCCAAATTTGAGCCATGCTTCCTGTTGCTTGAAACTCGCTGACGAACCCGAGGTATCGACGTATCGAAGCAACCAAGTGGCAAAAGCCGTTCCAAGCAACATGCCGGGCGCAAGCTTGAAAAAGGCCGTGGGGCTCCACTCTTTCGGGTATTTGCGTATCGTCGCGAGGTCGCAAGAGATCAGGACCGGCAGCCAGAGACCGTTGACAAACCAGTACGGAGCCACCTGAAGCATGAGCGGGATGGAGATCACCCCTACTCCACCCCCGAAGCCGCCTTTGGAGACTGCGGTAATCATCAAAGCAAGAAAGCCGATCGTAATGTAAGCCGCCGCGTGAGACTGCGCTTCCGGCGGGACAATCCAGTTGTTGATGAACTCGTCCATTTATTTTGCGCGGCCTCCGCCTGTGCTCTTTCGTTTCGCCGGGCTCGCTCTGCGCGGCTTGCCGGCCTTGCCCTTCTCCGCCAAGCCCTGCCGGGCGAGTTTCTGCAGCAAGGTCGTGCGCTTGATCCGCAGCAATTTTGCCGCGTGGCTGCGGTTGCCTTTGCTCAGCACGAGCGCCTGTTCGATCATGGTTCGCTCGACCGCCGCGAGACGTTCGTACAGGCCCATCGACCCGGGGCCGGAACTCAGCGAGAGATAGGCCTCGCGCAAGCCCGCGTCCGCCGGGCCTGTAGCGGGTTCCGGCGCCGTCCGGCCCAGATTGCGGATGGCCTCGGGGAGTTCCGCGGTGCCGATGACGGGCCCGCGGGCGAAGACGACCGCGCGCTCGATGACGTTGCGCAATTCGCGCACATTGCCCGGAAAGCTGTATGCCTGCAGCGCGTCCAGCGCAGCTTGCGAGAAGGCTTCGAACGGCTTGCCGGCTTCCTTGGCGAAGCGTTCCGCGAAATGGTGGCAGAGCAGCGGGATGTCCTCGCGGCGTTCGCGCAGCGCAGGTACGCGCAAGCCCACGACGTTCAGGCGGAAGAAGAGATCCTGGCGGAAGCGCTTGCCCGCGACGAGACCGTCCAAGGGCTCGTTCGTGGCCGAGACGAAACGCACGTCCACGGGCAGTTCACGGTTCGCGCCGACGCGCCGGATCGCGCCGCTCTCGAGCGCACGCAGGAGTTTTGCCTGGCAGGCCGGCGAGGTCAGGCCGATCTCATCGAGAAAGAGCGTGCCGTCGTGCGCGGCCTCGAAGACGCCCACGCGCGTGCTCTCGGCGCCGGTGAACGCGCCTTTCTCGTGCCCGAAGAGTTCGCTCTCGAGCAAGCTCTCGGGGATCGCGCCGCAGTGCACCGCGACGAACGGCCCGTGCCGGCGCGCGCTGCCCATGTGGATCGCACGCGCCACAAGTTCCTTGCCCGAACCGCTCTCGCCTTCGATCAGCACGGGCGAGTGGGCCGGCGCCACTTGACGGATGCGCTCGCAGAGCTCGCGCAAGGCTTCCGAGAGGCCGACGAGTTCGTGCAGGAACGATGCGCCGGCGGACTGCAGTTCTTCGCGGATCGCGTGGCCGCGGCGCACGGCCGCGCGGCGGCGCACGGCACGGCCGATGACGCCGATCACGTAGGCAAGGTCAGCGTAGGGCTCGATAACGTAATCGAACGCGCCGCGCTGCATGGCTTCGACGACGATCTTGGGGCTCTGCTCGCCCGTGGACATGATCACCGGCGTAAGCGGATCGGCCTTGAGGATCGCGTCGAGGACGTCCAGGCCCCAGGTATTCCGCATGCGCAGCGAGCAGACTACGACGCCGTAGTCGCGGCGCGCGGCATCCGCGAGGGCTTCCGCGCCGTCGAGGATCTCCTCGACAAGCCACGGCGTCTGGCGTAGCGCGAGGTAGAAGTCCGGCTGGAAGCCGCCGATCACGAGCACGCGTTCCGCGGGCACGCCTTTGGGCTTGTGAACGAGCGTTACGGGCATCCGCAAGATCGTGACGCGCGGGGCGGCGGCGTCAAGAGGAGCGTAGAGCGTAGAGCGTAGAGCGTAGAGCGTAGAGCGTAGAGCGTAGAGCGTAGAGCGTAGAGCGTAGAGCGTAGAGCGTAGAGCGTAGAGCGTAGAGTCTTGGGTCATTTTAAAGATTTTTTTAATGGTGCTGATTTATTCCGTTTCGCTCCTCGCTCTACGCTCTACGCTCTACGGGCTACGAAACGCCCGCCCAGCGTTTGAGTAATTCCTTGGCATAGAAGACGTGGCCGTCGGTGATCATGTGGACGTCGCCGCCCAGGGCCTGCCAGTGTTGCCAGCCTTTGCCTTGCTTGCCGAGCTCGTTGAAGGCGAGCAGGTGCGCGCCGGTCTTCTTGCAGATGGCGGGCATGTGCTCGACGGCGGCGTCGATGTTCCTGTCCTTCAGGAACGGGCGCACGTCGTCCACGCAGTAGACCTCGCTGCCCGCACCGCGCAGGGCGGTGACGATGCGCTCGTATGCCGCGCGCTGCTCGGGCGTGGCCATGACCATCAGCATGTAGGTCTCGCCGGGTTTCCACGCGATTAGGTTGGCAAGATGGATCCTTTCGGCGCCTATCGAGTCGATGCCGCCGGTCTGGAAGCCCTGGTACTCAAACGTCGGTTGCAGGAGGCGCATGAGCTCGCAGGCCATGTCGATCCACGAGGCGTACGTCGCCCAATGCAGACTCATGGTCATGGAATGGCCGAGAATCGCGACGCGCTTGGGCGGCAGCGCCTTTAGCTTGGGAATGAGCGGCTTGACGTCCGGGTCTTCGAGGAGTTCCCGCGCGAGGACGAACTTGTCTCTCCGGCCGGTGTTCTTCTCGCCCCACATCTCCATCTTTTTCAGGATCATGTGGACGTCAAGCGGTGTGGTTCCAAACGGGCACTTGCCCAGGCGCGGCGCGAGTTCCCGGCCGTAGCGCTCGAGGTCCGCGTCGCTCGCGGGTAGGCCAAGCTGCGAGAGACAGACTTTCAGCCCGACGGCAATGTAGACGCGGAAGAGGTCTTGCAGCCAGTCGCCGTCGCGGTTGACCTCCATCAGGAGCTGGAAGAGGTTGGCGCACGCGCGCGCGGAGGCCTCGTCGCGATCGCGGCCCTTTTCGGCCAGGAACGCCCGAAACACGTTCAGCGGCAGGCGCGACTGGCCGGCGCGGGGCTGCGCGCTCAGCTCCGCCACGAGCTTGCCGGCCTCATCGGCGCCTTTGGCTTCCGAAGCCCATGCGACGAGAGCCTCGGAAGGCAGCGCCGCGAGCCGCTCGCCAGTGGCCTTAAGTTGCTTGGCCTGGTCAAGCGTGAGCCCGCACAAACCGAAGAGCTCCGGAGCGCCGGGCGTCTTGGAGGAACTCTGCAGGACCATCTGGCCGGCGTGCACGGCGCGGGTCAAGGCGCCGGTCAGTTCGATCAAACGCAGCTTGGAAGGTTGGGGTGCGCTCATGTGGGACGGGGCTCCAAAGTTCGGCAACGCGCTTGCGCCGCATACCCTACGCCGTTATCGGTTATGGTCCGCGTAGCAAGAGAAGAACGCCCGGCGGCGGCGGTTGGCCGGGACGATCGTTACGAAACCGGAAGCATGCCCGAAAGGAAGCCGACATGGCCGAGAATGCCGGAGCCAAAGAAGAGAATGCCTACGACCTCGCCGAACAGGGCTGGCGCGACCTGATCGACGCGGCGGAGAAGATCCAACGCGCCGCGAACGCGCTGAAGAAGGGCGAGAACAGCATCGACGGGTACAACATCGAGCGGGCGCTGATCAAGCACAAGCCCGACCTGATGAGATCGCATCTCGAGGGCCTGCAGGCGCACCGCAAGGACAACAAGCTCTAACCGGTCCCGAAAAACGCGCGGGCTGCCCTTCCCTATCTCGCCGCAGGCGACAGGTAGCCGGAAGCGCGTTGCCGTAGCGCATCCGCCTTAGCGAGCAGCCGCAGCGCCACCTAGACGCTGCGTACGCGGCTAGGCCGCTTCGGCGTTTTTGAGGGGCTTCTTACCGAAGCGGCGGAGTTGGTGGAAGTGCGCGCGGATGGCCGTGAACATGTTGGGGTATTCGTGATACGTGATGCCGCACTCTTCGCAGTAATTCTTAACGACCGGGCGTATTTTGTAATAGTGCAGGTGCGAGATGTTCGGGAAGATGTGGTGCTCGATCTGGAAGTTCAGGCCGCCGATCAGCCACGTGAGCGCGTGGTTGTGCACGCTGAAATCCGAGGTCGTCTCCAACTGATGCCGCGCCCAGTCCGAATGCGGCTTCCGGCCTTCGGGCATGAAGGCCTGGACATCCGTGATATGCGCCAGGATAAAGACCACGGTCATCGAGGCGCCAAAGGCCATCATGAACGCCACGTACCCGATCAGCACCGGGGTCCAGGCACCCACCACGAGAAAGGGCAGATAGAGAAAGAAGAACGCATGCGAAATTCTCGAGAGCGCCAGTTCCAGATGGAAGAGCGCGCGCCTGCGCCCGCTCAGCTTGTAGGAGTTGGTGTATAACTCGATGAAATCGCTCACCCAGACCCAGAACAGGGCCTTGAGCGAATAGAGCGGCAGCGCATACCAGTGTTGCCAGCGATGCCAGAAATGCCACCGGTCGGCCGCGTGGAAGCGCATGAGACCGAAGGAGTCGATATCCGGGTCGCTTCCGGGAATATTCGTTTCGCTATGGTGCGCGACGACGTGGTTCTGGTACCAGAGAATGGAAGACCCGCCCATCGCGGTGAGCGTCATTCGAAAGAGGATATTGATCCAACGGACGGTGGTGATGCAGTGGTGGCTGGCGTCGTGCATCACGCCCAATTGAACGGCCAGGGCTGCCAGCGTCAGCAGCGAGAGTGAGAGCACCGCCGCCGCGATGGAGGTGGAGCCCCAGAATAACGTAAGCGCGTAGCAGCCGCAGAACCCGCCGACGATCAAGATGCACTTACAGAGCATCCGCGCGGAACCGTGGTGCGGTAGGTTCAGTTGCGCCAGCCGCGCATAAACCAAATCCCGAAGCTCATGGAAATTGAACGGCTTGCGCGGACTCTTTATCAACACTTCTTCAGGCTCAAGACAAATCATCGCGCCAAAATCCTAGCCGAATCGGTTCAAAGATGAAGGGTCTGACACCGAGGATGCCTCATTTTCACCTCGGAGTCAACACCAAGCACCTTCAAACCTGGGTCATTCAATTATCAGCCGCAGATAGCCGATACCTTGCGTAGGGGGGAGTCACGTGGAGGATGGGCTATGGACACCCCTTTATCCTTGTATGCCGCCTTTGCCCAAGTTCCCGATCCACGCTCCGTGCATGGCAAGCGGCACCCGTTGCAGTCGCTCTTGACGCTGGCGGCGGTCGCCATGCTCTCCGGCGCACGCAGCCTCCAAGCCATCGCACAGTTCGGGCGGGACCGTGGGCAGGCTTTTTCGCATAGCTTAGGTTTCACCCGCGCCGCCACGCCTTGCTGCGCCAC
>JACQFI010000069.1 GCA_016200135.1 Planctomycetota bacterium
AACCGCGCATTCAAAACCGAGTCGGATCTCTGGCGCGCCGTCGAAGACGCCTGGCTCAAACTCACCGCCCAACCCCAAACACTCCAATCCCTCTGTGGCTTCGCCTGGCTCCTCTCTTCGCTTGGAAACTAAAAACGGTATTAGTTTCGACTTTGCGCCCGTAAAGCGGCCTTAAACCCGCGGCATGCAAAAGAAGAACGCCCCCGGTTCTCGGGGGCGTTCTCTTGCTTCGTACCGCGCTGGGTTGTTCAGAACCGGAAGCCCAGGCCGATGCGCACGGAAGGCCGGCCGGTCTCGACATAGTAGCCGGGGATCCAGACCTGCACTTCGCGGGACTCATACTGCGCGGGCACGAAGATCTTGGTCCAGTACCCTTCGCTCACCTTCACCTGCATCTCGGTGCCGTCGCTGAGCAGAACCGTCTTGTACGTCGGGGCGACGAACTGCTTCTCGTAGTGCGCGGACATCACCAGGACCGACTCCATCTGAACTTCGTAGTGGCCGGGGACCCATTCCGAGCTCGAACCGACGCCGAACCCGATCCCTACTACACCACCGCTGTGGTGATGATGATGATGTGAGTCGAAGGCCTGCGCGTTCTGCGCGATGCAGCAGATGGCTCCCAGGAACATCGCGGCGCCGAACAGCTTGAGTCCATTCCGTTTCGCTTCCATGATCCACTTCCTTTCCGGGCTTGATAGCCCTTGGGTTTTTTTTCCGGGTCACCCATCCTTGAGCGCCCCAACTTCGATGGATGACCTTAAAGCTAGGCTCGGGCCAATGCGTATTTATTTGAGCAACATGTGCCCACAAAACGAGTTATGCGTAAACCTCTTAGGGCAGATCCAGGCCGGCGTTGTCTGGCTGAACATCCGATGGGCCTGTCGAACGTTCGTTAAAGCTGCACCGCCTTGAATTGGGCAGTAGAAAGGGCCTATAGCGCCTCTATAGTCTTGAACATCGAGACGTTCGCGATCCCCTTGCAGGAGACCCCGCCATGCGCCCGTGGATGCTGAAAGGCATTGGTACGCTCGTGATCCTGAGTCTTCTTTGCACCGGGAACGCCTTCGCCCGCGCAGGTGGAGGTGGTGGTAAAGGAGGAGGTGGCGGCGGAGGTGGGGGTGGCGGAGGAGGCGGAAGTGGCGGGGCCGGTGGCAACGGAGTCGGCGGCAGGAACGGGAAGAGCGCCGAGAACCAGGACACTACCAACGGCATGAAGTGGTACGGCTCGCTCGGCGAAGCCCAATCCGCCGTCAAGACCTCGCGCCTGCCGGTGCTGGCGTTCCTTTATCGCGAGGGCAACAACGAGGACATGAAGGCCATCGAGCGCATCGAGTCCTGGGCGCAGGTCGCGGCGGCAAGCCAGAACCTGATGGCCGCGGTGCAGTTGCCCAGCCAGTCGCCCGGCGCCCAGGAAGTCGTGCAGCAGCTCAAGCTCAAGAACTTTCCCGTCGTCCTCTGGCTGGACGCCGACGGCAATCCGGTCGTCGCCCAAGCCACTCCCGACAGCGCACAGGCCCTGCTCGCGGTCCTGAATAGCTGGTCCACCACCCTCGCTACGGTCAACCGGTATTTCAGCGATCACCTTGCGCGTGGGGACCGCTACTATGCGGAAGCCAAACTGCACGCGGCGTATCTTGAGTACGCCTTCCTGATCCCGTTCAAGGGCGCGGAGGCCGACAAGGCCCGCGCGGGGCAGGAGAAGGTCAAGGGCGCGTGGCTCAAGCTGCTCGCGATGGCCAAAGAACTGCCTGAGATCAGCAGGGAGCGCGAGATCATCGTGAAGGGCCTGCGCCGGGACGCCGCCAATCTGGACTACGCCGCCACACTGGAAGCCGAGATCGCGAAGACGCCCGAGTTCGCCAAGATACCCAAAACGGAAGGCGCGCCGGCCTCTACATCCACCAGCGACATGCCCGCCGTCACCGGCAAGACGCTCACCGACGCCGCCCGCGTTCCTTTGACCGCCATGGCGACGGCCGGAGACAACGACGAAGTTCAGGTCAACGTCGCGCTGCTGCTCGGCAGCGCCGACGCTTCCATGAAAGAAGCCGGGACCCTGTTGCAAGACGGCCTCAAGAGCTACCGCAAGGCGCTCACGGACGTGAAGGACCAGCCCGCCGAGCGCGCCAACCTGCTTAAAGCGGCCCAGGCCAATCTTGAAAAGGTCCTGCCCATCCTGGACAAGGCGCTCGAAGGCAAGCGCGACGCGCAGCTCGAGAAACTCCAGCAGCAGGTCATGACCCTCATGTACGGCTGCCTCAAGTTCACGGCACTCTAAGCGCTCCCGGCGTCACGGATGTTACGGAAGGCCCTGCCCGCGCGCAGGGCCTTCTGTTTTCGCCCGAACCCGGGTCTGCGGCGCCTTCTTTTTGTATAAGATCGGCGCTGGCTTTCCCGGGCGGCTTGAGGCACATACGCTCCCTTGAAGCGGCCCTCGCGCCGCAGGGGAAGGCATGACGCCAGCGGAACTCGAAGCCTACATTCACGAGAACTTGCCCATCACCAAGGCGATGGACGTGCGCGTGGCCGACCTGGACGACCGCCTGATCCGCCTCCGCGCGCCGCTTGCCCCGAACATCAACCACAAGCGCACGGTCTTCGGCGGGAGCATCAACTCGCTGGCGATCGTCTGCGCCTGGTCCGTCGCCTACGTGATCCTCAAGCGCGCCGGGCACGCGGGCGAGATCGTGATCCGGCACAGCGAGACGAAGTTCCTCAAGCCGGCCAACGGCGCGTTCGAGGCCGCGTGCCGCTTCCCCGAGGGGGACGAGATCGGGACGTTCCTCCACAAGCTGCAGCGCCGCAACCTGGCGGGCCTGACCCTGAAGACCACCGTGCGCGCGCAGGAGCAGGTCTGCGCCGAGTTCGCAGGCGAGTTCGTCGCCGTGGGTCCCTAATCCGTGGCGCTTGCGCAGCCCGGCCTCCCGGTACTTCATGCCCTGGGGAAATAGATATTCAGGAGAATCGCCAGGATCATCATCATCACATGAAATATCATCATGATAGTAAACCAACGCGGGTACGGCATTAAGGTCTTCGCTTCCTTGTGTTTTAAATAATCCCGGTGATAGAGAATCAAAGTTCCTAGCATGAGGAGCGGCTCCAGAACCAGAAAAACCTCCCAGAATGCGCGCATAGAAAATCGTCCGTTTCAATTCATCTGGGCAATGCCAGCAAGCAAAGATGGAGACACGCGTATCCGTTGTCTAGCGCCAAGCGTATTGGGAATGGCAGGTGACAAGCAACGACAACAGGAGCCTGCTGAAGCAGGCTCCTGTTTTTTGCATCCTATCGGACGCGCATGCCCAAGAAAAGGCATCACGCCCTTTCACTCGCGCCACGATTCGGCTCGCGTAAGATCCCTGCGACTGTCGAAATCGCTGCTGCAAGAGAATGGAACCGGCACGGTAGCCCAACGGCAGAGGCAGGCGACTTAAAATCGCCCAAGTGTGGGTTCGAATCCCATCCGTGCCACCAAGAGGATCTTCCATGCCCGCTTCGCACGCCGTTCCCGACTGGTCCAAACTGCGGGCCTCGATCGAGAAGCGCATGCTCGACGACTCCGTTCCCGGCTTCGCCGTGGCCGTCGCGCGCGGCGGGCGCATCCTCTGGGAAGAAGGCTTCGGCTTCGCCCAGCGCGAGCAGCAGATCCCGGCCACCTCGCAGACGCTGTTCTCGCTCGCCTCGATCTCCAAGCCCATCGCGACGACGGCGCTCATGCTCCTCCACCAGCGCGGCCAGGTGGACCTCGACCGGCCCGCCAACGACTACCTGGGCGCGGGCAAGATCACCGGGCGCGCGGGCGCGGCCTCCGGCGCGACGCTGCGCCGCATCGCCAACCATACCTCCGGCCTGCCCATGCACTGGCAGTTCTTCTATCCCGACGAAGCGTTCCCGCGCCCGCCCATGGACGAGACCATCCGCCGCTACGCCCACCTGGTCTCGCGGCCGGGCGAACGCTCCTGTTACTGCAACCTCGGTTTCGGGATCCTCGACGAGATCGTCGCGCGCGTCTCGGGCAAGAGCTTCGCGGACTTCCTGCGCCAGGAGATCTTTCTTCCGCTGGGCATGCCGCGCACCGCGCTGAACTTCGACGCCGCGCTGGCACCCTATGTCGCGACGCGCTACGCGCCCGACGGCGCGGTGATCCCTTTCTTCACCACCGATCACCCGGGCGCGTCCGAGGTCTTCAGCAGCGCACGCGACCTGATCCGCTTCGCGCTCTTCCATCTGAAAGCCCATCTGCCCGACCAGAAGCCGATCCTCACCGCTGCGTCCATCGACGAGATGCAGCGCGTGCGCGTCGCCAAGGACATCGAGGCGACCTTCGGCGTGGGCTGGCGCGTCAACCGGAACCACCACGGTCACACCCTTGTGGGGCACGGCGGCGGGATGGGCGGCGTGAGCACGCAGTTGCTCATGGTCCCTGCGGAAGGCTGCGCCGTGGCGACGCTCTGCAATACGAACAACAAACTGCCGCATGAGGTCGCCGAAGAGGTTCTCTCGGCGCTGCTCCCGCGCTACGGAAGCCTGCGCGCCGCGGCGCTCAAGAAGGAGGCCGCGCGCAAGAAGGCTGCTGCGAAGGCCAAGCCGAAGCCCGCGAAACTGGAGGGCTCGCTGCGCGGCCACTGGAAGGGGACGATTCACACCTACAGCGCCGAACTGCCCTTCGCGCTCGAGGTCCTGCCCTCGGGCGAGGTCCACGCGCGGATCGGCGAGCAGTTAAAGGCCCTGGTCAACGGCGCGAAGTCCAAGGACGGCTGGCTGGAAGGGACGTTCCTCGGCGACTTGAAGACGCAGGACCTGACTCGGCGGCGCTACACGCTGCAACTGAACCTCAAACGCCGCGGGCGCAACCGGCTGAACGGCGCGGTGCTCTCCATATCCAATCAGGAGCACTGCGACGGCGCGCCGGCCACGCATCGCCCCGCGAGCTGCCTCGCGCATTGGACCAAGCTGACGAAGCAGCGCTGAAGCCTATGGGCCGCCCGCGCTAAATCATCGCCCGCAGCTTCGCCTCGATGGCGCCGGCGCTTGCGGGCCGCTTCGTAGGATCGCGCGTCAGCATGGCCTCGAGCAGCGCGGTCAACTCCGCGGGCTGTTCGTCAATAAAGCCCAGCGGCAACGGCGCGCCGCGCACGGCCTTCAGAATCTCCAGCGGCGCATCGCCGCGTAGGCCAAAGGGCTTCGCCCCGGCGAGCAGTTCGAAAAGGATCACGCCCAGGGCCCACACATCCACGCGCCGGTTGATAGGCACGCCGGGGCCGGTCTCGGGCGCAATATACGAGGGCGAACCCATCACCGCGCCGCCGGGGCGCGTCTCACCTTCCAGCACAGCCAGGCCCAAATCGCAGAGCACCGGGCGGTCGCCGCAGAGCATCACGTTCGGCGGCTTGAGGTCCGCGTGCACGATCCCATGCGCATGCAGATGCGCGGCGGCCGCGGCCAGATCCGCCGCCAGCATAAGAGCACGGCTGCGCTCAAGACCTTTGCCGGGCGAGCACTCTTCGCGAAGAACCCGGTGGAGCGGGACGCCACGCAGCAGTTCCTGAACCGCATAGCAGCCTTCGTCGATCTCGCCCGAGGAGTACGTCCGCACGATGCCTGGGTGGTTGGCGCGCAGGGAGAGGCTCGCCTCGTGTCGTAGCCGCGCGCGTTGTTCGAGATAATCGGGACGGGCGCGTTCCACCAGCTTGACCACGAGTTCCGCGCCGCCGCCATCCTGCACGGCGCGGTAGACGGCCGCGGTGCCACCCTGGGCGAGTTTTTCCTCGATGCGGTAGATCCCTATCTTCTGGCCGATCACGCGCGCCTCCTAGCGACATCTTGACCGGAGGGGCTATAATCGCAACCGGGGACCGGCCCCGTTCGAAAAGAGCCTTTCAATCATGACAGCGACCCCAACGCCGCTCCCGCCCCTCCCCGCCCACGGCCAGCGCATCTTCATCGCCGACCTGCACCTGGACGGCGACGACACGCCCCGCGCGCTGGCCTTCCGCGCTATGCTGGCGCGTCTGGCGGAAGAAGCCCCGCAGGTCCCCACCGAACTCTACATCCTCGGCGATCTCTTCGACTTCTGGGAGGAGTACCACCGCCAGGTCGCGGGCCTCTACGAAAAAGAGCTGCAAGCCCTGGAAGCGGCGAACCGCGCGGGCGTCTCGATCGTACTCCTCTCTGGTAACCGCGACTTTCTGTACGGGAAGTACGTCCGCAAGCGGTTCGGCGCGCGGCTTTGGGGCGACGGAGGCGAACTGACGCTGCGGGACGCGCGCAGGACCTGGATCGAGCACGGCGACTTGCTCTGCCGCGCCGACACGCGCTACCTGCGCTATCGAAAGATCGTGCGGAGCTGGCCGGTGCGGGTTTACTTCTGGCTGCTGCCCTGGTCGAGCGCGCGCGGGATGATCGAGCGCCTGAAGGCCCGCACCCGCATGGACAAGGCCAAGAAGGACAAAAAAAACTTCGAGGTCGATCAAGCGTTCGCGCGCCAGCGCCTGGAGGCTCACGACTGCAAGCTGCTGATGTGCGGACATACCCACCGTCCTCTTTCCGAAGATATCGGACCCGGGCTGCGCTTGCTGGTGCTCCCGGCATGGTGCGACGTGACCGCCGGCTACCGCGAACGCAGCGGCTCGTTCATTCCCGTCCGCTTTACCGAAGACGGCCTCTGCAAGCCGGCGACGGAGACGTTCGAGGTCCGGCCCGAGGTAGCGCCGAAGAAGGGACTGCGGTGGTGAACAGGGTTAGGCATTGTCCAAAAGGAATTGCTGGGCTGACGTAATAGCATGTCATCCACGAGGACCATCGCCGCATGAAGCCGCCGCTCAACGACCCCGGCATCGACATCGGACGCTTCTTCGAGGCGGCGCTCAAGCGCGGCGCGAGCGACATTCTGCTCACCGCAGGCGTCCCGCCCAGCGTCCGGCTGCACGGCACGATCATGCAGTTCGACCACACGCCGCTAACGCCTGAGCAGACCAAGAAGCTCCTCTATTCCGTGCTCACGCAGGAACAGATCGCGCGCTTCGAGGCCGACCTGGAGCTGGACTTCTCGATCCACTATCAGGACCGCGCGCGCTTCCGCGGCAACGCGTATCTCCAGCGCGGCGCGGTCGCGGCGGTCTTCCGCCTGATTCCTTCCTCCATCCCCAAGCCGGAGGACCTCGGCCTGCCCGCGGTGCTGAGCGAGCTCGTGCAGCAGGCGCAAGGGCTGCTCCTCTTCACGGGGCCGACGGGGCACGGCAAGTCCACCACGCAGGCAGCGCTCATCGACCAGGTGAACGAGAAGCGCCGCGCGCACATCATCACGGTCGAAGACCCCATCGAGTACCTGCACACGTCGAAGAACTCGGTAATCGACCAGCGCGACGTCGGCCAGGACACGCACAGCTTCGCCTCGGCGCTGAAGCACGTGCTGCGCCAGGACCCGGACGTGATCCTGATCGGCGAGCTGCGCGATCTGGAGACCATGACCACGGGCCTGACGGCCGCCGAGACCGGGCATTTGGTCCTGGCGACGCTGCACACGAACTCCGCGATGCAGGCCGTGGACCGCATCATCGACGTCTTCCCGCCCTACCAGCAGAACCAGGTCCGCACGCAGCTCAGCTTCAGCCTGCTGGCGATCGTGGCGCAGCGCTTGGTCCAGCGCGCCGACGGTAAGGGCCGCGTGGTGGCGGTCGAGATCCTCCGCAATATCCCGGGCGTCGCGAACCTCATCCGCGAAGGCAAGACGCAGCAGATCGCCTCGATGATGGAAACGCACGCCAAGTTCGGCATGCAGACCATGGACGCCGCGCTCAAAGACCTTTATCGTAAGGGCGTGATCACGCGGGACGAGGCCTCGCGCTACATGGCCAACCCGCAGGGGCTCAACAGCGTCACGGCCGCGGGGGTTTAAGCGCGAACATGTGGGCCACCCTGGGCTTTATCGCGGTCGTGGGCCTCGCCGCGTACGGCGTCACGCGCACGGCGCGGCTCTTCCTTCACGGCGAGCACGGGCTCTTTATCTTCAAGCCGCTGGGCGCGGCGCTATACCTCAGCGCGAGCGTCTGCGCCTTCATGTTTTATCTGCTGGCCGAACGCGCCTACAGCGCGGGTTCGGGCAGCCTCGGCGCGCTGCCGCTGATCGTCGTGGTCCCGGTGCTCGTCTTCCCGTACGGCATCTACCTCTCCGGGCTGGCGGTCGAGGTCTTCGCGGGGTTCTTCAATCAGAGCGCCTCGCAAGGCGAGTTGCGTACGTACGACCGAGGCGACGCGGCGCTGGCGCGCAAGGAGTTCGCGCAGGCCATCGCCTGCTTTCGCCAGGATCTCGCGCGCTGGCCCGGCGACACCGAGGCATATTTACGGTTGGCCCGCGCGCTCGAGTGCCACGGCCAGGCGGAACTCGCGGCCTCCGAACTGAGCGCCGCGCGGCTCGCGCTTCTCAACGGCCCGCTCGACGAAGCCGAAGCCCGCGCGCGCCCGGCCATCAGCGGCTACGGCGGCCTGCGGCGCGACCGCAACGAGCGCGTCCTCACCCTCACCTACGCCCTCGGCGACCTCTACGAAGGCCCGCTGCGCGACCCGGAGCGCGCGCGGCATTTGTACGAAGAGTCGCTCCAGCGCTTGTACGGCTACCCGAACGTCGATCCCCTCCGCGAACGGCTTCGCCGCGTCCAGGCGCGGCAGGAGGACGGCCAGGAAGCCCCGCCGCTCGATCCCGCCGCAGCGGCGTCGGGGAAGTTGTCGTTGGATTAAAGAAAAGCGAGCTTAGATTGACGCGAGTGGGATGGCGTTAAATGAGGGGGCTTTCCTCGATTTTCGAGGAAAGTGTAGACAACATTCGGAAACTGATTAGGTTTGTGGCATGAGCGACATTTTCCAAAAGATTCGCTTAAATCCGACACAATTGCGTACAGTTGCGGATCGAAGATTTGACGATGCAAAATTCCTATGCAATAGCAAACTGAACGCACGCGCAAACGCAGCAATGTATTTAGGCGGCTTTGTTTTAGAGTGCATCCTAAAGGCAAAACTCATGGAGAAGTTCGCTTGGCTTCAGTCAATGGGCTTGCCGCAAAGGCGCTCGCAGGACGACCAAAGGCTGTGGTCGCTTTGTTATCGATCACACAACTTGGGCGAGATTCTTGAGCGCATTCCGGAAGTTTTTGATCGGATTGCACAATTTGAACAACAGGACCGGACTCAACTGGCCCAGAGCTTGAAGAAACTTTGCGCGCGATGGACCATATACGCTCGCTATTCAACCCAGATGACTGGCTGTACCGAGGCAACCCAATTCGTTGATCAGATTCAGGAGATTCGAAAATGTTTAAGGTAAGCAAGACATCGCCCAAATTCCTTCACAAGCTGGAATCCGCAATTAGCGATGAATTGGGGAAGGTCGGTATTTCGGCGCGCATAATCACCGAGCCCGTACGCAGCACGAAACTTCACCGTGTCTGCGTTCTAGCTGATAAATTCAGAAACATGAAGCCTTCGGAACGTCAGAATTTGATTTGGAGAATCGCCGACACCGCTTTGAATAGAGAAGAGCAAATGCGAATCAGTATGATACTTACTTTGACACCGGAAGAATTTAAAGGCGACTAAGCCGTAATAGTCGGAACTAAAATACTCGAACTGTGGTTCAACGCTTGACCCCGGCACGCGACTTGCGCACTAATATCGTGACCCTGTTTTTCTCTCCATCGAGGGCCGAAATGACCCAGCGCCGTATCGTTCTGAAACGCATCTTGGCTACTCTCGCCTTTGCGGCCGTGGGGTTGGCCGCGCTGATGCCCGCGGGGATGATCCCGAAGCTGGCCGGTCCGTGCGGACAGGCGCTGTGCGAATGCGCGACGTCGCCGGCCGCGGCCTGCTGCTTGTCCCGCCCGGAGGCCGCGCCACGGTTCGTGCTGGAACCAGGCGCGCGGCAGATCGAACGCGTCACGACGAACGTAGCCTTCCAGATGGTCCTGGGCGCAGCCGATTGCGCGGAGACCCTCGCGCCGCCCGTCCTGACAAGCGCCCCAGTCACGCCTCCTCCCGCGGACTTCGCCGCGCCGCCAAGCATCGCCCTGGATATCCTCACGCCTCCTCCCCGCGGATAACCCCCCGCGTACGTTCAGCAGACTTCTTCTAACTATCCGCTCGACGCGGCCCGACGCCGCGATCCACGAATAGCGCTCTTTTTCGGGGGCATCATCATGTCTTCACGCATGCTCGCTCTGCTTGGGTTCTGCCTCGTGCCGTCACTCGCATGCGCCTGCGACCGCTGCGGGAGCAGCATGTCCGACCCTGAACGCGGCGGCGCCTCGGCGCTTCACCGCATCGCCCGGCGATCCCGATTTCAAATGGGGCCTCGACCTCGCCATCGACTACCGTAAGGCCGCGCATCTGGACGTTCAGCGCGCCCATGAGATCATTGAGTCCGGCCGCGATACCCATGGGCATATGTACGACCTCACGCCCTCGCTGCGGCTCTCGTACAACGTCACGAAGGACCTCACCGTTGGCGTGACGCAGAGCTACCGCTACCTGCGCATGCGCAACATCGAGGGCTCCGAAGAGGAAGGCGATCCGGATGCGCCGGATCCGGTCCTGGGCCGGCGCGAGACGAGCAAAGGATTCGGCGATCTCGTCTTCGACGTGAAGTGGCGCTTCAAGAAGCTGGCGGACAAAGGCTTCCCCGTGGACCTCGCGGTCTTCGCCTCGCTCAAACCGCCGTCGGGCAATACGCAGAAGCGCAACCCCGATGGAGAACGCTACGAAGCCGAGGACCAGCCGGGGACCGGAAGCTGGAACGGCACGCTCGGCCTCGCGGCCTCCAAGACGTGGGACGGCGGCACATGGGGCGCGTCAGGCTCGGTGGCGCATACGTTCAAGGGCGAAGGGACGCAGCAGTTCAAGGAGGGCGATTCGACGGCCATCGCCCTCAGCGGCAGCCGGCGGCTAACATCCGCGAAGACCTCGTACCGGGTCTATGCGAGCCTGGGCGTGCAGGGCCTTATCGAACAGAAAGCGCGGGAGGACGGCAACAAGAGCCCGGACCACGGCGGGCAGACGCTCTTCGCGGTGCCCGGCATCTCAGCGCAACCCATCAAGCGCCTGACACTCTCGGTGAACGCGACGGTGCCGGTCTATCAGGAAGAGAATGGGTTCCACCAGAAGGAAGCATGGGGCATGCAGTTCCACGCGGGGATCAAATTCTAGCGGCGGCTCAGGCGGGCGCCTTTTTCTTTGCGACCTGTTCGTAGAGCGCGGCGATCTCTTCGGCAGTGCGGCGGACGTTGAAGAGCTCGGAGATCCGCACCATGGCGTTCTCGCCCATGCGGCGGCGGCGTTCGGGATCGGCCAAGAGCTCCATACAGGCGCGGGCGAGCGCCTCGGGATCGCCCGGCGGCACAAGGATGCCGGTCTCGCCGTGCTTCACGATCTCGGCCTTGCCGCCCGAATCGGTGACAACCACCGGCAGCCCGGCGGCGCCGGCCTCGGCCAGCACACGTCCGAAGGGCTCGCGGTCGCTGGGCGAGACCAGGAGGTCCGCCGCGGCCAGCAAGTCCGGGATGTCCTCGCGCTGCTGCAGGACCAGCAGGGCGTCCTCGCCGAGCCCCAACGCATGGGCGCGCGAGTCCAGGAAATCGCCGTAGCTGGCATTCTGGTGGAAGAGGTCGCTGCCGACGAGCAGGCCCATGGCGTCGGGCACCGTCTTACGGACGCGCGCCAGCGCTTCAAGGAACAACTCGTGGCGTTTCCACGGCACCCAGGAGCCGATGTCGATGAGCAACGGGGCGTCGAGCGGCACGCCGAGATAGGCGCGCGTGCGATGCCGCACCGCGAGGCGGTCCATGGGGCTATGGAAGCGCAGGACGTCGATGCCGTTCTCAATCAGGCGGATCTTCTCGGCCGGGACGCCTTGCGAGAGCAGGTGTTCCTGCACGGCTTTGGAGATCGCGATGGCCGCGGCGGTCGACTTGGCCAGCACTTTGGCCAGCGCGCCGAGGGGCCGCAGGTCGCGGCAGTGCCAGACGAACGGCGTCTTGGTCTCGCGGCTGACCTCCCACGCCACGAGCGCCGCGGAGTCGGTGTTCGCGTGCAGGACGTCGATCTCGCGCTCCCGGACGACCTTCTGGATCGCCTGGGAAGCCTGGTAGAGCGCGCGGACCTGGCCCGCCAAAAGAAAAGGCGAGAGCGTCCGCCAGAACCGGCGCAAGGGCACGGGATGGACGGGAACTTCGGCCAGGGCAAAGAGGCGCGCCAGTGGACCTTCGGGCGGCACGCACGCGACGGCCTCGACCCGTTCTTCCGGAAAGGCGCAGAGGAGCTCGTACAACGAGCGCTCGGCGCCGCCTACTTCGCCCGCCGCGGAAAGCAGAAGCACTTTTACGGGCGCGGCAAGGGCCGCCGGGGCCGCGTCGTGTTCCGTTCCGGAGTCGTTCATGCGCATGAATCCCTGGTCACGACCCAGCGAGTTCGGCAGTCGAATGATAGTGCACCTTATCCGTTGACGGGTTCTCGCGCAACCAAGCTGCAAAGGCAAGGCACCTTGGGATAATTCAGGCTTGACCCTTATAGCCAAAAAGGTTATCAAAGCCTCTCAGGTCGGTCCTGCGCTCCACTTCGGAGGTAACTCCAACATGACTCAGCGGCAGAGCACCCGGCAATCGTCCCGCACGAGCGGCCGTGTCGCCCGAGCCAGCGAGGCCAAGATCTCCGCGCGCGGCGAGGGCAAGAAGGGCCAGTCGATGCGCAAAGCCGGCGGGACCGGCGGCGGCAAAGAACTGATGATCGGCGGCATCGTGATCGTCGTGCTGTGCGTGGCCGTCGGCATCATGTACGTCCAGAAGAACACCGAGATCCGCGACGCCACCGAAGCCAAGCGCCTGGCGAACAAGGCCACCGAGGACAACATCGACCGGGCCAAGACCGCCTTCCGCGACGCCGAGCGCGCGGGCATGGCGTTCGTCACGAGCAAGAACGAGAAGGCCACCGACGAGGAGCTCTTTGGTTCGCTGAAGGGTAACGACACGGTCTACAACGTCGTCTTCAACCGCAACTACACGGATAAGCGCCGCTCCAACCAGACCGAACAGCGCCCGATGTTCAAGGAGCGCATGACGCCACTCGGCATCGGCACGTCCCTGGGCACACCGGATGGCATCCAGATCAACAAAGGCACGGCCGATAACGGCTCGACGGAAATCGTTATCGCGCGCAAGAACTACATGGCCGACAAGGACGACAAGACCAACAGCGGCGGCGAGATCCTCGTGATCGTCAAAGCCGTGAAAGCCAAGTAGCCCACCAAGAGGACCGTCCTTTGCTCCGCAAGGACCGCGCCCCAACCGTGTCCTCCCGGCAGGCCATGCGACCGGCCCTTTTCTGCGCGCTTGTTTTCCTCGCCTTCGTTTCCGCACGTTCCGCCTTGGCCGACATCGTCGTGCTGAAGAACGGGCGGCGCCTGGAAGGCCGCGTCGTCGCGGGTGAAAAAGAGATCACGGTCTACACGCGCTTCGGCTCGATCAAGGTCGATCGCGATCAGGTGGACTCGATCCTGCCCTCCAAGACAGTCCTCGACGAACTTCAAGAGAAGCAGGCCGCCATCCAGGAACGCATCGCCGCCGAGAAGCCCGACGGGGTCGCCCAAGGCCAGCTCTGGTTCGGCCTCGCCCAGTGGTGCGGCGAGAAGCAGCTCGACCGCGCGCGCGAAGAGAACCTGCGCCGCGCCATTGCCGCGGACCCCGACCAGCCGCTCGCGCGCCAGGCGCTCGGCTACCTGAAAGTAGAAGGCCGGTGGGTGACCGGCGCCGAACGCCAGCAGGCCCTGGGCTTCGTTCGCTACGGCGAAAGGTGGGTGACGCCGGAGGCCCGCGACGACGCCGAGAAGGCCGGCGCGGAAGCGCATAAGCGCGACCTGGAACAGGAGCGCCAGGAAGCGGAAGTCCGCGTCAAGAAGGCCGAGGCCGAAAAACTCGAAGCCGAAAAGCGCCTGATCGAATCGCAGACCGACCGCGCCCGGGACGAACGCGCGCGCCTGGACCGCGAATGGGACGACCTCCAGCGCGCGCGGGCGCAGCTTTACGATAGCCGCTATTACTGGCCGTACTACTTTCCGGTCTACGGAACCGGGCCGTATCCGCAGCCGCCGGCGACGACGCCCGCCGCGCCCGTGAAACCCCGGACGCCGCCGGCGTCCGACTTCCCCAACTCGGGGTTGAATAACGGCGTGAGCGGCCCTGGCATGCCGGTCTTGAAGTAGCCCTTCCATTCATCGCGCTCGTTTGTCCGTTGAGACGCTCCAGACACCCCGCTACAGTACCAAGCGCACTTCTTAAAAAGTCTCCGAAAGGATGGCGCTATGGCAAAGTCCGGCAAAGCAAACCCCATCTCGAAGCGCAAGGCCGACGTCTCCATAAAGAAGGTCCTCTGCGCGACGGACCTCTCGCCCTGCTCCCAGCACGCGCTCGCCGCGGCGGCCGAGATGGCCGAGGCTTACGACGCCACGCTGATCGTTACGCATATCGTCGAACTCTGGGACGCGCGTTACGACTTCCTGGTTAAAGACCTAGGCAAGCGGCTGGCCGAAGACGCGCGCGCCCAGGTCGCCCAGGAGTTGGAACACCTGGGCAAGACCGAGAGCGTGCCCGTCGAAGTGCTGATCCGGAAGGGCCACGCCGGCGTCGAGTTGGTCCGCGCGCTCAAGGAGACCGAGGCCGACCTGGTGGTCGTCGGGAGCCACGGCAAGGGCGCCATCGACCGTGTCCTGCTCGGCAGCACCGCCGAGCGGCTCCTGCATGTCTCGCCCGTCTCCGTGCTGATCGCGCGGCCGAGCCCTCATCCGGATATCACCCGCATCGTCGCGGCCATCGAGGCTTCGCCCACTTCCGAGGCGGGCCTCGACTGGGCCCTCGACCTCGCGCGCCGCGAAAAGCTCGCCTCCATCTCGGTGGTGAACGCGTTTGAGGTGCCCACCGGCTACCTCGAAGCCGGCATGACCTACGAATCCGCGCGCAAGAAGATGCAGGAGATCCACGAACTCGACATCGGCCGCGCCCTCGCGAAGCGCAAAGGCGCCGTAAAGATCGCGCCGCACATCGAGGAAGGGCCCACGGCGGAGACGATCGTCAAATTCGCGGGCCAGCAGGAGGCCGACCTGCTCGTCCTCGGCACGCATGGGCAGTCGCGGCTGGCCGCCTTCTTCCTCGGCAGCGTGACGCAGAAGGTCGTGCGCATCGCGCCCATGTCGGTGCTCGCGGTCAAGTCGCCCAAGCACCGCCAGAGCATCCTCGAAGCGCTGGATTTCATCTGAGATTCGTGGCACGCGTGGCACAGGACGCCCACCTGTTCAGAAGGTCCGGCGACGCCGCGCTGACACGAACGGCCGCTCAGCTCTTGCGGCTCTTCGCCCAGTTGTCCTTCATGATCCAATCGAGCAGGCGCGGCGAGAGCCACTGCGCCGCGATGCCGGCCTTGCCGGCGGCGGTGAGGTAGGCGTTGCGGCGCGGCCGGCGCGCGGCGGAAAAGATCACGCGCGCGACCGCCTCGGAACTCATGCCGCTTGCGGGTGGCAAGTAGCCCTTGGGCCGCGCGCCTTCGGCAGTCTTGAAGAAATCCGTCTGCGTCACGCCGGGGTTCACCACCGAGACCGCGACGCGCTCGTCCGCCAGTTCGATGCGCAAGGCCTCGCTCAAGCCTTCCAGCGCGAACTTGGAGGCGCAATAGGAGGCCATGCCCGGCAGCGCGCGGCGGCCCACGAACGAACTGACCATCACGATCGCCGCGCCCCAGCGCCGCCGGTTCCCCTTCGCGGCCTCGCGCAGCAGCGGCAGCGCCGATTGGGTGCAGCGCAGGACGCCGAAATAATTCGTCTCCATGTTCGCGCGGAAGCGTTCGAGCGGCGTCTCTTCCACCGAACCGTACACGCCGTAGCCCGCGTTGTTCACCAGCGCGTCCAGCTTGCCGAAACGCTTCCGGAAGGCGTCGAACGCGTCTTTGACGGAGTCGTCGGAGTTCACATCGCAGCGCAGGGGAAGAATAGTCGCGCCAGGAACTTCGGCCGTGACGGCCTGGGCGATCTCGTCGAGCTTCTCGGTGCGGCGCGCGGCGGCGGCCACGTCCCAGCCGGCGGCGGCGAAGACCTTCACGCAGGCGGCGCCGATGCCCGCCGAAGCGCCGGTGACCAACGCCACCGGACGCCCGCCGTGCATGCCCGCGCTCGCGCTCACCGGCCTCCGTCCGAACTCGCCCTATTCGCCCGAGCCGCCCGTATGCTCGATGCTCTGCGAGATCAGCTTGTTGTCGCGATAGACCAGCCGCAGGGTCTCGCCGTTCAACGCGCCTCGGACAACGAAGTAGTAAATCAGGCGGTCGCCGTCCTTTTGAACCGCGTCGGGCTTGCGCCCCATGGCCGCCAACGCCACGTCGGGAGCGGAGCTCTCGGGGATGCGCTCCATGCGCCGGCTGTCCTCGCGCACGAGGCTCGCCTGCTGCACGCCGGCTTTGGTCCCGCTGCAGCCCGCCAGGCTTGCCCCCGCCAGAAGCACCGCCGCCCATATCATGGTCCGCGCACCCATCGTCCCGCCCTCCCTATTTTTCGGCGCACACATGGTACGGCAGCCGGAGGTTTCTCTCAAGGCGCTATGCCCATCGCCGCCCCAACTTCCTCTCGCCCCACGGCCGCGCCCGGCTACCATCTGTTTAAACGAGATAACCCGGGCGAATCTTAGACCTCATGCGCGGATTCCAATTGCTCTGCGCCGCGGTGGCCGCGGCCTTTGCCCTCACGCTCGGCCTGGACCTGTTCCAGCGCAAGCTGGCCCATCCCGGCCGCGAGACGATCATCTTCGCGTCCATGTGGGCGCCCGGCGAACCCATGCAGGAAGCTTATCGGAAGCTTTTTGACGCGTTCGAGGCCGCGAATCCGCGCTACAAAGTTGAAGCTCGCTGGGACGGCCGCTGGGTGCTGCCCTCGATCCGCCCGCGCCTGCTCACGGGCTCCGACGTCCCCGACGTGCTCAGCACCGACCGCGAGAGCCTGCGCATTCTGGCGGAAGAAGGCTTCCTCGATCCCCTCGACGCCGAACTCGACCGTCTGCCACACCCGGATGATCCCGGCAAGAGACTCCGCGACGCCTTCATCCCCAGTCTGCTTGAACGCTGCCACCTCGACGCGCCGCCTCCCGACCGCGGCCCACCGCGCATGAATTCCGGGACCTACCTGCTGCCCAGCGGCATCTGGACAACGTTCATCTTTTACAACCGCGTCCATTACGAAAAACTCGGGCTCCCGCTTCCCAAAACCTGGACGCAGTTCATGGATAACTGCCGCACGCTGCGCGAGCACGGCATCGCGCCCTTCGCGGCCGACCGCGATGTCTACGCGGGCCTCTGGTCCGACGCGCTGCTGCGCCGCGCCGTAGGCGAGGAGATTCTGCAAGCCACCATTGAAGGCAAGCCCGGCGCGCCGCGCTTCGACCGGGACCCGCGCTACCGCGCGGCCTTCCAGGCGATCCGCGCTCTCCATCAACCGGGCTGGCACATGGAAGGCTGGCGCGGGTCGCAGTGGCCCGCCGCGCAGCGCATGTGGGTCGGCGGCATGGCGACGCATCTCGTTTGCGGCTCGTGGATCATCCGCGAGACCCTCGAATACAAGCCCGATCCCAAGGTCTTCCGCCTCGGCGGATTTCCCTGCCCCGCGCTCGACACCGTGGATGGGCAAGCTGCAGCGCCGCTGCCGCTGGGCGATCCTACGGGTGTGGACGCCTCGATCTCCGGACACGCCCTGCTGAAAGGCGGCCGGCACCGCGAAGGCGCGCTGGCGCTGCTGAGTTTCCTCGCGCGCCGGAGCAGCGCCGAGACGCTGGCGCGCGTGGGCAAGGAGATCCCGCCGGTCACGGGCGCGCCGTTCCCTGCGGAACTGGAAGAGATCCGGGAGGATTTCCAGAATGCGAAGACCGTCTACAAAGGCGGTCCGGGCACGTACGCGCCCAAGTGGGCCAAGTTCGTCTGGAACGATCTCTACCAGAGTTTCTTCATGTATTCCGAGCCGGGCGATCCGCATTACCGCTCGGTGGACGAGTTTCTGCAGGAATTCCAGAAGCAGACCGACGCCTACAACGCCCAAGGCGGCGAAGCGGGGATCCGGTAAATGAGCCAGCTCGCGCGCAACCGCCTGCTCGGCGGCCCCGGCACGCTCGCGGTGCTGCTCGGGCCGTCGCTGCTGCTCTTCGTCCTCTTCCTCGCCTGGCCCGCGCTCGATTCGCTCTTCGTCTCGCTCTGCTCGTGGACGGGCTTCTCCCCCGAAGCGCAGTTCACGGGCCTGGAGAACTACCGCAACCTCGCGGCCGACGCGCGCTTCTGGAAGAGCCTCACCAACACGTTCTACTTTGTGCTCGTGGGCGGTTTGGGGCACTTCTTCTTTGCGTTCCTCTTTGCGTTCGCGCTCAACCATCCGCGCTTCAAGAACAAGAAATTCTATCAGACGCTGATCTTCTTCCCCTCGTTCGTCTCGGCGGTGGGCGTCGCGATCCTCTGGGCGCGCCTGTACGACTTCAACGACGGCCTGCTCAACCGGGTCTGGCGCGTCTTCGGCGGGCACGGCGTGGACTGGCTCGCCTCCGAGAACGCAATGAACTCGATCGTCATCGCCTCGGTCTGGGCCGGCGTGGGCGGGCAGATGATCCTGCTGCTCGCGGGCATGAAGCGCATCCCGCAGGACATTCTCGAGGCCGCGCGCATCGACGGCGCGGGCGAGTGGCAGGTCTTCCGCCACGTCACGCTCCCGATGCTGAAAGACGTGACGTACGTAGCGCTCTCGCTCTGGCTCATCGGTTCGATGCAGGTCTTCGGGCTCGTGCAGGCCCTTGCGGGTCCCGGCGTGCCCATCGACATGGAGACCGTCTCCACCTACCAGTACGCGATCTCCTTTAACGCGCGCGACAATATCTACATGATGGGCCGCGGCACCGCGATGGCGGTGGCGCTCGTCGCCTGCATCGTGCTGCTGGTCTCAGGTCTGCGGCTGGTCTTCGGCAAGCGGGAACTGGAATACTGAACCATGGCCGCCGCGATCCCCACCCTCCTCTGGCTGTACGCCGCCGTGAGCGTCGTGCTGCTGGTGATCGAGAAGCGCACACGGCTCTATCCGCTCTATATCCTGAAGACGGCCTGGGCGGTCTTCACCGTGCTGGCGTTCGTGTGGGTGCTGCTCATGTCCGGCGCGACGAACCAGGAGTTCGCGCTACGCCCGGCGAGCATCTTCGGCGAACTGGAGCGCTACCCGGAAGCCTTCCGCGCCTGCTTCTACGTGGATGGCTGGTGGCTGCCGCTGCTCGCGTGGGCGCCGCTCTGGGCCGTCGGGGGCTGGATGGAGCAGGGCTCGCAGTGTCGGCAGACGCTCCGAGTCTGCCTGGCGATTCTTACCCTCGCGGCCGCGATCCCGGTGCTCTGGATCGTGCGCCAGTACGACTGGTCGCCGTACACGCACTTCCGCGAGAGCTACACGCATGCGTGGCGCGTCGCGCGCATGGGCGATTACTTCCTCAACAGCATCCTCGTCTCGTGTTGCTCGGTGGGGCTGGTCACGATCCTGGGCTCGATGTCCGCGTACGCGCTGGCGCGGCTAAACTTCCGCGGGCGCGAAGCCATTATCTCGACCCTGGTCGGCTCGATGGCGATCCCGGGTTTTCTTCTGGTGGTTCCGCTGTACGTGATGATGAAGAGCTGGTCGCTGGGCAATTTCAGTTTCATGGACTCGCGCGTGGGCCTGAGCGTCCTCTACGCGGCGACCGCGCTGCCCTTCACGATCTTCCTGCTCACCGCGTTCTTCCGCAGCCTGCCGTCCGAACTGGCCGAGGCCGCGGCTCTCGACGGCGCGACTCCGCTCCAGATCTTTACGAAAATCTACTTTCCGCTCGCCGGGCCGGGCCTGGCGACCGCCGCCATCTTCAACTTTCTTGGAGTCTGGAACGAGTACAACTTCGCGCTGGTCTTCGTCACCAATCCCGAGTTCCGCACGCTGCCGGTGGGCCTGTACAACCTGCAGGTCTCGCAGCAGTACGCGGTGAACTGGCCGTCGATGTTCGCGGGTGTGGTGCTGCTCTGCCTGCCGACCTTCGTCATCTTCGTCGCGTTGCAAGAGAAGATCGTCGCGGGCCTCACCGTCGGCGGCGTGAAGGGCTGAGCGCCACGCCTTCTCTGTCGTTTTGTAGAGCACCCATTATCTTGACCGAATCATGAGCCCCCCGCCCTCCTCCACTCCTTCGCTCGCGGCCGTCGTCCGCGTGCTCAAAGACGGCATCTGGGACCGCTGCGAGCTGATTCAACTCGCGAGCGGCGAGTTGCGCGTGCGCAAGACCACCAAGGGAACCGGGCCGTGGGGCGTAAACACCCTGCGCGCGGAGACCCACTACCTACAGGCGCTGCCGCCGGGCGCGGCGGAGCACTTCCCCGCCGTGCTGGCCGCGTGGGGCGAGAAGCCCGAGGAATCCAACGTCGGATACGAGATGCCGTACTTCGACGGCTGGCGCGACGGCGGCGAGTGGGTCCGTTCGGGGACGCTCTACCAGAAGGACGCCGACCGGCTGCAGGAAGATCTGGCGCAGACGGTCTTCCGCTCGCTGCACCGGCCCGAACCCGCGCGGCCGGCGCTGGCGGCGCATGTTGAAGAGATCATCCGCGGGGCGCTCGAGCAGCTTGACCGGCTGCCCGAGTTCTCCGAGCTCATGCGCGCCGGCGAGATCGTGCTCAACGGCCATGCCTTGCCCGGCCCGGAACGCGCCTTCCAGGCCCTTCTGGCGCAAGGCGACCTCTTCCGCGCGCTGGCGCAAGCACCGTGCGTGCTGCTCCACGGCGATCTCTTGCTGGAGAACGTCCTCTGGCGCACAAATATTCTGGCCGGCAAGCCGCGCCTGATTCTGCTCGACCCCGTCTCCGTCGCGGGGGTCGCGCTGGGGCCGCCGATCTTCGATCTGGTGAAGTACGAGTCCTACGCCACGGGCGAGCTGTACGCGATGCGGACGGGCCTGGTCGAGGCCGCCCGCGCGAACGACCCGGGGGCAACGCCCGCCTACCGCTACCGCGTGCGCTGGGAAGACTCCGCCATGCGCCCGTTCCGTCTGGTGGACCTGCACACGCGGTTCCGCGCCGCCTACACCGCGCGGCACGGCGAGTTCGACCGCAACGTCTATCGGCTACTCGACGCCTACTTCGCGCTGGTGATGGCGCTGAACACCACGGGCCTGCTGCGCTGGGCGCGCGTGCTGAAGGCCACGGAGTGTTTGGGGGAGATTGCGAAGCACTAAGAAGGACGGGTTAGAGTTCGTGGTTCGTGGTTCGTGGTTCGTGGTTCGTAGCCGTACTCCGCGCCTCTCCGGTGAATACATTTTGTTTAACAAAAAAGCCCCGGTTACCCGGGGCTTTTTCGTGCCTGTCAGAGGCGTGCGGCTTACTTTTCCTTCTTGTCCTTGTCCACGCGCTTGTCGCGCAGGAACTGGTAGAGCTGGCCGTTGCGGCGGACGAACGCGCCGAACATGTCCGCGGCCGTCTCCTGGACGAAGTGGCTGCGGTCGGTCTGCAGCTTTGCGTAAATGTCCTCGAACGCTTCCGGCTTGACCCGGCCCAGCGCGCGCAGGGCATTCACGCGTAGCAGGCCTTCCTTGGGCGTGCCGGCCGGCGCATTGGTCTCGTCCATGTTGTTCATGTCCTGTACCACGCCGAGGAGCTTCGCCGCGACATCGTCCTTGTCCGCTCCGCCGCCGACGTTGCCGAGGAAGATCGCCGCGGGATTGCGAACGTCGTCCTTGCGGTTGATCATGGCGCCTTTGCAGTTCGGGACCGCGTCGTTGAGCGTGAAGAGCGTGGCGCGGGGATCGATCTTCGAGAGCACCGTCGCGCACTTGACGGCGATCTCATGGGCCTTGCGCTTGGGCGTGGCTTCCGGCGCGCGCATGCCCTCGAGCTTCTCGACCTGCGTCTTCAGATCGTTGTCCTTCATCTCGCGTTCGACCAGCACCATGTCCGTCCCGAAGCGCGCCTGGGTGAGCGTGCGTTCGGCGCGGTCGTGCAGGATCGCGACCGGGATGTAGCGCGTCCGGACGTCGCCGCGCAGCTCTTCCTGGAGCTGTTCGGGGGTCAGGTCGCGGCGCAGGCGGTCGGAGATCAGCACGATGTCCTTCGGCGGGAAGGTGCGGGCCTTGATCATCGCGTCGCGCCCGCTGGCCGCGTCGGTGACGCTGTAGCCGAGCTTCTCCAGCGCGCCGCGGACCTCGTTGCGGGTGTTCTGGTTCTCTTCCGCGACCAGGATCTGCAGCGGCTGGTTCTCGCTGACGCCGCGGCCCAGCAGCGCCGCGACCTTATCGGATCCGGTCCAGGGCTGCGGAAAGCGGTTGATGTACCCGAGCGAGACCGCGCAGGCGTACTGGATGTTCTGGTCGGGACTCTCCATGCCGGCGACGAGCGCCGAACCCGGAGCATAGGCGTTCGTGCCTTCGCCCGCGAACGGCACCGGCTGGTGGCCGGGCAGGACGTAGAGCGTGTAGCCGTCGCCGGGCTTGGCGGGCGGTTCGGGGATCAGGTCGGTCTTCGCTTCGGCCTTGGCGATGCCGGCTTCCGGCGCGCCTTCGGCCTGCGCGTAGACGCGGTACGGGCCGCCGGGAACCGGGCCCGCGGTAAAGAGGCCGGCCTGGTCGACCGTGCCGCCCGCGCCTTCTTCGGTGAACCACGTCACCTTCATATTCTTCATTGGCTTGCCGTACTGGTCCTTCACGACGGCCTTGAAGATCTGCGTGCCGTGCACGGGCACAACGGCCGAGGCCGGCAGAATGTCGATCGAGGTCGCCATCGGCGCGTCCTTACCGCTGGTAACCGCAACGGGGGCCGGAGCCGGCGGCAGCGACGGCGGGCGGAGCAGATCGCCCTTCTCGTCCAGCCAGCGCAGGCGTTCGGCCAGGAAGACGCCCACGCCGGGCAGCTTGCCGTGGCCGGGGTACTTGGCCAAGTCGCGCTGAACCTTAAAGAGCGCCTCGTTGACGTAGTACTTGCCGCAGGCGCTGACGAGGTTGAGGTTGTCGATTAGCTTCTTGTCCCATTCGGCGATCTGCTGCTTCTCTTCCTCGGAGAGGAAGTGCTTGACCGGGTTCTCGTTCGAGATGTCCACGAGGTCCTTCACTTCCACGTACTGCGCCGAGTAGATGCTGGCAAGCAGCGGGTAGAAGTCGGCCTGATCGAGCTGCAGCTTGGCGCCGCGGAGGGCGACCTCTTCGGCCATCTGTTCGTTCCACGCCCAGATGGGATACTGCAGGGTCACCAGTTCGCCGTTGTCGTTCAGGTGCCAAATGAAGCCGTCGGCCGTCTCGGCCTCTTCGGCCACGCCTGCGCGTTCCAGGTAATACTTGTTCGCGGACTCGTAGTAGTAGGTCGCAGCGGTCTTGAGGCTCGACGCGGAGAGGCCCGTGAGCTTTTCCAGGGCGCGGGTCGCGAAGCGCTTGGCAGTCTCGGTCTCGGCCGGGTCTTCCAGGCGCGCCTTGAGGGCCGGGATCGCGCGATCGTCGGCGGGCTCGATGTCCGTGATCGCCAGGATCGCGTTCTCGCGCATCAGCACTTCCTTGCTGTTCAGGAGCTCGATCAGAGGCAGGATCGCGACCGGGCCCATGCGCGCCAGCACCACACGCGCGTAGGTGCGGAAGTCGTCGTGGTTCGGGTCCTTAAGGTACTGCGAGATCGCGGGGACGGCGTAGTGGCCGAGCTCGGCGAACTCGCGGTACAGCAGCGCGCGTTCGTCCTCGCTGGTCGCCGGATCGACGACCCGCGCGGCCATCTTGTTCATGCGGTCCTTATCGGCGAGCTTCTGCACGTAGTACTGGCGGTAGAGCGTCCAGATGCGCGTGGGTTCGACACCCATGCGCGGATCGGCCATCATCTTGGCCATGATCTTCGTGCCGGCCTCGTCAACCAGGCGCGCCGCGAGCTCCTTGCGGGGCTCGAGCAGCATCAGTTGCCGGAGCTTGATCTGGGCTTCGGAGAACTTGCCCTGCTGATAGAGGTCCAGGCCCTCCCGGAAGAGCTGTTCGCTCTTGGCGACCCGGTCTTCTTCGGCTCGCAGCACGGCGCCGGTAAGAAAACTCAGGGCCAGAAGGCATCCGCAGACCTTACCCATGGCGGCGATCCTCATCTTCAATCCTCCCATCGGAGCGAAAGAGTACTCCCTCGCCCGGCGACACGACTTCAGGACGACCGATGGCTCCCGTTCGCGAACCGTCATGCCAGCGCAATCCCGAAAAGGGCGCGCCGCAGCACAGTCCATACGGACCGATGCCACCTGCAAAAATACCGTTAGTTCAGAAGCGACAGGGGGATGCTATTAAAATATAGGTACGTGTCAAGAACGAAAACAAGGCCACGCCATCCGTTTATAGCAGGTGCCACGCTATCTTTGCCTCAATCTCACCCGCGTATTGAAGCACGCAGTCTCCGCGTCCTAATCTTTATACTGCCTCGCAAGGAATGTGCTCAACGGCCTACCCGCTACCGTGCAACCGCTAACCTCTTTTGGATATTCACATTAAGCCTATCGACCGGGCCTAAAGTAGCAAGGACCGCGCACACGAGCACCTGTTCTTTGTGACGAGATTTCGTGCAACTGTACGTTAAACCGCCGACGGACTCCTACAAAGTGCCCGTTGCTAAAATCCCATTTGATACTATATACGCAATGCGTTTCAAATGCACGGCGCTCCTAGGCGCTACTGGAAGCGGCTGCGGCTTTAGCCTGAAATGAGGTCAAAAGTAGTACCGAGACGCATGAAACAGGTGAAACAACGCCGATTAAGCGTATTGACCCTAGGAGGGAATTGTCTTATTAGACGTTGTTGTACCCTGTTGATTCTGCTGTGGATGTGCACCGAGGGGCACCTGTGGCCGCGAACAAAAATCCCGATACACGCACCGACTTGATCACCTACCGCATCCGCCTTGGCCTTACTTTGCGAGAAATGGGAAAACGGACGGGTCTCAGCCCAGCGACCTTGCATCGCCTGGAACGGGGCGTTATTAGCGCCACGCCGCGCTCGCGGGTACGGCTTCAGGACGGCTTGGACCTCACCTCGGAGCAGGTAGAGTACTTGCTCGGCCAGAGCGCTGCGAAGCGCCGGCAGACCAACGGCCGCGGCTGAACGACAGGCCGGGAGCCATAACAAAAAAGCGGCGCCGCAAGGCACCGTTTTTCGTTCCTAACCGCGCATCCGTTGCGTCAGAAGCAACAGGAATCCTGGTACGAACGGAATTTCTTTCGCAGGACGTCCAATACCTGTGCGTGAATCTGGCAGATGCGCGACTCCGAGAGCTGCAACTCGTCGCCGATCTGCTTCATGCTGCGCCCCAGAAAGTAGTACTGTTCCACCACGGCACGCTCGTTGGGATGCAGGCCGCGCAAGGCCATGTCGCGGATCTCGTCCCGCTGCAGTTCGCGCGTGGGCTCGATCTCTTCGCGGTCGTCGAGCATCTCCAGGCGCAGCAGGTCGCGCTCGTCGGCGTTGTCGGAGGCCCCGCCTTCGAGGGAAATCTGGGCTTTAACGTCGAGTTCCTTACGGAGCTCGTCAAGCTTGGGCAGGTCGATGTTCAGGCGCTTGGCAATCTCGTCCTCGCTGGGCTCCCGGCCGAGTTGCGCGGCGAGTTCGCGGATGAGCCGCTCGTACTGGTGGTTCTTGTTGCGGATCAGGCGCGGCACCCAGTCGGAGGCCCGGATCGAGTCGAGCATCGCGCCGCGGATGCGCGGCACGCAGTAGGTCTCGAAGCGCACGCCGACCTGCGGGTCGAACTTGGCGATGGCGTCCTGCAGGCCCAGGTGTCCGGCGCTGATCAGGTCGTTCACGTCGATGCATTCGGGGAGCTTGGCCTTGAGGCGTTCGGCGATGTACTTCACCAGCGACTGGTAGTGGACCCAGAGGTCGTTGCGCGCGTCCTCGCTCTCGGACTTGTGATAGCGCAGCCACATCTCGTCTTCGAATCTCCGCTTCTTGAGCTTGGCCTCGTAGCGCGCGCGGTCCTCTGCGGTCTGGCCCATGGCCTCCCCGTGGATGGGCACGGTCGGCCGGCGGAAGGTAAGCGGAGCGGTCACGGGAGACGCCACGCGCCGGCGCTCGGGGCTTTTATCCAACAGCTCCGAGCGCGCTGAGAGCCGCTTCTTGGGCTCACGAGAGGAGGCATTTTTCGCTTTGAGGGAGGTCGCGGCTTTCTTCACGCGCTTAGCCATGTTCTTGAGTGCACCATGATATAAATCGTAATTGACGTTTTGTCAATATGGTGACGTACTTAAATTGCACCTTGGCAACCCATAACTCCTTATAAATTAGGCAAATAAATGCCTAATCTCACAGGGAGTCGCATTGAGCATTTAGGTGTTTCGTGTAAGAAGATTTTTTTTGAATTTTTTAAGAATCAATCAACGAAAAATGAAAAGGCTGGAACAGTCGGCTCAAGCTGTGAAAAACAAGAGCGGACAAGCTCGCGCTTGCCCGCTCCACCTGAATGCTTGAAGTAGAAAGAATGTCAGGCCTTGGGAGCGGCCTTCTCTTTGGCTTCGCCTGCGGGGACCTTGGCCGCCCACTTCTTTTGGAAGCGTTCGATGCGGCCCGCCGAGTCCACGAACTTCTGCCGACCCGTATAGAACGGATGGCAGTTCGAGCAGACGTCGATGGAGAAGTCCTTGCCCTTGGTCGAGCGCGACTCGATCTTGGTCTGGCAGCCCATGCAGGTGATCACGACGGGCTTGTAGCTTGGATGAATCCCAGCCTTCATGACGTACGTCCTCCTTAAGGAACCGCCCACCATAGCGCGGATCGGACAGAATTCCAGTACAGGCTACGGTTTTCGCTCTGCGAGGTGCACTTTGAGGGCCAGCTTCTCGTCGCCGCGCTTTACCGTCAAATCGATCGTATCGCCGGGACCGAAGTCGATGAGGGTCATGAACAGGTCCATCGGCTGAGAAAGCCGCTGGCCGTTGATGTGCGAGATCGTATCGCCGACCTTCAAGCCGGCTTCGTCGGCCGGGCTGCCGGGCGCTACGGAACCAATCGGATAGCCCTGCGTATTGCGCTCGCGAACGTGATCGGCGCCCACGCCCATGTAGGCCTTGGGGCCGCCATTCACGTATTCAAGCCGCGCGGGCAGATCGGCGAGCGCGATCAAGGCCTTCTCCGCGATGGCCGCAGTCTGCTCAGCCACGGGCGCGTTGATCTTCTCCCAGGTGTCGGTGGGCCGGTGGTAATCGGGGTGGATGCCTGTGAAGAAGAAGAGCACGGGCAGGCCCGCGTGGTAGAAGGTCGCGT
The DNA here is from genome assembly GCA_016200135.1 of Planctomycetota bacterium. Lineage (GTDB taxonomy): Bacteria > Planctomycetota > SZUA-567 > H5-PLA8 > H5-PLA8 > JACQFI01. The sequence goes on from JACQFI010000069.1 coordinate 27,309, forward strand.
GATCGCTCGGGCCGTCGCCGCCGCTGCCCAAGGCGATATGCAAGCTCGTGCCCGCCGTGGCGGCTTTCACGATCTCCGTCATGCCCTTGGCCGAACCCAGGCCGGTGATCTGCAGCCCGCCGTCTTCCGAGCGGCCGATCATGTCCAGGTTGACCATCGCCACGGTGTCTTTGAGGGGCGCCTTGGGGTGGAGCACATAATAGGCCGAGCCCAGCAGGCCCTTCTCTTCGCCTGAAAAGGCGATGAGGATCACGGCGCGCTTGGGCCGTTCGGCGGGCTTCAAGGCCGCCAGATTCTGTGCGATCTCGAGCAGGCCGGCCGTGCCGCTCGCATTGTCGTCCGCCCCGGGGTGGATCTTGCCCACGCCCGCCGGTCCGAGCAGCGAGCCCGATTTGCCCAGGCCCACGTGGTCGCTGTGCGCGCCCAGGATCACGTATTCGGATTTAAGCTTTTCGTCGCTGCCTTCAAGGAAGGCGAGGATGTTGCGCGTCGGGCGGGGCTCCACGTCCAGTTCGGCGCTGCCGGTCAGCGTGACGTCCTTGAGCGCGAACGAATGGCAGGCCAGGTCCTTGTCGATCTCGCCTTGGAGATCGCCGAGCGTCTTCTTGGACGAATCGAGGATCGCATTGGCCGCCTCTCGGGTGATCTGAAACGCCGGGATCGAGGCGCCCTCGTCCACGGGGCCGGAGCCGTCGGTGAGTTGCTCGGGCTCCTTCTCGTGGCCCTTCGGCCCGGTGACGATCAGGACGCCCACGGCCTTGTGCTTGGCGCACTGGCTGATCTTCATCGGCAGGCCCGCGTGCCGCGTCATCTCCTTGCCCGCGAATTTGCTGGCCGGGTCCTGTTCCTGGGGCTCGTAGCGCAGGATCAGCGCCCATTTGCCCTCTAGATTCAGATTCTTGAAGTCGTCGTAGCCGTACTCGGGCGCGACGATGCCGTACCCGGCAAAGGCCACCCCACCCTGCGCCTGCGCTTTAGCTTTGCTGAAAGAGAACGGTGCGAAGTGCTTCCGGACCTCGAACACCGTCTCCTTCTCCTCCAGTTTCATCGTCAGCGCATTGTGCTCGCCCAGGCCTTTCGAGGCCGGGAGATTGAACTCCTGGAAATAAGTGCGCTGCCCGTCCTTCTCGTCGCCGAACGGCGCCAGGCCGTACCGTTTGAACTCCGCCGCGATGTACTCGGCCGCCTTAAGTTGGTCCGGGGTGCCGGCCTCGCGCCCGCGCAGTTCTTCCGAGGCCAGGAACTGGATGTGCCCCAGCAGTTCGCCTTTGTCGATCTCGGCCTTCACCGAGGGCCGGATGGGCGTCGCAGTTGGATTCGAGACCGTCGCGGTGGGCGGAGCCTCGGCGGGCGCTTCCGGCGGCGCGGATGCCCAAGTCCGGAGCGGCAAAACCAGCAGCGCCGCCAGCAACGCGGCCCGCTGCGGGCGCAAGCGCCCTGAACCGTTCGCGCAGCTATTCATGCTGTGGGCCTCCGCACGTCCGCCGGCCCGCGTTACTTCCAGTCCGCCTCGATCTTGATGATCGCCGCGTTCTGGCCCTTCTTGCCTCTCGATACGTAAAAGACGAAGTTCTTCTTCTTGTGTTCCTTCAAGTCTGAAATGATCTTCTTGAACTGCTCGAAGGTCTCGACGGTGTTGCCCTTCAGGTCCGTGTCCTCGATCTTGGTGAGGATGTCGCCCGGGCGCATCCCGCCCAGTTCCGGCCAGGAGCCCGACTTCACGTAATGGACGAACAGGCCCGCGTACTCGGGCGGTTCGTCGCGCGCGAGCGTGTCGTAGTACGTCAATTCGCGCAGCACCAGGCCCAGGTCCTTGTCCTCGAAACGCTGGGCCTCGTTCTCTTCCTTGGGTTTCTCGCCCATCGTGATCTCGACGTCCTTGGTCTCCTTGCCGCGCAGGATGATGAGCTTGGCCTTCTGGCCCACCTCGAACTTCTTCATGCGTTCCTGAAAGGTGCGCAACCCGTTGTCGTCCTTCACCTTCAGGTCTTCGCCGTCCACCTTGACGATCACGTCCTCGGCCTTGAGGCCGGCCTGTTCGGCGGGCTGCCCGGCGAGGATGCGGCCGATCAGGACACCGCCGTGGTCTTCCGGCAGGCCCAGCACCAGCGCCACGTCCTTGCTCACGAACTGGAGGTCCGAGACGCCCATCCACGTGCGTTTGCGCGTCTTGCGCGGCTCTTTGAGCAGGTCCGCGAGGCGCGCGTACGGCAGGATCACGTTGGCCGGCTCGTTGCCGGCGTTCCGGGCGCGATACGCCTGCATGTTGAAGAGCGGATCCTGCACGCTGAACCCGGCCACCTCGCCCTTGGCGTTCAAGACGGGCCCAAACAGCGTCGCGTTGGCGCTCCGCGTCACCACGACCAGCGGCTGCGGTTTCTCGATGTACTTCACCGCATGGCCTTCGGAGAACGTAACCGTGGACTGGTAGGAGGCGGGCAGAAGCCCGATGCCGTAGAGCTCGTCGCCGGGTTTGAGGTCCGCGGCATTGCCGGGCGTGACGGGCACGAACTCTTTGCCGTTCTTCGGCTTCTCGGTAATGCGGATCAGGGCCACGGTGAGATCGCTGTCGCGCGTCACAAAGGCGGCCTCGAGTTCAGGCGCGTCTTCCCAGCCCACCATCTTGGCCTTAAAGTCCACGAAGCGGTCGTCGGGGACGTTGCGCGGGAGGAGATCGGCGGAGAGCGCCACCAGGCCGTCCTTGTCCACGATGGTTCCGATCCCGATCCGCTTGGCCTGGGAACCGTTCTCGGCGACCTCGCTGAAACTCACCTGCACCACCGACGGCCGGACTTTTTCAAGCACCGGGCCGATCTCCACCGCCCGCAGCCCCGCCGCCAGCGCCAGGACCGCCACCACCGTCCAGATTCGCACGCGCATCTCGTTCTCCTTGGCTCTTTCTCGAGAATCGCTGTTACTCTTCCACGAGCCGCACGGCACGGGTGTAGCGGCCCTTGTTGCGGATGATCTTAACGCCTACCACCTTCGCCTTGTCCTTGCCGGCCAGCGCCGCGGCCACCGCCACCTTGAAGGCCGCCAGCGTCGGCGTGGGCGTCTCGCCCACCTGCTGGATCACGTCGCCCGCCTCCAGCTTGCCGCGCTCCGCCAGCTTGCCCGGCTTGGTGCCGGTGACGTAGACGCCGTCGCTAACTTCCAGGTCGCGTTTCTGCGAGGCCGTCAGGTCGCGGACGGTGATGCCCCACTCGGCGACCTCTTCCTCCTTGCCGCGCACCTGCGTCAGCTCTTCCGTCACCACCGAGAGTTCCATATCGTGCCCGCCGCGCTGGATCTTGAGCGCCTGTTTGCTGGCGATGGGCATCTGGGCGATGAGGCTATAAATGTTGGGCAGGTCTTCTTCGAAGCGCGCGGAGACTTCGCGGCCGGAGATCGAGAGGATCAGGTCGCCGGCCTTTACGCCCGCTTCTTCCGCGGGGCTGCTGGGCTCGACCGAGGCCACCAGCACGCCTTTAAACGTTTCCATCTTGAAATGGTCCTCGAGCTCGCGCATCTCCTGCAATTTAATCCCGATCGAACTGCGCGTCACCTTTCCGTCCTTGAGGATCGCGCTGACGACGCGCTTGGCGATATTGACCGGCAGGCTGAAGCCGAGGTTGTTCGCGCCGCCCACACCGCGGCTGTTGATGCCGACGACTTTGCCTTCCAGGTTCACCAACGGACCCCCGGAGTTCCCCGGATTGATGGCCGCATCGGTCTGGATCCAGACGTTGAATGTGCCGGTCTTCTCGCCTGTCGGGAGCGTCATCTCGTCGCCCAGCGAGCGTTCGGTGTTCGAGACGATGCCCATGGTCACGCTGCGGGCCAGGCCGCGCGGGCTGCCCATGGCCATTACGGGCTCGGCAACTTCCAGCTTATCGCTGTCGCCGAGCTCGGCAAAGGGGATCGGCTCGCTGGGGTGATAGCGGTTCCATTCTTCCAGGTCGAGCTTGAGGACGGCGAGGTCCGTCCAGGGATCGGCGCCCACGACCTTGCCGTGGATGCGTTCCTTGGTGCCGAGCGTGCAGATGACTTTCTCCGCGTGCCCGGCGACGTGAAAGTTGGTGAGCGCGTAGCCTTCCTTATCGAAGATCACGCCGCTGCCCGTGGCCTGCCCGGTGACGACCTTCTCGCCGTCGCGGTAGAGCTCCATGATCGGCTGGACGTTGATCAGCGCCGGGAAGACCTTGTCCCGCGCCTTGCGGACTTTTCCGTCCACGTTCGACGCGTACAGGTTCAGGCTACCGGCGCACGCCGCCGCGACGATCCACGCCGCCCAGACTCTCGTTCGAAACCATGCCATGCTCGCAGGTCCTTTCCTGGTCCCAGGTCCAACCGCGGAAATCTCGTTTCAGGCTTTGCTACACGAAGTGGGACACGTATCTGATCCAATTCGCTGGGACATTCCACTACAAATTAGTGTTCAAACCGCTATAAGTGTGCGCGCAATTCCAGCCTGATTCTGAAAGGTCTGCACCTTGCGCGTCATGTCCGGTTCCGCTCGTGGCGTTCCGCTCAAGACGGTTCCCGACATGGACACGCGGCCGATCCTCGACCGCATCAAGAAGAGCCTCTTCTCGATCCTGGACTCGGCGGGCCTGCTGGCCGGCGCCCGCGTCATGGATCTCTACGCCGGCACGGGCACGCAGGGCATCGAGGCCCTCTCGCGCGGCGCGCGCTTCTGTTTTTTTGTAGAACGGCGCAACGACGCCGTGATACTCCTGCGCGAGAACCTCGCCAAGACGCGCCTCGACGACCGCGCCGAAGTCAGGCTGGGCGACGTGCGGCTCGCGCTGCAGCAGCTCGCGAAGAGCCGGGAAGGCGGCGGTTTCGAGCCGTTCGATCTGATCCTCTACGACCCGCCCTTCGCCTTCAGCCGCGAGGACGCCACGCGGCAGGAAGCCGAAGCGGAGATGGCCCTGGCCGGGAGGCTGCTCAACGAGACGGGCCGGCTGGTCTTGCGGACGGAATCCAAGGTCGAGCCGCCGCAGCCGGAGGGCCTCACGCTGGCCCGGCATTGGAAAGACGGGCCGCACGCGTTCTGCTTTTACGGCAAATTGAATACCTGAGCACGCATCAGACGGCTCTCTTCGCTGCGAGGGCCTTCGCGCGCACGGCCTCGGCGGTCTCGCGCAACAGGGTTTCGGTCTCCTCCCAGCCGATGCACGCGTCGGTGATCGAGACGCCGTACTGGAGTTCCACGCCTTCCTTCCAAGATTGTTTGCCAGGCTTCAGGTTGCTCTCCAGGCTGATGCCCATGAGCGCGTCCTGACCTTCCGCGTACTGGCGCAGCACGTCGCGCCACACGCCCGGCTGCCGGGTGTGGTCCTTCTGCGAGTTGCCGTGCGAACAATCCACGAGCACCGGGCGCACGGCGCCGCCTTCGGAAGCCGCCGTAGCCGCGCGCTTCACGTCCTCCGGGCCGTAGTTGGAGCGCGTCTCGCCGCCGCGCAGGACGATATGGCAGTCCGGGTTGCCCTTGGTCTTCACCACCGCGGTCAAGCCCACGTTGTTGATGCCCAGAAAACTGTGCGCCTGCCGCGCCGAGACCAGCGCGTTCAGCGCCGACTGCAGCGTGCCGTCGGTGTTGTTCTTGAAGCCCACGGGCATCGAGAGGCCGCTGGCCATCTGGCGGTGTGTCTGGCTCTCGGTGGTGCGCGCGCCGATGGCCGTCCAGGAGATCAGGTCGGCCATGTACTGCGGCGAGATCGGTTCGAGGAACTCCGTCGCGCACGGCACGCCCAGCTCGTTAATCTTGAGCAGCAGCGCGCGGGCGGTCTCGAGCCCCAGACCGATGTCGCAGGTGCCGTCGAGGTGCGGGTCGTTGATCAGGCCCTTCCAGCCGACGGTCGTGCGCGGTTTCTCAAAATAGGCGCGCATCAGCACGACGAGCTGATCGCGCTCCTCATCGGCGACTTTCTTGAGGCGCTGCGCGTAGTCCAGCGCCGCCGCGGTATCGTGAATGGAACACGGGCCCACCAGCGCCACCAGGCGCACGCGGTCGCGCCCGTGGATCACATCTCGAATAGAGCGGCGCGCTACCGCCACGGTCTCCGCGGCGCGCGGCGAGATTGGATGCCGCGTCTTCACCAGCGCCGGCGAGGCCAGCGGGCGCAGTTCTTCAATGTTGAGGTTTTCAAGCTGCTCGTGCATCGGCATGATCGCTGGGCCTCCTTGGCCCCTTAAACAAAAAAGCCCTGAGTGTTCTCTCAGGGCTTTGGGTCGTCTTCGTTTGCGCGCCTTCCGCTACGTAAGTTCCCTCAGCCCTGGGTCTCGCCAGGGATAGCTAAAGGAGTAGAAGTAGTAACCGCTCGCGTTTCGCACGTTCATGTTCCTCGCCCACCTTCTTACCGCCAGGCACGCCCATTGTCAACCCGAACAGTGGCCGCATACCCCTTGTGCAGGGCGCAAAATTGGCCTAGGCTTGATGGGGCTATTAAAAGGAGTTCACCTATGAGACTCGCCTGGCTGACGGACATTCACGTCAACTTTGTAAAGCCGCCGGTTCTGGCGGAGTTTCTGGATGACCTCGTAAGCGCCGGGCCCGACGCGGTACTCATCACGGGCGACATCGGCGAAGCGCACTCATGCGCCGGGTACTTGAAAGCCATGGGGGCCAAGCTCGCGCGGCCGGTCTACTTCGTGCTGGGCAACCACGACCTTTACATGGGCTCCTTTGCTTCGGTGCGCGAGTCGATGCGGAATCTCGTGAAGTCCACCCAGAACTTGACGTGGTTGACGGAGTCCGGCGTCGTGGAGCTCGGAGCACGCTCGGCGCTCGTGGGCCACGACACCTGGGCCGACGCGCGCCTCGGCGACTTCACGCACACGCCGGTCATGCTCAACGACTTCCTCCTGATCGAGGACCTCAAGTTGAAGCCGCCCGAGGTCATCCGCGCAACGATGGAGCAGGCCGCTGATGCGGGCGCCGCACATCTGCGCAAGCTGCTGCCCGCAGCGCTGGCGTCGCACGCGCACGTCATCTGTGCCGTCCACGTGCCGCCCTTTGCCGAAGCGACGTGGCACGAAGGCAAGCACTCCGACAAGGACTGGCTGCCGTTCTTCGCCTGCAAAGCCTCCGGCGAAGCGATCCTGGAGGCCGCGAAGCGCTTCCCGGAAAAGAAGATTACGGTGCTCTGCGGCCACACGCACGGCGCGGGCGAGTACTCGCCGCTGCCGAACGTGACGGTGCTCACCGGCGGAGCGGAGTACGGGAAGCCGGCGATACAGAGAACATTTGATTTAAGTTGATTCCATTTACAGCGCAATGCTAAGGATTAATTTGTCGTGCCGTTCTCTGTGCGCTCTGTGTTCTCTGTGGTTAAGAAGCGCTTATTTCGACTCCAGATTCAACCAGCGGCACTCCTCCGGCGTGAGTTCCAAATCCAGCGCGGCGGCGCTCACCTTTAGTTCTTCCACGTTCGCGGGGCCGATGAGGCACCAGGTCGGGAAGTCCTGCGACATCACGTACGCAGCGGCGATCTGGATCGCGGTCAGGCCCTTCTTCTTGCCCAACTCCCCCGCCCTGCGCAGGCGTTCGAAGTTCTCCGGCGAGTAGTAGACCCGGATCACGTCCTTGTCACCGTCGAGCTTATCCGGCGCGAAGCGGCCCGAGAAGAACCCGCGCGCCTGCGACGACCAGGCAAAGAGCGGCATGCGAGTGTTGCGGTGCCACGCGAGCGTGGGCGCGTCGGCGATGGTGCAGCCGCCCCACATCGGTTCCTTGGCCTGGGCGAGACTCAGGTGCGGGCTGTTGATAACGAAGCCCTTCAGGCCCTTCTTATGCGCGTACTCGTTGAAGGCGTCGATGCGCTGCGTGCTCCAGTTCGACGCGCCGATGGCCCGGATGCGGCCGGCGGCGATATGCGAATTCAGTTCGTCGCAGAGCGGGCCCACCGGCACCGCCGGGTTGTCGCGGTGAAAGAGCCACATATCCACATAATGCGTCTTCATGCGCCGCAGGCTATCGCCCACGTCGGCGCGGATGGCCTCCGGCGTGACGCGCGGTTCGGGCGAGTACGGATGGCAGCCCTTGGTCTCCACCATGAGCTTATCGCGGTTGCCGCGGGCCTCGAAATACTGGCCGATGGCTTCTTCGCTCTTGCCGCCGCCGTAGCCGTGGGCCGTATCGATGCAGTTTCCGCCCGCCTTAAGGAACTCGTCCAGCAGCGCGTAGGTGTTCGCAAGGCGCTCTGGGTCGGTGCCAAAAACCATCGACCCGAGCACCGCACGCGAGACCTGCTGCTTGATGCCTTCGACCGTTCCATACTTCATCGTCGTTGCCCTTTTGTTTTCTCTGCGTGCTTTGCGACCTCTGCGGTGAAAATGCGTTTGGACGCTACAGCGCCATGATCTTGCGGATGCGCTGAGCCGTCTCGCGCATGCGCTCGTCGTCGCCGCCGACCTCGCTCACCAGCGCGCCGTCGAACTTCATCGCGCGCAGTTCCTTCATGATCTCGGGCCAGTTGCAGTCGCCGTCCATGAGCTGCGTCCATTCCGGCGGCCGGCGCTTGTAGTCCTTCACGTGAACCTTCTTGATGCGGTCCTTCAACTCGCGAATCCAAACTTCCGTGAAGCCGTAATGGATCAGGTTCGCGGTGTCGAGGTAGATGCCGACCCACGGCGAGCCGACCTCGTCGGCGAACTGTTTGGCCTCGCGCGGCGAGAGAATGAACTTGTTCCAGACGTTCTCGATGGCGATGGCGCATTTGCGCTTCGCGGCCTCGGGCGCTAGCGCCTTCAGCGCGTCGCGGCAGTCGTTCCAGGCGCGCTCGTAAGTGTCGGTGGCCTCGAGCTGCCCCGGATGCAGCAGCATCCCGTTCACGCCCAGGATCTCGGCGATCTCGAGGCCGCGCTTCAAGATCGCGACGCGCTTCGCGCGCTCATCTTTCTTGGGCGAGAGCAGCGAGCCCGCATCCTTGCGCGTGGCGATGATTGAGCAGATCTCGAGGCCCAGCTTGTCGCAGGCCTTGCGCACGCCGGCGATCTGGTCGTTCGGCGCGTCGATGCCCGGCTGGCCCTCGTCGCTGAAGACGAGCTCGATGGCCTCGTACCCCAGTTCCTTGGTCCGGCGCAGATCCTCATCGAGATTCTGGCGCTTCAGGCAGAGTTGCGTGATGCCGGGCTTCATGGCGAGCTCCTTTGTTAGACGGATTGCGCTTATGGCGAATCAGACCGCGGGCAAGTACATGTTGAACGCCGAGCCCTTGCCGGGTTCGCTCTTCACATCGATGCGGCCGCCGTGCTGCTCGATGATCTTGAGCGAGATCGAGAGGCCCAGGCCTGTGCCCACGTCCTTGGTGGTGAAGAACGGATCGAAGATCTTGGCCAGGACGTCGGCCTCCATGCCCAGGCCGTGGTCGATCACGGTGACCGCGATCTCCCGGCGGCGGATCTCTTCCGGCGCGGATTCGCCGTCCTTGTGCTTCAGGACCGAACCCTCGGCCAGCGAGACGGCGACTTCGACCTGAGACTCCGGCTTGGACGCCTGCACCGCGTTCAGAATGATGTTGCGGAAGACCTGGCGCAATTTATCGGCGTTGCCCAGCACGCCGGGCAGAGGCTCCTTGGGCAGGTCCAGCTTCAAGGAAACCTGCGCGGCCTTGAAGTCGTGCTCCATCTCGCGGGTAAGCTCGGTGAGGAGCTGGTCGAGGCGCACCGGGATAAGGGTGAGCTCGCGCTGCCGGGAGAAATCGAGCAGGTCCTGCACGATCCGGTTCATGCGGTCCACTTCCTCGAGGACGATCTGCGTGTACTCGGCGTACTTTTCGAGTTGCAGCTCCGGCTTCGAGACCGCCTCTTGAATCAATTGCGTGAACCCGCGGATCGAATTGAGCGGGTTGCGGATCTCGTGGGCGACGCCGGCGGCCATCTGCCCCAGCGCGGCGAGGTGGTGCGAGCGCCGGACTTGCTCTTCGAGCTTCCGGATCTGCGTCAGGCTGCGGAAGTTGATCACGACGCCGACCGTGCGGCCGGTGTAATCGGCCAGTACGGACGCGTTCAGGCCCACCGGGATCGTATCGCCGCCCACGCGCAGGCGGATCTCGTAGCGGTCCTCGGGCTTGCCGGTCGCCATCGTCGCCTCGACGACCTTGTGGAACTCGGTGAGCTCCGCGATCGACGAAAGCACGCGGTTCAGCAGCGTGCTCTCCTCCATGCGCAGAATGCCCAGCGCGGCGTCGTTCACGCGGATGATGCGGCCTTGAACGTCCACCACCATCAGGCCGCTCGCGAGCGAACGCAGCACCGAGTTGTTGAACTCGGCCGCGTTCAAGAGCTCGCTGTAGAGCGACGCGTTGTCCAGGCAGACCGCCGCCTGCAGCGCCATGGCCGTGCAGAGCCGCAGGTCCATCTCGGCAAACGGCACCGCGCCGCTGACCTTATCGAGGTACAGCATGCCCAGCACGCGGTCTTTCAGCATCAGCGGCACGCCGATCACCGACTGGACCTTCATGCGGTGCATGGACTCCGACGCCGCGAGGCGTTCGTCGCCTTCGGCATCGACCGAGAGGAAGCTCTCTTGTTTATGCAGGACCTGCTGGGCCATCGTGCGCGAGATCGAGATCTCGTGCTGCGACGAGAGGCCGTCGCGCTGGCGCACGAGCTTCTCGCCGGGTTCCCCCTCCGGCGTTAGGAGAAGAATCACGCCGCGGTCGGCCTGAAACGCTTTGAAGAGGTGGTCCATGATGCGTTCGAGCAGCGCGGGGCGGTGCAGCACACCGGAGATCGCCACCATGAACTCGTGCAGGATCGTGAAGAGCCGTTGCGCGTCCGGGATCGTGGTGCCTTCTTCGAGATCCAGGAAGCCCTTCTCGTCGACCTTCAGCGCAAGCCGCGTGGTTACGCTCTTGCGGTCTTCGGAGAAGACGAGCTGCGGAACGACCTTGATCGAAGAATTGGGCATCTGGAGCAGAAAGAGCGTATCGCCGACGCCGATGCGGTCGCCGTTCTGGAGCGCCGACTCGCCCGAGACGCGCTGGTCGTTCAGGTAGGTCCCGTTGGTGCTCTCCAGATCGCGCAGTACGAGCTTGCCTTCTTTGGACGCGATCTCGGAATGGCGCCGGCTCGCGGCCTCGTCGTCGAGGGAAACCTCACACGTCGCGTCGCGCCCGAGCCGCAGCAGATCCTTGGTCAGCGGAATCCGCCGGCCTTTGTACGGACCGTTGAGGACGACCAGTTCTCCCAGCAACGCGGCCAATGGAGCCTCCGTACGCTATGTTTGATACGCTATATTATCCGCTTCCAACATAGGTAAGTACCACTTGTCGCGTACATTGACAAGAACCGGAGACGGCGCTTGGCGCGCGTCATGCCTGGCATAAGATCGTCTATACAAAAAAGCTTCCACCGTTTGACTCTAGGCAAGAAAAGCTATGCCCGCACGAAAGACTCCATGCCCAATCGTTTTGATGACCGATTTCGGTCCCGGCAGTCCTTACGTCGGACAGATGAAACTGGTCCTCGAGGCGCTCGCGCCGGGCGCGCCGGTGCTCGATCTGGCGCACGATCTGCCGCCGCAGAATCTCGCCGCAGCCGCGCTGGTCCTCTTGAGCGCCCGCGAATTCCTGCCGCTGCCTTGCGTACTCTGCGCGGTGGTCGATCCCGGCGTGGGATCGGCGCGCAAGATTCTCCTGGCGGAGTTCACCCGCGGCGTCCTGGCGCTTGCGCCCGACAACGGGCTGCTCGCGCCGTGGTTCCGGCTTCAGCCGCCGCTCCGAGTGCGTGCGGTCACGAACCGCGCGCTCTTCAACCGCCGCGTCTCCAGCGTCTTTCACGGGCGCGATATCTTCGCCCCCGTTGCCGCGCGGTTGGCCGCGGGACTCCGCCCGGAGCGGGTCGGACCGGCCGTTCCCCTGCGCGGCTTGTGCGCATCGCCCTGGCCGGAAGTCTCCGCCGCCCAAGGAGGTCTGAAGGCGTGCGTGGTCTATGAAGACCGGTTCGGGAATTTGGTCACGAATCTTTATGCAAGCCGGCTACGGCGCGCTTCGGCCGCCACCGTCCGGCTCGGCCGGCGGAAGATTCCCCTCGTGGATCATTACGCGCAGGCAAAAAGTAGCCAGCCGCTCGCGCTTATCGGCAGCTTTGGATTTCTCGAAATCGCCGTACGGGACGGCTCCGCGGCGCGGGTCCTCGAGGTCGGAATCGGCGCGGACGTACTTGTGGAAACCAAACGCAGTTGAGGACATTCGTGGCTCCGCCGTCTCGGCGGAGGTCGCAGCGGCGTCCCGCCGCTGCACTCCGGCAAGGACCCCGGTAGGCCCATCGGCAAGACACCGCTGCTACGAGAAAAAACGCGCGGCGGCGCGGACCCTCAGTTGACAAATCGGCCGCAGCGCGTCTAATGACCGTTCGTTGCCGCTCTACCCGTGCGCGCGTGGCGGAATTGGCAGACGCGCCAGCTTGAGGGGCTGGTGGGGTAAAACCCGTGCTGGTTCGACTCCAGTCGCGCGCACCAAATTTTCTCTGTTCGCCCTAAACATCATTCCCACCCTAATCCGCCGGATCACAGGCTATCTACGATCCGGTTGGCCTCTGCCACGTTGGGCGCGAAGGTCCAGATTCCCAAGCCCGCGTCGCCGGGGAAGATCTCGCGGTAATGGGCGATCCGCTCGGGCGGACACTTGATGATGAACGACTTCTTGCCGGCGAATTCGCGGTAGAGCGTATCGAGGTATGCCCACTCCTTCTTCTCGCCTTCCAGACCCAGGCTCTTCATCATCGCGCCCGATTGGCCGGGCATCTCGCCCTGGCAGTTGTGGATGCCGGTCAGGTTCGCGCACGCGCGCCACATCGCGGGGAAGACGTGGGGGCCTTCGCCTGGGTAGCAGAACATGAAGGAGCGCTCGAAGGCCTCGTGAAGCTTGCGAATCGCCGGCAGCAGCGCCTGCTCGAAAAGTTCGGGCGAGAAGTTGATCGCCGTATGGTCGCACCAATAGAGCGTATTCTTCGGGGCCCAGACCAGCGGTTGGAACTGGCCGCCGTACGTCTCCTGGCCCGCGTTGGCGAGTTCCGCCGCCCACTTGTAGAAGGCCACGGAGAGCTCCGCGGTCTTCATGCAGACTTCGGCCATGAACTCGGGCTCGTCCGCGCATTCGAGGATGAACTCGTCCATCTTCTGCAGCGAGCCCGTGAACTGGCTCGGGCCGGGCAATTCGTATGCGCTGACCGCGAACTTACCCTCGGCGAGTTCGCGAATCCGGCCGTAGTACGCGGCGAACTGCCGGCCCAACGGCGTGTCCGGGTCCCATTTCATATTGACGATATCGCGGGCGGTCTCGGTAAGGTGCCCGGCCCAGAGCGAGCCGGACATGTTCGCAACCGGGCCGCCCAGGATGCCGGGCAGCGCGCCGTGGCTGAACGGCGGCCGGACTTCGGGAATCTTGTCGTCGCGCATCCCCGCGCGTTTGGCGAAATCGGCTTCCATCGCGGCCACGTAGCCGGCGGGGTCTTCCCAGTAATCGGAGAGATGCCCGGTCGTCCGCACCCCGACGTCGTTGAAGTCGATCATGATGAGCGGGCGGTCGGTGCGCTCGCGGGTCCACCAGCGCCGATGCCGCTCGACGGCCTCCTGAATATGCGGGCAGTATTTCATGGACGGCTCCTGGGTTGAGATATGGGCGGACCCAGGCGGGCTCCGCCGCGGGTTAGAGTCCCTCTACCCATGGTTTCATTCGCGGATTCGTTACGGATTATCAAGCGGCAAGGTATTCGCTTCGCGTCTCTTAGAAGCTTCCAACCACGCTCAAATGGATGCGGCCGGGATCGCGGCCGTTGTCGAGGTGCGGGGCGAGCATCATCAGTTTGTGTCCATAGTCGAAGCGCACGTTCAAATAGTTGCCCAGCTTGAACCGGATGCCGCCGCCGACGCTCTCCAGGTCGGTGAATTTGCGCTCGTTGGCGGCATGCGAGATGTTGTATGCGAGACCGTATTCCCAGAAGGCCACAAACTGCATGCGGCCCTCGAAGCGGTCGTCGTTCTTGATCTTCCCCAGCAGCAGGAACGGCGAACGCAGCTCCGTGCCGGCGCTGAAGCCCTCGTCGCAACTGATCAGCCGGTCGTCGTAACCGCGCACCGTGCCGATGCCGCCCAGCAGGAGTTGCTCGCTGCTCTGCAGGCGTTCGTCGGAGAGCTGCCCGTTGACCTGGTTCACGAGCGTGATGCCCTTCGGAAGTTTCCAGATGCGCTCGAAGTTTACACTCTCGTAGTTGTAGCGCGGGTCGGTGCGCTCGCGGGCGGTCTTGTAGGCCTTGCCGGTCTGGAAGGCCGTCGAGTGTCCGGGGCTGAAGAACCCGTTCAAGGCAAAGGTAGTATTGCCCCAGCGGTCGTACTCGCCGCCATGGTACGAGAGCGCCAACTGCGCGACGCGAATCTCCGAGGCGAAGATCTCGGTGCCTCCAAATTCCAGGTTATTGTTCGTCTGCTTCAGGTCGAATCCGGCCTGGAAATCGTGCCGCAGGATTCCGACATGCGGAAGCGTCTTTATGTAGCGCAGGCCCGCTTGCCAGCTCAGTCCGGTGGTGTTCAGGTCCTGGTTCACCGGAGCCGCAGTCTCCGTGATGCCCCACGTGAGCGCCAGCTTGTCGCGGTTGGGCAGCGGTATACGCCAGTAGCCGGAATGACTGAGCAGCTTCTCGAATTTGATATCCGCGGCGAACTGATAGCCGATCTCGTGGCCGGCTTGAAAGCCGTTCTGCCAGTTGAACCCGGTGATCAGCCGGTCGATGCCGGTGAGTTGCGTACCGGTGTCCTCGTACCCCGCGTAAAAGCGCACGGGAAAGCGGTCGTCCACTTTCAGCGTCAGTTCGGTGGTGCCCGGTTCCGTGCCGGGCTTGAAGACCGGGCGGACCTGGCGGAACGCGTTCTGGTTCAGGTAATCGATGTCGCGAATGATCCTCTTCTCGCTGATTGAATCGCCCGGCTTGAGGCCGATCTGGCTGAGGAACTGCTTCGTGCGAAACCATTTGTTTCCTTCGACGTCGACCTTCCCGACCTTGCCTTCCACCACCAGGATCTGCAGCACGCCTTTGGTGATGTCCTGCTCGGGGATCGAGACGTTGACGAAGGGCCGGTCTTGCTCGCGGCAGTAAAGAATCGCCACGCGCGCGATCTCCTTAATGGCCTTCAGCGAGATCGGCTTGCCGACGAAGGGCTCGATGCGCTTCTTGAACTCGTCCGTGTTCAGCAGCGCCACGCCGTCCACCGCCACGCCTTCGACTACGGCCTGTTTCTGAACGTCTTCCGTCTTGCCGATGAAGCGGACGCCGAGGAGTTTCTCGACGAGCACTTTGGTGTCGTCGGCGATCTCCGGCTTGGTTTCCGGGATAGCGACTGGCGGCTTGGGCTTTGGCGGCTCGGGTTCGAGCGGTTTGCGGCGTTCATCTTCCACACCAAATGCTTGGGTGCAAAGGAGAAGCAGCAATATCACCAGCACTTTGGGTCGGGCCATGTATTCCCTCAAAGTGAGCGCACCTTTTATCGTGCGCCCACCCTGTATGTACGTAGAGAAAGGGCTATTTTGAATTATAGAGGAAACAACCGGAACGGAAATCTCAAAAGTTAATGGAGGGGCTATTTCGTCTTCGGCTTATCCACCTTCGCTAACACGACCCTAATACCCAGGAAGTCGTAGCGGTTCTCGACGTGGACGTAGCTGCGATACGCCGAGCGAACATGCTGCGGCAGGTTCACCCAACCGCCCCCGCGCGCGACGCGGAACTTCTCAGCCTGCTCGTTAAGCGGGTCTTGCTTCTCACCCTTGAGGTAAAAAGAGGGATCGTAGTAGTCGCGGCAGAGTTCCGAGACGTTGCCGTGCATGTCGTACAGCCCGAACTGATTGGGCGCCAGCGTGCCCACGTCATGCACGCCGCCCGAACTGTTGAAGCGGAAGAACGCGACCTTCTCCAGATCGGCCTTGGACTCGCCGTCGCAGAAGGGCGTGTTGGTCCCGGCGCGGCAGGCCCACTCCCACTCGGCCTCGGTCGGCAGGCGGAACTCGAAGCCCTCCGGCGCGAGCGCTTTCAGCTTCGCCAGGAGCTGGTCCACGTCCTTGCAATTGATGTTCGTAACCGGATGGTTCGGCGAAGGCGAGGAGACGTCCGGCACCGGCGGCTCCGTGCCGGTGATGGCTTTCCACTGGGCCACGGAGAGTTCGTACTTGGCCATGTAGTACGGCTTCGTGATGGTAACCGTGTGCAGGTACTCCTCGGACATGCGGTTCGCTTCCTTCGCCGGCGTGCCCATGATGAAATTACCGGCGGGCACGGCGAGCAGCGCCAGTTTCTGGCCTTGGGGCAGCGCGAGTTCCAGCAGCGCGGGCTTGCCGAGCTGTTCGGCGGCTTTCGCCTGGCGGTCTTTCGCGCCGGCCGCGTCGAAGATCCACTTATCGGACGCTTCGAGCAGTTCGCCGGTGCGTTCGAGTTTTTCCTTGGCCTCGAGTTCCGCCTTCTGCGCATCCTTCTTGAGCTTCTCGGCCATCTCGGCGGTCGTCATGGCCTCCTTGGCCTCGCCGCGGGCCTGTAGGACTTCGTTGACCGCCTTCTGAAGCTTGTCGAAGTTCTCCTTGGCCAGCCTCTCGCTCTCCTTCGCGTGCTTCTCGCTCTCCTTCGCCTTCTCTTCGTTGCTGCGCGCGATCAGGGCCGAGGCGTCCGCGTCCTTCTGCGCTTCGCGCGCGCGTTCGGCATTCTCCTCCGCTTCCTTACGGGCATCGTCCGCCTTGTTGCGCTGGAACTCCGCGTCCTTCTTGGCCACGAGCGCGCGCTCTTTCTGGGCGCTGACCAGGAAGTACGCGACGGTCACGCCGATCAGGATAAACGCGGCCAGGCCGGCCGAACCGTACGTGAGGACCCTGAGCCGCTTGCGCTTGGCCTCGCGATCACGGCGCATCTCCGCGATCTCGTCGAGCACATGCGGATAATCGGCCTTGACCGGTTCGATCAGCGAGGACGCCAGGTCGATATCGGCCTGCTCGATGGCCCGGCGCGTATAGGCCAGCCGGGTCTCTTTTACGCCCACGTGGGCCGCGCGGTTGGCCTCCCACATTTCTAGCGCCTGCTGATAGCCGAAGAGCGCCTGCGCGTAGTCGTCGTAGACCTTGGTTTTGTTGGCTTTTTCGAGATGCTCGCCGGCCTTGTCGGCCAGCGTGATGCTCTCGAAGTGCTTCTGACTGTCCTTAATCGCCGCCTGGAAGTCCTTGATGCTCGCGTAGCGTTCCTCGGGCTGCGTAGACATCGCCTTGACCGCGATATCCACCAGTTCGCCCTTCTTGTCGGTCTGCTGGATCACGTTCGTGGCGATGTTGTAGAGCACCGTCATCATGTCCTTGCCCGTATGCGGGCGCAGGGCGGTGACGATCTCGTACAGGATGGCGCCGAGCAGATACACGTCGCTGCGATAGCCGATCAGTTCCACGTTGCCCGTGGCCATCTCGGGCGCCATGTAGGCCGGCGTGCCGCCCGCGGCGTTGGCGGCGGTCAGGCGTCCGGTCTTGCCGCCGTCCACCACCGACGCGGCCAGGCCCCAGTCCATCAGCAGCACTTCGCCGAACTCACCCAGCATCACGTTCTCGGGCTTCAGGTCGCGGTGGATGATCCCCTTCGCATGCGCAAACGCGACGGCGTCCGCGATCTTAAGGAGGACTTCGATGTTCTCCTGCACCGACTTTTTATTCAGCACCTTGTTCCACGGCACGCCCTTCACCTGCTTCATGGCGTAAAAGAGCATGCCGTCGGCCTGGATGCCCAAGTCGTACACCGGCACGACGCCGGGATGTTCCAGCTCGCCGGTTACCGCTGCTTCGGCGAGGAAGACGGCCTGGGAGTCCTGGTCCTGGGCGGCCGTGGACTTGATCATCTTGAGCGCAATGCTGCGGTCGAGCGCCGTCTGGCGCGCTTCGTACACCACGCCCATCCCGCCCTGCCCAAGCACGCGCACAATCTCGTACTCGGTGCCTTCCTCCTGCATGGTGGGATCGGCAGCGTCCACCACGTGCTTCTGCATCACGCTCAGCCGCGACGCGCTCACCGAGGCCAGCTTTTCCGCCGCGACGAAGGTCGACTGCGCTTTCTTCGTGGACGTACCCCGCGCGGTGCCGCTGGCCACTTTCGTGCCGCTCGGTCCCGCGACTTTGGTGCCGCTCGGACCGGTCCCGGATTCCACGACCGTTGCCAGGTGCGAACCCGAGGCGCTCGGCGGCTTGGGCTTGGCGGAGAAGGAAGCGAAGGTCTGTTGTGACTCGGTGGAAGAGATCGGCGCGGCCGGCTTCTTCGGAGCCTGGGCCGAGATCGAGACGATCGTGTCCAGCATCCCGAAGGATTCTTCCTTGTTGGCCTTGTGCGGCGCGATGGTGTTCTTCCACAGCGTCGCCAGCAGGGTCTTCAGTTCGTCTTCGGTATCGTGCTTCTGTTCGCTCATGGCTTTCCTGTCCAACCGGGATCGGCGGCGCGCACCGTCCACTATTTTTGGGGTTCGTCCTTCTTTTCGTTCTTCTTTCCGTTGCCGAGATCCTGCATGGAGGCAAAGCGCGCGTCTTCCGCGAGCCGGTCGCGACGCTCGCGCTCCTGCATGGCCTTGAGCGTCTCGTCGTCGCGCGTCTGCTTGATGAGTTCCACCAGGTCGTTGGCCTGCGCCGCGGTGAGCTTCCCTTCCATCAGTTTCCGGCTCGCGACGCGCAGCACCAGAGCCGCCACGCGCAGCCGGTCGTTCGCGTTGCGCAGGCCCACGATCGCGCCCTCCAGCGCGTCCTCGGCGAGGCGGTCGAGCCGGTCGCCATAGAGCGACGAGATCTTCTGGGCCAGTGTCAGGTTCGCATTCTTCACGTCGTCGCCGGCCTTGTGCACGTCGTCGATCAGGCCTTTCAGGATCGCCTTCAGCGGGTCGCCATCCTGCAGCCGCGACAGGAGCCCGCCGGACTCGTCCAGGGCCTCGTTGGCGAGCAGCAGCATCTGCTCCGAGTTCTTCACTTCGTCCAGCGAGCGGCGCAGGGACTCGTTATCGCCCTGGTTCTCGATGATCTGCGAGATGTTCTGCATCAGCTCGTTCAGCTTCTCGAACTTGATGTTGGAAATGCTCTTTTCAACGCTGGAGGACAGGTCGTCGCGCTTGAGGTTGTCGTCGAGCCCGAGCGAACCGAGGCTGCCCAGGTCGCCCGAGAGGTTCGTACCCAGGTTTCCCAGCCCGGCCAGATTGAACCCACCAAGCAGGTTCGGGTTCGGATTGTACGGCTGCAACTGGAAGACGATGGTGCCGCCGCCCGAAGGCAGCGGCGCGGCCGTCAGCGTGATCGTACCGTTGCCTTGCAGCAGCGGGCCCAGCACCGCGGGATCCAGCGGGTAGACCTGGCCCGTGACGAAGGCCTGCGGCGTGCCGAGCGACCCGAAGCTGACGATGGCCGCATTCACGGTAATCGTTCCGTTGGGCGCGAGGATAGTCACCGTCTGCCCGGCCTTGATGCCCGTGGTTCCGCTCACGGAGCCGATGACGATACTGCCCGCCACGGTCACGGAGAGGGTCGAGTTCCTTCGCGTGCTGCTTCCGACATCCACCGCCAGCGTGCCGATGCTGTTCCCCGCCGCGTTCAGCGTGAAGGCTGCGTTCACCGTATTGGAGGTGTCCTTAAGCAGCAGGCTGCCGGTCGTCAGCACGCCGGCGCTCTGGTTAATGCCGCCCGCGGACACGTTAAAGGTAGTGATCGCCGCGCCCACGTTAACATTGTCGGCCAGGTTCAGCGTGCCGCCTACGGCCAGCGTGAGGTTATTGCCGGCAGTGGCGATGCCGTTGGTCGAGCCCGCCGAACTTACCGTCAACCCCGTGGCATCGGTGAAATTGAGCGCGCCGTTCACGTTCGCCGCAAAGTTCGTCACGTCGTTCGCGCCGTTCAAGGTGAACGCTCCGGCGCCGGTGATTTCCAAGGCCGTGCCCGTCACCGCGCCGCCTGCTTGCGTGGCGCCGCCCGCGTTAGCGTGAACCGTGACCGTACCGCCGCCCGCCGTGACGTTGCCGCCAAGCGATAAGCCCGAAGCCGCGTTCAGCGCGACGTTTCCGCCCGAACTGACGATTCCGGTCCCGCCCACGGTGATCGTGCCGCTCGAGGTGAGCCCCACGGCTCCGCCCGTAGTCGCGATCCCGAAGCCGCTCACCGTGAGCGCGCCCGAGTTGATCGAGACCGCGCCATTGACGGTCGTGATGCCGGCGCCGTTGACCGTGAGGCCGTCGGTCTCGGTAATCGTAAGCGTGTTGCCCGCGCCGGTAACCGTCGCCTGCAGGGTGGAGACGGTCGTGCCCAAATTCACGTTTCCGGCAGAAGTCAGCGTCAAGCCGGTGGCGCTCAAACCGCTGCCGGAAATGCCCGCGCCGGTAAGCGCGACCGACCCGCCCGCGGCATTCAGCGTGTTCACCCCAATGGAATTCGCGCCGTTGCTAATCACGACCGTGCCGCCCGCATCATTCAAACTGTTTACACTCAACGCGCCGCCTGAGTTTGCGATCGTGATCGAACCGCTTCCAGTGATGGTCCCGCCCAGGTTCGCGATCGCGGTGCTGGCGTTCACGCTCGTGGGCGTGCCGCTCAGCGTCAGCGTGCCCGCCGTGATAACTCCGGCGCCCGAAACCGTTCCGCCCGTGGAATCCAGCGTGATCGTGAACCCGGTTGCAGTCAGGCCGCCTCCCAGGGTCAATGCTCCGCCTGAAAGCGTTAGCTTCATGCCTGTCGAAGCGCTGACGCCGCCCGCCAGGATGTTCAGGCCGTTCAGCTCGGTCAGGTTGAGGAAGCCCGTTACGTTGGCCGCCAGATCGGTGATGCTTGTGGATAGCGTGGCATCGGCCGAACTGGTCAGGTTCAGCGAAGTGGCCTTTAGCATGCCACCCGAAGCCGTTCCTGCCGCAGTAATGGCGACGGCCTGGCCCGTCGCGTCGAAGTTATTCACATTCAGCAACACGCCGGTGGTCAGCACGACGGTTCCGGATGCGCTGCCCGAGAGACCCGTAATGCCGTTTAATCCATTATTGAGGGTCACCGCGCCGGTGTTCAATTGAAGCTCGCTGCAGGTGACGATCCCGGATTGCGTGAGCGCCCCACCCGTCTGAACGTTCAGGATGTTGCCGCTCGCCGAGATTCCACCCAAATCCAATCCATTGGTATCGCGCACCGCTACCGTCCCGCCCGTGGCCGTCACCTTAAACGTTCCGAAGTCGTTCCCGGAATTGCTGAGGGTAATCGCGCCCGCGCTGCTCACGGTGAACGTTCCCAACCCGTTATCGGTAATCGCCGTCCCCGCGCCTTGCGAGACGCCGCCAACGAGAGTGGTAACCGTAACGTCCTTGGTGCCTGCGTTGAAGTTATTGAACGAAAGCGCCTTGGAGTTGGTAATAAGGATCGTACCCACTCCAGCGCTTACGGTGCCGCCCAGATTATCGACGCTCAATTTCGTCACGTTGATCGCGTTGCCGCCGTTCAGGGTAAGCGTGCCGGCGCTTAGCGCATTGGTGCCGTCTGTCGAGAGGGAACCGGCCACACTCCAGGTCAGATCTATCGTGCCCGTCGCGCTCAATCCGATCGTGGCGTCAAAGCTCAGGTTTCCGAATGCATCCAAGGTAATGCCGCCGGTCACGGCCGCTGGGGTATTGTGCACATTGATATCGCCGGCGGTAGTGGTCACGCTCAGCCCGCCTGGCGCGGTTATGCCGTCCAGACCGATGGTCTTATTGTTGGAAAGCGTGATGATCGAGCCGGACGAGAGATTGGCCGTGAAGGACGTGACGCTGGATTTAAGATTGAAGGTCCCAGTGCCATTCAGATCCAGCACGTTAGCGCTAAGCACTCCTGCCCCATCCGCGCCAGTGCCCGCCGTCACCGTGAGCGTCGAAGCCGCGCCGGCCGCAACGCTATTATTGAAGTGTACCGCGCCCGCGGCATTCACGCTGAAGGTCGTGCCCGCGCTGGCAGAAGTCGTAAAGGTGATGTCGCCGAGCGTCGTCTTCAGCGAGATGGAACCCGACGCGTTGAACGAACTCGTTCCGATGGTCAGGGCTTTGTCGTTCGTGACGTCGATGTTGCCCGTCACCGTGCCGCCGTTGCTGTGCAATGTGGCTACGCTCGTGTTGAGCGTGTAGTCGGCGCTCCCGCGCAGGTCCAGCGTCGCGGCATTGATCGTCTGGCTCGAACCCGTGTCCTGAAGCACGGGTCCCGACGAATTGATGACCACGGTGCCCAAATCGCCGGTCGAGCCCAACGTTCCGGTCAGATGCAGCGAAGCAACGCCGCCGCCGGGCCCTGCGCCCGTGTTCAGCGTGAAGTCGGCGCCCAGGCCGGCGACGTTGTTAAGCGTCAGGATGCCCGTGCCGGTAACGGTCAACGCGGCGCTGCCGCTGATGGTCAGCGTTCCGCCGAACGAGAGGTCCTTATTCGCTCCGACAGACAAGGAACCGGCAAGGGTCGTGGCGACAAAGTTGCTGGAAATGAAACTTCCCAGCAGAGCCACCGGCCCGTTTATCTTCAGGTTGTTGCTCCCGCTTCCCGTTACGGTTAGGTCGCCCGATCCTGCGGTTCCCGTCGTGTCGATTCCGTTCAGGTTCAGCGTCGCCGCGATGGAAGTGAGGCTGATTGAACCGATGGTATTGCTTAGGGTGCTCAGATTGGCCACGTCGTTGTTCGAATTCGTCAACGTGAACGTGCCCGTGCCGTCGAGCACCAGGTTCGTCGCGACGATCTTCTGGGTCTGATCCGCGCCCGTGCCGGTGATGGTCACCTTGGCTGCACCGGTCGTGGCGGTCAGGATGCCGTTTACGTGCACCAGGCCCGCCGCGGTAAGCGAGATCTGGTTGGCCGAGATGTTGGAACCTACCGTCAGCGCGCCGCCCAAATTCGAGAAACCGATAATGTCCGCATTGATGCCACTGGCCGTAACCGTGATGCCGCCGGCCTGGTTCGTGGTGAGCGAGACCTGCGCCAGCTTGTTCGGCGTCCCCAGCGTGCCGAAGGAGAAGCCGCCGCCGGTAAGGGTAAGCGTATGCGCGCCCGACACCGCGTCGTCCACGTCGGCTAAGGTGATCGTACCACCCGTCGCGCCGGCGTTAAGCGTCAGGTCGCCGTGCAGGACGATATTGGACTTGAACGTGATGGCCCCGCCCGCGGAGCTCGTATCCACCGTTCGCAGCGCGCCCACGAGCACGTCCACCCCGCCCGCGCTTCCGCCCGAATTGCCGACGTTCGATTCGCGGAACGAACTCGCCGTGATATTGCCGCCTATCTTCAGCGCGCCGTCGTGTTCGATGACGAGGATTCCGCAGACGATGTTGCCCGTCTGGACGGCCGCGGTTGTAATATAGGTGATCGCCCCGCTGACGTTCGTTCCGGTGGTCTGCAGCGTGCCTACGCTGTTTCCGGACTTGTCCAAATT
Organism: Planctomycetota bacterium; assembly: GCA_016200135.1. Classification (GTDB taxonomy): domain Bacteria; phylum Planctomycetota; class SZUA-567; order H5-PLA8; family H5-PLA8; genus JACQFI01. Next base: position 50,694 of record JACQFI010000069.1, read on the forward strand.
ATAGGAAATCCCTTCGAGACGGAGCGTCCCCGCCGTGATGGTCGTGCTGCCACTCTGCGTGACCGCACCGCCGAAACTTAACGTTACGATGCCCGTGGCATTGATCGTCGGCAGCGCGACGGCCGCGGCGTTGGACGTCGTGAGCGAGACATTGGTCAGGGCCGTGCCGCCGCCCAAGGTATTGTTCAGCGTCAACGCGCCCGCGCCCGCGTTTACGGTCAGCGACTCGCCGGAAGTCGCGTCGACTTTAGCCAGCGTGATCGGGTTGCCGCCGCTGCCAAGCGTGATCGTGGCGCCGGCGTTGTTCAGAATCACGTCGTCCGTGAAGACGATCCCCGCCGCGCCGGTCGTCGTCACGTTGCCGGAAAGCACCGTCTTCCCACCGCCGTCGGTCTGCAGGCTAACCAGGCTCACGGTGCTCTGGAACGTGGTATCCCCACCGGCGGTCACCGTCAGCGCGCCCGCGCCCGTCGCCGTCACTGCCTTCGCGAAGGTCACCACGCCGCTCGAGTTCGCGGTCAGTGTCAGCGCCGCCGTCACCGTCACCGCGTCGTCGAAGACGATGCCGCTCAAGCCGGAGGTCGTGATATTGCCGCCGATCTTCGTCGTGCCTGCGCTGTCGGTGAGCAAAAACTTCAACGGGTTGCTGTTGCCGCCGATGGCCGCCTGGAAATCCGTGACCCCGCTCCCATTAACCGTCAGCGAGAACGCCGTGCCCGGCGACTCCACGGTGCCCTTAAAGGTGATGGCCGTTCCGGTGAGAATCGCGTCGGCGCTCAGCACCACGTTGTTGTTATAAGTCTGCGCGCCGGTGGTCTTCACTACCCCGCCGTTGATGTCGATGGTCCCGCCGGTCACGTCGAGCGAGGTCAGGCTGACGGTGCCGACGGCCTGCTGGAACGTCACCGTCGAAAGCCCCGCGTTCACCGTCAGGGCCTGCGCGTTGTCGATCTTGCCTTTGAACGTAATGGCGTCGGTCGCCGCGCCAGCCGACTGGACCTTGATCGCGCCCGTCGCCAGCAACACGTCGCTGTTGAAGACGATCGTCCCGTTCCCGGTCGATGTGAGATCCTTGTTCAGCGTCGTCGTGCCCGTGTAATCCTGGCCGCCCGAGGTCGTCACCTTTTGAACGCTTACCGTCGTGCCCGATGCCGAGAGGCTCGCCAGTCCTGTCGCGTCGCCGCCGATGGAGATCGCCCCGTTCGCCCCAGCGTTCAGCGTCAGCCCAAAGCCGGCGCCCGCGATCGTGCTGCTGAAGATAATATCGTCCCCGGCGCCGCCTCCGGACTTGAGCGTCACCGCCGCGCCCAGCGTCGCCGTGCCCGTGATGCCGATCGCATCGCCCGTAGAGGTAAGGTTGTTCTTGAGCGTCGTCGCGCCGGTGTAGCTCTGCGCGCCCGTCGTATCCACCGTGCTGTTGAGGACGATCGTCCCGCCGGTGGCATCGATCAGCACGGCGAGCAGTTCGGTGCCGCTCGCCCCGATCTGCCCGACGCTGACATCGCCGCCCTTGGCCGTGATATTGAGCGTCTTGCCCGCGCCCGTCACCGTGCCCAGCGTCACGTCGTTCGCTGCGTTCGACGTTGCGCTCAAGGTGATCGTCCCGCCGCTGCCCGCCAGCGTAACCGCGCCAGCGGCCGTTACGCCAAATCCGGCGTTCTTGACCGTCAGCGTATTCTTGAGCGTCGTCGTCGTTGCGGTGTAGCTCTGCGCGTTCAGTGTGTCCACCGTGCCGTTCAGCGTGATCGAGCCGCCGGTCGCATCTATGGTCACGGCGGCCAGTTCGGTTCCGCTCGCGCCAAGCTGCCCTACGCTCACATCTCCGCCTGTGGCCGTGATATTGAGGGTCGTGCCCGAGCCGGTCACCGCGCCCATGGAGACATCGTTGGCCGCATTGGACGAGCTGCTAAGGGTGATCGTCCCGCCGCTGCCGGAGAGCACCACCGCGTTGGAAATGGTCACGCCGAATCCGCTATTCACGACTGTCAGCGTATTCTTAAGCGTCGTGGTCGCGGCGGTGTAGCTCTGCGCGTTCAGGGTATCCACCGTGCCGTTCAGCGTGATCGTGCCGGTGCCGGCGTCGATCGTCACCGCGGCCAGTTCCGTGCCGGACGCGCCGATCTGGCCCACGCTCACGTCGCCGCCCTTAGCCGTAATACTGAGCGTCTTGCCCGCACCCGTGACTGCGCCAAGCGAAACGTCGTTCCCTGCATTCGAGGTGCTGCTGAGCGTAATCGTTCCAGCGCTGCCGGCCAGCGTGACGGCCCCCGACACCGTTACGCCGAAGCCCGGGTTTACGACTGTCAGCGTATTGTTGAGCGTGGTCGTGGCCGCCGTGTAGCTCTGGCTGCCCGTCGTATCCACCGTGCCCGTGAGCGCGATCGAGCCCGTGCCCGCGTCGATGGTTACAGCGGCCAATTCGGTGCCTGACGCGCCGACCTGCCCCACGCTTACGTCGCCGCCCGCCGCCGTAATGCTGAGGGTCTTGCCCGTGCCCGTCACGGTGCCCAGCGTCACGTCGTTGGCCGCGTTCGACGTCGCGCTTAGGGTGATTGTCCCGCCGGTTCCAGCGAGCGTCGTCGCGCCCGTCACTGTGACGCCGAACCCGGCGTTGTTCACCGTCAGGGTGCCGTTCAAGGTCGTCGCGCCCGTGTACGCCTGGGCTTTATTGGTCGTCGTGGCTTGCAGCGAGATCGTGCTGCCCTTGATGGTGAGGCTATCGAGCGACGAGACCGTGCCCATCGTCACGCCGGCGGGTGTGGCGCCCGTGGTATCGATGTTCAGACTGCCCGTCCCGCTGATCGTCGCACCGCTGAACGTTACGCTTCCCGCCGTGCCCGAACCGTTCTCTGTGTCGATGGTGACCGCGCCGCCAATCGTAACGGAGGCCACCTTCGCGCTCGAGAAATCGAGCGCCGCGCCCGCGCCGTCGGTAAAGATGCCGCCGTTCAGCGTGAGCGTGTTGGCCTGGACCGAAACGCCGCCGAGGGCCCCCACGCCCGCGGAGCCCATGGAGCCAAGCGTCACGTCGCCGCCCGCGGCGGTAATAGACAGCGTTTTGCCCGCGCCCGTCACGGTCCCGAGCGTCACATCGTTCGCCGCGTTGGACGTGGCGCTGAGCGTGATCGTCCCGCCGCTGCCCGCGAGCGTCGTCGTGCCCGTCACCGAGACGCCAAAGCCGGCGTTGTTAACCGTGAGGGTATCGTTCAAAGTGGTCGCGCCGATGTACGCCTGCGATCCGTTGGTTGCCACTTTCTTGAGACTGATCGTCGTCCCCGTTGCCGAAAGGCTGGCCAAGCCGGTTGCGTCTCCGCCGATCGAAACCGCACCACCTGCACCCGCATCCAGAATAAGGCCATTCGACGCGCCCGTGATCGTGCTGCTGAAAGTGATATCGTCGCCCGCGCCTGCGCCTGTCGTAAGGGTAACACCTGTTCCTAGAGTTACCGCACCGGTGTAGGTCTGAGCATTAGCAGTCGTCACCGAAGCGCCATTCAAATTAATGGCTGAACCGGTCACGCTGAGGGAATCCAGGCTGACGGTTCCGATAACGCCGCCAAGGGTAACTGTCCCCGACGTATTGATAGTCAAACCTTGCGCACCCGCAGCGTTCGCATCAATCTTTCCTGAGATCGAAACGCTGCCATTACCCGCGCCAAAACTGATGGTGTTCTTGAGAACCACGTTTCCTGTAATGGCTATGGACGCATTGCCGGTAGTAAGGCCTGCTCCCAGGTCTATGGTGCCTGAGCTTCCGTTGGTCTTTAGGGTGATAGCGCCGCCCGTCTGGCCTCCGCCCGTAGTATCGAGAATCGCGCCGGTTGCGAGGATGATCTTGCCGTTTAGACCCGACTGGCCGCCAGGATCGTTGGCGGAGATCAGGAGCGTTCCGCCCTTTGTAGTAATCGACTGATTGATCGTGATATCGCCGCCCGCCTGCATCGTAATCCCGGCATTATTGTTCGTCATGGATATGGCTGTGTTGACCGTGATCGTTTTGTCGGCCTGAAGTACAACGGTTGTTCCAGCGCCTGCGGCATTGATCGTCGAAGCATTGATATTGACCGTACCGCCGCCTCCAAAACTCTGCGGAATGGTCCCAGCGCCCGAACTATCGACTACGATATCATTGGGATCCAACAGCCAGACGCCCGCATTTCCTTTGGCGCTGGACGCATCGGCAATTCCAGAATTGACCCACAAGTTCTGCTTGCCGGAGGTCTCGACAAATCCGCCATCGCCACCGTTTGCTCCGCCTCGCGCGAAGACCTTCCCATTAAAATACGTGGAATCGTCCGCCCACACGATCACCGTTCCGCCGTTCCCCACCTCCAGCGCGTCGGCGAAGATCTGCACGCCTTCGCCCACGTGCGTCAGGCGCGCGTTCGGGAGCGGGCCCTGGCCCTGTTTGTTTCCGCCGATGTTGATCTGCCCGCCGCCCAGGTCGCCGGAGGCGTCCAGGATCGCGTTGCCGTCCAGATCCACGACTTCCGCGAGCACTTCAATCTCGCCGCCGGTCGTCTTGCCGTCGGGGCCGACGCGCTTCGCGGTGAGGTTGCCTGTATTCGTGATGCTGCCGCCGTCGGCACGCAAGAGCACGCGTCCGCCGTCGTTCACCACGGAGGTCGCGTTCACCGTGCCTGAATTGTTGATTGCGAGCGCGTAGAGATTGCCCTGGGCGGTCAGTTCGGCGCGGGCGGCCTCGATCGTGCCGCTATTCTTGATCCCCGTGCCGTCCAGGAAGCCTTCAGTCGGCTGGATAAAGACCTGGTTGTTGCCGGTCAGGAGCACGTCCTTCGCCGCCACCAGGCCCACCGTGCCGTTCACGGCTTTAATCGAGCCCTGGTTTTCCAGTCTCGCGGCGATCAGGAAGACGTTCCCGTCGCTCGCCTCGATGCGTCCCAGGTTGACGATGGCTTCCGTTGAACTGCCCGTGAAGCGCAAGTCTCCGCCCGAGAGGAACTGCGCGTCGTTCACGTCCAGCGTCGAGCCCACGAAGCCGGCCGTATTGATGACGCCGTTCGCGCCCACCACGATCCCGTGCGGATTGATCAGGTACACGCGCCCGTTCGAGAGCAGGCTTCCGTCGATGCGGCTCGGCAGATTGCCCAGCACGCGGTTCAGCACCGCGGAACTGGACCCCGGTTGTATGAATTTGGTTGTCGTCCCCGACGGCACGCCGAAACTGTTCCAATTGATGATGGTGCGATTGCTGCCGGTGGTTACGGTCAGGTTGCCGCCGCTTCCCTGGAAGGAGGCCGTACCTGAAACCACTTGCGGTCCGGAAGACTCCGCGGCCAAAGCATGTACGCCAAGAACTGCACAGAAAACGGCACCGGTTGCAATTAGCCGTTTTAGCATGTGGAAGTCCTGTTTCTGGGGCCTGTTCTGGATGCTGAAATCCGGGTTGCTTTATAGTGCAAGTCATTGAAAAATCAAAAGGTAATGCAGTTTTGAATTCGCATAAAGGCACTTCGTGCATATATTCCATGTCGCATCGTTAAATTAGGGTTAGAGAGCTATATTATCGAGAACCTTAAGGATTTGACTTGAGGCGCTCCAGCGCAGCCTTGGCAAGTGCGTGGCCCTGCGCCGCCGCCTTTTGGTAGAGCTCGATTGCAAGTTTGAGATCCTTGGCAACTCCGGATCCGGTCTCGTAGGCGCTGGCGAGCGCGAACTGCCCGTCCGGGAAGTTCTGCTCGGAGGCTTTCTTGAACCAACCCACGGCCGCCTCCACGTTTTTGGCCACGCCAGTGCCGTCTTTCAGCATGATGCCGGCATTCGCTTGGGCTTGAGCATTGCCCGATTCCGCCGCCCGCAGCATCAAGCTGTAGGCGGCACTCTCGTCCTTTTCCAGGCCCTGTCCTTTAAAGAGTTGCACCGCGTATTGCAGGATGGCGTCGACGTGCCCGCGCAGTACGCCTTTCCGGAACCACTCCGCGGCCTTGGTGAAGTCTTGCGGCACGCCCTGCCCGCCCTGATACATGATGCCCACGTTGTACTGCGCCTGGAGACTGCCTTGCTCGGCGGCCTTGGACATCCAGCGGAAGGCCTCGGCCTGGTTGATGCCCACGCCTTGCCCGTTCAGCAGCATCACAGCATAGGCCAACTGCGCGGAAGCCACGCCCTGCTCGGCGCCGGACTTGTACCACTCGCCGGCCTTGGCCAGGTCCTGAGTTATACCCTTTCCCGCAAGGTACAGGCCCGCCAGTTCGCTCTTGGCGTCGCCGTGTCCGGCCTCGGCGGCCTGCTGAAAATACTTAAGCGTCTTGGCCGGATCGGCCGGTACGCCTTTGCCGTCCTTATAAAGCATGCCCATGAGATACTGCGCATCGGCGCTGCCCTGCTCGGCCGCCTTGCCCGCCCATTGAGCCGCCTCGGCCTCGTTCTTGGCCACGCCCAATCCCTTGTAGAGCGAGAGCGCGTACAGGACCTGCGCCAGGGAGTGGTTCTGCGCAGCCGCCGCCTGAAACCAGAGCGCGGCCTTGGCGAAGTCCTGCTTCACGCCCAGACCGTTTAAGCAGATGAGGCCCATCTGGTACTGCGCCTCGGCATTGCCCAGATCGGCGGCCTTGCGGTTCCAGTTCGCGTACTCGGCCAAGTCCCGCGGCATGGGTCCGATGCCGTCCCGGTCCTTGCCATCCTTGTAAAGACCGCCCATGTACATCATCGCTTCGCCGGATTTGGCCACGATGGCCTTGTTGAGCCACTCCATCCCGCCGGGCACGTCCTGCTTGAGGCCCTGGCCCGTGATCATCATCCGCGCCAATTGGACCTGCGCGCTCGTCTGGCCCTTCTCCGCCGCCTTCTGGAAACATTCGAGCGCCTTCGCCGTATCCTGCTGCACCCCCAGCCCGCTCAGGTAGAAGATGCCGACGTTATGCAGCGCCGTGAGATTGCCCTTGTCGGCTGCGGCACGGAAGTGCTCCAGCGCCTCCTTGTACTTCTTCTGCTTCACGCCCTCGATGCCGGCATTCAGTTCGGCCTCGCCAGGGACCTTGGGCGTATCCGGAACCTTCGGCGGCGGATCGCCCTTCTCTTCCGCACGTGGCGAACCGGCCAGCGGCGAGACGGCCAGCACGAAGACCGTAAGCGTGGCAAAAAAAAGCTTCATGCGGTTCCTCTTTCTCATCGAGTGCGTGCCCTCGCCTGCTCCCGCGGCGTGGCTCGCGTTACGATGTAACCTTCCCCTACTTAGTGCACAAGACAAGATTGACCGCAGGCCCTTTCTGTGCAGAAAATTCGTAGCTCAGTCGTCTCGGCGGAGGTCGCAGCGGCGTCTCGCCGCTGCTGCAACGCGCTTCCGCTTGGCCTCCGGTGGAACCATCGGCGGGACGCCGATGCTACCTTAGTGCACAAGACAAGATTGACCGCCTTGAATGGGAAAGGAACTTGCTCCGCGCACGGCTAGGATAGAGTACCCATGGCTGCAAATCCATTTGCCGAGGCTCGTATGGCCGATCCGGTCGGACAGACCATCGCCGGTTATCCAGTCGAGAAACCCCTCGACAAGGGCGCGTACGATATCCTCTATCAGGCCCAGACGTCCGCCCAGCCCATCGCCGTCAAACTCCTGCGTGAAGACCTGCGTTCCGACGCCACGCTGGGCGCCGCGGTGCAGGCCGGCTGGGAGAAGGCCCGCGCGGTCGTTCATCCCAACCTGGTGGCGGCGTACTCCAGCGGTTCGGACCCGCATTTCGGGCCGTACTGCATTGAAGAGATCGTCAAGTCGCGCACCCTGCGGAAGATGGTGCTCGACGGCTCAAAAATCGCCTGGCGCGACTCCCTCGAGATCGCCGTGCAGCTCGCGACGGCCTTGAAGGCCCTGCACGACGCCGGCGTTGCGCACGGCGACGTCCATCCGGGCTGTATCCTGATCACCCTGGATCAAGACGTAAAACTCGAAGGCGCCGGCGGCCTGACCGCCGTGAACCGTTCGCTGGCGGGCATCCTCAACGGCGCGCTCGCCGGGTACTCCGCGCCCGAACGCCTGACGGGCTCCGCTGCGACCCCATCCAGCGACTTCTACGGCATGGGCGCGAGCCTCTACTTCCTGCTCGCCGGGCGCGACCCCTTCCCCGGCGGCGATACGCAGGCCGTCGCACGTGCGGCTATCGAAAAAGCCCCCACCCCGCTCGGCACGCTGGCCGAAGGACTGGCGCCCGCCGCCGTCGATTTCGTGCAGCGCCTGATGTCCAAATTGCCCGCGCAGCGTTACGCTTCCGCCGCGGAAGTCCTTACGGATCTGGAGAATCTTCGCTCGGGCAAGCCGCTCTCGCCGGCCAAGTTTGCTGCCGCGCCGCCGCCTGCTCCGGCCCCGGTCGCTCCGCCGCAACTGGATGCGACGGTCGTCTCGCGGCCCGCCTCGGCCCCTGCGGCGGCGGCCTTCACGCCTCCGGAAACCGCCCCCGTTCTGGATGCCGCGGCGGTGAGCCGCCCGTCGCCCATGCCCATGCCTTCACCTTTCAGACCTTCGGCGGCAAGCCTGCCTACCGTAAAACGGCCCACCTCTGCGAATCTGCCCTCTGCACGCGCTTCGGGCCTGCGCCCAGGCGTGCCCGGCCCGGACCCGCGCCGCACGAGCTTGGCGATGGCGTCCGTCTCGGGCCTGAACGCCGGCGTCGCGCCTTCCGAATCCGGTAAGCTGCGCACGCCGGGCGGCACGATCGTCTTCGGCAAGCTCGAGACCCAGGTCGGCTCTACCATTCCACAGAGCGAGAAGGAACACAACGGCGACGATCTCTTCCGCCGCGGGCAGCTTCAGCAGGCCGTCAAATCCTGGCAGGAGGCCTCCGACACCGGCCACCAGCACGCGGGCTTGCGCGCGAAGATCGAACTGGGCAATCGCGAACTGCGCAAGGCCCAGTACCAGGAGGCGATCAACGAGGCCAAGTGGTGTTTCGACGCCGGGCAGTTCGTCACCGCCACCGAACGCGCCCAGGACGCGCTGAATCTCGCCGAGTCCGACGTCCAGCGTTCCGAATCGAAGCTGCTCATCGACATGGCCAAGGCCAAAGACATCGAGGCCGCGAAGAAGCGGACCACCAGCCGCATCATCTTCGTCATCGTCGCCGCCGTGGTGCTCCTCGGCGTGATGGTCTGGGTTTTGCTCAACTCGCTGAAAAGTTAAGCGCGGCGTCAGTCCGCACGCCAATCTTCTCCGCCCAGCACTTGAATCGCCCGGTACAGACAGTGGTTGCCCTTCTCGTCGCCGCCGCGCGCCTGCACTATTTTATAGAGCTCGTGGATCAGCGCCGTCGCAGGCAGCGGCTGGTTCTTCGCGCGCGCCGCTTCCAGCACGATTCGCAGGTCTTTCTGCTGGTGCTTGATGTAGAAGCCCGCCGAATCGTCGCCCGCGATCATCTTCGGTCCGAGCACTTCCAGGGACCACGAACGCGCCGCGCCATCCAGAATCGCCTCACGCACCTTCGCCGGGTCCGCGCCGAGCCGCCGCGCCAGCATCAGCGCCTCTGCGACGCCCGCGATCGCGTTCACCACCAGGATCTGGTTGCACGCCTTCGCCACCTGCCCCATGCCCGGCCCGCCGATGAGCGTGATCTTCTTCCCGTACGCGCGCATCACGGGTTCGGCTTCGTCGAAATCAGCCTGTGCGCCGCCACACATGATCGCCAGCACCCCGTCGATCGCGCCTTTCTGCCCGCCACTGATCGGCGCATCCACAAAACGCAGCCCGCGCTCGCGCACTTCGGCTCCGATGGCCTGCGCGGCCAGCGGCGAGATGGTGGAGTGATCGACCAGCAGCGCGCCCTTCGCCGCGCCTTCGGCCGCGCCCTTCACGCCGAGGATGACCTCGCGCACATCCGGCCCATCGCCCACGCACAGGAAAACAATCCTCGACCCGCGCGCGGCCTCAGCGGGCGACTTGCACACCACTCCGCCCTTCTCGGCGAAGCCTTCCGTCTTGGCCGGATTGCGGTTGAAGACCCGCACCGCGTGGCCGTGCTTCAAGAGATGGAACGCCATGGGCCGGCCCATCAGGCCCAGACCAATAAACGCGACGGGTACGCCAGGCATCGTTCTTCTCCTTCTTACCATGTGTCAATGGTTGCGTGTTCGCTCTTTAATCTCGCGCAAAGACGCTAAGACGCAAAGAACAGAATTGAACAAATCGGCAAGAAGGGATGTGGTTCGTGAACCAAAACTCAGCACTATCAGTTCCCCGTCTGTGCGGTTCTTTGCGCCTTAGCGTCTTCGCGCGAAACGCCGTTCAACCTGTGCGCTCGCGCCGCGCCGCCTCCCACGCCAGCATGATGCGCTTGCGCGCGGGCCCCCAGCGATAGTGGCCGATCACGCCGAGGCTCCGGATCACGCGGTGGCAGGGGATCAGATAGGCCACCGAGTTCCGCGCCACCGCATGACCCACCGCGCGCACAGCCTTCGGCTTGCCAATGGCACACGCGATCTCACCATACGTGGCCACCGCGCCGGGCGGAATCCGCAGCAAAGCGTTCCAGACCTTCGCTTGGAAGTTCGTGCCCGCATGCAAAACCATTTCGGACTTCGCGCGCTTTGGATTCTTCTGAAAGACCTGCTCCGCAAATCGCGCCGTTCGCACCGCATCCTCCGCAATCTGCGCCGCTGGAAACCCACACTTGAGTTCCGCCAGGGCGCGGCGCTCATTGCTCTCCTCTACGAATGCAAGATGGCAGACGCCGCGCTCCGTCACGCCGAGCAACGCGAGGCCGAACGGCGTGGCGTGGAAGCCGTAGCGAATGGACAGACCCGCGCCGCGCGCCTTGAACTCGCCCGGCGTCACGGCCTCGACGGCAACGAAGAGATCGTGCAAGCGCCCGGGCCCGGAGAGCCCCACGTCCCACGCTGTATCCAGCACGCTGCGCGACGCGGCGAGCCGCTCCTTGGCCAGTTCCACCGTGAGAATCTGCAGGAAGCGTTTGGGCGTGACGCCCGCCCAGCGCTTGAAGAGCCGCTGAAAATGGAACGCGCTGAGGTGCGCCGCGCGCGCGATCTCCTCCAGGTCCGGTTGCCGCGTCGCGTTCCGGTCCAGGAACCGTATGGCCAGCTCGATGCGCCGGTAATCGTCGGGATTCCAGGTCTTCATACCGGAAGCTTAGTTCATCCCCGCACCGTGCCTCCACCCGATTCTTGCTCTTTTGGGAAATGCGTTTCGCGCAAAGACGCTAAGGCGCAAAGAACGGCACGCACGGGGAACGGGAAGTGCTAGGTCCTGAGTGCTGAGTTTTAAGTCGTTCGTTTTCAGCCTCGAAGAGGCGCGCTGAAATAGCCAGGAGCGTAGTCCCGATTCATCGGGACGGAGCCCCTGGAAAGCGGGCTATCAAGGGTAAAGCTCTGAAGGGGCGTGCGAAGCGTAGACTGCGGTCTCGCGCGCCCCGCCGGGGCTTGACCCCATTTATCGTGCCTACACCAGGGGCTTCGCCCCTGGCTATTTCCGCGCGGCCCTTCGGGCCTGACTGCAACCACGAACTACGAGCCCGATCCCCACCTGGCCATTTTTCAATTCCATTCTTAGCGCCTTTGCGTTTTTGCGCGAGACACGCCTTACGGCTTTGCGTGAAATTCCCCGAACCGCTAAACTCGTCCCCGTGAAGCTAAGCGTCCTGATTCCGGTCTACAACGAGCGCTACCTCGCGGAGAAGCTCATCCGCAAGGTCTTGAGCGTGCGCTTGCCCGACGGCCTCGAGAAGGAACTGATCGTCGTGGATGACGGCTCCACCGACGGCACCCGCGCGATCCTGGAACGCCTCGCCGCCGAGATCCCGCAGATCCGCTACATCCCGCACGCGCGCAACCAGGGCAAGGGCGCCGCGATCCGCACCGCCATCGCCGCGGCAACGGGCGACTTCACCATCTTCCAGGACGCGGACCTCGAGTACGACCCCGACGACTACCCGCGCATCCTCGAACCGCTGCTCTCGGGCCAGGCCGACGTCGTGTACGGCTCGCGTTTTCTGGGCAGCGAGCGCCAGCGCGTGCTCTACTTCTGGCACTCGCTAGGGAATCATTTTCTCACGCTGCTCTCGAACATCTTCACCGACCTGAACCTCACCGACATGGAGACCTGCTACAAAGCGTTCCGCACCGAAGTGCTGCGCTCGATCCCCATCCGCAGCCAGTGCTTCGGGATCGAGCCCGAGATCACCGCCAAGGTCGCCAAGCGCGGCCTGCGCCTCTACGAAGTGCCGATCCGCTACGATGGCCGCACGTACCTTGAAGGCAAGAAGATCACCTGGCGCGACGGCGTCCGCGCGCTGCGCGTGATCCTGACCTACCGGCTGATCGACGACATCTACGACGAGAAGACCGCGCCCGAGTACCTCACCGATCTCTCGCGCGCCCACCGCGTCAACCGTTGGACGGCCGACGCGCTGCGCCCGTTCTTGGGCGAGCGCGTCCTGGAAATCGGCGCCGGACTCGGCGCGATGACCGGCATGCTCCTCCCGCGCGAACGCTTCGTCGCCTCCGACGCGAAGGAAGCCTACGTCGCGATTCTCAAGAGCCTCGCGCTGCGCCGCAGCGGCATCGAAGTCGCCCGGATCGACCCGGAGCAGACCGCCGATTTCGAACAGTACACAGGCAAGCTTGACAGCATCGTCTACGTGAGCGGCCTTGAGAACACCGCGGACCCAGGCGCGGTGCTGAAGAATTTCTTCGACGCCCTCGAACCCAACGGCCGCGCGACGATCCTCGTCCCGCAGGGCCCTTGGCTCTTCTCGCCGCTCGATAAGACCCTCGGCCATCGCCGCCGCTTCGGCGAGAAGGAACTCGCCGCGGCACTCGAACACGCCGGCTTCCGCGTCGAACAGACTTTCGACTTCAATCGCATCGGCGCGCTCGGCTGGCTCTTGAACGGCGTGCTATTGCGGCGCGAGAAGATGGCTAAGATCCAGCTCAAGGCCTTCGATTCCCTCGTCTGGCTCTTCCGCCGCATCGACTGGCTCTGGCCGTGGCCCGGTCTGGACCTAGTCGCCGTCGCGCGCAAGCCCGGCCCCGCCGCCGCGCCGGACGAATCCGCGGCGATCCCCTCCGCTGGCGCTTCCGGCGTCGGCCACGCCGCCGGAACCTGAAAGATGACCGCGCCCGATTCCGCGCCTTCCCTTTCCGGCCCCAACTCCGCTGCGCCGGACGAAGCCGCGCCGTCTGCGCCTTCGCCCGCTCCGCGCAGCCGCAGGTGGGAATGGCTCGCGGTCGCGGTCTTCTTCGTCTACCTCGGCGTCTTCTTCGGCCGTGCGCAGATCGGCTCCCCGGGCCTCGTCGAACGCGACGGCTACTTCCACGCCCGCTTCGCGCAGATGCTCCCTGAGCTCGGCCTCACGCGGCATTTCCCTTGGACGGAATACAGCACCTGGAAGGACCGTTTCTGCGACAAGGAGTTCCTCTTTCACGCCGTTCTCGTGCCCTTCGCCTTCGACCAGGACGAACCCCTGAACGGCGTCCGCTGGGGCATCTGGACGCTCACGCTCGCCATCTTCGCGGTGCTCTACGGCGTGCTGCGCGGACTCAAGGTTCGCTGGCCCCTGCTCTTTCTCGCGCTCCTTCTTTGCACCAGCCATCCGTTTCTCGGGCGCATCGTCATGATCCGGTCGCATGTCCTGAGCATCTCGCTGTTACTGCTCGGCATGTATTTTCTCGCGCGCAAGAACTGGAAGGCGGTCCTGATCCTCGGCTTCGTGTATGCTTGGAGTTACACCGTGCCGTTCGTGCTGCTGATGACGGCCGCGCCGTTTGTCGCGGGCCGCTGGAGCGCCGGCGGCGGGCTGGATTGGAAGAGCGCCGTGGCCGCCGGCGCGGGCGCGACCCTGGGCCTTGCGATCCACCCTTATGCACCCCACACGTTCGAATCAATCCTCACCTACATCGACGTGATCCGCTCGGGTGCGCAGGGCGTCAACGAGGCTCTCGAACTCGGCCAGGAGATCTATCCCTATCACACCCGTGATTTCTTCCTCGCACTGCCGCTTCTCGCCGGTTCCGTACTTTTCCTCTGCCCCGCCGGCTGGTGGGCCCGTAAGAAATGGTTCGTCGCCGCCCTCGTCGTCTCCGCGTTATGGCTGCTGATGATGCTCACGGCTCCCGCCAGCATGCATACCAAGGCCTTCCTGAAAGAGCGCTGGCACATCAACCTCGCGCTGCTGGCCTTCTGCGCGTCGGGTTGGCGCTTTGGGAAAAAGATCACGCCCGAGGCCCTGGGTGCGCTCTGGGCCGCGCTCTTCTGGTTCGCGATGACGATGGCCTTCTCGCGCTTCATGGAATACGCCGTGCCGCTCGCCGCGCTGGCGCTGGCCCTGCTCGCACGCGATCTGCTCGCAGGCCTGGACTTTAAGCGCGACCTGCTCGACCGGTTCCCCGTCCCCGCCTGGAGCCTCTCCATCCTTGGCGCCCTGGGCCTCGCGGCGCTGTTCGCGAACTCCGCCTACACGTTCTCCTGCGCCGCATACGACCTGCCCGGGAACAACTTCCGCAAGGCCTCGCAGTGGCTCGACGCCCACGTCGAACCCGGCGAGACCGTCGTCAACCTGTGGTGGGACGATTTCCCGGAGCTCTACTATTACAGCCGCAAGATGCACTACCTCGTGGGCCTCGATCCGACCTACATGCAGCGCTACGCTCCGGAAAAGCTTCACGTGCTTGAAACGATGCGGCGGCGCGGCATGCCCATGAACGGTCCGCTGCTGGCAAAGACCTTCAACGCGCGCTACATGATCATGCGCGGCTCGGCGGCGATTACGTATCCGGAGATGACCGGCCACGCCTGGAAGGGCGTGTACATCGACGATTACGCGGCCGTCTTCGCGCTCACGGGGCCGAACACGTACGCGCCGCCCGGAGCTGCCGCCGCAACGGACGACCATCCCGAGACCCCCGCGAACTGACCATGCGCATCGCCCTCGACTGCTCCAGCGCCGCCCGCCCCGAATCCACCGGCGTCGCGATGTACATCCGCCGCATGGTTGCAGCCTTGGCGCGCAACGCGCCGCACGACGACTTCACGCTTGTCTACCGCTTCTCGCGCCTCAAGGACCGCGCGAACTTCATCCAGCCGCCGGCGGGGAACTTCCACGCCAAGCTCATGGTCGAGCGCCTGCACCCAATCTTCGCGCGCCGGCTGAACGTCTTCCACGGCCTGGACGCGCGCATCCCGGGCAAGTGGATGAAGGCCAAGCTCGTCGTCACCATCCACGACGTCTACTCGGCGCTGCAATCGAAGGAGTTCGCCACCGAAAAGTTCCGCGCGCTGAAGGACAAGCGTTACCGCGACCTCGCCGGACGCGCCGACCGCATCGTGGTCGTCAGCGAGGCCTGCAGCCGCGACGTGCTGGAGACGCTCCAACCCGACCCGGCCAAGCTGCGCGTCGTCTACGAAGCCGGCGGTGAGGGCTTCTACCCGCGTGACGACGCGCAGGTAAAAGCCGCGCGCGCCAAGCACGGCCTCGATCGTCCGTACCTGATCTACATCGGCACGCTCAACCGGCGCAAGAACCTGCCCAACATGATCAAAGCCTTCGCCCTCGCCAAAGCGCGCGCGAAGTCCGACGCCGTCTTCGCCATCGCGGGCCGCGTAGGCTTTGGCGGCGAAGAGATCCACCACGCCATCGACGACGCCAAGGCGCGCGACGCCGTGAAACTGCTCGGCTACGTCCCCGACGAAGACGTCGCTCCTCTTTACACCGGCGCGTGGGGCCTGCTCTTCGCCACGCTCTACGAAGGCTTCGGCATCCCCGTCGTGGAAGCCTTCGGCTGCGGGTGCCCGGTGATCGGGGGAAAGGACGGCAGCGTCCCCGAGATCGCCGCCGACGCGGGCCTGCTCGCCGACCCCAAAGACCCCGAGGCCGTCGCCGCGCAGATCGAGAAGCTTCTTACCGATGAAGCGCTGCGCGCGAAGCTGCGCACGAAAGGCCTCGCGCGAGCGAAGGATTTCTCGTGGGACAGAGCGGCGTTTGAGTGTCTGGGGATCTACAAGGAACTTATTTAAACACAGAGATCGCAGAGCACACGGAGAACTGCCTTTAAATATTTTAGTGTCCTGCCGTTCTCTTGAATTCCTGGCCGTTCTCTGTGCGCTCTGTGGTTAATGAACGTCACAGCATCCCCAACGGGTCAATGTCCACCATCGCCTCCGCCCCCTTCAGCTTCGCCAGCATCTCCCCCACCTCGCCGTTGAAGACCTCCGCCAGCGCCGCGCCCTCGGGCGCTTTCACGAGCAGATGAAAGCGGTGCTGGCCGTCGAGCATCGCGATCGGCGCGGGCGACGGCCCAAGCACCTCGATGCGCTTCCCGCTCTGCTTCTTCGCCTCCGCGCGCAGCGCCGCGCCGGCCTCCCGCGCCGCCGCCAGCGCCTTCTCCTTATCCTTGCCGCGCACCAGCACCCGCCCCAGCCGCGAGAACGGCGGGTAATAGAACGATTGCCGCTCGCGCAGCTCGTTCAGGCAGAAGCCCTCGTAGTCGTGGTCCGCCGCCTCCTTGACCGAGACATCATGCGGCAGATACGTCTGCACGATCACGCGCCCGCCCTTCGCGCCGCGGCCCGCGCGGCCGGCCACCTGTTCGAGCAACTGGAACGTCCGTTCGCGCGAACGGAAGTCCGGCATGTGCAGCGCCGTATCCGCGAGCACGATGCCGACGAGCGTCACGTTGGGAAAGTCCAGTCCCTTCGCGATCATCTGCGTGCCGACCAGCACGTCGATGCGCCCCGCGCGAAACGCCCCGAGCGTCTCCAGATACGCCTCGCGCTTCGTCATCGTATCGCTGTCCATGCGGGCGATGCGCGCATTCGGGAACGCCTTGCGCACTTCCTCCTCGACCCGCTCCGTCCCCTGCCCCCAGAATTTCACGCCCGGCGCCTTGCACTCCGCGCAGACCGACGGCACGGGTTTCTCGAAGCCGCAGTAGTGGCACGTGATCTTCTCGCGCGAACGGTGGCTGGTCAGCGTGATGTCGCAGCGTTCGCACTTTTCGGTGTGCCCGCAGTGCAGGCACGTGATCACCGTCGCGAAGCCGCGCCGGTTCAGGAAAAGAATCGCCTGCTCGCGCCGCTCGATCGTCTCGTGCAGGGCTTTCTTCAGCGCGCGCGAAAGATAATTGTAGCGTTGCGTGTCGCGGTTCTCGTCGCGCATGTCCACCACCGTCACCGGCGGCAGCTCCGCGCCCGCGACGCGCTCCGGCAGCAGCAGGCGGTGGATGCGCCCGCTTCGCGCCGCCTGGTACGACTCCAGGCTCGGCGTCGCCGAACCGAGGACCAGCACCGCCTTGCTCAGCCGCGCGCGCGCCTCGGCCACCTCGCGCGCGTGGTAGCGCGGATTCGAGTCCTGCTTGAACGCGCCCTCGTGTTCCTCGTCCACGACGATGCACCCGAGCCGCTCCAGCGGCGCGAACAGCGCCGAGCGCGCGCCCACCACCACGTCGATGCGGCCCGCCCGGGCGGCGCGCCACGCCTCCGCGCGTTCGCCTCCGGTCAGATGGCTGTGCAGCACCGCGACGCGCTCGCGCCCGAGCCGGCCCTCGAAGCGCTGCGCCGTCTGCGGCGTCAGCGCGATCTCCGGCACGAGCACGATGCCCTGCTTCCCGAGCGCCAGGGTCCGCTCCAACGCGCGCAGGTACACTTCCGTCTTGCCGCTGCCCGTCACGCCTTGCAGCAGAAACGCCTGGTGCGCGCCCGCGCCCAGCGCGGCCTCAAGCGCCTCCAGCGCGTGCGCCTGGGCCTCCGTGAGTTTCACGTCGCCGGACGTGGTCGCCTCCGCGCCGTACGAATCCCCGATCGAGACCGCCGCCTGCTCGGTCACGCTCACAAGTCCCAGCTTCTCGAGGGCCTTCAGCGCCGTGCCCGGCGCCTCGGCCTCGGCGAGCAATTCCGGCGCAAGCGCTGTGCTTCCGGCCGAAGCCAACAGCGCATGCAGCAGCGCCGCCTGCTTGGGCGCTTTCTTCGCCAGTAATTCCGCCGCCGCGAGCAATTCCTCCGGCGCCTTGGCCGCCGTCACCACGCGCGGGCGCAGCGCCGCCGCGCCCCGCTTCACCCCCGCCGGCAGCATGGCCGCCAGCACCGTGCCCAGCGAACACGCGTATTGCCGCGCGATCCACCAGGCGAGCTCCAACAATTCGGGCGTAAGCAAAGGCGCATGCTCCGTCGCCGTCCGCTCTTCGCTCTTCGCTCCACGCTCTACGTCAGTCCCCTCGTCACCGTCCCCATCCATGCGCCTCAGCACCGCCTTCAGCCGCCCCGGATCGAGATTATCCTTTACGAGGTCCTCCGGCGTACGCGCGCCCACGTAATACCCCGGCACCGCGCGCGGCCCGAACGGCACGAGCACCCGCGCGCCCGGCACGAGCTGCCCGCGCGTGCGCTCATCGACGAGATACGTGAAGGTCCCGCGCACGACGCCTTCGACCGCGACCTCCGCCAGCTCCGCGCCCGGCGGCAACTTGGCCTTCACCTGCGCCATGGTTACGGGAGGACGCGCGGCCCGCGCGCGCAGCTTCTTCTCGGAACCCGAAGCATGCGCAGGTGCGACGCTTCCGGCCCTAGCCGCGGCGTTCGCCAGCGCGGCGGGCAACGGCGGCGCTTCCAGCCCCGCGAAGAGATCGGGTTCCGGCGCGTGCGCCTTCGCGTCTTGCTTCCGTGCCATAGTGGAGGCGATCCTAACGATTCTTCGCGTGCGTCACAACGTGTTGAGCCGTTCCTTTTTCACCGCGGAGTCGCAGAGTACGCAGAGAACAATCAAAATGAAGTGCGTATCTCATACGTCCCATTTGTCCTATTCGTCCCATGAAAAGAGCCTTGCATCCTGAAGGTGAAACCTATTTATCGTCCCGAGGTCTGGATTTTCTTAGTTCTGACAACTCTCCTTTGTCTGCGCGGCGTCCAATTCCTGAAGCACGGCCGAGCGGCGCGTCTGGCAGCAGCCCATTCGGTGTGATAGGGTGTGCATAGGCTCTAAGCGGGACGACACCTAAAGAGGTTCCTGTGGCGCGTTGGCTGCTCCTCCTCGTTACGCTCGCCGCGTGGCTCGGCACGATGGTGCTGGTCCACCTCAACTATGGCCCCAAGCCCATTGATCCCGAGACGCTCCAGAATCGTCAGGCCCTCGACGCCATCTTCGCCGAGAACGCCCCCAAGCACACGCGTTGGAAGGTCTACGTCAACCTGCCCGCGCTGCTCAACCCGCTGGTGGAGAAGAGCCCCGAACTGAAGAAATCCATGCCCGAGGACTGGCAGGACCGCTTCAAGCTCGAGATGGCCGCGGCCGAACGCGACGGCGCCGCGCCGGGCGAGATCTGGGTTGGGATCATGACCACCGACCTCAAAGTCCGCGGCGAGATCCGCGCCGAGCAGAAGTCTTTCTTCAACTTTGCGCTCTCGAAGGACGCCGTCCCCGACGCCCTCCGCCCGCTCTGTGAGATCTCTTTCGAAACCAGCGAACACATCACGCGGGACTTGGGGCTTGAAGAGTTCACCGCCAAGGTACATATGGGCATGATGCCCGAAGCCATCCTGCGCGGCGCGCGCGAAGGCGAAGAACTCCACATCGTCCAGTTCCTTTACAATGCGGTGGATGGACAGCGCATCAGCGAACAGTCCATGCGCATCCCCATCAAGGGCGTCGCCAAGCCGGTCATCGGCCGCACGCCGTTCTACTACCGGCCCGAGATCAACGTCGGCGACACGTGGTCCGTGGCGATGCTCGACGCCGTCGATAACACCAGCGTCACGTTAGTCTCCGTGAAGTCTCGGGTGGTGGGGAAGCGGACCATGCGCTATCATGGGCACGACGTGGCCACGTTCGAGGTCGAAGCCGTCTCGGGGCGCGAGAAGCAGAGCGCCTGGTACTCGGCCGACGGCCACGTGCTGAAGCAGCATTTCCTGTTCATGGACCAGATCCCGATTACGCTGCTGCTGGAAGACGACCAGGTGATCGAGCGGCCCGGCCTGGAAACGCCCGGCGCTCCTGCCGGGCATTGACCGCCGCGAGGACTCCGGGCTGACGCCCGCGCCATGATCGAGATCCAGAACCTCAACAAACGCTACGGAGACAAGGTCGCGCTTCACGACCTGAGCCTCAGCCTGCGCGCGGGCGAAGTCTTCGCCTTCCTGGGCCCCAACGGCGCGGGCAAGACCACCACCATCAAGATCCTCACCGGCCTCGTGCGGCCCACCTCCGGCAGCGCCAGCGTCGGGGGCTTCAACATCGCCACGCACGGCCTGCAGGCCAAGGCGCTGATGAGCTACGTCCCCGACGAGCCGCACCTTTACGACAAGCTCACCGCGCGCGAATTCCTGCGCATGATCGGCGACCTCTACGGCATGCCCAAGGCCCGCGTCGAAGCGCGCATCGCCGAACTTGCAGAATACTTCGAGCTCAACGATTTCATCGACGACCTCACGGAGAGTTTCTCCCACGGGATGAAACAGCGCGTGGTCATCGCCGCCGCGCTGCTGCACGAACCCAAGGTCCTCATCATCGACGAACCCATGGTCGGCCTGGACCCCAAGAGCGCCCGCGACACCAAGGACCTGCTGCGCCGCCTCGCCACCGAGAAGGGCGTCACCATTTTCATGTCGACCCACACGCTCTCGGTGGCCGAAGAAGTCGCCGACCGCATCGGCATCCTGAGCGAAGGGCGCCTGGTCGCCGTCGGCACGCTCGCCGAACTCCGTTCGCTCCAGACCGGCCGCGGCACGCCCGGCCACCAGCGCCTCGAAGACCTCTTCCTGGAACTCACCGGCAACCATAGCAACGGCAACGGCAAGAAACCGTTGCAGGAAGCGTGACGAGATAAAAAAAGAGGCAGCCGAAACGGGCTGCCTCTTTCCATCTGCTTGTTTTCTGAAGAACTTAGTTGCCCAGATCGACCTCACCCACACTCGAATGATTGCTCTGCCTGACGGACGCCGTGTACGCGGGCATCGGCTGCGGAGCCGGCACGCGGCGGACGGGTTCGACCGCGACGGGAGCCACGGGCGCGGGCTTCGGCACAACGGTGACGGGCTTGGGTGCAACCGGCGCCGCCTTGACGGGCTCGGCCTTCACTGGCGCCGCACTTACCGGCTTCGCTTCCTTGGCCTTCTCGGCCTTCTTGCTCTTCACGACCGGCACGGCATCGGCCGTATCGAGGTCCAGGCTCGTCTCACCGACCTCGTGGTAATGTTGCTGCTTCTGGGCCACCTTGGGCTGCTCGGCGGCATTGATCTCAGCGTGGCCGTTGCGCCGCTCGCTGGCATACACGCGCCGGTCGATGTCGGTCTCGCCGACGTCGTTATAGAAAGACTGGTCGCGGTCGTCGCGGTCGTATTTGCAGCCGGTCAAGGCAAGGCTCAAAAGCCCCAAGCCCCCCAAAACCAGCAATTTGCGCACGTGCAGCATGGCTGTACCCTCCAGGTGAACCTACCCCCTGCATCAGCACTATATAAACATGGCAACAGGAATGCCAATTATTTCCGCGGCGCGGATTCGTCGGCCGGCTCGGCCTGTTTCGAAGCCTGCATGCGGCGGAAATAGGCTTGCACCAGCGGGAGATACGCCGGATCGACGCGGTCTAGCCGGACGGAGGGCGCGGCATCCTTCTCGCTCTTGGCAGCGGCCTTCTTGGTTACCTTGTCGGGCGTGAGCGTTGAACCATCGAACGTCGCATAATTGCTTACCGCGTCGGAATCTGTACGTTTCGCGTCGGCCGCTTGGTTCGCGCCGAAATCGGTCCGCGCATCCACAACCCTCTTCGCCAGAGCGTACTTCTTGGCCTCCTCTAAGGAGATGCCCTTCATCCGCGCCAGCGTCTCCAGGTCGGGCGGAGCCATCTTGCCGCCGCCGGCGCCGACCTCGCGGCCTGACTTCTGGCCCCCGTCCTTCTTCTTCTGCCCGTCCTGGCCGGAGCCACCCGCGCCCTCGGCTCCGGGATCGTTCGGATCGGGCACGCCGTCGGCGCCGCCGGGATCGTTCCCTGCGCCATCGCCCTTGCCGTCGCCCTGCGGACCGCTGCCCGAACCGCCCTCGCCCTTACCCGTCGTCTTACCTTCGCCGCCGGGCGACTTCCCGCCGGGCTGTGTGCCGATGCCTTGCTCGCCTTCCTTGCCTTCCTTGCCCGAACCCTGCGCGCCCGGCTGATCTTTACCGTCGTTCTTCTGCTCGCCGCCCTGCTTGGCGCCTTGCGGCTCGCCTTCTTTGCCGTGCTCCTTGGCGTTCGGATCGCCCTCGCCCTTCTCGCCCGGCTGCTGGCCTGAAGCGCCCTGGCCTTTCGGCTGCGGCTGTTGCGGGCCGCCCAGGCCCTGCGGTTTCTCGTAGTTGTCAGAATTCTGGCCCGCACTGCCCGCCTTCGAACCCGCCGCGCCCTGGCCGCCTTGGCCGGGCTTGTTGGAAGACTCGTTGCCGGGAAGTTTGCCGCCTTCGAGCCGCTCGGAGTTCGGCCGCTGGAGCTGGTTCGGGCGGACGCCGGAGCCCGCGCCTTTCAGCTTCGATAAATCGTCCGTCGAGACGTCCGGGATCTTGCCCATCGCGTTCTGCCGCACCAGGCTGCGCGGGGCCTTGGCGGGCTCATCGAGCATCCCCGCGGTCTCGTTGCGCGCCCGCGCGCTCTTGCTCGGCTGCCAGCGCCGCCAGGGCGACTTCCCGTTCTGCGCCAGCGGCTGCGCGCAGTCGTACGCCACGACTTGATACTGGAATCCCGAGGCCAGCCACGCTTCGAAGCCTTGGGCGGGGATCACCCAGCGCTCGGAGACCTCGCGCCGCCCGAAGGGAATCGGAATCTCGTAGAAGATCTCGCGCTCCGCCAGCGGGTCCGCGCGGCTCTCGTCGGCCGGCAGCGTCGCGACCACCAGGCGCGCCCCGGTGAGCCCGATGTCGTCCTGCAATCGCAGCTCGATCGGCAGGCCCTGCGCGTCGGCCTGCGCGTCGGCCGGAATAGCCGCGTCCGAGATCGGCGGCAGGTCCTGCACCACGCTCAACGCGAAGACGGCCTGCGCTCCCACGTGCGACTCGTTCGACGGCGCGAGCGCCACCTGCACGAGGCCGGAACGTTCCACCGTAAAGCCCACGCGGTAGAAGGTAAGTCCTTCTTTATCGTAGAGCCGCTCCAGCGCGGCATGCGTTCCGCCCGGCAGTTCCGCCGCGCCTTCGCCCAGATCCCCGGCGGGGCCAGCGGCCACCAGCACCGTTACGTTCGAGCGCGCCAGCGCCTGCACGGTGTCGGGATTGGTGTACCACTTGGGCGCGTAGCCCGTGTACGCAGGGGATTCCACCAGCACCGCCAGCCTCCGTACCTCGGCCGACGCCCGCACGCTCACCTCGAACCACGGCGTCGCCACAGCCCGCGGGTGTTTGCGCGTCGCCAGTTCTTCGGCGTCGTAAGCCAGCAGCCGGTAGACGCTGTCCTTGCGCATCACGCCCAGCGAACCCTTCCAGGTCTCGCGGCCGTTCTCGAGCGTCTTGAACAGCGCGCGTTCCACGGGAGCCGGACCGTTCTCCGCCGACGCCTCTCGAATCTGCACGTACACCGCGCCGGCGCGGCCGCCCGAGAGCAGCGCGTCCACGCCCAGTGGATCGCCCTCCACCGCCGTCGCCTGGCCCGGCCGCACGCGCTCGAACTTGAGCGCCAGCGCCGACTCGACCGCCTCGAAGGGGAAGAGCCCGCGCATGAAGGCGCGGAAGAAATCGGGGCCGAAGAGCATCGCCGCGCTTAAGGTCACCGCCATCGCGCTCAGCAGCCAGTAATGCGCCTTCGTCCAGGGCAGCCTCGGGAGCACCGCGCGCGTGCCCGTCTCGCGCAGCACTTTCAGCGCGCGCTCGGCGGCATGCTCCGCCACCGCGTCCGGCACGGACTCGGGCCGCTCCAGCGCCTCCACCGCGGCCAGAAGATTCCCTTGGAACGTCGGCGTCGCGCTCTCGAGCCGCAGCGCCACCTCGCCGCGCTTGGGGATGTGCTTCAGCACCAGGGCCAGCAGCGCGCCGAAGCCGCCGCACGCCGCGAGCAAATACGCCGCGCGAATAATCTTATGGGAGGTGGGCGCGAGATCGAAGAAGAGGTCCGCCAGGCCCCACAGCGCCAGGCCCGTGAGCGCCCCGGCCAGGAACAGCTCCGCCGCGAACAGGCCCCAACGCGAGAGGGCCTCGCCTTGGGCCAAGCGGATCCAACGGTCCGTCTTCGCCAGCGGATCCGCGTGCGGATGTAGGGGGTGGCCGGCCTCGGCGCGCGCGGAGAGCAGGCTCATTCAGCCTTGGCCTGTTCCTTCGCGGGCTCCGCCGTCGTCGCGGCAACGGACGGTTCCGTCTCGGGCGCGGCAGGCGCTGCTTCGCCGGACTTCTTGGCCGGCTCTTCCTTCTTCGCCGGCTCGGCTTTCTTGGCCGGTTCCGGCTTCTTCGCGGGCGCGGCCAAAACCGTCGCGGGGTCGGGCTGGAGCGGGCGGGCCTTCCGAATATGGACTTTCGGCCGCCAGTAGTTGCCAGTCAGGCGCATGTCACGAATCTGCTCGTCGCGTTCCACGTAGCAGTCCTGCCGCGCGCCCTGCACGGCCATGGTCAGCGCGTCCAGCCAGATCGGCAGCGCGTACTCCTTGCCCGTGTCGCCCAGCACCACAAAGAAGCGGAGTTTGCTCACCGAAGCATCGCCCGTCTCGTCGATGATGCGCACGTTCCAGGTCTTCTTCGCGTAGGCGATCGCGTCACCCACGGTCATCCAATCCGTGTTGGCTTTGTTGGTGAGGTTCGCGTCTTCCTGCGCCCAACTCGCATAAGCGCGGTCGGCGCTCGTGTTCTTGCCCTGACCCTGGATCTGGTCCTCGACGCGTTCAACCCCGCGCGGCCCGTCCACGGTATCCCGCGCTCCGGCCAACGTCGCCGCCGCGAAGCAGACCAGTCCGAGCCCGATGCACTTGGGAAGCGATACGTTCATCATGAGCGGCTCCTTGAGCTTACGTAGGTTTTATCTAAATTCAGGCAGGACCAATTTTAACCCAAAATCCCTTTCCTGAAAGCCTGAAAAAAGCCGTAACTTCAGGCGGCTCCAAGCCACCTAAGTGTTTGACGGACCAGAAGTAATCTTATTAGACAGACCCGGTTGCCGCGGTCCAGCCAAACATTTTTGGAGCACCTTCGCCCGACTCTCACTCACCTCACTTCTTACTTACAACCATTCTAACCCCTGTATCGGCCAGCTCCAAGCCGGCCTTGCACACCTTTATTATGACGTAGGTTTTACCTTGGTTCAGGCCTGAGTTCGGGCTCGTTTTCAACCCATAACGCTTCGCGAAGAAGTTCTTGGCGCCCTTTGCCGCTTGGCGGTTAAACTGGTTTTCCAAAACCTAAAAAAGGAGCCACTGGCCATGAGCACTGCCGATCTGCTTCGATATGTCCTGCTGTGAGCGACACCGAACCGCCGCCCGCGAAGGAAAGCCTCGCCCAGTGGCTCGGCCTCAACCGCGCCACGCTGGCGGTGCTGGCCGTCATCGGTTGCCTGGGCCTCAGCGAAGAGATCTGGAGCAACTTCCTCTCGCTCTATCTCAAAGATCGGGCCAAGGCCGAGCACGTGCAGGGCGCGGTGCTCCAGGCCGCGCAGTACATGGGCTACATCGCCTTCGCCAAGAATTTGCTCGAAGGCTGC
Source organism: Planctomycetota bacterium (assembly GCA_016200135.1). Lineage (GTDB taxonomy): Bacteria > Planctomycetota > SZUA-567 > H5-PLA8 > H5-PLA8 > JACQFI01. Next base: position 76,272 of record JACQFI010000069.1, read on the forward strand.
GGCTACATTATCGGCGGGACCATCGCGCATCGCATGGGCCCGCGCGTCGCGCTGGCGGTCTCCGCCGCGCCGATGGCCGTGGGCTTCACCCTCATGCTCCTGATCCCGGACCCGCTGGCGATTGCCTTCGCCGCGCTCTTGATGACCAACTGGGAACCGCTCTCTGTGCCCGCCACCTTTGAAGTCGTCGGCAGCGAAGTCCCCAAGAACCGCCGCACCATCGCTTTCGCCGTGCAGAGCATCCAGAAGCGCGTGCCGAAGATGGTGGGTCCCATCCTTGGCGGACTGGCGCTCGGCGCGATCGGCTACTGGCTGAACCTCGCCCTCGCCTTCGGCCTCGTGGGTCTCTCGGTCATTATTCAATTGCTGCTCACGAAAAAGATGCGCCCCAAGGCCGACCCCGTGCACGTCCCGCTGGGCAAGATCATGCGGGAGATGCCGCGCGAACTGCGCCTGCTGCTCAGCGCGGAGATCCTCATCCGCTGGGGCGACTGGTTCGCGCGCGACTTCGCGGTCCTCTACGTCGTCAACTTGCTCACGCAGGAATGGGGCTGGTCCGAAAAAGCGGCGACCGAGACCTCGGGCCTGCTGCTAGGGATCATGGCCTTCACCGCCCTCGCGACGTACGTGCCCATCGCCAAGTGGGTGGACCGCTCGCCCTCGCCGCGGCCGTTCATCGGGACCACCTTCCTGCTCTTCTCGCTCTTCCCCATCTGCCTCGTGCTGCTGCCCAAGCTCTGCGCGCGGGCCGGCCTGCCGGTCCTGCTCGGCCTGGTGCTCACCTACGTGATCAACGGCCTGCGCGAACTCGGCGAACCCGCGCGCAAGGCGCTCATCTCCACCGGCTTCCCACCCGAAGTCCGCGCCCGCGCGATCGGCCTCTATTGGGGCCTGCGCTCGTTCGCGTTCTGCCCCGCGCCCATCGTCGCCGCGCTGCTCTGGCGCTGGATCGGCCCAGACTACACGTTTCTCATCGGCGGGAGCATCGGACTGCTGGGAACGCTCTGGTACGCCGTAAGCACCAGGCTGAGCAGCAAGGCCGCGGCCTAGCACGCCGAACCCGCCGCTCCGGTTCTTCTAGGTCGCCCGGACGTGCGTGCCGCAGGCGCCACGGGTTTCCCAGCGCCTCCGCGCCTCGGCGGTTCCCATGAATCCTCTTCTCTTTTTGGCGCTTTGGCGTCTTGGCGGTTCATAAGGTCTAAAACCGCAGCCTTCACACCGCGCGGACGATATCCCCGGGGCGGATCGTCCCTTCGGTGAGAATCCCCGCGCGCAGCCCGCCGCGATGGACCAGCGCGGGCAGCACCTGCTTGCCCGTGTAACTCACCAGATCGCAGCAGGGCTCGCACAGCCGCACGCCCTTGGCCCGCACCGCGCCGATCGTGAACTCGCGGCCGACGAGCTGGTTCAGGTCGATCCCGGCCGTCAGCACATTCCGGCGCGTCTCGTGGGGTTGCAGGTCGAGCCCGTGTTCCTTCAGCAGATATTCGAGCGCCTCGCGCGCGATCAGCGTCAGCTCTTTGCCCGGGTCCGTGTGCCCTTCAGGAACGAAATTCTTGTGCCCGCGCACGCCGCACCGCGGCACCAGATGCGCGCTCGCGACCAACTCCGGCGCGACGTGCCGCTGCGGCACGATAAAGATACGCTCGACGCGCCCTTCCGTCAGCGCGGCCGAATCCGCCGCCGTCGCGTCCGTCTGCTGTGCAGTCATGGTGAGCCCCCGGCGGGTTATTCGTAGAGGAAATAGTACCACTTCTTCCCGCAAACCGTCTCCCCATTCCGTGCCCAACCCTCCGCACTCAATTCAGTGCTCGAGCTCCGGTTACCTGCTTCCGGCATCATTCTCAAACACCGCTCCCCGTCGTCCTCCGCAAAGAGGCGGCATTTTGCCGAAAAAATGCTCCAGTATTCGGAAATGAGTTGGGATGGTGATTCAATATCGGGGGAAGGAATATCGGGGACGGAGCGAAGACGGACTACTCAACTTTTCGTGGTCTTGAAAAAGTATAAATGAATTTCGTAGCCAGTTCCCGGAACGGTCAAATTCTATGCTTGAATCGACCTTTAGAACAGAATAGTATCGAACCCACATGTGCAAAACCAAAGGAGAAATGTATGCGAACTCTTGTATTTGCGTTAACTGCCGTTCTTTGTGTATCGGCCTTTTCAGTAGTCGCCGAACAATCGGTGGACGAACGCTTCCAGCAGATGGAAAAACGCCTGAAGGAAGTCCTGGAAGGGCGCGAACAGGATCGCAAGCGTATCGATGAGTTGGAGCGCCAGAATAAGGCGCTGACCAGCAGGACTGCGACCATCCGGCAGGGCGAGGCCATGCAGAAGGCCGTCAACAACGCCGGAGATAAGTACGCGGGCGCGCCGAAAGCATTCCTGTACGACGGCCTGCCTGCGGTCAAAGGCACGGGCCTGTTCGTGGACGCCAGCTTCCTGTACATGAAAGCCGCGACCGACCAGCAAACGGTGGCCTTTACCGGTTCTAACCAGGGTACGGCGCCGTTTGTTAGCAGCTTGAATCCCGTTGGGGAACAGAAAGATAATGATTTTAATTACACGCCTGCGTTTAGAGTCGGAATAGGCTACCGGCTGCCTTATCCGGCTTGGGACATCAAGGCCGAGTACACGCATTTCAAAACCGAAGGCGATTTGGGGTTGGCCGACAACAATACGGCCGATCCGAACTATGTCATTGCCGATGTTACCATGAACCCCAATGCGGCCCCGTCCTCGGCTGTTAATGTGCGTTTTTTGCGGTCGAAGGAAACCATCAAGTACGACACCCTTGATTTTATGTTGGGGCACACCAGCAAATTCGACGAACGCTTTGACGTTCGGTTTCAAACCGGGTTCTCCTATATGAAGTACAGCCATGACCTCAAAGTCCAATCTTCGGGTGTATCCCTTCCTGGCGCCGGACACCGGTATTCCAATGATCAGGATTTCAGGGGCTATGGCTTAAAATTCGGCATGGAAGGCAACTTTGATGCCGGACACGGTTTTGGCGTGTACGGCGCAGGGGATGGCGTAATGTATGTAGGGGAGTACAAAGCCCGCATTATTGATCAAGTAGATAATATTGGTGTTCCGCCCGGCCCTTTTGGTCCTGCAGACGTGCGCAACTACTGGACCAGGCACTTGGATGCTCTCATTCCTGGCATTCAGGGGGGTGCGGGCGTAACCTATAATCATAGGTTCGGCGAATACCTGAATCTCAAAATCAAAATAGGGTACGAGTTCAACCATTATTTCGGGCTCAATCGAGCTGTGGTCAACGTAAACAACGCCGTCCACCCGCCTGAACGCTCCAACTCGGACGTCACGATTCACGGGCTGGCGGTGAACTTCAAGTTTGACTTCTAAAACCTCCAGGTCATACGCGGTATCTACCGGCCACCCGCCGCACACACTGTGCGGCGGCCCGACGACACAGCCCTAGCCCTGGGCTGCGCCGCGCAGCGGGGTGCGTTGGATGTACGCATTGCGTAAGCCGTGCACCCCGCTCCGCGGCGTGGCATCCACTTCCGGTCTGAATCTAGGAATTGAAGCGCCGGGTCCGAGTCGGGCTACCGCCAAATTGCTACAATTAATGGAATAGTCTGCGCCTTAATTTGCACGAGGTTCAATCTCACAATTGAAATTTCTTTCTTAGGAACGCTAACCGGCTGTTCGTTTCCCGACTGAATTACATGGTCCAAGTCGGAAAACAATATGGCACAGGAATCGCTCTCCTTCTGTTTCGCTAGGCTCGGAGTCCCTGCGCAAGGGCGTGCATAGCGTTCGGTTCAACGCATGCCTATGGCAATGACTCGGTCCTGCGGGTGATCGCCGCGTTTCGCTATGGGGAAATCGCAATGAGAAGTAACTCTGCAAGGACGCACCGCAATGCTGAAAGGAGGCTGCAATGCTTGAATTACTGGCCTTCATTTTAGTCGCGCTGTGGCTTTTGGGCATGGTGAGTGCCTATACCTTGGGCGGTTTTATCCACCTTTTGCTGGTCATTGCCGTGATTGTTGTGCTGCTCAGAATTATCGGCGGCAGGCCCGTATTGTGATCGACGCGCACCATAAAAGGACGGAAAATCTATGAAGAATATCTACCTCCTGGGCCTGGTCCTGGTGGTGTTGGGTACTCTGGGGTTGGTCTACGACAAGATCGGTTTCAAGACCAAGGAACAAGTGGCCGAGATTGGGCCTATAGAAATACAGAAAGAGAAGGAGCACAAACTCGAAATCCCGCAGGCCGCTGGAATTCTTCTGGTGGCCGCGGGAATGGTGGTCATTATTTACGGATCGAGACGCGGGCATTGATACGTTCTGTTGAATACATCGAACGTGCGCGGGGTCAATTCTCCGCGCACGCTCGATGAAAGGCCCCTGCAAAAATCCGCAACCAGCGGCGCCAGATCACGAGCCCCAACCTTGACCATCCTTCTAATGTGGAGCCTGCCGATCGGTCTTCGTAGCCTGCTTTAAAACGTGCTCCTTCGGATTTGAAACAGGTGGCTGGGTCGGCCATTGAGCGCTGACAGATTCCAATTTGCGTGAAGCATAAGAAAGCGTAACGGCCAAAGGTCCGAACACGACTACAAACGCGACCCGCAGAAGTAGATGCCTGCGTGCGGATAATGAACGTGGCCCTCTGTTGCTGTATCCAGCCCCGGTAGAGTAGAGGCAGATCGCAGCAAGGGTTAGCCCCAGCAAGAAGTAGATTCCTATCGAGATGGCCAAGATGACATCAAACATAGTGGTCCCCTCTAGTTCATCCTTGCGACACGGGGACGCAGTAAAGGGATTCCAGGTCGATTCCTTCGGCTTCGGCCATGGAAAGCCCTTTCAACAAATAGAGCACAATACAACCTTCTAGTCGCAGCAGTTTGAGAAGCGCTTCCTTTTCCATAGGCTTTTGGCTGAGTCGCTGGTGTTGCTCTATGAAGGGACGCTGCGGTTCCCGGCCTGCATTCATAACGGTTAAGGTAACGAGCAAATGATGGAAATTCATTCTCTCGATGAAGCCTTGAATCTCTCTTTGCCGCATTTCAATGGGCGCATGCTTGCCGATTGCAATAATAGTCCGAATCTCTTCATAGAGTTTCATGGTCTTCCCTTTCAAATAGGGCGAGTCCAAGTTGTGCAATTGACATACCATTTAGGGATAAAGTCGCGCTCAGAGCTAGGGATTAGATAGATACCTTACCTTTAATTGCAATCTTGCGAACCAGCAGTGCAATTTTTCCAAACGTCACCTAATTTCCCAACACCCGCCGACATCGACCTCTGCCCCAACCGCAGCCCAAAACTACCGCCTTTCGCGTCCAAAACTCCACCAAAAAATCTTTTCAAGGCCCCCTTGGGAACCCCTCAAGAGTGGTGAAAGTGCTATAGAGCTCTATAGCACTTACACGACGTTTTAAGTTTTTGCACAAGGGGCAAAACGCCCACCAGTTGAATCGCCAAGGCGCCAAATGCCAAGAATCCAACATCGGGAACCGCCTTCTTCTTGGCGTTCTTGGCGCCTTGGCGGCCGATCCTATTCGATTCAGAAAGGCGGTGTGAAAGATGCCCTTGCTTCGTCGTAATAGCCAAGTATCGCTGGGCACAGGAGATCGGGATGCATCGAAGATTCTTTTGGCTCGCTGTGGCCGCGCTTCCCTGCGCCCTCCTTTATGGTTGCAAGGCCGATAAGGACGAGGCCGACGAGACCCCCAAACCTGAGCCCAAGCCCGCGGAACCGCATAAGGCATTCAAGGTCAACGACATCCGGCTCGACAATGCCCATCGCATCTCGGAGAAGGTCTTCGCCGGCGCGCAGCCGGACGGCGAGCCGGCATTCAAGGCCCTGAAAGAGCTCGGCATCAAGACCGTCATCAGCGTGGACGGCGCGACGCCGGATATCGAAACCGCTCACAAGTACGGACTTAAGTACGTCCATCTGCCCTTCGGCTACGATGGCATTCCGCCCGAACGCGAGAAGGAGATCGCCAAGGCCATAAAGGATCTGCCGGGGCCGATCTACGTTCATTGCCATCACGGCATGCATCGCGGACCCGCCGCAGCAGCCGTGGGCTGCGTGCTCTCGGGGCAAATCACGACGGATGAAGCACTTGAAGATCTGAAGGTCTTTGGCACCGGCGCGAACTATCACGGGCTTTGGGCCGCCGCGCGCGACGCCAAACCGATGGACGAGAAGGAACTTAAGAAGCTAAAGGTGGACTTTAAAGAAGTCGCCCCGATCCCGCCGCTTGCCGATGCCATGGTCCAGTACGACGAGCTCGTTGATCGCCTAAAGACATGCAAGGCAGTAGGTTGGAAGACACCCA
>JACQFI010000066.1 GCA_016200135.1 Planctomycetota bacterium
GACCCCTGTCGCGCACGCGCTCTTTTATACTGTAGCTGCGAGCCTCCTTGTTATCGTCGGCACGCGGGCCGCGGATGCGGTCACCGACCCCGATCCGATGAAGACGCACGGCGCACCGGGCTTTCCGCTGCGCAACGCCATCGACAGCTACGTCCTCGCCAAGATCAACGATGCCAAACTCGCGCCTTCGCGGAAGTGCACGGACGACGAGTTCGTCCGCCGCGCGTACCTCGACGTGATCGGCGTGATCCCTTCGCCCGAGGCGGTCAAGCTGTACCTCACCGATCCGCGCTCGGACAAGCGCGAGCGCCTGATCGACAGCCTGCTGGCCAACGAGCGCTACGGTGCGCACTGGGCGATCATCTGGGGCGACTTGCTGCGCGAACACTCGCAGACGCGGCAGGAAGAAGGCAGCTATCCGGGCTCGTACCGGAACTGGGTCCGCGACGCGCTGAACGCCAACATGCCCTACGACAAGTTCATGACCACGCTGGTAACGTCGAGCGGCCGCGCGGACCAGTCGGGCGCGGTGAACTTCTACCTGCGCGACGGCAACAACCGCGTCGAGACGGCGAACTCGATCTCTTCGGCCTTCATGGGCACGCGCATGGCCTGCGCGCAGTGCCACGACCACCCGTTCGATAAGTGGGAACAGAAGGACTTCCACAGCCTGATGGCCTTCATCGCGCCGCGCGTGAACGTCCGCACCGACGACCAGTCCGAGGGTCTGCTGAAGGAACGCGACGCGTGGGACGCCGCGAAGGAGAAGGAGACGGGCGTCAAGCCCGACCTCAGGGAAGGCAACGGCGGGCGCCGGCGCAAAGGCGGCGAGCAGGCCGGCGACCCCAAGGGCGGCGATAAGCCGGCCGACAAAGGCGGCGCCGATCCGCACGCCAAGGCCGCCGAACTGGTCAAGCAGATGCGTGCCGCGGTAGCCACGCTGGGACAGGACAAGACCGAGCGCTTCAACCAGTTCTTCGGCAACATGCGCGTCAATCTGGTTCGCGAGAACGGCGGCGGCGATTACCACATGCCGGCCGAAGGCGACGGCTCCGTGAACGGCAAAGGCGCGGATCTGGTCGAGCCCATCTTCCCCTGGGACCCGAGCAAAAAGGCCGAAGGCGGTTCGCGCCGCGAGTCGCTGGCAAAGTTCATCGCCGGGCATCCGCAGTTCGCGCTGGTGCAAGCCAACCGCCTGTGGGCCGCGCTGATGGGCCGCGGGCTGGTGGAACCACTCGACGACTTCCGCCCCAAGAACCCGGCCACACATCCGGAACTGCTCAAGTTCCTCGCCGACGAACTGGTGAATGCGAAGTTCGACAGCAAGCATGTCCTGCGCCTGATCCTGAACTCGAGCGCCTACGACCGCTCGTCCAAGCCGGAGACCGCGAACAAGGACGACAAGACGCTCTTTTCGCACCGCCAGCTCCGCCGCATGACCGCCGAGCAGCTCTTCGATTCGATCCTGGTCGCCACGGGCCAGGCCGACCCGAAGGTGTCCATGGTCCAGGAAGTGAAGGCGCCGGACCTGAAGAAGCCGGAAGTTCCGCCGAGCCGCGCGATGTCGGGCTCGGGGCTCTCCAGTTCGACCGGCAGCGCCGCGTCTACGCCGCCGCCCGGCCCGGCCAAGGAGAGCGGGTCCACCGGAGGCAGCATGGGTGGAAACATGGGCGGCGGGATGATGGGGATGATGGGCCCAGCCGGCAACGACAGCGGCATGTGGGCCTTCGACCAGCCCACGCCTGCGAACCTGGGCTCGTTCATGAACTCGTTCAATCAGCCGTCGCGCGAAGAGTTCCATGCAACCCGCGACGCCAGCGCCACGATCACGCAGGCGCTGGAGCTCTTCAACGGCCGGCCGATCAACGATGCCGTGAAGAAGGACAAGAACATGTTCGTGCAGGGCCTGATCGACAAGAAGCTGAACATCGTCCAAATCGTGCAGGAGCTGTACCTCGCAACGCTCTCGCGCTTGCCCACCGGCATGGAGCAGCAGGTCGCGGTCGGCTACGTGGGCTCGAACGCCCGCAACAAGCTCGAAGACCTGCACTGGGCGCTCATGAATACGCGTGAGTTTATGTTTATTAAATAGGGGCCAGGCTTCAGGATTAGGTTTCAAGGGACAGGATTAAGGAGGCTCGTCATGGCTAAGATTCAACCGACCGGCAAGCAGAACGGCTGCATCGACTGCGACGGCCGCAACGGGGTCAATCGCCGGAGCTTCCTCAAGACCGGGGCCTTCAGTTTCATGGGCCTGAGCATGCTCGACCTGATGCGCGCGACGCTCATGGCCGAAGGCGCGGCCGGATCCACCTGCGACTCGGTGATCCTGGTTTGGCTCGCGGGCGGACCCAGCCACATCGACACCTTCGACCCCAAGCCGGGGCAGCCTACGGCAGGTCCGTTCAAGGCCATCGACACCGCCGCCGACGGCATCCAGCTCTGCGAACACCTGCCCTTGCTCGCCAAGCAGATGAAGAACGCTTCGCTGGTCCGCTCGCTCACCAGCAAGGAAGGCAGCCACGAACGCGCGACCTACGAGATGCACACCGGCTACAAGCCGCTCGGCAGCATCACCCACCCAAGCCTGGGCTCGCTGGTGATTAAGACCAAGGGGCGCAAGAACGAGGAGATCCCCGGCTACGTGAGCATCGGCGGCACGAGCTTCGGGGCCGGGTTCCTGGGTGCGCAGGTGGCGCCGTTCTACATCGGCGACCCGAACAACCCGACCCGCAACCTCGCCTTCGACCGCGAAGTAACCGAAGGCCGCTTCCGCTCGCGCGTGGAACTGCTCAAGAACCTCGACATGGGCTTCGCGGCCGAGAAGCGCAGCGACGTGATCGAGGAGTACGCGGTGCAGTTCCGCGAGGCCGTGCAGATGATGTACTCGAAGTCCGTCGAGGCCTTTGACCTCAAGAAGGAGAGCCCCGAGAAGATCAAGAAGTACGGCGACAACGGCTTCGGCAAGAGCATGCTGATCGCGAAACGGCTGGTCGAGAAGGGCGTGCGCTTCGTGGAGTGCTCGCTGGGCGGCTGGGACACGCACAACGACGTGGCGAAGAACGTCGCGGGCAACTGCGCGACGCTCGACCCGGCGCTCTCGAGCCTGCTCGACGAGATGAACGCCAGCGGGCAGCTCAAACGCACCCTGGTGATCTGCACCGGCGAGTTCGGCCGCACGCCGAAGATGAACGGCACCGGCGGGCGCGACCACTTCCCGCGCGTCTGGACGGCCGTGGTGGCCGGCGGCGGCGTGAAGACCGGCATCGCCTACGGCTCCAGCGACGCGACCGGCTCGGAACCCAAAGACAACCCCGTCCGCCCCGGTGACCTGCACGCGACCATGTTCGACCTGCTCGGCATCGACTTCACCAAGGAACACCAGACCGAGCAGGGCCGTCCGATCAAGGTCGTGAACGAAGGCAAGCCGATCAAGGGCCTGCTGGCGTAACGCCCGTTCGCAGCACACCGCAGCATCCAGCGGGAGATGGGCGGCCATCTCCCGCTTTTTTTTGTCCCATCTCGCCTGCCGCAACCAGTAGAAGTGGAACATCTTGCACAACTAAAATCATACGCACACACATAAAAAACGGTGTACCCCAAAGGATCGGACTACGAGGGATACTCTATCCTCTGAGATAGATGGAATTCAAAAGAGGAGCTGTCTATGCATCTCAAGAAGGCCGTTCTTTCCATCGGCGTACTCGTATGCGCAACGAGCGCGGTGGGAGCCGAGGTGCCCGCAGCCGTGGGCTGGCGCGGGGACGGCAACGGCCGCTATCCGCAGGCCACGCCGCCGCTGCATTGGAGCCGCGTCTCCAAGAGCGTGCTTGGGCTGGCCGCGCAGGCCGCCAAGCCCAAGTCGCCAGATGCCGCGCCTGCGGCGGGCACGCAGATCCCGGACGGCACCATTCACAAGTGGCTCGTACTGGGCCCGCTGCCGCTGGCCGACGACAAGAAACTCGACGACGAGACGCTGGCGAACGAGGCCGCGGTCTCACCCGACGAGAACGAGAAGGCCGGCGAGCTCGCGTGGAAGGCCGTAGCCTTTGATGACAACGCGGTGGACTTCAACGGAACCTTCAACCTGCCGGGCAAGAAACCGAAGGCCGTCGCCTACGCCCACACGTACCTCTATTCGGCCGACGGCAAGCCACTCTCGGTGAACTTCATGTACGAAAGCTTTGCCAAAGTCTGGCTGAACGGCAAGCCGGCCTTCTCCCACCCGAACGGCGGGAACCTCGCGAACCGCTTCAACCTGGCCGTGGCCAAGGGCTGGAACCGGATCCTGATCAAGAGCCAGACCAGCGTGGACAACTGGTACGTCCGCGCGACGCTCTTCGGCCCGGACCCGAACGAAGTTGATGCGAAGGGCATCGTCTGGATTACGCGCATGCCGAATCTCGGCTACAGCAGCCCGATCGTCGTGGGCGACAAAATCTTCGCCACCATCGAGACCGGCGGCCTCTGCTGCATGAACAAGGCCGACGGCAAGATCCTCTGGGTGCGCTCCGCCACGTATTACGACACCGCAAGCGACGAAGAACGGAAGGCCAACGCGCAGGCGTTCACGGAGATGGACGCGCTGGCCGCGCAATTGAAGCAGGCGGACGACGCCACCGTGAACGGCGCGGCCAAGAAGACGGACGACGAGCGCGCGAAGCTCGAGGACCAGCTCAACAAGGCCATGGCCAAGGTCGACAAGAAGTACCGGCCCGCGCCGCGCGGCGAAGCCGGGTTCACCGCGCCGAATCCGGTGAGCGACGGCGAGCGCGTCTACGTCGCCTACGGCACCGGCGTCACCGTCTGCTACGACCTGGCCGGCAACAAGAAATGGAGCGATCTCTCGAGCCACCCCGATCTCGAACACGGCTACAATTCGTCGCCGCTGCTCGCGGACGGCAAGCTCATCATCTACATGGGCGAATGCCGCGCGCTGGATCCGAAGACGGGCAAACTGCTCTGGGAGAGTCCCCGGTTTCTGCCCGAGAACAACCGCACCTACTACCATTTCCACGGATCAGGCTGCGTGCTGTCCGCCGGCACCGAGAAGGTCGCCTTCTTCCTGAACGGCGAGTTCGTGCGGCTGAGCGACGGCAAGAACGTCTACGCCGATTTCTGGAAGCTCGGCGACAGCCGCTACAGCGCGCCGGTAGTCGATCGCGGCATGGCCTACAAGGTCCAGTCGGGAACCGGCGGCGTGGTCGCGTTCAAGCCCTCGGCCATCTCCGGCGACAAGCTCACGCCGGAGATCGTCAACGAGGTGAAGTTCGACACCAACAAGTACCCCAAGTTCTATCTCAAGTTCTACAACGCCGCGCCGCTCTACCACGAAGGGCTGCTCTACTGCATCGACGAGGACGCCGTGCTGACGGTCGTCGACATGGAGAAGGGCGAGGTCGCGTATCAGAAGCTGCTCGACCTGGATCTGTACATGCACCACAACTTCGGCGCCGGGCGCGGCGGCGCCGCGGCCAGCCCGACGCTGGCGGGCAAGTACATCTACCTCTTCGGTAATCAGGGCTCGAGCGTGGTGATCGAACCGGGCCGGACCTTCAAGCAGGTCGCGAAGAATCGTCTGGAACAGATCGTCCACGGCGCATATTCGGACCGGCAGGAGGTCACGATCACCTGCCCGGTCTTCGAGGGCGCGCGGATGTACTACCGCGGCGAGCAGTACCTGTACTGCATTGAGGAAAAGAAATAGCGGAACGGCAAATCCGAATATCGAAATCCGGAATAGTGCGGCTTCGCGGCTCTCCGCAACGAGTGTTCTAAAATCAAACAGTACGGGAACTCTGTAACCTGAGTTTAAACCGGAGCATAGACGAGCGTCCGGCGCCCTTCATGGCCGCTCCACGTTTCTCATTCCAAATCCGGATTATCGAGTGGAAGGTTGAGGTAAGCCTGATATAGCTTGCACAGCTTCAAGACGAAAAATGTGGCACGCAGACCCTTTTAGAAAGGATTGCTCATGGCAACCATTAAGAAACCCGACGCGAATCCGATAATCGCGGCATTGCTCACTTGGTTTGTGCTGGGTACGGGGCACTTACTCATCAACGGTCAGCAGAAGAAGTGGATCTATATCCTCGTCTGTCAGTTGATTGGTATTGTCCTTTGTTTCTTACCTAGCATTGTGGTCGGCGTGTTTAGCATCATCGACGCTTATCAGACCGCCGAACGGTTGCAGAAGGGCGAAGAGCTCGACGAGAACGAGTACACCTTCGGCTTGCTTTACAAGATCGTCAGCATACTCGATAAGACGGCGGTCTATAAGGGCAGCTAAGCGGTTTGCGCTGATTAACGAGGCCAGGAACCGGCCGCGAAGTTGGGTGAACGCCCGCTTCGCGGCCGGTTCTGTTTTCGCGCCGCCCGATTCCTCGCGTTGAAAATCATGCCGCCGTGCTTCATTCTAGAGCTGGCCTGAAGAGGCGCGATTCGCGCCGCTAAGCACACCGCGGAGGCTCCCGACCCATGCTCGAATTCGACCTCGTGAAGAAGATGTACGACGCCCTCCCCGGACGCATCGACCGCGTCCGCCGCAAACTCGGCCGGCACCTGACCCAGGCCGAGAAGATCCTCTACACGCACCTCGACGACATCGAAGGCCAGGCCCTCGAGCGCAACAAGAGCTTCCTGATGCTGCGCCCCGACCGCGTCGCCATGCAGGACGCGACGGCGCAGATGGCCATCCTCCAGTTCATCTCCTCGGGCCGCAAGAAGACCGCCGTGCCCACGACCGTCCACTGCGACCACCTGATCATGGCGCGCAAGGGCTCCGGGCCCGACATGGAAGTCGCGCTGAAGGAAAACCAGGAGGTCTTCGATTTCCTGAGTACCTCGGCGAAGAAGTACGGCATGGGCTTCTGGCGCCCGGGCTCGGGGATCATCCACCAGGTCGTCCTCGAAAACTACGCCTTCCCCGGCGGCCTGATGATCGGCACCGACAGCCACACGCCCAATGCCGGCGGCATGGGCATGGTGGCCGTGGGCGTCGGCGGCGCGGACGCCGTGGACGTGATGGTCGGCATGCCCTGGGAACTGCTCTGCCCCAAGCTCATCGGCGTGCGCCTCACCGGCAAGCTCGGCGGCTGGTCCGCGCCCAAGGACGTGATCCTAAAGATGCTGGAGATCCTCACCTGCGCCGGCGGCACGAACAAGATCGTCGAATACTTCGGGCCGGGCGTCGAAAGCATCAGCCTGACCGGGCGCGGCACGATCACCAACATGGGCGCGGAACTCGGCGCGACCACCAGCCTCTTCCCCTACGACATCCGTTCGGCCGCGTACCTGCGCGCTACGCGGCGCGGGCTCGTCGCCGACTGGGCCGACCTGCACGTCCACCACGTCAACGCCGACCCCGAAGTTCAGGAGAATCCCGAGAAGTACTACGACGAACTGCTCGAGATTGATCTGGACAAGCTCGAACCGATCCTCGTCGGCCCGCACACCCCGGATCTCGCTCACTCGGCCTCGAAGATGCAGGCCGACGCCGAGAAGGAGCACTACCCCGAAGAGATCAAGGTCTGCCTGATCGGCTCCTGCACGAACAGCTCGTACGAAGACATCGGCCGCGCCGCGCACGTCGCCCGCCAGGCCGAAGCGAAGGGCCTCAAGAAGTTCCGCGTCCCGCTGCTCGTCTCGCCGGGCTCCGACCAGGTCTACGCGACGCTCGAACGCGATGGGCAGCTTGCGACGCTCAAGAAGATGGGCGCGACGGTGCTCGCCAACGCCTGCGGCCCGTGCATCGGGCAGTGGAAGCGCGACGACGTGAAGGCGGAAGACGAGGCCAGCGGCACGCCGAACGTGATCGTGACCAGCTTCAACCGCAACTTCCGCGGGCGCAACGACAGCTTCAAGAGCACGCTCGCGTTCATCGGCTCGCCGGAACTCGTCGTCGCCAAGGCCCTCAGCGGGCGGCTCTCGTTCAATCCCAACGTCGAGAAGGTGAAGAACGACCAGGGCCAGGAGGTCAGCCTCGATCCGCCCGAAGCGCCGGACCTGCCCGCGAACGGATACGTCTTCAACGATAAAGGCTTCCAGGCCCCGGCCGGCGATCCGAATTCGGTGCCGCTCTCGGTCGCGCCGACCTCCGACCGGCTGCAACTGCTCGAACCGTTCAAGCCGTGGGATGGGAAGGACATCAACGGCGCGCGCGTGCTCATGAAGGCCAAGGGAAAGTGCACCACCGATCACATCTCCGCCGCGGGCAAGTGGCTCAAGTACCGCGGGCACCTCGACAACATCTCCAACAACCTCTTTATCGGCGCGATCAACGCGTTCACGGGCGAGACCGGCGCCGGAACGAACCTGCGGACGGGCGAAAAGGGCAAGCTCTACCCCGAGATCGCGCGCGACTACAAGGCCCACGGCATCTCCTGGATCGCCGTCGGCGACGCGAACTACGGCGAAGGCTCCAGCCGCGAGCACGCGGCGCTCGAACCGCGCTTCCTGGGCGGGCGCGCGGTGGTGGTGCGCAGCTTCGCGCGCATCCACGAGACCAACCTCAAGAAACAGGGCATGCTCGCGCTGACGTTCGCCAACCCCGCCGATTACGACAAGATCCGCGCGGACGACGAGGTGGGCATCGCGGGCCTGAAGGACTTCGCGCCCGGCAAGCCGCTTACGGTGGTGGTGCAGCACGCGGACGGCAGCCAGGACTCGCTTAAAGTGAACCACACGTACAACGCCGAACAGATCGAATGGTTCCGCGCCGGCAGCGCGCTCAACATCATCCGCGCCAACCAGTCCAAGGGCGCATCGGGCAAGGGCGCCAAGGCCGCGCAGAACGTGGCGCAGGCGCTGGCACAGCCCGCGCGCGAACGAACGGCGCGGGGCGAATCCACGCCCGTGCGGGCGGAAGCGCGCGAAGGCGCAGTCGCCAAACCTAAAGTAAAGAGCGCAAGGAAGGGCAACGGCCAGGGCGCGACGAAAGCCAAGGCGAAGAATACCAAAAAGGAGAAGTCCCGCATGAACATGCGACCCCGCTCGTTGAACGCCAAGGCCGCCTCGCGCGTAAAGGCGTACAAGTCCAAGCCGCGCGGCAAGAGCGCCAAGGTGCTGCCAAAGGGCAGCGGTACCTCCCAAAAAGTGCGCCGGGACCGCTACGCCGGGAAGAGGGGCAAGGCGCGGTAAGAGAAAAGCATTGCGGTTGGGGTCGCGGCATGCGGCCTCAGTCGTATAAACGGCGAAGCACCAAAGATACCATTTTATCGCGCTAAAGAGGTCTATGAACGCTCCCGACGACGACCTGCGCTCGCTGGCGGCCTGGTATCTCCACGACAATCATCGGCTTTTTTGGAACGTGCCGATTGCCCTTTCCGGCGTGCTATTGCTCCTGGCCTTCGTACTCGCCCAAGATGCTGCGGACCCGGCAAAGGATGCGACCGCGAATCTGACAGAACTCGAATCGTTGCGTCCTCCTCGTATAGCGGACGATGAAAATGCGGCTAAGGATTACACCCGGGCCATCGAATCGCGGGACAAGGAATCGCTGAAGGCGTTCTACAAGCGCTTTACTTCCTATCAACCGGCAACTGGCTCGGGCGCTGGGCTCGATGCCAAAGAACTGCTGCAATACCTGGACAAGCATCGAGATTGCAGAGAACACCTGTTTTCAGCCGTGGGCAAGGCAAAGATCCGCTGGGAGCTGGGGTATGCGGACGGGATGCAGATGCAACTCAAACACTTGTCGCCGATGCGAGAAATGGCGCGCATGCTGGCGCTTTATTCTCGCGTCTGCGCGCACAATAGCGACCACCTCGAAGCTGCGCATGCGCTCGGCGCGATATACAGGATGTCCCGGCATCTTGAAGAAGAACCTATTCTGACTGGCTACTTGGTTTCCTGTGCATTGCAATCCGTCGCGGACCGCGCGCTTGAGGCCATTCTTTACTTCGATACGCCGCGGGCTCAGGCAGCCTTGGATGCATATAAGAAGAACCTGCGTCGCGACCGCGATACGCTTCCCAAGTTGAAAAAAGTATTGCGAAGCGAGCAGGCTTTTTTCGAACGCATGCTTGTACAGTTAGGCACGGGAACTCATTCCATCGAGGATATAAGTATGCTTTCCGAAACGTCAACTCGGAGTGCCGGAGACATTCGAATCGCTGCGCTTGCCCCGCTCTGGTATGGCTCGGAAAAGAGAGCTGCCGCGGCGGGCTATCGATATCTAATCGAGGCGTCAGAACAATGGGAAACCATAGATGCCGATGTTCTCCGACTAAAGTTGTTTCAGGAAACGAAGGGGCCGTTTCTATGCGGTCAACTGATGCTGCCCGTTTTGGCCGAAGTATCGAACTCCTTCAAGCGGGTGGAGGCGGACGGACAGGCAGCCGCACTGGAACTTGCCCTGCTGAGTTTTCGTGTGCGCACAGGGAAATATCCCGACACACTTAATCAATTGGTTCCCACCGAGGCGGACAAGTTGCCGCTTGACCCATGGCATCAAAAACCTTGGGCCCTGCAATACCGCCACGAAGGTTGGAAGGAAGTTCCCGAAGGGACTTCACGCATTCGTGAATTGGGCTCGGTTCACTTGCGCCTTTATTGCTTTGGCAAGAATGGCATGGATGACGGCGGGAAATGTTCCTGGGTCGACGTGGCTGAGCAGATTAACACCAACAACGCGGACGATGCCGCGTTTCGGCTCCCCTGCGATTTGTCAGGGGAACAAAAGTGAACCTCTCGCGTCTGCTCTCCTGGATCGTACCTGCCCGCAGCATGAAAGAGGGGCGGTGGAGGGGTCCCGCCGCCGATAGCGCATGGCTGCGCTGGATTGCATCGTTGGCCGTTGTGGGGATGGCTACAAACGTCTTTCTTTTTTCTTCACTGAGCCTTTGGGCAGCGGCGGCGAACGCGCTCGCGGGCCTGCTCGTGGCGGCCTACTTTGCGCGCCTCTTTTTCTATCGGCTCGCGGACGATCGTTTCAGTCGCGTGGCGGTGGGAGGAACCACGCTCGGAATGTGCGCCGCGTTTCTCTCCATTCCGGGCGTGTCCAGTAACGCTATTTTCCTTTCCTTATCCCCATGGCTATGGGTCGTATTCCTTTACTCCGCAACTCTTGGCGCCGTTCAGGCCCGCCTGCTCGGCCACCGAAGCCAAGGTATTTTCCTCGCGTTTTGGGCCGCTAATGTGGCCGGAATTTTGGCGCCAGCACTTTTTTTGTTGGGATTTTGCCTGCTAATCATTTCTCAGGTAAAACAAAAGGTACTTGGGTTGAGCGATGAGGCCTTATTCTTTCTCGTTCCCGGTGTACTGGGCCTTGGCTTGCGAGTAATCCTTTCAATTGCAGTGGGCGCGGTTGCAAGGAAGATTCTGCTACCCGACCGACCAACAGACCCAATTATGATCAATGAACCTTGAGCATTTGGTGTATCAGAATCTCTCGTGCTTCTCATCGACTGCTCCGTGGCAATAGCTTCATTCGCAAATTCCACATCTTTGGTGTATTTATCGATTGCCTAGGATTCATACTGGAGACTCCCATGCAACTGCGCACCGCTCTCTTTCTCTGTCTGTTCCTGCTCACGGCCGTTTCCGCCCGCGCGGAGGTCTCGCTTAACGGCGTCTTTGGCGAGAACATGGTTCTGCAGCGGGGCGTCAAGATCCCGGTGTGGGGCAAAGCCGAAGCGGGCGATGAGGTCACCGTCACGTTCAGCAAGCAGAGCGTGAAGGCCACCGCGGACAAGGACGGCAAGTGGAAGGCCGAGTTGGAGCCGCTCGAAGCGGGCGGGCCGTTCGAGCTCACCGTGGCCGGCAAGAACACGCTCACGCTCAAGAACGTCCTCGTCGGCGACGTCTGGATCTGTTCGGGCCAGTCGAACATGGAATTTGCCATGAGCGGCGCGATCAATGCCGCAGATGAGGCCGCCAAGGCGGACTTCCCGCAGATTCGCCACATCAAAGTGCCGCGCGTGACCGCTCTTGAACCGAAGGACAACATCCCGACCGCCAAGTGGGACGTCTGCACGCCGCAGACGGTGCCGAACTTCACGGCCGTGGGCTACTTCTTCGCGCGCGAGCTGCACCAGGAACTGAAAGTGCCCATCGGCTTGATCCACACGTCCTGGGGCGGCACGCCGGCGGAAGCTTGGACGAGCCGCGAGGCGCTCGAGGCCGAGGCGGACCTGAAGATTTACAACGAACGCGCCGACAAGATGGCCGAGGATTTCCCGAAGCAGAAGGAAAACTACGAGAAGGTCCTCGAGAAGTGGAAAGCCGCCGCCGAGAAGGCCAAGGCCGACGGCAAGCCCGAACCGAAGAAGCCCACTGCTCCGGCCGAACCCGACAAGAACCCGCACCGCGCCTCGGTGCTTTACAACGGCATGCTCAAGCCGCTCGTGCCCGGCGCCTTTAAAGGCGTGATCTGGTACCAAGGCGAATCCAACGCGGGCCGCTCGTACCAGTACCGCAAGCTCTTCCCCACGATGATCCAGGACTGGCGCAAGCAGTGGGGTGCGGGCGACTTCCCGTTCCTGTTCGTGCAGTTGGCCAACTTCATGGCGCGCAAACCCGAGCCCGCCGAGAGCGGCTGGGCGGAACTGCGCGAGGCCCAGACGATGACGCTGAGCCTGCCGAAGACCGGCATGGCCGTGATCATCGACATCGGCGATGAGAAGGACATCCACCCGAAGAACAAGCAGGACGTCGGCAAGCGCCTGGCGCTCGCGGCGCAGGCCATCGCGTACGGCAAGGACCTCGAGTTCTCCGGGCCGCTGTACGATTCGATGGCCGTCGAGAACAATGCAATCCGCCTGAAGTTCAAGCATCTCGGCGGCGGTCTGGAGGCCAAGGGCGGTGACTTGAAGGGCTTCCAGATCGCGGGCGAAGATAAGAAGTGGGCGTGGGCGCAGGCGAAGATCGACGGCGAGACCATCGTGGTCTCGAACGAGAAGGTCGAGAAGCCCGCGGCCGTGCGCTACGCCTGGGCCGACAACCCGGAGTGCAACCTCTACAACAAAGCCGGCCTGCCCGCCTCGCCCTTCCGCACCGACGACTGGGACGGTGTGACGAAGAACGCGAAGTAGACCGGGCTTGGCTCGTGCCACTGGCAGCTTGCCCGCCAGTGCAGTCCACCCATGATGCTCACTGGCGGGCAAGCCGCCAGTGGCACAACTCACGCAGCCGTTCAATCCCGCTCGCGTTTTCGCCGCGCCTTCGCTAGACTCTCCGCCTGCCCAATCCCATAGGAGATTTCCGCATGCGCTGGTTTGTGCGCGGCGATGTGGACGGCTTCTTCGGCCTCGCGCTGGACAACCTCGTCCAGATGCTGCTCATCGACAACCTGTGCCGCTTCGTCCTCGGTTTTCCCGACGCGCTGATCTACGGTTCCGTTCTTCCCGGCGCGGCGGTCTCGCTGGTCGTCGGCAACCTCTTTTACGCCTGGCAGGCCAAGCGCCTCGCCGACAAGACCGGGCGCACCGACGTCTGCGCGCTGCCCTACGGCATCAACACGCCCTCGCTCATTGCGTACGTCTTTCTGGTGATGCTGCCCGCCAAGCTCGAAGCGCTTAAAGCCGGCCTGAGCCCCGAGGCGGCGGCACACGCGGCCTGGATCGCAGGACTCGTCGCGTGCCTGGGCTCGGGGCTGATTGAGTTCGCGGGCTCGTTCGTGGCCGAGCGCGTCCGCAAGGCCACGCCGCGGGCCGCGCTGCTCTCCACGCTCGCGGGCATCGCCCTCGGGTACATCTCGCTGGGCTTCTTCTTCCGCGCCTTCGCCGACCCCATCGTGGGTTTCGTGACGCTCGCCATTATCTTGCTCACGTATTTTGGAGGCGTGCGCTTTAAAGGCGGGCTGCCGGGCGGGCTCGTGGCCATCGCCTGCGGCACGGGGCTCTACTGGCTGCTCGTTAAAATGGGTCATATCCAGCACACGCGCGAGTTCAGCACGACGACCGTCGGTTTCTATCCGCCCCTGCCCGTCATCGGCGAACTCATCGAAGGCTTCCGCGGCGGCTACGCCGTGCAGTATCTCTCCGTGATTCTGCCGATGGGCATCTTTAACGTGATCGGTTCGCTGCAGAATGTCGAGTCCGCCGAAGCGGCGGGGGACTCGTTCGAGACCGCGCCCAGCCTGGCCGTGAACGGCATCAGCACCATCGCGGCGGCGCTCTTCGGCTCCTGCTTCCCCACCACGATCTACATCGGCCACCCGGGCTGGAAGGCGCTGGGCGCGCGCGCGGGGTACTCGATCCTGAACGCGGTCTTCGCCACGCTGGTCTGCCTGAGCGGCTCGCTGGCTTTGATCGCGTGGGCCGTGCCCATCGATGCCGGCATGGCGATCGTCATCTGGATCGGCATCGTGATCACCGCGCAGGCGTTCCAGGCGGTGCCACTCAAGCACGCGCCCGCGGCCGTGCTGGGCATCTTGCCGGGCGTAGCGGCGTGGGGCGCGCTGCTGATCAAGACGGCCCTGCGCGTCACCGGCATGGGCATGCCGGGCGGAAAACCGTTCGGCCCGGAACTGCTCCCCGCCTTTGATGGCAACGAACTCTTCGCGCACGGCGCATTCGCGCTGGAGCAGGGCTTCATCTTCACCGCGATGATCTGGGCCGCGGCGACGGTGGAGATCATCGAGAAACGCTACCGGCGCGCCGCCGCGTGGTGCCTGAGCGCCGCGGCGCTTAGCGCTTGCGGGCTGATGCACTCGTACCAGTGGACCTTCGGCGACACCGCCATAGACTTGCACCCGGCGTGGCCGTGGGCCATCGGCTACGCGGGCATGGCCGTCATCTTTCTGGCCGCGCCGTACATCACCGAGCCCGGTGAACAACACTGAAACACCGCACAAATCGAACCGCCAAGACGCCAAAGCGCCAGGCGTTTTAGAGCGTCTCTATTAGGATCTTTTCTTGGCGCTTTGGCCTCTTGGCGGTTAATCCATTCTGTCAGGATTCTACTGGAGGTGCTCATGCCCAACGAGATCGAAGACCGCGAACATTTTGTGAAGGCGTATGCGACGGGCCAGAAGCCGTGGGACTCAGGGTTGCCCAGCCCCGAACTCGTCCGCGTGCTCGACGCGGGCCTGCTGCCGGGAAAGACGCTGCTCGAGATCGGCTGCGGCACGGGGACGAACGCGCTCGAGCTCGCCAGGCGCGGCTACACCGTGACCGCGTTCGACTATGTGGAACAGGCCGTCGAAGCCGCGCGCGCCAAGAGCAAGGCCGCGGGCGTGAAGATCGAGCTCAAGGTGGGCGACGCGACCAAAGACAACCACGGCGGCCCGTACGACGTGATCTTCGACCGCGGCGTGTACCACCACGTCCGGCGCATGAACCTGAAGGGCTTCCTCACCACGGTGGAACACGCGTCGCGCAAGGGCACGCGCTGGCTCTCGCTGGCCGGCAACGCGAAGGAGAAGCACGAGTACGGCCCGCCCACGGTAAGTGAGAAAGATCTGCGCGCGGAGCTGGAGCCGCTCTTCAAGATAATCGACCTGCGCGAGTTCCGCTTCGGGACGGACAAGGAAGAGTTTCGCCCGCTCGCGTGGTCGATCCTGATGGAACGGAAGTAACGGCGAACGCAACCACAGATGAACACGGATAAACACAGATATTCATAAAGAAACACCGCCGCAAATTGCTTGGGGCGTATCGGTGTCCATCTCTGTTTATCTGTGGTTTACGCTTGCGTGGGTTTCGCGGCTGCGTCGAGCGCCTCTTTGCGCAGCTTCCAGACGAGTTGCAGGTATTGGAGCTGGACGATGAGCGAGTAAATAAGAATGCACGGAATTAAATTGCCGGCGACATATGAGATCGCAAAGTAAAGGCCCTTCCTTTCGCCGCAATCTCCCACGTCCGTACGGCCAATGGATGCAAAGTATTTCTTGAACGAGCGCGAGAGCTTTGGATAGACGAGAAAATGCCAGGCAAAATTCAGGCACGGGACCACCGTTACCCATGAATGCCACGCGTCCACTTCGTGGAACTTGACCGGGATGGATTCAAAGCACTTTGCCAGCATCCACGCGATGAGAATTTGAATAATGAGCATCAGGCAACTGCCCACAGCCGTAACGATGGCCATGCGCCAAAGGGCATCCTGCAGGATCTGAAGCTGTTGGGGATCGTTAAGCAGGCCCGAGAGATCCATGTTACGCCCCGTTCTCCGCCCAGTCCTGCACGCGGAGCCCGGGCACGTGGCGGAAGTGCTTGCTGTTGTGGGTCACGAGCGTGAGCTTGTGGGTGAGCGCGGTGGCGGCGATGAGCAGATCGAACTGGGACATTGGTTTTCCTGCGATCTTGAGCCGCACTTTCATGCGCGCATACGTATCTTGAATGCGCGGATCGACAGGAATGACGGGAATGTCCCGGATGAATTCACGCAAGGATCGCAAACGTCGAAAAGGGTAAGGGTGGAGATATGCCCAAACCAGCAATTCGGTCTCGGTGGGCCAGGAAATAAAAACGCGCCGGTCATGCCGCTTGACGATTGAAACGTTCAGGCCGTATACGCCGCGAAGAGCAAACGATGCGATGTCCGTATCGAGCAGATAGACCATGTCAGGCTCGATACCTTCGGCGGTCGTTCAAGATCCATTCCATATCGCGCTCCGCCGTGGCATCGTCCTTCAAAGAGCCGACCCACTTTTTGACGCGCAGTCCCCACTCCTTCTTGGACATCTTACGCACGCTCTCGGGCGTGGCGCGCTTGATGCCCGCGAACGGATGAACATTCTTGCGGCGCGAGCTTTTCGACTTCATAACTAAACCTCCAGCCGGACAAAAGAATAACCCAACAAACGGAAAAGACAATACAGCGGCGCTAGCGGACGCGCGGTGAGATTATGCGTTGCAGTTCGAATCTTTCTGATTTCGTGCTTCGATATTCGAACTTGTTTTTAAACGTATTTCTTCTCGCGGAACCACGCCACGGCGCGGGCGAGCGGTTCCTCCGGCGGCGTCTGCGGCAGCGAGAGCTCGCGGATCGCTTTCGCGCAGTCCACGAACATGCGCTTCTTCGCCATCTTCACGCCTTCCAGGCTGATGCCCGGCGTCTTCCCGAACGCGAGCGAGAACTTAGTGCTGAACCACGCGGCCGTGTAGGCCACGGCGTAGGGCAAATGGATCGTCGGTGCCGGCAGCCCGCTCACTTTGCTCAGCACCTTGCAGATATCCAGCAGCGTCAGATTCTTGCAGCCGAGAATGTAGCGCTCGCCCGTGCGCCCGCGCAGCGCCGCGCGCAGGTGCCCTTCGGCGCAGTCGCGCACGTCGATCAGGTTCAGGCCCGTGTCGATCACCGCCGGCATCTTGCGCTTGAGAAAGCGCACGATCATCTCGCCCGTGGGCGTGGGCTTGATGTCCATCTCGCCGACCGGCGCGGTGGGATTCACCACCACGATCGGCAGGCCCTTCTTGGCCAGCTCCAGAGCAACTTGCTCGGCCTGGAATTTCGTGCGCTTGTACGTGCCGATCATCTTCTCGAGCGCGATCGGCGTGTCCTCCGTGCCAAGCGCTCCGCTGTCGGGGATGCCGATGCAGCCGACGGTGGACGTATACACCATGCGCGAGACCCCCGCCTGGCCGGCGGCCTCGAGCAGGTTGCGCGTGCCTCGACGTTGCTCTTGTACATCTCGTCGGGATCGCTGACGTCGAAGCGGTAGTCCGCGGCGACGTGAAAGAGCATGCTGCAGCCCTTCACGGCGCGCTCGAGCGAAGCCTTGTCGCGCAGGTCGGCCTCGGTCTTCTCGACGTTCATGCCTTCCAGCGAAGCCAGGTTGCTGCTCTTGCGCACGCTTACGCGCACGGTCTCGCCGCGCTCCAGCAGTTGCCGGGCGACGTGATTGCCGAGGAATCCGGTGGCGCCAGTGACGAGAATCATACGGGTAAAAGCATTATTCCGATTCGCGCCGCGCGCGCAAGGTTAACCGCGCTAAGATGTGCAGATAACCTCGAGTCCGCCCGCATGGATGAAACGGCTCAGACGCCCTCTGGCGCTCCGCCCCGGAGAACCTCCGCGGCCATTGGCTTCGCGTTGCCGGCCGCGGCGGTCCTGATCGTCATCCTGCCCTTCTGTTTCGACGGCTGCGGCCCGGACCCGGACGCTTGGCGCGTCTGGCTCTCCGCGCGATATCTCTGGCTCTCCGGCACGTACATGCCCTCGCGCTTTCCTGGTTTTCCCATGCAGGAATTCCTCTGCGCGCCGCTCACGCCCTTCGGCTTCGCCGCGCTCAACCTGGCCACGGCCTGTTTTACTGCCGCCGCCGCGGGATTCCTGGCCGTCCTGTTTCGAGGGCTCGGCGCGCGGCAAGGTTTCTTCGCCGCGTTGGCGCTGGCCTTCACGCCCGTCCTCGCGATCGCGGGTTGCTCCTCGATCGACTACGCCTGGGCGCTCGCCTTCCTGCTGGCCGCGCTTTGCGCCGCGCAGAGCAACCGCCCGCTCCTGGCCGGAATCTTGCTCGGATTGGGAACCGGTTGCCGGATCACGACGATCCTCTATGCGCCCGTGCTTGCGCTGCTGCTTTGGAATGCGGACGGCGCAGAGCGGCGCATCCCGCGCCTGCGGCGGCTGGCGTTCGCGGGGGCTGGCGCGGCGGCGCTCTGCTACCTGCCGCCGCTGCTCAAGTTCGGTCCCGGTTTCTTGCGCCACTACCCCTTTCAATACCCAGAAACGACAGTGGTCTTGCGGCGCGGTTCCGAGGAAGTCTTTGGCCGCATCGGTCTGCTCGGAATCCTGCTCGCCGGAATCGTGAGCGGATTCCGGCGCATCACCTCCGCGCGCGTGGCACCGGCGGTGCTTTCAGGCGCGCCGCCCTGGCCTTGGCTTGCAGGTCTGGACATCGCGTACGCAGCCTATCTATGGATTCCCATGGAAGCCGGGTACCTCGTGCCCGCCGTGCCGTTCGTCCTGCTGCTCGCTGCGAGCGCGCTGGACGCGTGGCCTTTCCGGGGCTTCTGCGCGCTGCTTGCGCTTTCCGCATTTCTGACCTTCGGGCGCTTCGGCGTCTACGAAGGCCCGCTGCTCCTCGACCGCAGCCTGCGCCGTTACCAGACGGCTGAAGCGGACCGGGCGCTCGAGCGCATCGCAGCGCTGGACAAGCCCGCGATCGTCGTCTGCGCCGGATGGCTACAGGTCTTGCTGGGCCATCTGCCCGACGCCCGTTTCCACGAGGTCTACGATCCCGAACGTAACGAGCGCAAGGAGCCACTCGCGCTCGGGGGCGTGGAGTTGATCTACGTTTTAAGACCTGATGACGTGAACCGCATCCTTTCCGAGGGCCGCGCGGTCTATTTCATGCCGGGTCAGGATAAGAACAATCGGGACATCAACGGCGTGGACCTGCACGCTTTGCACGCCCAACCTTTGGTTCCGTAATATCAAATCCAAAGCACTGTGTTTCGGATTTCGAATTTGCCGTAAAAAGCACTTGTGCCTATGCGTTTCTTGGGGATTTCGCGGAACGGAAACCTTTTGCCTGCCGTTTATAGGGATAGGTCGGCCGTCCCCCTTTCTCGAAAGGCGGGCCCGTATGAGCACCTCCAGTCTTCAGGCGCTTCCTCAAGCTCAACCCGCCGAACCAGAACAACCCGCACCAGCGGAAACGCCCTCGCGCAGAGCGCGGCCCAAAGTTCACTCGGAAGTCCGGGCGCGCATTCGCCCGGGCCGGCCCGTGGGCAAGCTGCTCGGCGGGGTGCTCGCGGCGCTGGGCCTCGGCTACAGCCTCGCGGTGGTGCTCGCCGGGCCGGACCTGATCCCGTGGTACTGGGCGCCCAATGCGCCGGAGTTCAACGCGCTGGCGGGCGGGTTCCTGCTGGCCGCGGGCATCCTCGTGCTGCTCTGGCGCTTCTCGATCCGGCTGCTGATGCTCCTGATCTTTCTGGCTGGCGCGTTCGGGCTGGTGGGCCAGCAGGTGGGCCGGCGCACGCCGCTCTTCCACCGCACCAACATTGCCTCGCACGACACGGCCATGCTCGAGCACCTCTTCAACGCGGGCATCGCGGGCACGCTGGCCGAGCGCGGCGTCTTCGACCCGGCCAACCCGCCCTTCCGCGCGTACTACGACTTTCAGAAGCGGCTCTGCGTGGAGATCTACCCGCACGCCGATCCGCGCATGTGGCGCATGCCGCAGGCCATCGAGACCTTCGTCTTTAAAATGGAAGGCGTGGACAGCATGGGCCGCTACAAGGACCCGTGGTCCGGCACGCGGGCAACCGACTGCCTGGACGCGGTGTCCTATCTTCAAGCCACGCTAGCCAAGCGCTTCGGTGAGGAAAACGCGCACGCCGTGATTGCGCGCTGCGCGGAGCTGATCACCGACGAGACCTTGCGGGACGTCTTCCGCAAAGCCGCGGGCATCCCCGATCCCCCGCTCGCCGCGGACGACCTCGCGCAACCCAACCAGAGCCCGGTGCCTGGTAACAATGTCCCCGAACCCGCCAATCCCGCCAACGTGCCGGACGAATGAAAAAAGCCTGCGTTACAAACAGAACGGGCGCCTTACGGCGCCCGTTCTGCGCTCCGGCATGGGCTTTCGTTTACGGAAGATCGTTCGCCGGCGGCTGGCCTTTCACGGCCTTCTCCGCCTTCTTGATCAGCTCGAGGAACTCCGCGCGGTAGCCGTTCGCGTCGGCGCCCTTGGCTTCGGCCGCGAGTTCGTACACCAGCGCCCAGTTGCTCAGGCCCTTGAACTGGCTGCCGCGCAGCACCATGCCGTAGGCGGCGACGGCCGACGCGAAGCGGTAGTCCTTGGTGGAATCCTTCCACGTCTTGCCGCTGTCCTTCACGGGGAACTCGAGCAGCTTGCTGGCCTGGCCGTCCGGCGCCTTGTAGCGGAGCTTCAGCGTCAGGAGTTCGCCGTTGGCCGCCGCCGCCGTCGGGCGCGCTTCCGCCTGGTACTTGAGCGGCTCGGTCTCCACGGGCAACTGCTGCTTGAGCGCGGCGATCTGCTTGCGGAGCGCCTCGATCTTTTCATGCAGCGCCTGCGACTCGGGCGTCGGCTTGGCGGTCGGGACGTCCTGTTTCAGGAGTTCCTCCAGGTCCGCATCCAGCTTCTTGAGCTGCTCCTTTACTTCTGCGTTCTTCGATTCCTGGTCGGCGACCAGTTCCGCGGGCACGACCTCGTACAGCGCCGTCACCGTGTGCCCCGCGCCGATCTCGCCCGCGTCCTTCTTATCGTCGTTGAAGTCCTCGCGCGCCAGCAGGCGGTTCTCGTAGCCGATCAGGCGGTACGCGCCGGCCGCCGCGGGGTTGAACTCGACCTGGATCTTCACGTCCTTGGCGATGGTCACCAGCGTTCCGCTGAGCTGCTCGACGAACATCTTCTTGGCTTCCTTGGCGGTATCGATGTAGCCGTAGTGCCCGTTGCCCTTGTCGGCGAGCTGTTCCATCGTAGCGTCCTTGAGGTTGCCCATGCCGAAGCCGAGCACGCTTAAGAAAACGCCGCTCTTGGCTTTCTCCTCGATCAGCCGCGTCAGATCGCCCTGGTTGGTGACGCCGACGTTCCAGTCGCCGTCGGTGCAGAGGATCACGCGGTTCACGCCGCCCTTGATGAACGCGTCCGTGGCCGTCTTGTAGGCGAGCATGATGCCTTCGCCGCCGTTGGTGCTGCCGCCCGCGGCGAGGCCGTCGAGCACGTCCAGGATCTTATGTTTGTTGTTGCCGTTCGTGGAGGGCAGCACGAGGCCGCTGTTGCCCGCGTAGACGACGATGGCCACCTTGTCGTTCTCGCCGAGCTGGCCCACCAGCATGCGCAGCGATTCCTGCACCAGCGGGAGCTTGTTGGGCTCGTTCATGGAGCCGCTCACGTCGATCAGGAAGACCAGGTTCGTCGCCGGGCGCTTGTCCTTCTCGACGGTCCGGCCCTTCAAGCCCACCCGCACGAGCCGGTGCGCAGGGTCCCAGGGGCACTCGGCCACTTCGATGTTCGAACTGAACGGCACGTCGTCGGTGGGCGGCGCGTAGTCGTAATCGAAGTAGTTGACTAGCTCTTCAATGCGCACGGCATCCGGCGGCGGCAGGAAGCCCTGGTTCAGGTAGCGCCGCGTGTTGCTGTAGCTCGCGGTGTCCACGTCGATGCTGAAGGTCGAGACCGCGTCCTCGCCGCGCACGGCCTTGAACGGGTTCTCGACGATGCGGTTGTACTGCTCGGTGTTGAACTCGGGGTCGACCTCCTGCAGCGACGCGATCAGGCCCTTGGCTTCCGCCTGGTCGTTCAAGTTCCTCCAGGTGACGGTCTTCTTTTTGAGGTCGGCTACTTTGCCCTTGAGTGCCACGAACGCATCGTTGATGTTCGCGACCTCTTTTCCGGTCAGCATGCGCACGCGATTCGAGTTCAGCTTGAACCAGCCCGCTTTGAGGTCGGCGTTCTGATCGCCAACGTTTGGCATTGGGTTATGGAGTTTTGAAGTGGGAACCGGACCGTCGACCACTCCCGGAGCCGGGGGGCCGTAGTGGCTCTCCATTTTTTCCACTTCTACGCTCATTATTCTAATGCTTGATGACCCCGACGAGCTCGTCATCCCGCCGCCGGACGTGCCGGAAGAGGACGACGTGCCAACATAACCGACGAAAGGCGCGGCCGTGGTGGTATCCGGACGTACGGTCTCAAAGTAGTCGCCCAATTCGCCCTTGGCAGGAGGCGACAGCTTCATCCAACCGCCCGGCGCCTTGCGCTTCGGATCATTCTTTCCGCTGTCGTAACCAAACCCGCCCGCATCAATGCCTTGCGTATTATCAAATCCAGACTCCGGCGGCTTCTTGGTCTCTTTCGGAGTGGGATTGTAGGGTACCTCATCTTGCGGTCTTGCCAGATTGGTCACACTCGCCGATCTGGGAGCGCTCAGGTACGCGAACCCCAGCGTCACCGTCGCCAGCACCGCCGCGGCGAAGCCCACGATGCCCCACGGCAGCCAGGAAGATTGAGGATGGCGGGCACGGAGGCCCGCCCCACCGGCCTTTCCAGAGCCGCTTACAATCACCGCCGCGCCCGCCAGGCCGCCGATCTTCTCTTTCTGCGCGTCGGTCAGTCCGGGCGCGCTGGCGTTCTCCTTAGCGAGTTCCCCCGCGAGCGAGGCGCCGAAGGCGCGCGTCTCTTCGACGAACGCGCGCGCGGCCTCGTCACCCTTCAGGAGCTTCTCGATCGCGGAGGCTTCGGCCGGCGGGAGTTCGCCCAGCGCATACGCCGTCAGTTTGGGATCGTCGAGGTTCAGCTTGGACATCGCAGGACTCCTTTATCTTTTATCTGGTGCCACTGGCTGCTGTTGTTTGCAGCCAGTGATTCCGTTCGCCCTCACACGGGCCGCGAACAGCCGCAGCCGATGGCCCTACCGACTGCTTCACGCCTTCAACTGCCCTTCGGCCACGCGTGCGCGCAGCGTCTTCAAACCGTGGTGGATCAAAACGCCGACGTGCGAGATCGAGCGTTCCGTGATCGCGGCGATCTCCTTGTACGAGCGCCCGTGCTGGAACTTGAGGCGGAGCACTTCCTGCTGGTCCTCGGGCAGTTCGTCGAGCATGCGCAGCGCCTCGCCGGCCGCCTCCTTCCGTTCCAGCGCTTCGGTGGGCGTCGGCTGCGGGCTGGATTTGCTGGCCGCGGGAGATTCGTTTAGCGCGAGCATGCGTCGTTCCTTTCGGCGGATATCGAGCGCGTAATTCCGGCAGACCGTATAGAGCCACTCCGCGAGATGCGATTCGACTTCGCTGTGCGGCTGCGAACACAGACGCAGAAAGGTCTCCTGCACCACGTCGCGCGCGCGCTCGGCGTCGCCGGTCAGGCGCGCGGCGTAGAGCGTCAGCGGGCCCTCAAAGCGGGCCACCGCTTCCCGGATCCAGGCCCCGTCACGGGCCCCCGCGCCGTCGCTCATCCGCACCGCCTTCTGTCGCGTATGTACGTCCTGGTTCCAATAGACCCACGTTCGAGTAGACCGGTTCTTACCGAATATTGGAGGGAAACGAGAAAGGACAGACCGGGATTAGGCGGGGTCATATAGGAACACCTATAGATAATAGATTTAACAGGTTATACGCTCATTCGGCGCCGTTGAAATCCCCTCCTTATGTAAGGAGGGGTTAGGGGAGGTTTAGAAAACGCAGGCATTAACCCCCTGTATCCCCCCTTACTTAAGGGGGGAATTCTCGACGCACCGCGGGTTTTCAACAGAGCGACAAATGATTATACGCGTGCTGTTCTTGGCGCTTTGGCGTCTTGGCGGTTCAATCAACGGGCCATTTACTCGTCGCTATCCGTCGAGATCACCGGCTGGTCGAGCAAGTAGCTGACGGCCGTGGCGAGCAGCTTCTCTTCGGCGCGCTTGCGCGTCTTCCAATCTTTGATGCGCTTCTTCTCTTCCTGGGCTTCGGTGGCGAGGACCGCGGCTTCCTTCTTGAGCCGCTCGATCTGCGCCTCGCACTCGGCGATTTTGCGGTGGCGCAGCACGTCGCGCGCGTCGAGCTTCGCGCGCAGCGAGGCCTCGAAGGCGTCCAGCGCCTGGTCGCGCGAGACCGCGTCCTTCACGACCTCCTCCGCGGGAACCTGCGCTTCGACCAGCTTGGCGTGCAGCATCTTCTGCGCGGTCAGGCGGTCCATGCTCTTGAACGGCTCTTTCTCCACCAGTTCTTTGATGGTGAAGATGGTCCAGCCGCCCTCGCCGGGCTTGATCCCCGCGGCCTCGTAGACCTTCTCGAAGGGAACAGAGAGTTCCTCCGGCAGGCCCGCCAGCGCGCGGATCTCCTCGGCGCGGATCTCGCCGGTGAGTTCCGCCAGCGTCACCGAGCGCGTCGGCGTCTTCTCGGGCTGCGCCGCGGGCAGGATGCGCACGGATTGGACGATGCGGAGCTTGCTGCCCAGGTTCTTCAGGCCGTCGATCAGGCCCATGTCAGTTTCCCCCTTCCACGGCGGTGTTCAGCGAGATCGGCGGCGACTCGACGAGGATGTCTTCCACCTGCCCGTAGATCGCCTGCTGGTCCTTGATGAACTGGTTGGTGCCGCCTAGCGTGGCCGTCACCTGGTCGATACGCTGCGAGACCATCTCGGGATTGGCCGAGAGCGCGCTCTGTTCGCGAATCAGTTCCACCTGTTCCTGAATGCGGATCAGCTCGGCCTCCATGAACGAGAACTTCTGCCGCGCCGCCGCGCGGGCTTCGAGGCGCTGCTTGAGGATATCCACCTGGCTGGTGAGGCTCTTCTTCAGGTCCTCGGCGATGTTGGGCTCCGTGAGCAGCTTCTGCAGGTTGGCGATGCGCTGTTCGAGGTCGCGGACGCTCTCGCCTTCCTTCTCGTCCTGGTCCACGATGCGACGGATCGACTGCCGCGTGATCAGGAGCTTGAGGTAGATCCAGAGCAGGCGTTCGAGGCCTTCGCGCTGCGCCGAGACGGCTTCCTTGGGCGCGCTGGTGCGGGTCTGCTGTTCGAGGATCGCGCGGCAGCGATTGGCCAGGTTCTCGTAGCGGCGGCGGTCCTCCAGTTCGAGCGGCGCGATCAGCTTGTAGGTCTGGTTCTGCATCTGCTGGAGCGTCTGATTGTTCATCTGCGCATCGACGATCTTGCGGAAGCGCGGGTTGTTGGTGAGCGCGTAAAGGTACGCGAGCTCCAGGCCGGCGCCCAGCAGCCAGAAGCCCGGATTGATGACGAATCCGAGCAGACCCATAAAGCCCAAGCCAACCCAGTTCGGCGGCACGAACATCCCGATCGGGCGCGCGTTGAAGGCGGCTTTGAGATAGTCCCACAGGCCAGCTTTCATAGTTCCCCGCGATTCTATTAAGCGCGGCCCGAAACGGCTATCGGCAAACCGGGGGAAGACCTGATCGATTGCATTTGTGTAAGGTAACTTATGGGACAGCCTAGCTTTATGCCAATAGAAACCCGTTTGTATCATTCAATCCTTTTTTTTAGTGATTCTTGGCGAACACGCATTCTTAGGGCTTCAATACAAGCCATCAAACATTCAAAAGAGTGCTTTTTGAGCTCCTGCTTCAGTTGTCCTAATGTTGGTGGTGGTATCAATTGACCTTTTTGTTTCAGAATAGATATCCCGTCCTTACAAGTCGAACAAAGGGTTCTCCAATCTGATAATTTAAAAATTCCCTTGGCCGAAGAAAATCCCCGATTGTCTAGCATTAGGCTAATATGCTCCCCTGGCATGTATGGATCGGTATCGAAAGGTCCAGCGCCACACATTTGGCAAACAAGTCGATCCCTCGCAAGAACTTTCATCACGAACTCTACATTCAAAGAATCGTCTCTTCGATTTTTAGGCTTTGCCATGGGAATGCCGCTCCTGATCAATAGGTCTGTAGACTATAGTCCGAGGACGAAATCGCAACCTCCCTTAACATTAATTTATGTCATTCGGCACAGAACTGAAAAAGGCAAGAACCCTTGCGGGGTTGAGCCAAGAAAAGCTGGCGTTTGAAGCAGAGGTGGATCGAACTTACATCAGTCTGCTCGAGCGTGGGAAAAAATGTCCGACGTTGGAAGTTTATTTTAGGATTTGCCGAGCACTGAAAATGTCACCAACAACCATGATGGCAAGGCTTGAAAAATCCTTGAGATGAGGGCATCTGGTGCCAAAGGGACAGAAAAGCAAAGCTGATATTTCTAATACCGCCATCCGAGTTTTTTTGCAGATGGTAGGTATTTCCTATGATGAAGCTCGTGGGTTAGAACCATTCAAACCATCAAGAGAACAATGCAAAGAGGTGCTTGAGTTTTTTAACTCCTGTTGTTGCTATTGTGATATGAAAATTGGCTTGGAAGAGTTCACTTCCGATCACTTAATACCAGTCAATAAATCGTTTTTAGGCTTACATGCATGGGGTAACGTAGTTCCATGTTGCGGAAAATGTAATAAGGCAAAACACAATCAACCGTGGCGTGATTTTATTATAGGTGCGCATAAGGGGAAGGAGGGCAAAGCTCGAACCAAGAGAATAGAAGATTTTATTTTCCATTATAGATATAAACCAACAATTGATCTCCAACAGATTGCTACCAACCTTTATCAAGATGTTGGCGAAGTTGCCTGGACACTAATTCAATTGAGATTTCAACAAGCGAAAACTTCTATTGAAAAAATTCATGGCGTAGAAAGTTCTGAGAAAAACAATTTATTAAACCCATAATCTCAGCAAAAAACTATTTTTAGTAGCTCCTACTAATTACCCCAACTCCACCTTCTTCCCGTCCGCGCGCTGGGTTACGCGGCGGAAGGCTTCGGTGACCGCGCGCACGGCGTCTTTGAACTCGGTGCGCTCCTGGGCTTCCAACGGTTTGATGCCGCGCGACGGCGGGATGCCTTCGCGGATGTCGTAGCCGATCTGCCCCGGCGCCGAGGTGAAGATCCAGACGCGCTCGCCCAGGTACACCGCCTCCGCGATGCTGTGCGTGATGCAGAAGATGGTGGGATGGATGCGGTACCACAATTCCACGAGCAGTTCCTGCATCTCCAGGCGCGTGGGTTCGTCCAGCGCCGAGAAGGGCTCGTCCATGAGCAGAATGCGCGGCTCGATCGCCAGCGAGCGCGCGATCGCCACGCGCTGCTGCTGGCCGCCGGAGAGCTGGTGCGGGTACTTGTCCTCGTGGCCGAGCAGGCCCACGTGCTTGATCAGTTCCATGGCCTTCTCGCGGCGCTGTTCGTGCGAGAGCCCCATCTCGGCGGCGTTGATGTTCAGCCCGAAGAGCACGTTCTTGAGGATGGTCAGGTGCGGGAACGAGCTGTACTGCTGGAAGATCATGCCGCGCTCGCGGCCGGGGCCTTCCACGCGCCGGCCGCGCACGAGCACGTCGCCGGAAGTGGGCTGGAGAAACCCGGCGATGAGATTCAGGAGCGTGCTCTTGCCGCAGCCGGAAGGTCCGATGATCGAGATGAACTCGCCCTTGTCCGGCACGTCCGCGATCTTGAACGAGACGTCGTTGAGCGCCACGAAGTTCCCGAACCGCAGCACGACGTTGCGGAACTCCACAACCAACGGCAGGTCCTGCTCGGAGGCGCTCACCGTTGCGTGCTCCGGTAGGGGAAGAGCAACTTGCCCGCCTGGTTCCAAGCAAGGTCAGCGATCCAGGCGATCAGGGTGATGATCAGAATCGCGAGCCAGACGCGCCCCGGCAGCGCACGCCGCCGGGCGGTATCGATCAGATCTCCAAGGCCGCCTTCCTTCACTACCACCTCGGCCAGCACGAGGTACGTCCAGCCGACGCCGAAGGCCAGACGCATAGAGTGCCAGATATCCGGCAGCGCCACCGGCACCAGAACGCCAAAGACGGTCTGGAATCGCGTGGCGCCGAGCGTGTACGCGGTGCGGAGATAGACGTCGGGCACGCCGTCGATGGCGCGCACGATCAACGGCAGCAGGTAGATCGCAAAGGCCAGCGCGAGGAAGATGATGCGCTGCTTTTCGCCCGAACCGAAGAGCGAGATCGTGAGCGGCACGAGCGCGGCGATGGGGATGTAGCCGCTCGCCGTGGCCAGCGGCAGGAACGTCGCGCGCACGCTCCCGAACGCGCCCATGGCAATCCCGAACGGCAGCGTGACCGCCAGCGCCAGCAGAAAGCCCACCAAGACCCGGAATAGGCTCAATTCGACATGCTGAACGAGCGACCGCCCCTGCTGGTCGTTCTCATGCAGGAGTTCGGGAACGCTCGCTACGACTTCGTGCGGGCTCGGCAGGATCAACGGGCTGATGACGCGCTCTTCGGCATCGCCGGCAGTAATGAACCACCAGATCAGCAGGAGCAGCAGCACCGGCACGAGGCCAAAGAGGACCGCCGCCTTTTTGGGCGCCTTGCCTCGTATCTCGAGAAACCACGCTGGAAACATGTCGTTACCTTACGCGAAATCCGGAACGGCTGTCAAACGCCGGGTTTGCAACCGCGGGCGCTTTAACCGCCAAGGCGTCACAGCGCCAAAGCCGCACCTGCTCGTAAATATCCGTGCTCTTTGCGCTTTGGCGTCTTGGCGGTTCATTTTGGAATCAGTCTAACCTCTTTTCTCCCGGTGGGTTAACGCAGCACTAAATTCACCAGGAGCCCCGTATTTACGGGAATAGTTACGTTCCTTTTGAGATTTAGGAGCAAGGGAAAAGGATGCCCCTTTCAAGGGGGAAAGGCTGGCCTATGAGAGCTCGCTCGAATGCGGGAGGGCGGTTGCCTTGAAAACAGCGCAACGGACCTTACCGTGGCATCCATCGCTCTGGCAGTGTTGCCGGAGTTTGGCCAAAGCCACGGGTAAACTTATGGGAAACACCGAATCCACCAGTCGCCCCGCGGTGCATGCGCTTTCGCCCGCGGCCTTGGCGGAACGGCGCGCGGCGTTCGAAGCCGTCGCCATGCCGCTCGCCGATATCCTCTACGCGTCCGCCTATCGCATGCTTGGAAACTCGGCCAAGGCCGAGGACCTCGTCCAAGAGACCTACATCCGCGCCTGGAAGAACTTCGACCGCTTCGAAACGGGCACGAACTTCAAGGCCTGGATCTTCAAGATCATGATCTTCGTGAACCGCAACGACCGCCGCAATCCGCGCTCGCGCGACATCAACGTGGACTTCTCGGCCTACGAACACCCCGTTGCGGCCGCGCCGGAACCGGATCCGGTGGCCGCGGGCCGCGTGAACTGGGAGGCGCTGTACGGCGAGCTGGTCGAAGACGAATTCAAACGCGCCCTTGAACACCTGGACGAAGACCAGCGCACGGTGCTGATGATGGTCACGCTGGGCGAGCTCTCGTATCAGGAAGTCTCCGACACGCTGGGCGTGCCGATCGGCACCGTGATGTCGCGGCTCTTCCGCGCCCGCAAGCGCCTGCAGGAAGAGCTCCACGACTACGCCAAAGAGCGCGGTCTGCTCCGCAAGGCCGGCAAAGAGGAGGCCGCGGGATGAGCCAGCCCCCGGCGCCCGACGCTTTCGACGCCTTCGTAAAGAAGGCCGGAGGATCGCCTAAGCCTCCGCCGGGCCTGCGCGACCGCATTCGCGCGCGGCTCGACGCGGCCGACGCCGAGATGGGCGCCGACCTCGAGCGCCAGGAACTTCATGCCTTCCTCGACCGCCAGTTGCCGCCGGAGCGCGCGGCCAAGGTTGAAGCGAAGCTCTCCCAGGACCCCAAGGCGGCGCAGGCCGCGGAAGAGGAGCGCGCGTTTCTGGCGCTGGTGAAGAAAGCCAGCGCCCGAAGCTCCGCGCCCCCGGGGTTTCGGGAGCGGCTTGCGGCCAAGCTGAACGCCACGGAACTCGACGCGCAGCCTGCCGAGGCCGCGCAAGCGGGCGCTCCTGCCACCCTGGAAGCCCAGCGAACTCCGCCGCCGGAAAGAGCGCGCGTCGTGCGCGGCTTCTTCGGCAGCCGCGCGCGCATCCTCGCCTCGTCGCTGGCGGCGAGCGTGCTCGCGGTGGTGGGCCTGTACGTTTACTTCACCCGGATGGCGGAGTGCCCGTACATGCTCGGCTGCGTCGAACAGCACCGCGCGATCCTGGAAGGCAAGGAGAAACTCGCGGTGGCCCAGGGCGACCCGGAGGCCATCGCCGCGTTCGTGCGCGAAAAGGCCGAGAAGAACCTGGGCGCGCTGCCCGACTTCAGCCGCTTCAACCTGGCCCCCGCCGGCGCCGGCGTGGCGAGTTTCTCGAACCTGCCCAGCGACTGGAAAGCACCCCAGGGCGCGTTCGTAAAGCTTACCGGCGCCCAAGGCGAAGTCGCCACGCTCATCTTTCATCCATGGATCGAAGAAGAGCCGATGGAGACGAACCTCAAGCTGATCGATGGGAAGAAATTCTGGCTCATGGACCACCAGGGCTACCGGGCCGCAAGCTGGAAGCTCTGCGACGGCGTGCTCTGCACGTTCATCAGCAAGCGCTCCATGGACGACGTGCGGAAGCTGGCCGTGGACGTCTGCAACCAGATCCAGCTCCGCACCGTCCGCGCCCCGCTCCGCACGAACACTCGCGAAACGCTCCTCTGCCGCGCGCCGTGATACCCCCATCGGCCTCCTGAAATAACCCAAGTCTTGGCCTAAGTCGATCTGCCGTATCGCGATCCGTCGATCAAGCTATTTTGCATATTAATGCAGGGAAGCCCGCGCCTCGCGCCGTGTGATTATGGACGGAGGAAGCGACGGCCGATGCAGACAAAGGTGTTAGGCCGGGTTCGGTCCCGGGTTGCCCCCAAGGAGCAGCATTCCTCCATGCCCAACGACGCCGACTTGATGGCGCGATACGTGAAGGACGGTGACGCACTTGCCTTTGGCGCGCTCGTCGAACGCCACGCGGGCATGGTGTACGGCGTCTGCCGGCGCATCCTGGGCGACGCGCACGCCGCCGAGGACGCGGGACAGGCGGTCTTTCTGCTTCTCACACGCAAGGCGGCAGGCCTCAAACCGCAGGTGTCCCTGACCGGCTGGCTCTATCGCGCCGCGGTGCTGGCGGCGTGTGAGGCGCGGCGGAACCGGGCCACACGTGAACGGCACGAACGGGAGGCAGCGACCATGCGGGCTCAAGAGGACAGTCCGGACGCCGGAGCAGCGCTGCGAAACTGGGAGCAGATCGCTCCGAATCTCGACGCGATGCTCGAACGGCTGCCTTCCGACCAGCGCGACGCGCTAGTCCTGCGGTACCTCTCGGGCCTCAGCGAAGCCGATGCGGCACGTGAGCTCGACTGTCCGGTCGGCACGCTCTCGGCGCGCGTCTCGCGAGGCCTCGAACGCCTCCGGGTGCTCTTCGGTGGCGGTACGGTGCTGCCGGCGGGCGCGCTCGCGGCGGCGCTGGCTTCGCACGGTTCGCCCTCCGCGCCGGCGGCCTTCGCCTCCTCCGTCCAGTCGGTCTGTCTTGGAAAAGCGGCCGCCACCGCCATCACCCTTGCCATCACGGAGGCCGTCATGAAGACGATGTTCTGGATTAAAGTGAAATTCGCGGCTGCTTGCGTCGCGCTCGCGCTTGTGCTGGGTGCCGGCGCGCCTCTGGCGTACCGCGCGCTGGCCTCGGAAGCCGCTCCGTCGGCCGTTCCGCCGCCGAAAACCGGCGAGGCCGCCGCCCAAGCACCCGCTCCGGAATCCGTGCCCGAGAAAGTCCGCTTTACGCCCGGCTACACGACCGCCAATCTTCAGTACGAGCGCATCTCGCGGACGGAACTCAAACGCGACAAGGAGACCCTGACCGAGGTCGAGACCTACTTCATGGACAAGTTCATGGACTATCAGATCTACGACCTGAAAATCGAGAAGGACGTTATGGACAAACGCCTGTCCTTCTCCTGCAACAAGGTTACCGGCGTGATCGACCAGGCCGGCTTCGCCAGGGCCACTGGCCAAGCCGCCGATCCCGACCACGCCCGCGATACGCTCGTCATTACCTTCGACAAGTTCGAGAACAACCAGAAACTGTCGACGTTCTGGAACCTGGTAAAAGACCAGCGGATCGAACTCAAGAATACCGAACTCCAGTTCGTGCCCATCGGCAATGCGTTCATCGGGATGGGCTTCATGTCGCTGGATATGGGCTTTTCCGGGCCGGTCTGCATCGCCGGCGATCAGCCGCGCGCGGTCGGCGATTCCTGGAAGATTCCCGTGGTTCTGCCAAGGCAGGAAAAGAAGGAGCCGGATCTGCGCACGTTCCACCTAGCCAAGCTTGAACGCAACGGCGGCGTGCTTCTTGCCACGGTGAAGGTGGACAAGGACACCTTCAAGGTCAAGGACCCGAAGATGCTCCCGGGTAAGATTAAGCTCCTGGGGCACGACTTCGACTATACGCTCGGCGTCGAAGTCGAGGGAGAGACCAGCGGTGAGTACCTCGTAGACGTGGAGCGCGGCGTCGTTCTGAAGGGCGCGGAGACCATGGATTGCAAAATGAACCTCACGATCAAGCTGGCCGACGATGCGCCGGAGCAGATCAAGAACTTCGTCGGCAAGGGCATCGTGGGCCACTTGGTCGTTCAGAACCAGGACCGGCTGCTGGAGGCTGAAGAGGGCCACGCGCTTTCCGGCGAACCCGCAAAGCCGGAGGCCATCGCCGAATTGCGCAAGCGCTGGCAGCCGCTGACGCAGGCCAAAGACGACGCCTTCATGGTGGCGCTGGCTCAGAATATTCTCAGCAAGCTCGACATCGTGGCCAAACAGAAACCAGCCAAGCCTGACGACTTCTAAATCCTAGGCGAGCGTAGCGAACGCGGGGCGAGAGTGCGTCCTAGAGTTGCCGGGAGCCACGCACCCCGAATCGTCTGCGGAGTTTCCGCGCGCTTCGGTTAACCTTTCGCGGATGAACAACGCCAGCCAGAGACGCATTCTCTTTGCCGTCACGCTGCTGCACGGCGCGACGCATCTGTACACCATTTTCTTGAGCCCGCTCAACCCCGAGCTCCAGCGCTTCTTTGGCCTCGAGAACGACCGCGGCGTCACGTTCTTCCAGACGGTCTACCTGGCGGTGTACGCGCTCAGCAATCTGGTCGCGGGGCTGCTCGTCACGAGGTACTCGCCGCGCGCACTGCTGACCGCGGGTCCGCTGCTCAACGGGCTTGGCGTATTAGGCATGTCGCTGCTTGGGCCTCAGCATTATACGGGCATGTGCCTGATGACGGCGCTCGGCGCGGCCGGCGGTGGGCTCTACCATCCGGTTGCAAATGTGCTGCTCACCAGCACGTTCCCGCACGAGAAGGGCCGCGTGCTCGGCATCGCGGGCATCGGCGCGAGTCTCGCGTTCATGATCGGCCCGTACGGTTCGGGCGAACTCGTCCATTCGCTGGGCTGGACTTGGCAGGGCGTGACGCTGCTCTTT
Source organism: Planctomycetota bacterium (assembly GCA_016200135.1). Classification (GTDB taxonomy): domain Bacteria; phylum Planctomycetota; class SZUA-567; order H5-PLA8; family H5-PLA8; genus JACQFI01. Next base: position 33,682 of record JACQFI010000066.1, read on the forward strand.
GGTTCTGCCGGCATCGTCTGTTCGATCCTGGCCTTTTTCTTTGTGCCGTCAGGAGCGGGACATCAGACCGATGGCGCGAGCCCCCTCCGGCCCGCGGGTTCGGACGTGGAAGCGCGCCTGCGGACGGTGCTCTACTTCGCCGCCTTCGCCATGCTGGTGATGGGCGCGCGCGAGGTCGTCGCGTGGGGCTCGACGAACATCACGGCGCTCTTCCTGAAGAATGTGCATGGCGACAACAGCCGCGCGGGCTTCTTGCTGGCCATGATCTTCACGCCGGGCCTGGTCGTCCAACCACTGGCGGGCCGCTGGAGCGACAGCATCGGCCGCGAGCGCGTCCTCTTCGTCTCGATGGTGCTGCTGGCGCTCGCGGCGTACCTGATCCCGCTCACGCCCAGCGAATGGCTCATCGCGCCCTACCTGCTCTTTGGCACGGCTATGCTCGCGACCATCCCAACCTTTGAAGCCCTCGTCGCGGACCGCACGCCCGTCGCGCTGCGCGGGCTGGTCTTCGGGATCATCATCACCGCGGGCATCGGCATCGGATCTGTCGGGCCGTATCTCGCCGGCGCCGTGGCCGACGCGGGCGGCAAGACGCCCGAGGCCTACCGCAATGTGTTCTGGGTGCTGGCCGCGCTCTCCGCCGGTGGCGCGGCCGTCTCGCTCGGGCTCAAGCCCGTCGCGTGCGCGCTCGGCTTGGTTGCGAAGAATTCCGAGCCCGCCGAGCCCAATGTCATCCCCTTGCCGGCGGCGGATGTGTGACCTCGTATCCCTGTCCAGGACTCCCATTCGTGTGGTATGATGCCCTTCGAACAAGTGCGGGGGTGTTTGCGTGTGGACCTCTTGGTGACCGATCCCGTGACTGGGCGAAAGACCGGACTTACCGCCACCGTTCGGCGCACATTGAAGGCCTTGGCGAAGGCCCGATTCCCCTATTGCGTCATTGGAGCCACCGCGCTGGCCGTCCGTGGCCTGCCGCGTATGACTCGCGATCTCGATATTGCCGTCGTCATCGACGATCAGCGCCGCGCCGTGGATGTCCTGCGTTCGTCGGGACTGCGCGCCCGGACGCCCGTCGGTTCCGAGGACGATCCCGAACCGATGGTGGTCTTTGTCGATCCTGCGACGGGCGTCGAAGTGGACCTGCTCGCGGCCAATGGCAACCCCGAGACCACCGTGATCCGCGAAGCGCGGCCCGCGACGGTCTTTGGCGCTCGAGCTCCGGTCGCCTCGCTCGAACACCTGCTGCTCCTCTACCTCTATTCCAACCAGCCGCGGCACCTCGGCGACTTTGCCTCCATTGTTCAATCCGGAAAGGCCGATCTCAAGAAGGCCGGGCGGCTGCTGCGAGAGATGCATCGCGAGATGGTTCCAGACTGGAACCGCCGCGTGAAGCAGGCGCTCTCCACGCCGCCCGCTCCGCCGCGCCCCAAGAACGGCCGCGCTCATCCCTAGCCCGGAATCTTCATCCCCTTCCCGGTCTCCAGCATCGTCTTTAAGCTGGAGAAGAAGACCGGCCAGCCGCCCGCGATCCCCGCGCGGCAACGTGGCTCGATGCCGTAGTGCGAGAGCGTAAGCCGCACCGTCGCGCCCATCTTTTCAATCTCGAAGACGACGCGTGACGAACGCTTCTGATAGCCCATGATTTGAAAAGTGTACGAGAGCAGTTTGGGCGGGTCGTACTTCAGGACTTTTCCATTCCAGTCCAGCCTATCGTTGCGCGAGAAGGTCTGCACCTTCGCGCCGCGCTTCCAAGTCGATTGGATCTTCGCGTGCCAGTACTTCAGCATAAAGTTCCCGCGCGTCAGCGCACGCCACAGTTTCTGGGGCGTCGTCTTAATGTAGGTGACGTACACGAAATTCGGAGCGTTCATCGCTTCTTCCTTTCCAGTTCGGTTTTCAGCTCGTCCAGAGCCTGTAAACGGCTGAGCTCGTACTTGGCGATCCAGCGCGCCTGAATCTCGTGGATCGGCACCGGGTTCAGGTAATGCAGCTTCTCCCGGCCCTGCCAGTGCGTGACCACGAGACGCGCGCCTTCCAGGAGCGCCAGATGCTTGGAGACCGCCTGCCGCGTCATCTTCATGTGCGCGCACAACTCGCCCAGGGTCTGCCCATTCTTCGCGCACAGCTTGTCGAGCAGCTTGCGGCGGCTGCCGTCGGCTAACGCGTTAAACACGCGGTCTTCGTTCCGGCTCATCTGAAACCATTATGCAACCTTATGGTTGCATGTCAAGGACTCCTTGTACGAATGACTCGATTTTCCAATGTGCCCCGCACGGAGGGATCATGTTCCGTAAGAAACTGTTTTGTTTACTGGTCGGTATGAGGGTCGCGGGTCGCATCCGCGCGGTAAGGTTTCCATCGCGGCCACCAGTTGCGCACGGCCGCGGCGTAGCGGACGTAATCTTCACCGAAGACGCGCGCGAGTTCCTCTTTTTCCCAGGCGTTCATAAAGAGCAGGATGATCACGAGGTCCAGCGCGTAAAACGCGAGGTACCAGGATTCGAACGCAATCGCGAGCACAATAGCGACGCCGACACCGGAGAGCTGCATCGGATTGCGGACGTAGGCGTACGGTCCGGTCATCACGAGTTTGCGCGTAGGATCGAGAGGAAGCGGAGTGCCGGAGCCTTTGCGGAAGAGTTCGAGCGCCGCCCACGCGCCGACGAAAGTTAAGATGAGTAACTCGAGGTTTTCATAACTTCGGTAAATTTCAATTGATCGATAACTATGGTCACTAACGAAGTAGTTTAACCTAACAACAAACGTGCCAGGTTCGATGTATGCCTGATGACCATCTCCCATTTGCACGACCAAGAAGGGAATAAAAAGGTAAAAAGCCACGGCGTATAGCACCGCGTAGACGACCGAGCGCAGCCACAGCGCCTTGTTCTCCTTCACGAGCCAGAACCAAGTGACGGTGGCGAGCGGCAAGACCGCGAGCAGTGCGAGGTCCCACTGCCACCAAGGTTCCAGCGGGCTGCGTCCAAAAAGCGGAACAGAGGACTCAACAGCCAGAACGAAATCCGGATGCGCGACAATGCCCGAGTACGTGACGATAGCAAGGTCCCAAGCGAATGTAAGCAACACGACGGCGATGTAAAAGACCAGGCGCTTCCATCCTCGCAGCCGTTCCCAGACGAGACAGAAGCCCGCGCCCCACAGGCAGGCCCACGCGAGATGCAGGTCGGCGGGGACCTCCAGGAAAAGCCCGCGCATGTTGTAGGCATACGCACCAAAATTGACGAGTAGCACATCGGCGCTGAACGAGAGGAAGAAGTGGACGATGCCCGCCGCCGCCGCCGCGCGCTTGATGCGGTTCTCCAGCGGCGAGCCGCGCCAGAGCACGACCGTAATGCCGATGCAGGTGCAGACGAACGCGAAGCGCGCGTGATCGACCGCGCCAAGTGGGCCGAGCGTGCCGAACCGCTCCGCGAAATTCACCGCGCACCCTCGCGGAGCTCTCCGGCGAGCACGTCATGCATGGCCGCGATGCCGGCATCCATCAGCGTCTCGTAATAAAGGGCAGGCCCGAGCTTGCGGCGGTACCTCGTGGTGAGCGTCACGCGGGTACGCCCGCCATTGGCATCGCTCGCAGCGTCTTCAAGCTCCACGCGCGTCTCGATCAATTCGAGCCAGCCGCCGATGCGCGTCTCGTTGCGCGTGCATACAAAGACGGCGCGGCGGCCCGGGTCCCATGCGGCCACGCGAAAGACCATGCGCCCGCGCGGCCGGTCGGCATCGTCGCCGTTCACGGGCGCGCCGAAGTCCACAAAGCGGATTGCGCCCGCGCCCTGCGCGCCAAAGGCATAGCGCTCGGGCAGAGGCATGGCAAAGAGCCACGCCGGCAGCGGTATGGTGGGCGGACGGTCGAAGCTGAGCGCGCGCCAGACGGTCTCGCGCGGCGCGGCGATCTCGTACGTGTTCGCAACCGTGCGCTCGGGCGCGCCGAGCGCCAGGACGCGTGCGTCCCACGCGGCATACCCGAGCAGCGCGCCCGCAACCAGCACGATCGTCCAGCGCCTTGGGTTGGCAGGTTTATCCGACCCAAAGCGCGCCGAACGTGCCAGGCACGCGCCGAGCCAGGTCATGCCCATGAACAGCGGCGAGGCCATCAGCACGCAGATGAAGCCTTCGCCTAGAAAGAAGAAACTCGCCGCGCCATTGAAGAGCATGCTGAGGAAGCACGTGCTCATGATGTGTTCGCGCCGCGAGACCAGGTTCGCGACGAGCAGCGAGGAGAAGAACGGGAGCACGAGAAAGAGGAGCGCCGAGCCCGAGATGCGCGTGAGGACCAGCAGCAGATACACCAGCACGAACAAGCCCGTGCCCGCGAACATGGCCGCGACGCGCGGGCGGTCCCATTCGAGCGCCGCGGCGCGCGCGCGCCGATTGCGCTCGAACTCGTCGTGCACGAACTCGGCGCTGCCGGGTGAACCCTGAACTAGCGCCATCGCGTGATCTCCTGGGCCGCGACGACAATCCACAGAAGAAAGCCCGAGGCCGCAGCCAGGATGAGCAGCGAACTGAGGCGCACGCGCCAGACGATCAGGATCGCGGCGATCAGCAGCACGCAGCCGAGCGAGGCCACGAGCGGGCAGGTCTGCGAGAGCGGCTGGATACCGCCGATTTGGATCGAGAGGCCGAGGCGGCGCGTGACGGAGAGATGCAGCGCGAAGAGATAGACTACCATCCCGAGCAGGCCCAGCCACACGCCGAGCAGCGCGCGGCCGCGGCTCAGCGGCGGGCCTTCAGGCGCGGGCGGACGTTCGTCGAGCGCTGCCTGCGGCGTTTCATCCATAGGGCCGTCCTGTGCAAATAGGGTGGCCTAGTGTACGCGATTCTATTCGAGCAGGAAACGTTTCTTGGATTTCAAAGGCTTCGAATCGTTCGATGAACTCAGAATACAAAACAGATCGTTTGGCCACCAAGACGCCAAACGCGCCAAGAACGGATCACACGCAGAAAACCCTCACATTTCTTGGCGTGCTTGGCGCCTTGGCGGTTCAATTCGCCTCACTTGATACCGAGGTACGCCCTGTAGATCGTCTCGAAAGCGCGGACGTCGAAGAGCGTGTCTTCGCCGCTGGAGCGGAACGGCGCGCCGCTGCGGACCTGTGCGACGAAGTGCGCGGCCTCGCGCTGATAGCTCCAGCTCCAGCGTTCGTTGGGATCGGCCGGCAGCGCCTGCGTGATCTGCTGCGTCTTGCCCGCCTTGTAGATCTCGGCGCTGGCGGCGACGTTCTTCAGCAGCAGCGGCGGGGCCTCGGTGCGCACCCAGCCGTCGCGGAAGTAGACCTGCGTATGCTCGTCCCAGCCCCAGTGCGACATCGAGCCGCTCTCGATCACCGCGCGCACGCCGCCGACCTCGAGGATCGCCACGCCCTGGTAACCGTTCTCGGCGTCGAAATCGACCGCGCGCACCTTTACGTCGCCGGCGTCCATCAGCCAGCGCATGAGGTTGAGGTTGTGCGTGTATTGCTGGAGGTAATTCAGATAGCCGTCGGCATTCTTCGTCGGCAGCCAGTCGGGCAGGTTCGAACCGCCGGGGCCCGCGGGCGGCTTCTCGTCGGTGCTGAAGATGCTCGCCGAGTTGCCCGCGGTCCACTGCTGCCCGCAGAAGCCGTGCGTGCGGATGAACGTCACGGGCCCGAGCTCGCCTGTGCGGCGAAACTCGTCGACGGCTTTCTTCACCAGCTCATTACCGGAATCGTAACGCTTCATGTATGCGACCATCAGGCGCGCCTTGCCCTGCTTGGCCGCGGCGAGCATCTTCTCGCCTTGCACGACGCTGACGGCCATCGGCTTTTCCATGAAGACGTGCTTGCCCGCGCGCAGCAGGTCGCAGGCGATCTCGGCCTGGGTCTCGAACGGCGCCGAGACGCCCACCGCGTCGATCTCCTTGTCCTCGCAGAGCTGCTTGTGCGCGTCGTACTGCTTCTTGATGCCGTACTTCGCGGCCACGAGCCCGCGCAGCTTGGGCCGGACCTCCGCGATGGCCTCCAGCCGCGCGTTGGGCAGCGCACTCAGGTTGGGGATGTGAATCGTCTGCGCGACAAAGCCGCAGCCGACGTAGCCGAGACGGACGGTTTCCATGCTGGCATCCTCTAGAAAGTGCGTAACTGAAGTAATCAGTAATCAGTGGTCGTTCCGCCAAAGCTGTTACTGATTACTTCCGTTCCTGATTTTCACCCTTTGACGATCGGCACGAGTGGCTTGTGGTTGCCGTAGAACTGCTTTTGCGGAAACGCGGGCGCGGCCCAGCGCGCGGCGTTCGCGATCACCTTCTGGACGTTAGCATCGTAGTAGGTCGGGTAGGTCTCGTGGCCGGGGCGGAAGTAAAAGATCTTGCCCGCGCCGCGCTTCCACGTACAGCCGCTGCGAAAGACTTCACCGCCCGCGAACCAGGAGATGAAGATCGTCTCTTCGGCCTCGGGGATGTCGAAGTGCTCGCCGTACATCTCCTCGCGCTCGAGCACGAAATGATCGCCCAGGCCTTCCGCGATCGGGTGGCCGGGCTTGCAGACCCAGAAGATCTCTTTTTCGTCGGCCTCGCGCCACTTCAGGTTGCAGGTGGTGCCCATCAGCGCCTTGAAGATTTTCGAAAAGTGCCCGGAGTGGAGCACGATCAGGCCCATGCCGCCGAGCACGCGGTTCTGCACGCGCTTGACGATCTCGTCCTTCACGTCGCCGTGGGCGGTGTGGCCCCACCAGGTCAGCACGTCGGTCTCGTCGAGGACCTTCTCGGTGAGGCCGTGCTCGGGCTCGTCGAGCGTGACCGTGCGGACATCGAGCCCGCCGGCCTTGCGCAGGCCGTCGGCGATCGCCTCGTGCATGCCCTTGGGGTAGATCTCCGCGACCTTGGCGTTCTTCTTCTCGTGGCGGTACTCGCCCCAGACCGTGACGCGGACCTTGGCGCTGCTCATGACGTCGTCTCCTAGGGATCGTGGGAAGGGTTCGGGAACAGAGAAAACGCTACCGCAGGCCGCGGGCGTGGCAAGGGCAGCGCGAAAGGTGCCCAGTTGCCCCAAAGGCAATATCAAAAGGCTGTAAACACGCTGTAAATCACAGCTTTTTTGATTTTTCCCCAGCTTTGCCGCGTCAGAATAACAGGCTCTAAATGCAACGTTCGGCATGCTTGGTGGAGCGTTCGCGAAATGACAGTGCGCGGTCAAAGATATGGTGGGCGCGCCAGCTTGCGTGCCGTGCTGTTCGCGCTCGCTCTGGCAGCGGCGTGGCGGCTGGGCGCCGCGGAACCGGACGGGCAGGTGGTCCGGTACGTGACCTTCCGCGACGGCGCGGTGCTGAAAGTTACGCTGCCCGACACCGAGTTGAAGGGCGAGCGTGTGGATGCGGACGGCACGAGCAAGCCCTCGGCCTGGAAGCTCTCACGCACCGAAACGCTCGACTTCGCGGCGCAACCGGACCTGAAGATTTATACCGCTGCGCTGAAGCTGATCGCAAAACTGGGCGACGATGAGTTCGGCGTGCGCGAGCAAGCCGCGAAGGAACTGGAGAAGCTCGCGCCGAAGATGCGCGGGGAACTCGCCAAGGCCTACACCGGCGCAGAGGACACGGAGGTCCGCAACCGCCTGGCGCAGATCCTGGCTCAGGCGCCGGCGGGCCACGGAGAGCGCCTGACCGACGAGCTCATTGCGGACGGTAACGGCGCGCCGGAGCATGGCGTCGTCGCCGACTGGAAGCTGACCGCCGATGCCGGCGGCGCTGCGGTGGACCTCGACCGCGCGCACGTGCTGCGCCTCTCCGCTCAGCCTTTCAAACACACCGAGATTCTGGGCAAGGACGACGGCGATGCGACCAAGCGCCTCGAGAACGACGACGAGGCCACGTTTGGTCCCGGCGCGACGCGGATCGACTTCGAGAAGGCCCCGGACGGCACGGCGCTCACGCCGGGCATGGACGTGGGCCGGACGTTCGTGCCGAAGGGCTTCACCATCTCCACTTCGGCCGCGGGCGCGATTGTCTCGGTGAACAACTACGATGTTCAAGGGCGCAGCCGGGGGAACTCCTGCGCGACGCACCAGCCGCTCTGGGAAGGCGAGCTCACCATCCGCTTCTGCGCGCCGGGGCGGCCCGACGTGCCCGCCTGCGTGACGCGCGTGGGCTTCTGGATCGCGGCGGTGCAACCCGACGGCACGGCGCTCGAAGCGTACGACTCGAAGGGCAAGCGCATCGCGGAGATCAAGACGACGAAGAACCCCAACGAGTTCCTGGGCGTGCGCAGCCGCACGCCGATCGCCTACATTAGAGTGGTGCCAAACGTCGCGATCGACCCGAACTACACCATCGACGACCTCGTCTTCGATGCGCCGCGCCCGCTCGAAGAGTACGGCCACGCCGAACTGGCCACGCTCTGGCTCCCCGGCGAACGCATTCTCTGCAAGAGCGCGCGCTTGAAGGACGGCCGCTGGGAACTCGAAGGCCTCTCCTGCGGCATCGCGAAACTCGCGCGCACCGCGGAGCCCGGTTCGAGCCTGCTGACTTCTTTGAAGAGCCAGAAGGACCCGCCCGCCGACGCCTGCTGCTGGGCGCGGCTGCCTGACGGTTCGGTGCTGCGCGCGTCAGGGCGGGCCGCGGCGGACGCGCCGGACAGAGAGGGCCTCTACAGCATTCGCTTCGCGACGTTCAAGCTTGAGCCGGCCGAGTTGGTCTCGATCTGCGGGAGTGAAAAGGAATATCGCGAGCCGCCGCCGAAAGCGCTGGACACAAAGCCTGAAGGCGCAAAGACGCCGGCGTGGACGCCGGTCGAAGGCGAGGAGAAATTCAACCCGTGGCTGGACGCGCGCTTCAGCGCCAAGGGACTGGACCTGGACTCAGGCAAGGAGAAGACCGCTTTCCCCTACGAGAGCGCGCCGCCGGTCTTCTTCCGTCCTTTGGTGAAGCCGAAGCGGCTCGCAGGCAAGATCGCGTTAACTTCGGGCGAGACACTGATGCTGAAGGGCGTGAACAACCCGGACGCGACGTTCGAACTCGCCGCCCTCGGACCCGACGGCGCGACCGTGAAGCAGGGCGCGAACGAGGTCCGGATCCCCGTGGAAGATCTGATGAGCGTCACCGCTCCTTAATACAACACGGCCGCATGTTGAGGGGATAAAATGGCCCGTGGCCGCATTGCGCGGCCACGGGTTTGTATCTTGCCTGATTAAGCCGTTACTTTTCCATTGCCTTAGGTTGTTCCTTAGGAGTCGTTTCTTTCTTTATCTTATTGCCACCCTTCGACCCCTTCTCTTCCACCGTTCTGACCTTCAGTTGTTTCTGCGGATTGAATTCGCCGTGAATGACCACGGTCTTGCCATCTAGAGGAGCAAGCTGTCCACGGCTGATGTCGTCCAGCACAACCGTGTACCGAACTCCGCTTGCATTGACGATCTCGATGGTTTTGGCTTCCTTATCGACCTTGGTTACAGTAACCGTCCCTTCGATGACCTCATCGTCGGCCAAGGCTGGAACGCTCACGCAGCCGATTGCAAAACAGGAAGCCACCAGAACAGATAACAATGCGCGATTCATAAAACCTCCTTTTTATTCCCTCCAATCAAACAGACCGCAATAACAGTACGTCCACCGCCCATCTACCAATGGGACTCTTTTAAGACGCTGATCCTTCACGAAAAACGATTCCGGCGTTACCCGGTCTGAAAGAACCTTATTTTTGAGAATCTTGCTTTCACTTCTGCGCCTCCGCCTTTTTTTCTTGCGCAGGTATTTGATCGATTCGTGCCGCCACATCGATGGTGAATTCGGGCACCGGCACATACAGCGTATTCTGCGGCGTCGAGAGCTCTTCCTCTTTAAGCACGTTGCCCGTCGCGGGCTCGATCCACTTCACGTGGAACTTGCCGGCGCCGGTCCAGACCTGGAGCGGGTCTTTCAGTTTCACGGGCTGCTCGTGGTTGCGGAAGTGGTGGACGTAGAGCACGGCCGTCCTGCCGTCGCCGAGCGCCCAGCTCTGCACGGGCTGCTCGCTGGTGAACCCCGGCGTGATGGGCCGCAGCGTGACCGGCAGGTCGCGGGTGAATTCGGCGAGGACCTGGAACCCTTTGCGCGACTCGGAGCCAAGCCACGTATTCACCGGACCGCCCTTGTCTTTGGGCTTAACGCGCCGTCCGGACATGTTCCAGACGCCGATCCCGCATTCGTTCATGAAAGCCGTCCAGTTCGCGACGCGCCACTTCACGTCGTCCACGTTACCGCAGCAGGCCTGGTTGCCGAATTCGGTGTAGAGCACCGGCTTGTTGTAGCTCTTGAGGCGCGCGAACTCCTTGCAGAGATGCCCGGGCACTTCGTTCGCCGGATTGCCCATGTACTCGTGCACCGAAAGGATCTCGCACCATGGCTCGGTGGGCCGCTCGTAGTTGGTCATGAGCGGATGCGCGTACGGGTCGGCCTCGCGCACGACCTTGGCCAGATGCGCGAGGTAATCGTTCGGCGAGTACGAGTCCTCGTTGTAGAGCTCCCAGACATCGACGTAGGCCGACCAGCGCGCCACGACGTAGCGCAGGTAGCGGTCGATCTCGGGCAGATGCGGATTGGCGAGCGTCTTGTACGCGGTCAGATCGCGAACGTCGCCGAAGGCCGTCTTGCCATTACCCCAGAGGGACATGTCCTGGAAGGGAATCATGATCTGCGCCCAGCCGTACTGCTTCAGCGTCTTGCAGGACTCGTCGAGCTTGGCGCAGTTCTCAAAGTCGTAGCGGTCGAGGCCGTCCTTGCCGGTGAGGATCTGCAGGGCCACACCGGCGCTGGTGCCGCAGCCCAACTGGCTGCGCATCAGATTCGTCGCGCCGGTGAAGGCCTTCATGAAGGTCTCGCGGTCCGCGCTCTTCCACTGGCCGTCGTCCTCGGCGTCGAAGCCGGTCTTGGGCGGAATGCCCCAGCCGACCTGCTGGCCGATGGGATAGAACGGCGTGCCGTCGTCGTACTCAAAGCGATACGCATTGCGCTTCGAGACGCGCACGAAGCCGTGGCTTTTGGATGCGACGCATTCGAACGCGCCCGTAACGCTCTTCGGTTCGCCTTTGCCTTTCAGCTCAAGGGCGTAACTCCACGCGCCGGGCTTGCCGGGCACGAAGCGGACCTTCCACTGGTTCTCCTGGAAGTAGAAACCGTCGAGTTCCACCGTTTTCTGGTCCGGCCCGGTGAACTTAGCGCGGACCTGCGCCTCAGTGAACGGATTCTCGAACTTCTCGTCCGAAGTGACCGTGGCCTCGTACACGCCAAAGCACTCGACCTTGTCCTCGGCGGAAGCGTTTGCGCAAAGCGCAAGCAGCAGCAGCCAAAATATCAGCGCGGCGGACTTCATGCGTGAGTCTCCCGGGAAAAGGAAACGTGCGGGCAGAAGAGCATTGGGGAACGTTTTCTTCACATTAAATAATAGCGCTGATGAATGGAAAGGGTGCTGAATTACCGCGAGCGGTGAAGCGACATTGAATCTTTAGATATTAGCACCCTACGGGCGCTTAGGCGGAATGGACGGCGCGGCGGCAGTGCGCGGCTTGAACGTAATCGCCTCGTCGTTGCTCATCAGCGTACCGGTCCACGGCGCGGCCTGCAGGTTCTCCAGGCCCTTTCCCGTCTGCGTGCTGATGTAGAAGATCGAGATCACGTAATCGCCGTCGAGCCCGCCCAGTTCGGGATGGTCCTTGGCATCGAAGTGCAGCTCCTTCGAGTACGTGGCCTTGGTGGCGATCGTGGAGAAGTCGCCCTCGTCCACCAGGCCGAGCGTCGCCTGATCCACGGGGCCCGTGAGTGCCTTGTTCGTCGCGCGGATCACGATCGTCTTTTCGACGGGATCGCCCTTGCGGCGCAGGCGCGCGCCGAAGCCGCTCAACAGCCCGTCGTAAAAAGCCTGGTCGTAGCTGCGGCTGTTCTCGAAGCGCGCGGTGGCGTCGAAGCTGTTGTCGCCGCGCACGCTGGCGCGCGGGCGGAGCACTTTCAACGTCAGGCCGCTTTCCAGGTTTCCCGCGGCCATGGTCTTGAGCGCTTCGTCGTCCTTGCGCTGGTCGAGGCGCTTGGCCATCTCCTGGTCCCATTCGCGCAGGTAGCGGCGGCTGTCCTCGGGGCGCCGCCGCGAGAGCACCAGCTTGACTTCGGGCGCCAGCGCGACGTCGTAGACGCATTGCGGGTGCCCGGTCTTGTAGCGGATGGGAAAGTCCTTCGTCGGCGCGGCGCGGTCCCAGAGGATAAAGAGCCACTGCGTGCCCTTCTCGGGCAGCGGGACCTTCTCCGCGCGCAGGATGGCGATCTTGGGCAGCGCGGCGATGGGATCCTCGCCGATCGCCGGCGTGGTCTTGGGGTTCTTGACGGCGGCCTCGCGGGCGTCGGCTTCGCGCTTGAGGAGTTCGTCGGCGCGCTTCAGGCGATCGGCGGCGTTCATCTGGCCCAGCAGTTCGTCGGGCGGGCCTTTGAGCATCTGCAGCACTTTGAGCTGCGTGCCGTCCGGCGTGGATTCGCCGACTTCCGCGGTCAGGATCGTCTCGCCCTGCGCGAGCAAGTCCGCGACGGAGTAGATCTTGATGCCTTCCGGAGCGGCGGGCGCGGGCTTGACGGGCGTTTCTGGCGCTGGTTCCGCCGCGCGGGCCATACCAGCACAGAGTATCGCGGCCACTGCCAGGCACAACGCACGCATCGGGGGCATCTCCTGTACGGGAATCGCGACCGGCGGTCTCAGGACTTCAAGCCGATCTTGATGGTTCCCTTTTCGTCGGTGGTGAAGGTCAGCTTGCCTTCACGGGCGAGCCAGCCGATGCCGCGATCCAGTTCCGAAGCCTTGAGCCCCGTTGCCCGGCCTAACGCGCTCGCCGACTGAGCGCCTTTGTCCTTCAAGCTCTGCCAGATCTTGCCTGCGTTACCGCCAATAATGCTTTCCATCTAAGGACGTCCTCCACGCATCTATAAGGAGGTTAAAAGGAAGGGCTTATCTTAATTGCACCGTGCATCAAATCAATCCTGGAGTACCGAAAATATCCTGAACTGAATTCCACACCATTCACAACCTATTGATATAATTAAGATTATGTGATGACAATGCATACGTGTTACAAGGCGTTTTCTAACACGGCGGCCTTTTCTTTGAGGACCTTTGCCCACTGGGCCGCGCGCAGCGCGGACATCTCCGCGTTGTCACAGACAAGCCCCAAGGTTCCCGCGAGCCGGCGCGGTCTGCTGTGCGGATCGAAGACCGGCACCGCCACGCGCGCGTTGCCCGAGCGCCCCGCAGAGCCAATCTGCATGGCCCACGCGTAACCCAGACTCCGCCAGCGCTGCATGCGCTCCGGCAGACCTGCTGGAAGGCTCTCCCCGAGCGCGGCGGCATGTTGAACGTAGCGTTCGAAGCGCTTCGTACCGTCGAAGGCGAGAAAGCAGAGCCCGTGCGCGACACCATGCTCGAGCTTGAAGTTCAGCCCGGGACGCGAGAGCACCTTCACCGGCGTGCCTTCGGCCTGCCAGACGTCGAGCATCACCAGGTTCCACGGCGCGACGGCCACGGCGAGTTCGCTCATGAGATGCGTGGCGCGCGCCAAATCGCGGAGGACTTCCTGCGCGGCGCGGACCAGCGGCGAGGCGTTGCGCGCGGCGAACCCGAGTTTCTGGAGCCCGAACCCGAGCCGGTAGCGGCCACTCACGGGATCCCGCGCGATCCACCCGGCCTCGCCGAGCACGCCCACCAAGCGGAAGAACGAAGCGCGCGGCACGCCCATGGCCTTCTGCAGGTCCTTCGCGCGCAGGCCTTGCACCCCTGCGCCCTCCAGGCGGCGGAGCGCCTTGATGGCGCGTTCGAGTGCCGGCACGCCCACCGGGGGGCTCCCATGGAAATGAGCCGATGGTCTCATATATGAGACACTTTAATACCCGCGCATGGCCGCGTCCAGCGGCGGCGGGTACTAACGTTCATCGGCCGGGATTGACCGGTCAGGTACCCGAAGCCGGATACGCGACTCAAAGAAAGGAACGAAGCATGAACAGCCTCACTGCCACGCCCACCTTGAGCGCCGCCGAGAAGCGCTTCTTCGAGGAAAACGGATACCTCGGGCCGTACACGCTCTGTGCGCCGGAGGAGATGGCCGTCATCCGCGGGCAGATCGAGCACGAGGTCCTCGCCAAGCCGCCAGTCGCATTCAAGGCCGCGGCCTGCCAGTCGCGCCACCTGGACTGCCGCGTGGTCTACGACCTCTGTGCGCACCCGGCCGTGGTGGAACGCATGGCGGGCCTCTTCGGGCCGGACCTCGTGCTCTGGCGCTCGAACTTCTTCACCAAGGAGCCCGGTTCGAAAGAGATCCCCTGGCACCAGGACTGGAACTACTGGCCCATCGAACCCTTGATCAACATCTCGGCCTGGCTGGCCATCGATCCGGCTACCAAGGAGAACTCCTGCGTGCAGCTCCTGCCGGGCACGCACAAACGGGAGATCAAGCACGTGAAGTCCGTCGGCGCGATGGACTTTGGCGAGATGGCCGACGTCGCGGGCATCGACACGAGCAAGGCCGTGGACATGGAGCTCCAGCCGGGCCAATTCTTCCTCTTCAACGAGCGCACGCTGCATCACTCGAACCCGAACCGTTCGAACAAGCGCCGCATCGGCCTGGCGATCCGCGTAACCGTCCCGAGCGTGAAGGTCCACCACGACAAGCTGTACGAAGGCCATCGCGTGATCCTGATTCGCGGCGAGGACCGCCAGAAGCTCAACCGCGTGGCGGCCCCGCCCGAAGCGCTGGCCGTCGGCGCGGCGAACTGAGTCGAAGAAACGCTTCAGGAGAACAAACACGCTCACGGCAAAGACGCTGCAACCGACGGTGGTGCTCACGGACGAACAGATCGCGTTCTTCCGGCGCGAGGGGTACCTGACGATCCCGGCGATCACGACGCCGGACGAGCTGGCGCGGATGCGCGCGCTCTACGACCGGCTCTTCGCCTCCAAGGCCGGGCGCGCGGACGGCAACCAGTTCGACCTCGGCGGCGCCGACGAGGACGGCAAGGAGGCCGTGCTCCCGCAGATCCTCGGTCCTGTTAAGTACGCGCCGGAACTGGCTGAAACGCTTTACCGCGCAAACGCAACAGCCATCGCGAGGCAGCTCCTTGGCGCAACGGCCGCGTACAAGGGCGAGCATATGATCTTCAAGCCCGCGCGCACCGGTGTCGCGACGCTCTGGCACCAGGACCAGGCGTATCACGACCCGAAGCTCGATTACGACAACGTGAACGTGTGGCTGCCGCTCCAGGACGCGACGCTCGAAAATGGTTGCATGCAGTTCGTGCCGCGCAGCCACACGTGGGACGTGTTGCCGCACCATCCCATCGGCCACGATCCGCGCGTGCACGGCTTGGAGGTTGATGAGCCGGAGCGCTTCGCGCAGCAAGCGGTGGCGTGCCCGCTTCCGGCCGGCAGCGCGTGCTTCAATCGCAGCTACATGCTGCACTACGCGGGCGCGAACCGTTCAGACATCCCGCGCCGCGCGTACATCCTGGTCTTCTCGAACCCGCCCAAGCCCGCGACAAGAACCCGGGCGTTCCCCTGGCAGAACCGCGAGACGGCGTGCCAGGCGCGGCTGAAGACCCAGGCACGAATGTAAGCGCGTACGCCAAGCGGTCCGTAACCTACTCCCATGACATCCAGAACATCCGCGCTTCGGCGCGGACGCGGTCCACGGTCTGGCGGATCGTGCGGTTCATGCGCGATTCGAAGAGGCAACCGACCGCGACCACCGCGAGGCCAATTCCCATGCCGAGCACCGGCATGAAGACCTGGCGGTGCGCGGCCCACTGTGCGGTCTTCACCAGCGTCCCGAGCAGCACGGCGGCGCTCCCGCCAAGCAACGGGATCTTGCGGCGCGTGAGCATCGCGCCGGCGACCATGGCCAGCCCCGCAAGCACCAGCACGTAGTAATGGACCAGCGCTTCATCCGAGAACGGCAGCGCCTGGATCAGCGGTGGCAGCAGCGCCGCGGTACTCGCCAGGCTGAGCAAGATCGCGACTTCGGACTTCGCGGAGCCGGTTGCGTGAAGGGCAGTTTCCGCCTCGTCCGCCTTGCTGCGCGCCCAGGCAAAGAGCAGCACCGCAGCGGGCAGCGAGTACCACTCCCATGCCTGTGGATGGATCGTCCAGATGTAGAGCGCGTAGCCGCCCAGCGCGAGCACCGGCGCGAGGTACTCGCCCACGGCGAAGGCCAGCCAGCGCCGCGCGGCCACGCAGACCCCCGACGCGAGCAGCAGCGCAACGACGAAGGCCTCGAAGCGCGCCTCGTTAGCGACATGCAGGTAGTGCGCCTGTGAGCCGTACCGCGCGAGCTCGAGCAGCGCGCCTGCGAGCGCCGCAAAGGCCAGCCAGAAACCGAACTCACCCGCAAGGCTGCGGCCGCGCGCGTCGGTTTCCCACTTGGACAGGCCTCCTGCAAAGATAAATCCGAGACCCAGCGCGGCCATCGAGGGCCATTCCCAAACGCCCGTCTCCAGCAATCCGAACGCAGGATCGCCCGCAAGGCCGCGCACGGCGTAGAAAGCCGCGGCCGACCCGGCGGCCAAAGCCGCGAAGGCGTACGCGCGCCGTTCAGGACCGCGGTTCGCCCAGCGGGCAAGCAGGGCCAGCAGCGCGAGCGTGGCGTAGGTAGCGCAGGGCACGGCCGCGAGGCGCTCGGGGTTGCTCGCATAGGAGAGCACGATGGAACCGAGGCCCACCAGCAGTGCGCCGATGCGCGCGAGCGCCGCTTGAGTCTCGTACTTCTCGCGCTGGAGGAAGTTGGCCGCGAGCAGTTGCGCCGGCGCCAGCGCCAGGAACCAGAGCGCGCCCCAGCTACTTCCGGTCGCGTGCGCCTTTAAGAGGCAAAGGTAACCCGCGGGGATGAGGACTAGGTACGAGGCCGCCGTCGAGGCCGTGCGGCCCGCGCGCCGGCCGGTCTCGTCGGCGCTCCAGCCAGCCATGCTGGCGTACGCCGCGAGCAGGCCGGCGCCGATAACCGTGCGCCAGGTGGTTTGGACCGCCGGGAGTGTGAACGCGTGCCCTGCACTGAAGGCCCAGAGGACGCCGATGGCCGCCAGGCCCAGCGCTGCGAGGTGGCGCGATTCGAGGAAGGCCACGGGCGCCTTGGCGCGCCGTTCGGCCGGGATCGCCGCACCGGCCAGCGCTTCCGCCGCCATACCGAGCGCGAAGATCATCGCGGCGAAGAGTTCGCACGCAGGCGAATCGAAGAGATAATCCAGGCCCGCCGCATGCGCCGCAAAACTCAGCCCCACGAGCAGCAGCGACCACGCGCCGAGTTCCAGGCCAACCAGCCCGAGGCCGGGCGCGCGTTCGTTCTCGCGCCGGGCGATCAGCGCGAGCGCGGCGAAGTAGACCGCTTCAAGCAGAAGCGTGGCGCTCCAGGTTTCGAGATGCCCCGCCGTCCAACCGAACGCGCCGAGCACGAACGCGGACATGGCCGTCATCAGCGCCGCAGCGAAGACGCCGCCGGCGCGGACATGGGCGCGCGAAGGCGCCGGACCGTTCAGCGCGGCCTTGATGGACGAAGCGGCTTCCGCGGGCGCGAGCGGCTGGGGCTCTTCGGCTTCCTCCTGAGCCCGCGCGTCCTCTTCCGCTGCGCGATCGGCGCGCAGGACGAACTCGCGCGCCAGCAGCAACAATAGTACGGAGCCGATCAATCCCGGGCCGAACTGGCTGTAGTCGAGGCCCGCCCAGCGCAGCGCGTGGCATCCGCCCAGCACTGCGGCGCAACTCGCCGCCCACGCCGCAACGCTCGAGTGTTTTCCGTTCTCGTTGCCGGAAGCGCGCCAGAGTCCTGCGGCCAGCAGCACCCACGCTGCCAGCGCATACGTGTGTCCGGCTCCGGCAGGCCAGACGGCCAAACCGTAGATCAAGTGCCCAGCGCCCAGCGATCCCGCTGCGCCGGCGGCAAGCACAAAGGCCGCGGCCTGGCCTGGATGCCGGCCTTCGCGTCTCGCCCATTCGCCGAGCGCGCTCAAACCGCACGCCGACAGCACACAGGCGAGCCCGAAGCTCTCCGGCGGCAGCGGCCACGCGCCGTAGGCGCAGCCGAAGAGGCCCAGAACCGCCAGCGCGCCGGCGACCGGCGCCACCGCGCGCCGCTGCAGCCAACCCGCCGCGACGGATCCGAGCAGCGTCACAACGAAAAAGAGCGCACAGGCGGCGCGCAGATCGGGCGGGCAGCTCGCGAGCCAGAATTCCGCGAAGAGCGCCTCGATGGACGCCAGCAGAAAGAGCAGCCCCGCGAGAATACTCCCAAGCAGTGAGGTAATGGTCGCCTGGCCGCGCCGCTGCACGTCCATCTCGGGGCGCAAGCACAGGAAGAGTGGCACCAGCGCCGCGGCCCAGGTGGCGTCCAGCAGTTCGGGCGCGATGTGGAACAGGCCAAGGCCGTGGGCGGGCACAACCATGGCACCGAGCAGCTTGAGACCCGCAAAGAATGCGAGCAACAGCGCAGCGACCGCGCCGGAGGTCCGGAAAGGCCGTTCGTCCGTGCTTGAACCCGGCCACGCGGCCGGCGAGAGCGCCTCGCCGAGCATCGAGAGCAGCAGCGCACCCGCCGCGAGCAGGCTCAACGCCATCGGCCAGGCGCGGCCCGTCACCTCTAGCCACTGCGCGCCGTTCCAGCCCGCGCCCGCGAACAACCCGAGCGAGGCGAACTCCGCGAGCAGCGCCCACTTGAGGTCGGGGTGTTCGCGGCGGCGCTGGAGAATGGCCGCCAGCGCCATCGAGAGGCCGGACAGCGCGAGCGAGAGGGCCGCAGCGTCATGCGCGCCGCCGTGCGACTGCACGATGCCCAGGATCACGGCGTGGGATAGAATCGCAAGCGCGCCGGAGCCGACCGCGTCGCGCAGGCGCTCCGACTTTCCGAAGACAAGCCACGCGCAGGCCTGCACGCCCAGCGAGAGCAGCGCGAGCCACGGTGCCGCGGCCTCCAACGGCAGACCGGACCAATAGAGCGCGCTCGCGAGCAACGGCGAAAGCGCGACGGCGGCGAGACCTGCGCGCGCTTCACGGCCGTTTCGATCCATGGCGGCCGTTGCGGCAAGATAGAGCGCGAGCGCGCCCCAACCGGCGCAAGAGGAATCCAACGAGGTCGGCGGCAACGTCCAGCGGATAATTTCGAGCCCCAGCAGACCCAACACAGGGCCACACGCGTACAGATCGGCCGAGTTCCGTCCGTGTCGCGCCAGCGCCGGCTCGGGCGCGGCATATTTCCAGAATACATACCAGACGAGCGCTAAGGCAAAGCCGGCAGCAGGCCACCACTCAAAGGATATGTTCCATGCGTCGAACGCAGTCCAAGACATGAATGCAGCGCCGAACCAGCTTTGCCAGACGCCCCACGCGGAACGTTCGAGCAGCGCCAAAGCAAGTCCCATCGCCAGCAGGGCGCCGGCGGTCCATGCTGCGTGTGCGGCGCTTAAACTGTCCAGACAACGCGCGCTGACGGCCCACACCGCGCCAAACGTCGTCGCGCTCCCTCCCCAAGCGGCCAGCAGCGCGGTGACGGTCTCCTTCATTCGCTCCGGTCCGACGCCTTCCGTCCCGTCCAGACAGACGCGGCGATAACTGATGGCCAACAGCGCCAACACCGCGCCGGGCAGCGCGAACGCGACGCACCACTGTTCGAGCGGCCAGGCGAACGCAAAAGCGTAGAGCGGCGCGAGGGCGAGCAGGAGCGCGGAGCCGAGATGCGCGGACAGAATCGTCCCGCGGCGGCGGCTCTCGATGAGCATGCCCGCGCCGAGCGCGAAGATCGCCGCGGCATGCCAGCCGAACTGCGCGGCCAGGTCGGCGCGGCCGGAGTAGACCGCGGCGGCGGGCACGAGGAACGCGAGCAGGCCCGCGCCCATGCGCCAGGCGCTGTCCATCCACCACCAGAGCGTCCAGCGACGCCAGCCGCCGGTCGAGAGCCGCGCAGAATGGCGCGCGTCCGTCTCCGGCACGGCGGAGCGCGCGCGCAGCCCTTCGGCCAGAATGCCGCAGCCGGCCAGCACGGGCACATACGCGGCAGGCAGCATCCACCAGCGTTCGCCCGCGGCTCCGGTGACGCCCATAAAGATCGCGCCCGCGCCGTACGCGGCCATGCCGCCAAAGAAGGTGAAGGCTTCGAACAACGCTTCATCCAGCTTGCGCGCCTGCCACCACGCGCTGCCGGTGAAGAGCAGCATCGAGATCATCCAGAGCGAGGACGGCGCCCACGGATAGATCGGCGCCAGACCGTGGCCTTGGTGCACCAGCGCGGCGTACGTATCGAGCACGATCGAGAGCTGCCCGAGGATCAGGAAACCAAGGCCGGTGATGCGCAGCGAGGTCCAGCGCCGCAGGGCGTAACCCACGCCCGAACAGAGCGCCGTGCCGGCGAGCAGGATGCTCATCTGCTGCCAAGCCGACGAGCCCTCCCACATGTTCATCTTCACGAACGCGACGGCGGAGATGAAGATGATCCCGATGCCGAGGCTCTGCAGGATGCGCACGTTCTCGGGCGTGAAGAGGCGTTCGGCGAGCGTCTTCTTCGGCACAGCGGGAAGCGCGGGCACGGAACTCTTTTTATCCAGGCGCGGTTTCTCCGGAAGCGCCGCCTGAACGGGCTCGTGCGGGACCTCCGGGGCCGGCGCCACCCGTTCGAGAAGCTCCTGGCCGGCGCGCGCCTCCTCGCGCACCGGGGCTGGCGTCTCGAGGACGACAAACGAAAGGTCCCGGGCCGGCGGAGCCGCCTCGGGTTCGGGTGGCGCCGGCGCTTCCGCATCGGCGTGAAGTTTAGCGATCATCCTGCGCAGGGACTCGGGATCGCGTTCAGACTTGGCGGGTTCGAGCGCGGGCGGAGTCTCGGCCTGCGGCACGAGCAATACTGCAATCTCGGGCTCAGGAGCGACTTCGGGCTGCGTTTCCGGCTGGACCATCTCTTGCTCGGAAAACTGCGTCGTTTCGGGTGCGGCTGGAATGGGAACAAGCGCAGGCGCGGGAACCGGCTGCGGCGCAGCGGCGGGCAGCCGGGCGCGCTCGGCGCTCAGGTATTCGAAGAGTTCCTTGCGCGCGGGCTCGCTCAGTTTGTCCGCGCGGATGGCCCGGCGGATTTCAGCGTCGACAATTTGCAGTGTCTGGGCGCGGTTGAGCGCCAGCGGGCCGTTCGACCGCGCGGGTAAGGGCGGCGGCACAGGCACGGGGCGCATGTGAACGGGGTACGGCTTCGGCTTAGGCGGATCGAAGAACAGCGCGCCGATCAGTTTGAAGAAGAGATAGAGCGCCGAGACGACGCCGAGCAGGAAGAAACCGAGAACCAAGAGGATCCATGGCATGGTCAGGCCCTCCGCGGACGCGTGTGCCGTCCGCCTTCAGATTACAGAGAACCGTGTATTTACATTATTGATTGTTTATCAAAGTATTATCACTATCATTGATTGATCTGCAGGGAGATTGCCATGGCCACGCTGCGGCTTCACCAGCTCGAAGGGTTTTTCTTCGTCGCGCGCATGGGCAGCTACACCAAGGCGGCGCAAGCCTTTCCGTATCCGATCGGACAGCCGGCGGTCTACCAGCAGGTGAAGGGCCTGCAGGAAGACCTGGGCGTCACGCTGGTACAGCAGGCCGGTCCGCGCCGGACGGTGCTCACCCCGGAAGGCCGGGCGCTGTACGAATTCCTCGCGCCGTTCTTCGACGGACTGCCCAGGCTGGCGGAGCGCATCCGGCAGGCGGAGTTCGCGCCGCTGGTGATGGGCGCGGACCAATTGCTGGCGATGGAAGCGCTGCCGCCCGCGCTTATAAAAGCCCGCGCCGAACGCCCGGACTTTCGCGTGCGCGTGGAAGAGTTGCCGACGGGCGAGATCGTCGAGCGTATCGCGGCGGGCGCAGTCGACGTGGGCCTCGTGCATCTGCCCGGCGTGCCGCGGGGCCTGCGCTGGGAGGCGCTCGGGCGCATCGGCATCGCGCTGCTGATCCCCAACGGCCACCCGCTGGCCAAGCTCGACCGCGCGCCGGCGCCCGAGGAAGTCGCGCGGCACCCGCTGATTCTGTACGAGCCCAACGCGCCCGGGCGCATGCTGGCGGAGCGGCTGTTCCGGGCGCTCGGAGTGAATTTGAAGGTAGCCGCGGAAGTGACCTTCGCGCAGACCATGCGCTCACTCGTCCGCGCGGGCCTCGCGCCGGCCTTCGTGCCGTATCTGCTTACCGGAAAAAAAGGCCTGCCCGAAGCAGAAGACCTGCCGCGTATGCCGCAGACGGCCGTGTACGAGATGACGGCGAAACTGCGCGCCGGTCCGCTGCCGTTCGGGTTGCTCTACCGCGCGGGGATGGACGAGAGCCCGGCGTTCCGGCTGCTGGCGCAATGCCTGCGGGAACGCTGGGGGTAATCCATTTTAGATTTTGGATTTCCGCTTTTCGATTCAACGGCAAGGGGCGCAAAAAAATGCGCCACCTCAAGAGGACTGGGGCGGCGCACGGGCTTTCGATTTGAGAACTATTGCGAGACGGGCTGAACTACGGCTTGGCCTCGTCCTTCGGCTGCTGGACGGGCGGCTGTGCGACCGTGGTGGGGCCGGTCTTGGGCACGGGTGGCGCGGCGACGCCGCCGATGTGCTGGATATCCGGGCGGACCTTGTTGATGTTCCACCAGGAGAGCCAGTCGTCGTAGTTGTCGTACTTCTCGCCCGTGACGACCTGCAGCGTGTCCATCGCGGTCTTACGGACCTCGGGGTTGTCCTCGTTGGTGCAATCGACGAGGAACTCGATCGCTTCGAAATACTTGAACTTCGCGAGCGTGCCGATCAGGCGCGCGCGGCCTTCGCGGTAGCGCTGGTAGGCGCGCAGCACGTAACTCACCGTCCGCGGTTCGCCGATGAGCGAGAGCGCCTGCGCGCTGGTGTAGCGGAGCTGGTCCCAGCGGTCGCTGAGGATGCCGTCGAGCAGCGCGCCGAGGGCGCGTTCGTCCTTGGCGCGCAACTGGCCCAGTGCGAACGCCGCGGCCACGCAAGCGTTCTCGTCGTTGCTTTCCTTCAGCAGCGTGGTCAGCGGGTTGACCGCTTTGGGGTCGTTGAGGTATCCCAACGCCAAGGCAATACCGTCGAGATTCTCGTGTTTCTTGGTATCCAGGCTGTCGATCAGGTCCTGACAGGTCGCGGGGCCCGCGAGCGACGCGACGGTCTTGGCGGCCTGCGCACGCACGGCCATGTGGCGGTCGTCGAGCATCAGCTTGACCGAGCGCGTAACGGTGTCGGTCTTGTCGCCGATCTGAAGAATGGCGTCGAGGATGCCCTTGCGCTTGATCTCGTTCTCTTCCTCAATCTTTTCTAACAAGTACGGGACGATGGCCTTGCCTTCGCGCAAGAGCGCACGCATCATCGCACCGTACTCCTGTTCGGTGCCGTTGACGCACATATTCAGGAAGCGCACGACCATCTCGCGCAGCCGCGTCTGGCCCTTGTTGGCCTCGGCGATAACGATCTTGAGCAGTTTGTCGATGTCCGCCTGGGGCATGTTGCCTTCTTTGGCGGCTTTGGAGATCTCGACGACTTCGGAGGAGGAGTACACGAACTGGGTGGTCGAGGCTTTGATCATGTCCTCGATGACCGAGAGCGAGATGCCGGCCTTCAGCACTTCTTTGAGCTTGGCGTTGTCGAGGAACTCGCCGGCTTGCGCATTTCGCGTAAGCAAGGCAGCGCCTGCCAATACCAAAGCGCACCCGAATATCGCCAAGCGCCTGTCGTTCACCTTCGGCCTCCTTGGAGTAGAATCCTTGCGGGTTGCAAGAAACCCGAATCTAACACATCCCAATCTTGCTTGAAAGCGTTTTACGGACGGGTCTAAGACCAGTCCGGATACCC
The DNA here is from genome assembly GCA_016200135.1 of Planctomycetota bacterium. Taxonomy (GTDB): domain Bacteria; phylum Planctomycetota; class SZUA-567; order H5-PLA8; family H5-PLA8; genus JACQFI01. The sequence goes on from JACQFI010000066.1 coordinate 57,496, forward strand.
TAAAAAGAGCGTCGTGCGGCTCCCCCTTAAAGACGGATCAAAGAGCCTTTGACTACCCAAAAAAATGGCATAGAATCCGCCCACTTTGCCGCACCCAACCGCACGGTTGCCATCAACTTGATGCCAGACCTTCGTGTGAATTAGGTGTGGAGAACTGCCGTTAAACGGTCCCTTAACCTTTGAATAGGATTTCGGCGGCGCTTGGAGCCAGGGCACTTTTTTCCACAGTCCTCCACAAACCTGGTCTTCGTGCTCGTTCGATTCAGGCATCCCTAAGATGACCCAGCACAACTCGAACAATGGTGCTGTGAACTTCGCGCAATCGCAACAGGTTGACTTTGCTGTCACCGAAGTCCTTCACTCCTTCCACATCCACACAAAACGTTGTACTGACCTTGTTCACATGTGCTTTCAACACCGCGTTTCGGCTGTAATACATTAGGTGGAATGGCATTAGCTCCTGCTTAACGGAGTTTTTCACAGACGTGGTCGTTCCTGATGTTGATGATGATGACTGTTAAGAAGGTAACATCAAAGAACGTCTTTCAAAGACACAAGACAAAGAGGTGAGTCATGAAACTGGTGGTCAAGCGCGAACCCTTCTTGAACGCACTCGATGCGGCGTCCGCGGTCGTACCGCTGCGCAGCGTGCGGCCGAATCTCAAGAACGCATTGCTGGTTGCGAGCAAAGACGGCGACCTCGAGATCCGCGCCACGGACCTTGAAGTGGGCCTGCGTTACAAGCTCAAGGCCGAGTCCGTAAAAGACGCCGCATCGCTCTGCTTGCCCTGCGGAACGCTCGCGGGTTTGCTCAAAGAGTGCACCGAGGACGTGGTGACGCTCGAGACCGAAGGGTCTAAGGGTATTCTCAAGATCGGGCGCGACCGGTTCGAGATTCTTGGGCAGGAGTCGTCCGACTTTCCTGAAGTGCCGGACTTAGGGGAAGGCCCCAGCGTGAGCGTGCCCGCCGCGGACCTGGGACAGATGATCGACCGCACGATCTTTGCCGCGGCGCGCGAACAGGGCCGCTACGCCATCAACGGCGTCTTCGTGCTCTACAAAGACAAGCTGCTCGAACTCGTCGCGACCGACGGCCGGCGCCTCGCGTACTGCAAGCGCAAGCTGAAGGCCGGCGGTGGTATTGACGAGGGCGTGATCGTCCCGATCAAGATGATGCAGGAGATCCGCAAACTCTGCGGACGTCTGCCGGACGGGGAGAACGTGGAACTGGCCGTGCGGGGGCGCTCGGTGCTCGTCCGCGGCGGCAAGGAAGATTCCAAGACCACGCTCTCGAGTCTCGTCGTGGAAGGCATCTTCCCCAAGTACCAGCAGGTGATTCCCAAAGACAGTGACCGCGAGGCCACATTCAAGCGCGAGGCCGTGCTGCAGGCGCTGCGCAAGGCCGCGTACCTCACCAGCGACGACACGCGCACGGTCTCGCTGACGTTCACGCCCGGCACGCTGCTCATCGAGGCCCGCAGCCCGGACAAGGGCGTCGCCGCGGTGACGGTGGAAGTCGAGTTCGCCGGCGACAAGGTCTCCATCGCCTTCAACCCGCAGTACGTGCAGGACGCCTTGAAGGTGCTCAACGAGGAGACGCTGCGCTTTGAAATGAAAGACGGCGCGCGCCCCGGCGTGGTCCGCGAAGGCAGCGATTTCCTATACGTGCTGATGCCGGTGAGCGCGAAGGACTGAACGAAACAATTAAAACGTAAAGAGTAAATCGTAAGAACGGCTTGGGCGGCGCGAGACCCCTGGGGATTGCGCCGCCCTTTTTCTTTATTACGTTTTATGTTTTTACGTTTTAGTCTGTCCCCATGAGCCTCCCCGGCCCGCGCAAACCCGGTACTCCCCCACCCGTCTCCTCCATCGGCGATATCCTCGGCCAGGTCATCCGCAAGGAAGGCCTGGGCAAGAAGGAACTCAAAGGCCGTCGGCTGGCACAGAAGGCGCTCACGGAGGTCCTCGGCAACGAACTCGTCCAGCACGCTCAAGTGGTCAGCGTCAAGACCGGCGTAGCCACGGTAGCGGCCGACTCCGCGGCGCTTTTTCAGGAGTTGGAAGGCTTCCGCCGCGAGGAACTGCTTGAGGCCTTCCGCAAGGCGGGCCTTAAAGTCCGCGAACTGCGCGTGCGCCTGAAGCAAGGCTGAGAGCGCGGCACCGATTTACCTCCGGTTTCCCGAAAGAAAGCGCAGCGGACGCTGAAACAGGGGGCGTGGTTACGGGCCTATTGGGGTGGCCCGAACCTGCTTGTGAAGCGCTGTCCAATTTACTAAACTCCGCGCAAACCCAAATGCGAGAGGGGATTGCTCATGGCGGACGAACAGACCACCCAACTGACGCCTATCGGTAAGATTATCTCGATCCTGCTGATCCTGGGCCTGATCGGCGCGGGCGTATTTCTGGTCATGCGCCGCGGCCAGGAGACGGCCCAGAACGGCCCTCAAGGACCGGGCAAAGGCCCCGGGCCCGGAGGGACGCCGAGCAGCAGCGGCGCGGAATCCGGCAGCGGTGCCGAAGCGCCCGACCTGACCGGCGTAACGATGCAGAAGGACTACAAGTTCGTGCCGGCCGAACGCCTGCCAGCGGTGAAAGGCGTCAGCGCCTACAAGTGGGACGAGAAAGAGAAGGTCCTGCGCTTCGCCTACAACGTCTGGGCCGGCTGGCTGCCGGTGATCGCGGCCAACAAGGGCACGGCGCCGAACGCGGAGAGCATCTTCTTCAAAAAGTACGGCTTTAAAGTGGAACTCAAGCAGATTGACGATCCCGTAATGGCCCGCGACCAGTTCGCCGCGGGGGAACTCCACACCTGCTGGGGCACGGTGGACATGATGACGCTCTTCGCCCCCGAGCTCATCAAGGACTCGCGCACGGCGCCGCGCATCGTCCAGCAGATCGACTGGTCGAACGGCGGCGACGGCATCGTGGTGCGGAAGCACATCAAGAGCGTCGCGGACCTGAAGGGCAAGACCGTCGCGCTCGCCCAGAACTCCCCCAGCGAGTACTACCTCACCTCGCTCATGTTCTCGGCGGGTCTGAGCCTGAAGGACGTGAACAAGAAATACACGGGTTCGGCCTTCGAAGCCTCCGCGGCGTTCGTGGCCGACAAGTCCATCGACGCCTGCGTCTCGTGGTCGCCGGACATCTACAACATCCCCGACAAGGTCGCGAACACGCGCATTCTTTCCAGCACCAAGGACGCCAACAAGCTGATCTCCGACGTATACGCGGTGCGCGCGGACTTCATGCGCGACCATCCGGATATCGTGGAAGGCCTGGTGGCGGGCATCTTCGAGGGCATGGACTACGCGAAGGAGCACCCCGAAGAAGCGTGCAAGTGGATGGCGGCCGCGTTCAACCTCAAGCCCGAGGACGCCATGGGCATGCGCGAGGACGCGCACGCGACGAACTTCGCCGAGAATCTGCAGTTCTTCATGAACGCGCAGAACCCGACCAACTTCGAGCGCACCTGGAAGAACGCGGGTTACGTGTACCAGAAGCTGGGCAGCATCACGCAGGCGGTGCCGTTCGACCAGGTGATGGACTTCTCCGTGCTGCAAGCACTGCAGAAGAAGGGCGCGTTCGCGCACCAGAAGGACGAGAGCATCACCTCGTTCACGCCGGCGAACGTGAAGCAGATCCAGGCCGAAGCGCCGATCCTGACGCAGACGATCCGGATCAACTTCTTTCCCAACAGCAGCAATCCGTACGAGCCCGCGCGCGACCCGAACGGCATGGTCATCAACGGCAAGCTCTACGATCCCAACGTCGACGCGACGCTGGAGCGCGTGGCGGCCCTTTCGGGGCAGTTCGCGCGCGCGGTGATCCTGATCGTGGGGCACACGGACAGCAGCATGAAGGGCAAGGTGCCGGTCAACGCCGTGAAGCAGCTCAGCCAGGAGCGCGCGGAGGCCATCAAGCGCGCGCTGATCGACAAGTACAAGTTCGACCCGAACAAGTTCTCGATCGACAGCAAGGGCTGGGACGAGCCCTTCGACGCGAACGACCCCGACAACCATGCGCTGAACCGCCGCGTGGAGATCGGCGTGTACCCGCCGGAGCAGAAATAAAATGTCGCGCGAGCGGGGGCCTGCATTTGCCTTTGGCTGCGGCAGGTTCCTGCTCGTCGTCTGCATCCTATTGTTTATCCTCATCATGAGAATCAGTGCGCCGGCGAAGCCCCGGCCCACGCCCAGCGGACAGGGCTCTTCCGGGTCCATAGGCGTCACGGGGTCCGGAACGCCCGCGGGCGCCATGCCGGGGAACAATCCCATCGCGGAACTGCTGGCCGAAGGCGCCGCGGCGCCTGAAAAGGACGGCATCGCCGTCAGTGTGCTCATAGATACTTCGGGCAGCATGCGGAGCCCGGTTAAGGACACGGACGGCTCGCTAAGGCCGAAGATCGAGATCGCCCGCCGCGCCGTCCTGGACATCATCCGCCTGGCCGCGGACTACCGGAAGAAGAACCCCGCGCTGCCGCTCTGCGTGGGCATTCATGAGTTCAGCGCGCGCGGCGACCAGCCGAACGTCCGCCTTGTGCTGCCCTCGGCGGAACCCGACCCGGAGCAGGCGGAGGCGGCGCTCGCGCGGCTCAGGCCGTCCGGCGGAACGCCCATCGGCGATGCCATGATCGAAGGTAAGCGGGACCTCGACAAACTCTCTCTGAAGAAGATGCATCTGGTGGTCGTCACCGACGGCGAGAACACGCATGGCTACCGGCCGGGCGACGTGGCCGAGGCGCTCGCCGCGCTGCCGGAAGAGAAGCGCGCGTCCGTGTATTTCGTGGCTTTCGACACCGACGCCAAGGCCTTCGAGCCCGTGCGCAACGCCGGCGGGCTCGTAATGAGCGCCGCGAACGCGCAGGAGCTTCACGACACGCTGCAGTATGTCTTTACGGGCAAGATCCTGGTCGAACAGCCCATAGCGCCTTGAGCCGTGCGGCGGTAGGATGTCGCGGACCCAACATTTCGAAATCAGGCGGCTGCACGCAGGCCGCTATTGCAAACGGTGCGCCCATGACCGATTTCAAACTCGCCTTCGACAAGGTCGAACTCCTGCTCGAGAAGCGCTACGGCATCGAGGTCAACATCAGCGACGTGCTCGACCCGAACACCGGGGACCTCGACGGCGAACGCATCAAGCTGGATTACTCGCTGGACCTCGAGACCGCGCTCTTCGTGCTGCTGCATCTCTTCGGGCACACGGTCCAGTGGAACATCTCGGAGGAGTACCGCACGATCGGCTTGGACCTCGCGCCGGGCAAGGACGATGCGACCATGGCGAAGATTCTGGACTACGAGCGCAACGCCACGCGCTACAGCCTGACGCTGCTGCACGAAGTCGGCGTGACCGACCTTGACCCGTGGGTCGCGGACATGTTCGCTGCGGACTGGGCTTTTCTGGAGCACTACTACCGCACCGGCGAGAAACTGGACTACAAGCAGCTCTACCGTCCGGGCACGGGCGCGCCGCTGACGCCGCTGGAGATCCCGGCGTTCCGTCCGCACCGTTGGGTCTCGCGCTGGTCGTTTTAAGAAAGGAGCCGTTCATGCGGTCTTACCTCGCGTTGTTTTCGGCCATGGTCCTGACGCTTGCGCTCTCGGGCTGCAAGGAAGGCGACGGCGATGCGGAGAAGGAGCCCGCAAAGAAGAACCCCGCGAAGCAGGAGCCAGGGAAGAAGACACCCGCGCCGCCCGCCTACAAGGACCGGCCCGCGGTGCTCGTGCCGAAGATTTCCAAAGGGCCCATGATCGACGGCAAGCTGGACGACTCCGTCTGGAAGAAGGCGCCGGTGCTGCGTTTCAAGTACACCGACGGCCGGGCGGACCCGCCCAAACACGATACCGAGGCGCGCGTGCTGGCCAGCAAGGACGCGTTCTTCGTCGCTTTCCGCTGCGCGGACTCCGAGCTGAAGAACCTGAAGGCGGAGAAGCGCGACCGCGACACGGAGATCTGGGAGGACGACAGCGTCGAGATCTTCCTGGCCTCCAGCGAGAGCGCCGAGGAGCCTTACCATCAGGTGATCGTGAACGCGGTGGGCTCGATCTACGACGGCTACATGAAGGGCGAGGGCTGGGAGTGCAAGAACCTGAAGGTCGTGACCGGTCGCGAGGAGAAGGCGTGGACCGTGGAAGTCGAGATCCCGTTCGCCAGCCTGAACCTGCCCGAGCATGCTGAGGAAATGGCCAAAGGCTGGCGTCTGAACCTCAACCGCACCCGTCCCAAGCGCGACGATCAGGACGGGCAAGACACCGCGTGGTCGCCTACCGAGGGAACAAGCAACCACGTGCCCGAAAAGTTCGGATACGCGTTCTTTGAGGTCTTCAAAGGCAAGCTGCCGGTGCCGCCCAAGCCGGGCGCAGAAGCCAAGAAGACCGCGGAGAAGTAGGCCGGCTTTACGGTTTCTCGAGGACGATCAGGCAGCGGCTGTTGAACGGATTGGCGCCATTCAGCGCGCAGGTGTTCACCACGCGCCAGCCTTTCGCCAGCAGCGCGTTTAAATCGTCGATATTCCGGTCCTCGAAATGGAGCAGAAATGCCTGCTGGCGCTTGCCCGCGGGCTCGTTGGCTTCCGCCGGCGGCTTGGACTCTTCCGCGACGGATGCGTCCGTACTCTTTTCGGCCAAGGGCGCCTGAGCGTCCACTGCGGCGGGCATTTGAGCGGGCCTTTCGGCGGCGGCTTCCTTCGCGGCCTCTGCATCCAGGCGTTCTTGCGCGAGCTTCTCGAGTTTGCGCTGCTCTTGATCGGCCTCGGCTCTGGCCTGGTCTTCCGCTTGGGCGGTGGCCATCTCCTGCCGCGACGCGGTGTTCTTGCTCATAAAAAAGACCAAGCCGAGGCCCAAGGCCAGGGCCAGCGCGACCAGCACGCCGATGCCGACCGCCGTGCCGGGGGTATCCGAACTGTAGGTGCGCATGTCGATCTCCTGAAAAAAGCCTTTGGCGCAACGGAATACGCGAAGCGCGCGAGTCCTTTCGATAAATCCGGCTTATCCCAAAAAGCCCCAGGATTGCAGCAGGTCGCCGTCGCGCATCCAGCGTTCGCCGATGTCCGTGCGGTAGAACATATTCGGGATCATCACCTGCTTTACGCGGTGGTACGCCTCCTTGCGCGCGTCGAGCATCGTGTTGGCGCTGCCCGTCAGCACCAGAGCGTACCCGCTGCAGCCGGCCAGACGCCAGTCGTTCTCCACCAGCTTCACGTCGCAAGGGTGCAGGCCCTCGGTGAGTGGGCGCTTGAAGATCACCGCCGCGTCCTCGCTGTACTTTTTGAACGCCGCGGGGTCCTCGAACGGGAACGGCGGCACCGCGACGACCACCGCGACCTGAAAGCCGCGCTTCGTGCGCATGTGGAACGGCTCGCCGCGCGCGAGCGCCGGGAGCAGTTCCGTCCACTTCGAGAGCACGCCTTCCATCTGCAGGTTGAGCGTCGGGTAGCCGAAGCGGCAGGTGGCCTCGAGCGGCACGATGCCCCGGTGGTTCGCGATGCAGTTGAGATCGAAGTAGCCGACGTAGCGGCACGCGGCGAGGCGCTCGCGGAAGCGCAGGATCGTCTCCTTCACGAGCGGAATCTCGCCGCACCAGAAGCTGCTCGTGCCCATCTCGCCCGTGGACGGCCCTATGTCGCCAGGAAAGAGTTTCTTGTGTTCGAAGTTCACGAGCGCAGGCAGGACGAAGTCCTTGCCGTTGAAGAACGCGCCGATGGCGACCTCGACGCCCGCCGCGAACTTCTGGATCTGGAAGCCCTGGATCTTCGCGCCCCAGCCGCGCTTGAAGAACGCGAGCGTCTCGAGCACGTCGCGGCCGTCGTCTTCCTGGCCGACGAAGCTGAGCACCTTCTCGCTCTGCGCCTTGCCGTTGGGCTTGACCACGTAGCGGTCGGGGTGCTCGCGGATGAAGGCCATCGCGCGCTCGAAGGCGTCGGAGCCTTCGAAGTCCCAGCACGGCAGGATGGTCATCCCCGCGGCCTTCATCTCCTGCTGGCCGAAGTCGCGGTCGAGTTCCAGACGGTCGCCGTAGGTCGTGCCGCCCACGACGGCCTTGCCTTCCGCGCGCAGCTTCTCGCAGACGGTCCCGAAGCCCACGTCGTCGAAGACGATCACGTCGGCCCAGTCCTTTTGCGCCTGCCAATCGTCGGCCTTCTCGACGAAGCCGTCGCCGACGTCGCGGTCGGGCTTGCTGCGGATATGCAGCCGCACGCCGGCGCCCTCGCGCTTGCATTGCCACGCCAGGTCGAGCGACGCGCCGTAGGTGCTGACGAAAAGAAATTTTGCACTCATGCCACACATGATAACGGCTTTCGCAATAAACTTTCAATGCTTCGCATGGGAATGCGCGCTAATGCGGGTGCATTCCGGCCAGGATTTTTAGCGCCAGAATCAGGGCTATGCCCGGGCTGAAGACCGCGACGGCGAAGATCGTCCAATGGCAGCCTTCAAATTCCACCAGCGCCGTGTGCATGAGCCAGAACTGGCCCGTGATCGTCCACACCACGGCCTGCGCGTACAGGATCAGGCCCAGCGCCGCGACCGGTACGCCGCTTAAGATCACGCCCGCCTGGATCAGCATCCCGCCCATGACGATCACGCCCCAGCCGCCGGCGCCGAGCAGCAGCGCGGGGATCCAGACGATGGGCCGCAGGAGACCCGGCGTGAGGTCCGCGACCGTCGCACCCACTTTCTCCCACGGCGTGAGCGGTGCTTCTTCGGGTTCCTGCTTGGGAATCTCTTCGCCCGTAAGCAAGTTGATGCCGCAGCGCACGCAGACGACGGTCTCCGGCGGATAATCCGCCCGGCAGCGCCAGCAGTGCCGCATCTCGGCCATGGCTCGCATTCCCCCGTTTGGAGCTGGGCAAAACGTTCGTGGCTCCGCCGTCTCGGCGGAGGCCGCAGCGGCGTCCCGCCGCTGCCACGGCGCTACTTGCGCTCGCAAGAGGCCTGCTTAACCTGTTCCTTCATCGCTCGCAACTGAACCGGACCGCGCGGAAAGCACCTCCAAAGGAGCCCCCATGAAGATCGCCCTGCAACTCGGCCTGATCCCCGGCAACACGGCCAAAGAGAAGATCAAGTGGGCCAAGGATCACGATGTCGAGGGCATCGAGATCAGCGCGTGGAACTACAAGGTGGACCAGATTCCGCAGGCGCTCAAGGACTTCGAGAACTCGGCCGTGCCGGTGAGCTCCATCTGCGGCAACGCGAGCTTCGACTTCCTCGACCCCGATCCCAAGAAGCGCCGCGCGAGCATGGACGAGAGCATGAAGTACCTGGAACTCGCCGGCAAGCTCGGCGCCGTGGGCCAGATCGTCCCGCCGATCTTTGGGCCCCCGCGCATCAACGATCTCTCGCCGCTGAAAGATGCAATCGCCCTCGAGAAGGACCTGCTGAGCGAGCTCTGCAAGGAACTCGGCGACTGCGCCCAGAAGCACAAGACGCTCTTCCTGCTCGAGCCGCTCAACCGCTACGAGCAGCACCTGCTGCGCAAGCAGGCCGACGGCGTGGAGATCTGCAAGCGCTGCAAGCATCCGGCCGTGGCGGTGATCAGCGACTTCTTCCACATGCATATCGAAGAGACGAACTCGCCACAGGCGCTCCGCGACGCGGGCAAGTACGTGAAGCACGTCCACCTGGCCGACAACACGCGGCTCGAACCTGGCACGGGCGATATCGACTTCGTCGCGGGCTTCAAGGCGCTGGCGGAGATCGGCTTCGACGGCTACATGGCCTACGAATGCGGCATCAGCGGCGACGACAAAGGCAAGGCGCTCGAGAAGAGCCTCGCCTACGTCCGCGACTGCATCAAGAAGGCGAAGAAAAAATAAGGCAGGTCTTATTCCGATCGTCTCGGAATACAGACATCAACAGTTCCATCGGGCGTATCTGAGTAAATCAGAGTGAGTAAGTCCGTGCTTTTTGGCTCAAAATGAAATTCCAACTCGCCGTATTTCCAAATGGATGGCGTGCGATGTTTACGGGATGTGCGGCCAACATCGTCAGGGTCTCCGAATAAAGTCCTGAGTTCGTTGCGCGTGCAGCCCAAGCGGACAGGCGCAATATCACCCGTCGCTCTGAACTTCTTCCACCATGATTTAAATGCGTTCGAAGGCATCTGTGGCGGGCTGACGTCATTGGACCACGTCACGCCCGGGTGTTCTCCACGAGTGTGGCAATCTGCACGAACTCGACGCTCGGGCGTACTCCATAGAGACCGGCCACCCGCTCGAGCAACTGAGCGGTGAAGAACGCTTTGGCTGCGTCCTCTGAATCCCAAACGTAGAAGTTCACGGCCTCATGCTTTACGGAATTGAATGTGAAGGCCTTTGAGCGCAGGCCCGGCATGCCTTCAAACCTTCCGCGTGCGGTCTCGGCAATCTTGCGTACGGTTTGCTCGTCGAAGTTGTCTCCGTAGCGAAACGTCACGAATACACCGATCATGGCGCACTCCATTCGATGTAGTTGCTATGGGCGCCGCGTCCTTGCCGTGGCGCCCAACATGTATTCGACCGCATCCGTGCGGCATAGATTGGCACCAATTTAAGCCGTAATTGACGGAGGTCAAACCTGCGATAGCAATCAATCAATGCCCTACTTCGATACCGCCTTATAATAATCCTCGACCGGCTTGCGGTACTCGGGCACGACTTTGGCCTGGCCCTGTTCGATCAGGCGGCGCAAGTTGTCTTCCTGCATCTCGCCCGGTTTGCTCTGCACGGCTTTCATCTCGCCGGACTTGCTGGAGAGCGTCTCGCGGGCGCGGCCTTCGGGCGCTTCTTTCACGCGCTCTTCCGCCGGCGGCTTGCGGACATCGCCCGTGTCGGGTTTGGCCTGTTCTTTCGCGATGTTCCGGGCGAGTTTGTTGCGGTCGTCCTCGGTCAGGCGGCGGCCCGTGGCGTTCAGGCTGTCGACGGCTTCGCGCATGAGCTTGGTCGTCTCGTTGTCGAGCTGGCCCTTGCGCATGCGCGCGGCGGCCTCGCTGAGTTGATTGCGGATGGGTTGCAGATCGCCGGAGGTAGGCTCATCGGCCTTTCCGGGCTCGTTGGTTTTGAGGTCCTTCAAGTCCTTGGGCTGGCCGGGCTCCGAGCCGTTCATCCCGCTCCCGCCGCCGCCCGGCTTTCCCGCGCCGCCGACGGGACTCTTTCCGCCATTAGGCTGGCCGTTGCTATTTTGACCTTTTCCCTGACCTTGGCCCTCTCCTTGCCCTGGATTCTGGCATTGCCCTTGTCCAGGATTTTGGCATTGGCCCGGCTGGCCTTTCTCACCCTGTTGTCCCTTCTCACCCTGCTGGCCCTTCTCACCCTGCTGGCCTTTCTCACCCTGCTGTCCATTCTCAC
>JACQFI010000084.1 GCA_016200135.1 Planctomycetota bacterium
CTCTCCGGCCTGCGCAATCTCTGCATCCACCTGCTCGCCGCGGCAAAATGCGAAAACAAAGCGGCCCTCCAACGCCGCCATGCCGCCCGCCCCCTCGAAGCCCTCGCCCTCCTTAAATCCGGATAATTGAATAGCCTTGCTACAATGCACGGTGCTCATTGACATGCACCTCAGTCTGCAGCTATAGTCTGTGGAGCAGGCAGGCTTATCGAGCAAGGCGGGATGCGCGCTGTGGATACCTCAAGACTCAAACAACTTGCACAAAAGCTCCAGTCCGAACAGGAGATGAATAAGAGCATCGAGGTGGCGCAGAAGCGCCAGCGGCAGATGCTGCCCAACCTTCCGAAAGTCCCCGGCATCGAATTTCATGCGGTGTACGTCCCGGCCACCAACGTTTCCGGCGACTTCTACGACTTCATCGACGTGGGCGAGAACCTGATCGGTATCGCCATGGGCGACGTCTCCGGCCACGGCATCGAGGCCGGCATCATCATGGGGATGGCCAAGAAAGCGCTCCAGATTTACGCCAAAGGACGGCCCAGCCCCAAAGAGACGCTTAGCATCACCAACGAAGACTTGGCCAAGGATCTGGACGGCGAGACATTTGTCTCCGCGAGCTACGGCGTGCTCGATACCGCCAAACGCGTCTTCCGGTTCTCGCGCGCCGGGCACAACCCGCCGTTTCTGGTGAACCCCAAACGCCCCGAAAAGATCATCGAGATCAAGCCCAACGGCATGGTCATCGGCGTGGACAAATCGGGCAAGCGCTTCCCGCTCGTCACGCAGGAGCAGGAGATCCACCTGCAGAGCGGCGACCTGGTCTTCCAGTACACGGACGGCCTGGTCGAAGCGCCGAACAAGCACAAGGAAGAGTTCGGAGAGCAGCGGGTCAAGGACATGCTCGTCAAGCACTACAACCTCTCCGTGATCGAGCTCATCGACCTGTTTGAAGAGTCCATTCACAGCCACTACGGCGAACGGGCGCAAGAAGACGACATCACCATGATTGCCTTCAAAGTACTGTAAGGTCTCCGGCCTCTCGCGCTAAAAATGACACCGGTAATGGATCCCATCCCCGGACACTCCAGCCGTTTCAAACCGTTCCTCCCGTTTATGCTGGGCCTGAGCCTGCTTGTCCCTGGCGTGAGCCGCGGCGCGACCGCGGAGCAGCCGGCTCCGCCGCAGGAAGAGGAAGGCGAGGATCCCGCCTACAAAGAACGGCCGTGGAAATGGAACGAGGCGGAAGAGCGGAAAGTCGGCGAGGTTGAGAAGGCCGTCAAGAAGGAAGGCAACTTCTTCGTCTTCGAGAGCGCGCATTGGCTCGTCCGAACCGAAGTCTCCGCGCGCTTCACCGCCGAACTGGCCTGCTTCATGGATCTCTACTACGAGAAGCTCCATGCGGTGCTGGGGCTCCCGCCGAAGCCGAAGATTCCGCAGAAACCGACCGTCCAGATCTTCGCGCAGCAGAAAGATTACGCGGCGATCTTCAACGACAATTCGCGCGGCCACTACCGCTACTTATTCGACGGGCCGACGGGCCGGGTTAAGGAACTCTGCCTCTATTCCTTCATCATCCGCCCGGAAGAGCGCGACTTCGCGCGCTTCTACTACCAGATCCTGCTGCACGAAGGCACGCATCTCCTGCTGCGCACACATCTGGGCAAGGAGCGCATCCCGGTCTTCCTCGACGAGGGCATCGCGACGTATTTTCAGTTCTGGGATCTGCGCGCTTCGCGCGAAGAGAATCTTTCCAAGCGCTACAGCCGGTCCTTTTACCGGTACACGCTGCAAGCGTTGCAGAAGAAGGATTATCCATCTCTCGAAGGCTATATGGCGCTGAAGCCCGAGGCCTGGAACCCGGACAAGATGGGCATGAAGGCGCTGACCAATTACGCCCTGGGCGAGTCCTTCATCGAGACACTGCTTACGCAGCCCGAAGCGAAGGGTTTGTTCGAAAAGATTCTCACTGGGCTGCTTGATCCCAACGCCAAAGAGAAGTTCGGCAGAGCGGAAATCGACAAGAGCCAGACGCTCTGGCACGCGCAGTTGGACAAGCTCGTCCTATCGCTGAACCCGAAGACCGAAGTCACCCCACCTGAATCGAAAGATCCGAAGCCGGCTGGACGATAAGCGGCGAAGCAAAGGTGATGCGAAGCCCTGAGCCCTCCGTTTCCGCGCGCGCTTCGACCTTTTCACCGCCGAGCGTGACGCGCACGGACTTGCCCGCCAGCGTCTTCGGTACAGCCACATTGACGGCAGCCAGCGCGAGCACGCCGTTGCCCACCTCGAAGCCGGCGCTGAACTTTTTGGAGCCGGACTTCTGCGCGTACGTGCCCCAGGCCGAGCCCGTCGAGAAGAAGCCGCGGAAGTCTTCGGCGTTCACCTTGGGCGCGAAGCCGATCCGCTTATCCACCGCACTGTACGAGAAGCCGCTTAGCGCCGTGATCAGCGACCACGAGGCCATCGCGCGCGCGTAGTGGTGCCCGCACTCGAACTCGTTCCACGGATTGCGGCGCAGGCCGTCGTGGCGGTCGCGGACGCCCTTCACCACGGCGAGGCCCTCTTCGACGAGCCCTTCGTAGATCAGGTGCGCGGCCACCTGGTACTCGATGCCGGTCCAGACTTCGTCGCTGTACACGAACGGCAGCCGCGGGCGGTCGCCGCGCGGCCACGTGCAGAGCAGCAAGCCGGCTTCGTCGTTGAGCGCGTAGATGCGCTGGACGTTGCTGAACGAGCCGATCGGTTTGAGGAAGTTGTGCTTGAAGATGCTCGCGACGGCGGACTCCACGCGCTTCGCGTCGAGCACGTTGCCCAGGCCCGCGACGTGGCTGGCCCACTGCCCCAGCAACTGGTCGGCGAGGCAGCCTTCGCCGTGCTGGTACTTCACTTCAAAATCTTTGCCTGGCACGAGCGCCTTGGCCTTGCCGCCGGGCGGCTCGTTGCAGGCGCAGCCGGGTCCGCACTCGGCGGCGCTGGACGCCAGCGGGCCGCGCAGATGCTCGGGCACGTTCAGATCCTTCAGCACTTCGACCTTCTGGATGTAGTACTCGCCGTTCCAGAGCTGCTTCTCGAACTTCGCGCGCCCGCTCGCGGCGATCTTGCGATACTCTTCGGCCTTTCCGGATTCGCCGAGGTACTCCGCCATGCGCGCGCCGGCTTCGAGCGCACCGAGGTACATCGAGCCCATCAGCGGGTTCGGGCCGTAGAATTCGATGTCGTAGGTGTTGTGCTGGCAGCCCTCCATAAGGCCGTCCTTGTTCGGGTCCCAGCCGTGCGGATCGGTCCAGGCGAACTCGAGCGCGCGTTTTGCCGCCGGCCAGACCTCGCGCAGGAAGCCGTCGTCGCCGCTGAGCTGCCAGTCGCGATAGAGGCGGATGAGGCAGCCCATCTGGCCGTCGCCACAGGCGTGGAACTGCCCGCGCTTCGCGTTGGCCGGCATGGAACTCCGGAACTGCATGTGTCCTTTCGCGTCGGTCGAATTGAGGAACTCGTTGCGGCGGATGGAGCGTTCGAGGCCCGGGAAGAGAAACGCGAGGGCCTGCTCGTAATTCCAGACGTGCGTGCAGGTGCCGTTGCAGCAGCCGCCGTCGTCGCTGCAGCCTTCCCAGCCGTAGAACTGGCCGTCTGCCAGCCGCAGGCAGGTGCAAGTGCGGATGATCGAGGCCTGGCTGCCGGCCGCGTCGAGCGCCACCGCCGGCAGCGTGCTCGAATAGAACACCTTGTGCCACGCGCGCGTCCCGGACTCCAGGCGGTCCTTCTCGCTCTGCAGGCGGCTCACGGCGTCCCACGCATCGGCGAACTGCGTGGACATATACGTGCGCGCGACGATGTTCTCGGTCCACGCCTTCAAGAAGGGCGAGTGCCACGCCATCATTACCGGGATGGTGACGGACTCGCCGGGGCCGATTTTTGCGCCCATGCAGAGCGCCCCGGCGCCCGCTCCGCCCTTGCCTTGCACGAAATCGAAGAAGCCCTGCGGATGGAGCGGATCGCCCTTCTCCGCTTCTTTGCCGCCAAAGACCGAGCGGACGTTCGGTTCGAGGCGGCCGTCCGCGGCGAAGTCGTCCCAGAGGATATGCGCCGCGTCCCACCAGCCGCCCTTATAGAGGTTGGTCTGCACGTCGGCGTCTTCCCACGGCGTGGCCAGCGCCGCGGTCATCAGGTTCGGGTCTTCCGCCTTCAGGTCCGGCGAGGTGAACCAGAGGCCCTGGAGCCGCGCATCCTTGCGGAATTGATTCAGCAGCGACTTGATCTCGCTCTTGACGCCGATGTCCTGCCGCCCGATCGGATTCTGCATCGTGGCCAGCAGCGAGAGTTCAACGGCTTTCTTGGTCGGGTTGCGGAAGGTCCAGTGGAAGACCGCGACCGGGTACGAGCTGTCGTCGGCGTTGAGCGGCAGAAACGGCGTGAAGGCCTCGAGGCTAACCTTCACCGGCAGTTCCGCGTCCTCGAAGTCGATCCACGCGAACGGGTACTCGCCGCGGAAGTTGGCCTCGTCGAGCCGCGCGACGCCGCCGAGGTTGGCGCGGTCGAGCCCGTGCCCCGCGTGATATGGCGGCAAGAGCTTGCGCTCGAGGATCTTCGCGACGGCCTGTTCCTTCGCGCCCACCGGCTTGGCCCAGACCGCAAAGAAGGTCAGCGGATTGATCTTGCCCTTCGCCGGGTGGTTGTGGATCTCGAAGTCGCGCAGGTTGCCCCGGCCGCCCAGCGAGATCGTCCCCGTGCCGATGCCGCCCAGCGGAAAGGCAATCTGCCCAAGCGCTTCCGCGCTGAAGCTGCGTTGCTTGCCCGTGCGCAAAAGGTCTTCCCGGCGGTACGGAATCTTAGCGGCCATGCGAGTGTGCTCTCCCCGGTCATGTAATTTACTTATGTGCTCACACGTGTGAGCACGGCGTTATATCGTACCCCGTGCGGATTGCAATAGACAAGAAATCACTCGAATTTTGGGCCAGTTCAAGCGACCGGCGGGCGGTCCAGCAGCGCGCGGCCGGCACACGCAAGCATCGTCGTGCCCGGCGTATGCGGATCGCCGGGCGCGGCGGGGCGATGCAGATAGTCGTCCAGCGACCGGAGCGGGCCGCATCCGAAGCTCCCGCTCAAGACGGTGCCGTCCTTCGTCACGAAGCCATGCAAGGCCTCGTAGCCCCTGACGGCGGCGTCGCGGAAGACTTCGTGCGGCAAGAGTCCCTGTTGGACCGCACGGCTCAAATAGTGAACGAAGAACCCGGTGCCGGTCGTCTCCTGATAGGTCTCCGGGCGATACGGCACCTGACGCCACATGCCGCGCGCATCCTGCGCGCCGACAATCGTCAGAGCGAACTCGCGCAGCATCTCCAGCATCTCGCCGTGGCGCGCGTAATCCTCCGGCATCGCGGTCAGGCTCTCGACCATGCCGCGCAGCACCCAGCCCTGTCCGCGCAGCCACGCGCCGGGCGAGACGAACTCCGGCTCGGCGTTCCAGCCGCGCCCCTGGCTCCACCAGCCCGTCGCGGGATCGCGCAGAACGCGCCGGAACTTCGCGTACTGGTCCACGCACTCGTCGAAGAAACTCGCGTCGCCGCTGAGCGCCCCCGCGCGGGCCATGTGGGTCGCGTAGCCCTGAAGCATGTCGATGAAGATGCGTTTGAGCTCGGGGCGAAAGAAGTAGCCGACGCAGCCGTCGCGATCCCGGGGAACTTCACGCCGGAACGCGTCCGCGGTCTCCACCACATGCCCGATGTAGCGGTCGTCACGGGTCCGCAGGTAGAGCTCGTAATTGACCATCAGGTACAACTGTGAGCGCCATTCGTAGACGTACTCGGGCGGAGCGCAGCGGTGCTTCAAGACTTCGAGGACGAAATCGAGATAGCGCGCCTCGCCGCTGACGTCGTACATCCACAACACGCCCTGAAGCCCGAGATCGGCCATGTACGTGCGCGGATAGTCCGCCCGGCGCATGAAGCGCTTCGCGACGCGCGCGCCGATCTCGAGAGGTTCCCGTACCACACGCTCCATCGGCATCCCTTCAGGCCCTCGCCGGCTTGCGGTTTTCGCGCTCCCACTTCGCATCGAGATCGTGTTCGTAATGATGGCGCACGATCTCCGCGCGCTTGCCGCTTCGCCATGCAACGGCAGCCGCACGCGCGACGCCTACGCCGGAAAGCGCGTCGGCGGTGTTCACCTCGGGCTCGCGGCCCTCGCGGCAGGCTGCGGCAAAATCGGCAAGCAGCGGGACCCATAGCTCCGCATCCGCTGCGGGCAAGGGCCGCTCGAGCACGAGCTCTTTATCCCCGCCCCGGAACACGATGCGCCAACCCCACGCTGGCGCGTCCGCCAGCCAGCACACTTGAACGCCCGAGGCCATGTGACCCAATTCGATCTTCAAGGCGCGGACAGCGCCGGCGGCTTGGATAGGTTCGACGGACTGCGGTTCGGTGCCGAGCGTCCAGCGGACGAGATCGAGCAGATGCGCGGCCGTTCCGAGCGCACCGTTTCCGCTCAACCCAAGGCTGCGCGCATCCGCATCGTCTCGGCCGAGCGCAATCTCCACAGAGGACGGGAAGCCCCAAGGCATAAGTTGTACTTGCTCGCGGATCGCCGCACACGCTGGTTGAAAACGATAGGGCAGCAACGGAGTGAGGCGCAGGCCGCGCGCGGCCGATTCGGCGACGAGCAGGTCGAGCGCCGGCCAATCGTCCGCGACGGGCGCTTCGAGCAGCACGTGTTTGCCCGCGCGCAGGCACTCAAGCGCCGCTGCAGCCCGCTCCAACGGCGCATGGGCAACGCATACGGCCTCGGCCTCATCTATGGATACGATTTCCAGGCCCGGCACATTACCCGCGGCGCGAGCGCAGCGTTCGGCGGCGGGCTCCGAACCGGCACACGCAAGGCGGAAAGCGCGCGAAGGCGCGGTAGCGCCGCTCATCGGCTCGCTCCCGGCAGGCCTTTGCGGAATACGCTCGGCGGCCAGCCCGTGCGTTTGCGGAAGACGCGGCTGAAGTAAGCCGGGTCGTCGTAACCCACCGCACGGGAGATCTCGCCCAGCCGAAGTTCGGGCTGCGTCATCATCAGTTCCTGCGCGCGGCCGACGCGGTATTTCTCGAGGTATTCGATGGGCGTGAAGCCCGTGGCGCGCTTGAAGCGCCGCACAAAATGAAAGGTACTCATATGCGCTTGCCGCGCCAGTTCATCCAGGGTCAGCGCGCGCTGATGGAACTGGCGCAGGTAGGCCAGCGAGGCTGCGACGCCTGCGGGGGCGTGCGCGAGCGACGTATCGGCTTCGCGGCCCGCCCGGCGCAGGCCCTCGACAATGTTCGCCACCAGTCCCGCCAGGTGGTTCCAGACCCAGGCGTCGTAGCCGGGCGAATGTTCGGCGAGCAGCGCAAAGATGGCCTTGAAGTCCGCCTTCATGCGCGACAGAGAGGCAAAAGGAAGCACCGGCGACCCGGCCGACCGAATCAAGGCGGTGAAAATCTCGGCCACCCCCGGCCCGTCGAAGATGATCCAGTACATCTCCCACGGGTCCGCCGGGTCGGCGTAATAGGTGTGCGGATAGCGCAGATCCATGAGCACGGCCTCGCCGGCCTTGGCCGTCCAGGGACGGCCTTGGTACGAGCCCTTCCCCTTGCCGGCCGCCATGAACATGACCTGATGGCCGAAGTAACTCTTGCGGTTGCAGCCCCAGTCGGTTCCGCAGCGCTGGTGGGCCGCGTTATGAACGTACCACCACAGGCCGCGCGAGCGTTCGCTGGGAAAGCCCGCGATGCGGGCCAGGACTTCCGTAGGATGGTGAGCAATATTATCCAAACTTTTAGCAAAAGCCTCCCGATGACCTATGGGAACATGGCGTGTATCTTAGACGATGTAAGCAAGATCGGTCAACAAGGAATCCGGAGGACGTCTCGATGAGCAGCGCCGCAGCCTGTCCCACGACGAAATGCGTGCTGAGCCCCGAAGAACTGGCCCGCTTCGAGCGCGACGGGTTCATCTTGAAGAAAGGGGTCTGCCATCCAGCCTTGATGGCGCAGATTCGCCGTGAGGCCGACGGCCTGCACGAACGCATGGCCGCCGAGACGACTTCGAGCGTACACGTCAGTTGGGAGAAACCGGTCGACGGCCGCCCCAAGCGCATCAAGCAGCTCATGCACTCCGAACTCGTCAGCCCCGGTTTGAATACGCTCCTGCGCAGCGACGCGGTGCTCGACATCATCGAGACCTTGATCGGGCCGGACATCTCGCTCTTCCACAGCAAGCTGCTGATGAAAGCGGCGCTCGATGGCACGGTGACGCCGTGGCACCAGGACTACGCGTATTGGAAGAAGGCTGAGAACCGCCCGGTGCAGGTCAACGCGATGCTCGCGATCGACCCTGCGACGAAGGCCAACGGCTGCATCCAGTTCGTGCCCGGCACACATAAGCAGGGCCTGATCAAGCATGATAGAGAACAGGGCGTCTCGTTCGGCGTATATCTGCCGGGGTACTTCCAACCGCGCGAGGGCGCGGTGCTGTGCGAGATGGATGCGGGCGATATCGTCTTCTTCGGCTCGCTGGTGATCCATGGCTCCGACGGCAACCATTCCCCCTACGACCGCCGCGCAAACACGGTGGCGTATACGACCACCGGCGACGATCCGGCGCACTTCCGCGAAGTGCTGCGCGGCCGAGGCTTGAAGGCGTAAGCAATTTGCCAAGAGACGGCAGGATAAGCGCCAAGCCGTTCAATGCGGCTTGGCGTTTTTCTATTTGATGGCGCTGTTGAAATCCCCTCCTTATGTAAGGAGGGGCAAGGGGAGGTTAAGGCGGCGGAGGCGTTACCCCCCCTGTATCCCCCCTTACATAAGGAGGGAATTTCCAGGGCGGCCGCGGGTTTTCAATGGAACCTGTTCGGTCTAATCGTTAGTGCGCAGCGCCGCGGCGAAGCTTTCGATTTCCTGGTCGCTCGGCGACGCGTGGTGGTTGAAGTACGTCTCGATCGTGACGCGCTCCCGCGGCATGCCGGCCCTATGCAACGCCGGGCGCCAATAGTGAACCATCTCCCCGTTGCCGACCAGGTGGACGTGCAAGTCGTTCAGCCCACCAAGCAACGCCGGAACGGATTCGTTCACGCGCCCGCGCAATCCCTGCCAGTGTTCGCCGGGCCGGCTGAGCGTGAAACGGTAAGCGAAGTTCGGGAATCGGAGCGCGAGGGCCTTCAATTCCGCTTCCAGGCAGATGTCGTCGGCTTCGCGAAACCCGGCGTAGATCGCAAGCGGGCGGCGTTCGCCTTCGCTCAGCGCCTTTTCCGCGTAGCCGTACAGAGGGCCGATGCCGGTGCCGGTCGAGATCCCCGCGATGCGCGCCGCTTCGCCACGGACTTCGCGCTGGATCGGATTATGGCCTGGCCCGTGAAAGAAGACTTCGTCGCCTGGGCGCATGTGCTGCAGCCGCGGCGTCATCCGGCCGGTGGGGATGATGCGATAGAGGTGCGAGAAACGCCGGGCTTGGGAATCGCCGGACGAGACCGTGTAGGCGTGGCGCAGCATCTCGCCATCCGCCGTCCTGATCCCCAGGCCGAGCACGTGGCCGGGTTCGTACGCGGCCGGAAGGTCATCGGCCGCTTCGAGCGTCAGCCAGATGCTCGCCCGCGCGATCTCGCGGTTCTCCACTACGCGCGCGCGACGCCAGTCGGGATTCGCCACCGCCATATATTTATTTTAGCACAGCCGCGCAGATCGCGCACGCGGCGATGCAGGCGGTTTCGATGCGAAGCACATGCCTGCCCAAGCGCGCCCGCCGCACGCCGGCCTGGTCCGCGATGTCCTCTTCTTCGCGCGTAAAGCCGCCTTCGGGTCCGACGAGCAAGACGATTGCCCGCCCGGAATCTCCGGTATCGCCCGCAGCAGGCGCTTCCCGCGCGAGCAGTTCCGCCAGCGACTCCAGCGCGCGCGGGTCCAGCATGGCCACGAGGTCCACGGCAGCATGTTCGCCGACGATCTGCGGCAGCGAGCGTTCCGCGGAGAGCGCCGGGACTTCCGTGCGGCCCGACTGCTTGGCGGCCTCGGCCGCGATGCGGCGAAGACGCTCAACCCCTTCGCTCTCGTCGTCCTTTACCACCACGCTGCGCCCGCAGCGCAGCGGCACGATCTCCGCCACGCCCAGTTCCGCGCACTTCTCGACCAGTACCGCCGCGCGCTTGCCCTTCGGCCACGCGGTGGCGAGGATCACGCGCGGAGTGCGCGTCCGTTCAGCCGATGAGCCGGAAATTTGGGCGAGGAACTCGGTCAGGAAGGCCGCAGCGCCGTCGTCGGAGAGCGCGGCCGACCACGCACGTCCGCTTTGATCGAAGAGTTCAATTTCTGCGCCCGGCTTTAAGCGCAGCACGCGCGCGTGCTTGGCCTCGTCGGCGGGCAGTTCCACGTGCGCGCCTGGCGCGGCACCCTCAAGCGATGCGACATGGAAGCGGCGGCGGCGGGCCATGGCTAGACCGCGACGATCCGGCCGGTCCGCACGCTCTCGATCTCGCGGTGGCAGAGCGTCAGCGCGGCGAGCGCGCTCTCGGCGGAGAGGATCTCGCCATCATGCTTGCCATGCAGCGCGTCCGCCGCGTACTTAATCTCCAATTCAAAGGCCTTGACGGCATCCGTTGGACCCTTCGAGAGCGGCTGGGCCTTGCCGTCGGTGGTAAGCAGCGTAAGCGGCATGAGCGGTCTCGGCTTGCCCTCCACCGTCGCCCATTCGTACAGCAGGCTGCCGCGCTCCATGTAGATCTCGAAGCCGTGCGTGAAGGAACGCCCGCGCATGCTGATGCCGCCGCTGGAACACGTAACGGTGCAGCCCGGATCGGCGTACAGATACGTGGTATCGAGGTATTGGACCGCGCCGCCGGCAAAGATGCCGCTCGCGAAGACGGCCTGCGGCGTTCCCTTGAGCAACTGGATGAAGTGCGTGTCGTGAATGTGCAGGTCGATCGCCGGCCCGCCGCTCTTGCCTGCGTCCCGCGCCTCCTTCGACCAGTCGGGCTTGCTGATGACACGCTTGAAGTGCGCCGCGAGAATTTTGCCGAACTTCCCCGAGCGGACCAGTGCCAGCGCCTGCGCGAAGTCCGGAAAGAACGGCAGCACGTGCGCGATCAGCAGCCGCTTGCCCGCCGCGCGCGCGGCCGCGGCCATCTTGCGCCCTTCTTCGAGATCGATGGAGATCGGCTTTTCGAGTAACACGTGCTTGCCAGCCTTGAGCGCCGCCAGCGTCACGTCGCAGTGGCGGCTGGTGGGCAGACAGATGTCGATCAGGTCCAGTTCCGGATCGCGCAGCATCTCGTCGAGGTGTTCGTACGCGCGCACCTTGGCGAGGTTCTCCTTGCCTCCGCGCTTGCCGAAGTTGCCCTGGATCGAACGCCAGTCACCCGCGCGCTTCTGCGGGTCACGCGTGGAGAGCGCGTCCACGCGGAGGCCCTTTAAACGCTTGATGGCGTAATAGTGGGTCATGCCCATGAAGCCGAGGCCGGCGATGCCGACGCGGATCAAAGTTAAGCTCCTTCGGGAATTGGATAAGGCGGACGGAGGATAGTCGGCGGCGGCGTTTCGCGCCAGCGACGGCGGCTCTTGCAAGGATGTTTTGCATGGCGCCGCGGCGTGATAGTATGGTTGCGGTTAAAGGAATTACGTTGCTCTTCGAGCAAAAGGCAGCGATGGAATCGAAAACACTCCGGCCTTTTAGAATAGCCTATCTGCACCGCGGAACTTCGAAGCTCCAGTTTGGGTATATGGGCCCCGCCGTGGAATATCTGCGTGAGTTGGCGGCGCGCGGAGAGTTCGTACTTGAAGTGCAAGAGCGCAGATCAGAAAAAACAGCGACCGTTGGGCCTGCCATCGAGGTATTGCGCGAAGCAGGCTACGATGGACTGGTGGCCGGCGCCATCGATTCAGACGCTTATTTCCACGATCTTGAAACGCTCAATCTGCCCATTGTTGCGTTGGATCACGCGCCTCTTGCGCGGAAAACGGACAGCGTAATTTTCGACGGCATTCAGGGCGGCGCGTTGGCCGCGCAGGTTCTCGTCGCACGCGGCCATCGTGAAATACTATTCGTCTCCCGATTCGATATCGATCTAATGACTCCGCAAAATTCGGACCCCACCATTGAGGACCCTACTTCCGTTGAACGCCGCACGGGCACGCAAGAGGAACTGGCTAAGCATGCCGATGTCAATTTCTGGCCTGCGTTGCCGCATCAAAGCGCGCCTCATAGCCATAGGCATTTGAGACGCGATCTGCTGAATGACCTCGACCGATTGATAACTCATTTAGGAAAACTTCCAACGGCCATGGTGTGCCATGATGTTCGTATGTGCTACGAAGTAGCAGCCTTGCTCGCCCAAAGAGGCCTAAAGGTGCCAGAAGACATTTCCTTAATCGGGTTTCGCGCCGCAACAGGAGGCAACGACCCCGTCATTATGGAGCGCCCCATCAGCCACGTTTTTTATTCGACCCGAGACATGGCGAAATGCGGCTGGCAACTCTTGCACGAACGCCTGACGGCAAAAGACGGCCGTGCAGTACCGTGCAAAAAACTAAAGATTCCTGGAGCATTTGCGGATTTGGGGAGCATCCGAGACGTACGCTGAGTCCCGCCCGCTCGATTCAGGGAGAGAAGCGCATGAGCGATCCATCGGCCAAGCGAAAGATTCTGGTCGCCGACAAGTTCCCCGCCCAGGGGCTCGAGCGGCTCCGCAAACTCGGGCTTGAGGTCGACTACCGCGCGGAACTCGACCCGGCGAGCCTTGCACCGGCGCTCAAGGGCGCATCTGTCCTGATCGTGCGGTCTACTAAGGTGAACGCGGCGGCCATCGAAGGGGCGAAGGACTTGCAGTTGATCGTCCGTGCCGGCGCGGGCGTGGACAACATCGACGCGGGGAAAGCCTCGGCGCTCGGCATTTACGTCGCCAACTGCCCCGGCAAGAACGCGGCGGCTGTTGCTGAACTGGCGCTGGGTCTGCTGCTTGCCGCAGACCGCCGCATCGCGGACGCCACAACCGAATTGCGCGCAGGCAAATGGAACAAGAAGGAGTTCTCCAAGGCCGACGGGCTACTGGGCCGAACGCTTGGCATTTTGGGCGTCGGGCGCATCGGAGAACTGGTGATCGAACGCGCAAAAGGTTTCGGCATGCGCGTGGTCGCCTGTTCGCGCTCGCTCACGCAGGAGCACGCGGCGGAACTGGGCGTCGAATTCTGCCCGGACCTCTACCGCCTCGCGCAGCAGTCCGATGCCATCAGCATCCATCTGGCGTTGAACGCGGAGACGCACCACCTGGTCGACGAGCGCTTCTTTGCCGAGATGAAGCCGCGCGCGATCCTGATCAACACGTCGCGCGGCGAGGTCATCGACCACGCGGCGATGGCTAAGGCCGTCCAGAAGAAGGGCATCCGCGTGGCCATGGACGTGTACGAGGGCGAGCCCTCGGGCGGAAGCGCGGCTTTCGAACAGCCGCTCTGTAAACTGCCGGGCTTCACCGGCACGCCTCATATCGGCGCATCCACGGAGCAGGCGCAGGACGCCATCGCGCAGGAAGCCGTGCGCATCGTCGAAAGCTTCGTCAAGACCGGCGGTGTGCCCAATTGCGTTAACATGGCTCAGCGCACGCCGGCGAAATGGCTGCTGGTCGTGCGGCATTTCGACCGCGTGGGCGTGCTGGCGGGCCTCTTCGAGAAACTGCGTACGGCAGGCATCAACGTCCAGTGCACGAACAACGTCGTCTTCTCGGGCGCACAGGCCGCCGTCGCGCGCATCGAACTCGACGCGCTCCCGCCCGACCCGGTGCTCGGCGCGATCGCTAAGCAGGAGCACGTCCTCAGTGCGGAGGTCGTGGAACTCGCTTCATTGTAAACCGGCGGCCACGCGCTTTACTTCAGCTCAGGGCACTTCATCGAGACTCCGGGCAGCGCGCCCTTGCCTTCCTTGTCGGCGAAGCGCGCGCAGAAGCCCCAGCCTCCCCCACCCTGGTCGATCCGCATCACCAGAGAGTGCGAACCCGCGGCAAGCTTTACCGGCACGCGGTCCTCGTCCACCTTCACACCGCGCGCGGCGGGATTGCGGTGAATCTCCTTGCCGTCGAGCCAGACCGTAACGCCGTCGTCGGAGCCCAGCAGCAGCAACCCTTCGGCGTCCTTCTCGGCCGCCACCATAGCCGCCGCGTATGCGTAGCAGTTCTCATTCGGCTTCAGCAGCGCTGCAAGGTCCACGATGCCGAACGCGCCGCCTTTGAACGGCCGCGTCCATTGCAGCCTGCGTTCGCCCTCTTTGAACACAGCCGTGAAATCCGGCTGTGACTTGCCCGCGTGTGGGCCGACCACTTCCCAGGCGCCTGCCTTCGCGTCGGTGAACGATCCGAGGACCAGCCAATCTTTATGCAGCGAACGTTTGGCCTCCAGCGCGGCAAGCGCGTCCTGGAGGGCCTTGGCCTGCTCGCCACCTGCGGGGAAGAGGCCGCCAAGGTCCTTCTTGAAGCCCTCGTACTCGGCGCCTTCAAACTTTAAAAGGTACGCGTCTCCAAGCGATTCGACCGATGCGGCGATCTTGCGCGCGTCTTTCTCGGCCTTCAGCAACTGCGAGAGATTCTCCAGCGCCGCGGCTTTGTCTTCGACGGTCCACTTCTCTTTGCGATACAGCGCATCGCTCTTCAACCGGTTGATCCGCGAAACGAAGGACGCTTTGTATGCCGCCAACTTCGCATCGTTGGATCTGGCCTGCAACCAGGTCATGAACGCGGCTTCGTCCTTCTTCTCCTGAGCCAGAGCGAGCGCCTTTTCGAGCCAGCGGTCCACGAAATTTCCGGCCGGCGCAGTCGTGAGCAGTTCATCGAAGTGCTTGCCGAGGCTCGCGGCATCGCTTGCCGCCTGCGCCTTGTCCATCAGACTCGCCGCGGCGTAGCGCGCGTAGATGCGCGCGGCGTAGTTCGAGCGCGCCCGGTCGTCGGCGGCGAGCCACTCCTTAACGGCCCCGTGAGCATCGTCCGCCAGCAGGCACTCTTCGAGAATCATGGCGAGCGCGCCGCCATCGATCGGCCTGCCCATGGGCTGCTGGGAGAGGACGACCTTGACGGCGTCGCGATCCGCGCACCAGCGGGCCATGCGCAGGCGCAGGCACCACAGATCGAACTCTTTATCTTTGAATTCCGGAAGTTCTTCCATAAAGCCGACGGCGCCCATGCCGGTGAGCCAGCGTTCGCCTTTGGCGATCAGCATGCCGTCCTCCTGCACGCGTTTCTTCTTTTCGGGCGGCTTCTCGCGCAGGCAGAAGAGCGGGTCGCCGACGATCATCAGACGCCAGGGGAGCCAGAAATTCTGGACCGTGCGCTGCCGGAAGACCGCGGAGAACGGCGCGCCGTTGGCGATGCGCGGCCCGAAGTACCAGGACGGCTGGAACGAGGTCAGGAAGGGCTCGGCGGTGGAGCCGAAATACCAGAACGCCCCGCCCCACACCGCGCGGCCGGCCAGGGTGTCGGTGTCGTAGACCTCCGCCGCGGTGCCGGAATGCGTCACGTGGATCGCGACTGGTCCGCCGACGGGAAAATCGTCCGGCGTGCCGCCGCCTCCGGCCACGGACCATTCATGCGCGCCGCCCGACGAATTGACGATCATCACGCCGTCGCGATTCCACGGAATAGCTCGCGAACGGAACGTCTCGACTTTGGCCTGCTCGCCTTTGAACTGCGTGACATGCAGGCGCTCCTTCCAGGCTTCCTCGGCAAAATCCGTCCGGTACTGCCCCCAGATCGATTTGGGATTCAGGCCATAGGTGTTAAACAGAAACGCTGACTCCGGCGAGAGGAAGAGCGAGCACATCGCCTGATACGCACTGCGCGAAGAATCGCCGAGCAGTCGTCCGGTCGCGGCGATGCGCGTGCCGTCCTCGTTGCGGCCCAGCAGATCGTCGAGGGCGAAGGTCGTGCCCCAGCGCTCGTAGGCCGGGCCGCTGTACCGGAAAGGATACGCGCCCGCGAGCGTCACCGCCGCCCAGCGGTCCTCGAACGGCAAGCCCCAGCGCGCCAGGCCCTCGCGGACCTGCCGCGCCAGGTGCCAGGCCGCCGTCTGGGAGAGATAATCGTTGGGCTGCGCGAGGCGCTCGTCTTTCTCCTGGCCCACCTTCGGCAGCGGGAGCACCTCGAAGCCCTCGAACCGCCCGGCCGCGAGCGCCAACGCGCCGGCGGTTTCGCCCGAGGTCCCGTCGCCGAAGATCACGCCCTGCGGATCGTCGCCCAGGTCTTTCAGGCGGGCGCGCAGATCTTCGTCCCTGGGTTCTGCGGGCACCGCATTCTTCTTATCGCCGCTCAGCCAGCTCGATAGGATGGCGCGCCGGATCTGCGCGGGCGCGAAGGCTTTGGCGCCATCCTTTTTTACGGAAGGCACGAGGACGGTCCGCGAAGGCTTGAAGGCCGACGCGAACTTGGGCGCATAGAGATCGTCTTGAAAGAGGACCGGGAAGAAGCGCTTCTCGTCCCATTGCGAGATCGCCGCGGCGAAGGTCTCGAGATCCGGAACCAGCACCAGCACGTCCAGGATCTCGCGCTTGGCCCAGCGCGTGTTGCGCGGGCTGTCTTTGCCATCGGCCAGTGCGCGCATGGCCCGCGCGGCGCGCTGGAGCACGGGGCTCTCGCCCTTCGCGGCCGCTTTCTCGGCCGTCTTCCAGTAATCGTCCGCCTCGTCCCGCTGGCCCTTGGCGTAGGCCAGGTCGGCGAGGTCCAGGAAAAGATCCGCGGCGGCGCGTCCGGTGGGGAGCTCTTTCTCCAGGCGTTTCGCGAATTGCGCCCGCTCGGCGTCCAGATCGAGCCAGAAGAAGGTGAAGATGATCGCCTCGGCGGCTTGGCGCAGGCGTTTGGCGTCCATGGGCATCGCGAGCAGCTTCGCCGTCAACTCCCGGACCTTCGCCTCGTCTTTTCCCTGCTGCGTCTCGAGAAAATCCCGGAGCTGGTTGATCACCACGCGCGGCGAGGCCGGATCTTTTTCCATCCGCTCCTTGCGCAGATCCTGCGCCTGCTTGCGCAACTGGTCGGCCCGCGCCTTCACACCCGGCGCAAGCGCCTCCACTTTCTGCTGAAGTGTTTTCTCGAGATCGGCCGACCCGGAGTTCTTGGAGAAGGCGTCCAGGGCCTCACCGCACGCGCGCGCATCCTTGAGGATGGCCTCATCCTCTGCAACGCCGACCACGGCGCTGGCCTGGAGCGCCGTCAAGGCGACCTGAAGTTCGATGGCTTTGGGACGGGCCTCCGGATTCTCGGGCTTGATGTAACGTCCGAACAGGTCGGCCAGTTTGGCCAGACGCTGGGCGGCGTGCTGGGGCGCGAGCAACTCCAGGTCTTCGGCCTCGGCGGCGACGGCAGGCGGAAGCTGCGTTCCCGCGGGAGCCGCAAGATGGACAATCTGCAAGGCATGGTCGGCGCGCCCAACCTCGCGCAGGACATGCACCACCCGCGCCACGCGGTCCACATCTTTAGGATCCGCCGCGGCGGCCTTGGCCAGTTCGTCGACCGGCGCGGGCCACTTGAGTACGGCGTCGAAGACGCCCTTCAGTTCGGCACGCAGATCGGGAATCGGTTCGATGGCGATCAGTTCGCCCTTGGCCGTCAGGAAGACCAGGCCGCCCTTGGGCTCGTTGGAGAGCGTCTTGGCCGCGGCTTCGAAATTCCAGAGCATGACGCGGTGGAATGCGGCCAGGGCGGGCACGAGCGGCGCGTCTTCGCGAACCCACTCGCCGGCATCCAGCGTCCCGGCATCCCAGGTATTCCGCACCAGAATCACGACGGGTTTGCCGTCCTGAGCCGCGGCCTTCTGCTCGGACGCCAGGTCGCTCGACCACGCCGCGGGCGCTTCCCCCGCATTTACGGCAGCCGCGCATGCCAGGAGCGAAACGAGGGAAATAACGGCCAGCAGCGAATGCATGATGGACCTCACAGAGTGAAGAGAGCGGGAGAGCGCGCCACGGGACTCGGAAAGTATGACGAAGCAGCGCGGCGCGTTCCAGGCCCTTTTCGCCGTCGCATTCGTGCGCGCGCGAACATAGGATACCGCGCACTCGAACATGACCGCAGCCTCCGACACGCCGGCCTCCGGCCCCGAGCCCACGCCGCCCGAGCCCGTCTCGCAGCGGCGCAACGCGCCTTACTTCCGTGATGAACGCCTTCAGGAAGTGCTGGGCGGTGAACAACTGCAGTTGGGCTCGCCCACTTGGCGCGGCTGGCTGCTGGGCGTGCTCACCGTCGCGGCGCTCTGCTTCTGCGTCCCGCAGATCGACTACGTGATCCGTCACACCAAACTCTCCTACAGCCTCTTTCCGTACAGTCCCATCTTCGTCCTAACAATGCTGGTGATCCTCGTCACACTCCTGCTTTCCACGGCGCGAACGACGCTCGGCCTCAGCCGGCAGGATCTGGTGCTCGTGTACGCGATGGGCATGGCGGTGAATGCGATACCGGGCGCGGGGCTGCTCTCAGTCTGGGCGGCCACGATCACCGGCAGCCATTACTATGCGCGGCCCGAGAACAACTGGGACGCCCTCATCAATACGCGCTTTCCGGCCGCGTGGACGCTCAACGACCCGCCCGCCGACCTCGCCGGCGTGCCGCGCCCGATTGAATGGTTCTACTCCGGCATGCCGCCGGGCGAATCGATCCCCTGGTCGGCCTGGCTCGGGCCGTTTCTCACCTGGTCGGTGGCCTTCGTGCTGCTCTTCGCCATGATGTTCGCGCTCTGCCTGCTCCTGCGGCGGCAATGGTCGGACCGCGAGCGCCTGCTCTTCCCGCTCTCGCAGCTCCCCGAAGAACTCACCGCCGGACTGCACGGCGGCGCGGCCAAGCCGTTCCTCAAGGACAAATTCGCGCTCTGGGGCATGGGCGTGATCCTGCTGCTGCACCTCTGGAACGGTTACGCCGAATACAACAATCGCATCCCCGGCATCCCGCTCCGGCCCAGCATTCAACCCTACATGAGCGAACCGCCGTGGCGTCATTTCATCCCGCTGATGACCAAGATCTTTCCTTCCGTGATCGGCTTTACCTTCCTGCTCTCGCTGGAAGTCTCGTTCAGCCTCTGGTTCTTCTTCGTCGTCATGAAGCTTGGGCAATACCTCGCGATCCAGAACGGCATCGGGCAGAGCGGCTGGGACTTTTTCGGCAAGGGCGGGCACAACGGCATGTTCGTGGACCAGGGCATCGGCGCGCTGATCGCCATGGTCCTGGCCGGCGTCTTCATGGCGCGCAGCGAACTGCTCTGCTCGCTGAAGGAAGCGCTCGGCCTCCGGCCGCCTGAGCCGCGGCCCGACGACTTCTCGCCGCGCATGGTCTGGCTGCTCCTGCTCGGGAGCCTTGCCGGTTCGGCCGTGTGGCTCGGCCACTTCGGCGTCTCACTCTGCTACGCGGTCCCCACGCTGATCCTGCTCGCGCTGGTAATGATCGGGTTCACGCGCGTCTTCTGCGAAGGCGGCGTCTTTTACACTCAGCTCTACGAGTTTCCGTCGCAGATGGTCTCAACCGTTGCGACGCCCGCCGCCATGGGCACGCAAAATTACTTCCGGCTCTCGATCTGGGACCGCGTGATGGTCGCGGACTCGTTTCGCGTGCTGACGATGCCCAACCTCATGAACGCGCTGCACCTCGCCACGCGCACGGGCCTGCGCATCCGCTCGATGACGCTGGGCCTTGCGGTCGCGGTCGCCCTCGCGGTGCCGCTCGGGTTTGCCGCGCTCCTTTATACGGCGTACACGACGCCCGGCGGCATCAAGGACACCGATTGGGCATGGCAATCGTATCCCAACGGAGAATTCAACGCTCACGCGAGCACGCTGAGCAAGCTGGATACCTGGGAGAGCCGCGTCGAAGAGGCACGGCAGGCCCATAAGGAGATCCCGGCGGCCGAAGTGCCCACGGTCGCACGGCGCGACTGGGCCCGGATGGGCTGGCTGGGCGCCGGCGCTGCCGCGATGCTGCTCATGCTTTTTCTGCGCACGCGCATCTTTGGGTGGCCGCATCCCATCGGATACGTTATCTGGATGGGCCAGTGGTCGCTGAACAACCAATGGTTCTCGTTTTTCCTGGGGTGGTGCCTGAAATGGGTCTGCCTGCGGTACGGTGGACGCCGATTGTACCTGGATGCGCGGCGCTTCTTCCTCGGCGTCATTGTCGGCGAAGCGCTCGCGGCCATCTTCTGGATCGCCGTTGCGGCGTTTACCGGCAGCCAGGACGGCTACAGCATCAGCATAGATTGACGATGAGGAATCTTCCGCGCGCATGCTGCTCTCGATCCTGATCCCCACGCACAACCGCTCCGCGGTGCTGCTGCAGACGCTGGAACGGCTGGCGCGCGTCACGCTGCCGCCCGGCCATGAGGTCGAGGCCATCGTGATCGCGAACGCGTGCAGCGACGGTTCGGCGGCCGCGGTGGCCGCGCGTGCGGCGGATTTTCCTTTTCCGTTGCGCGCCACCGAGGAACCCCAGCCGGGCGTCGCCCACGCGCGCAACCGGGCGCTCAAGGAAGCGCGGGGCGAGATGGTCTTCTTTCTCGACGACGACATTGCCGTGGAGCCCGAATGGATGCTGCGGCACCTCGAGGTCCATGCGCAATTGAAGGTGGACCTCGTCGTCGGCAAGACGGGCCTCTGGTACGTGGAAAAGCAGCCGCCCGACTGGATGCGGCCTGCGCTGGAATCGATCCTGTCTTTTAAGAATCTCGGCGAAGACGTTCGCGCGATCGCCAATCCGGGCGACTGCATCAGCCAGAACCTTTCGATGACGCGCAAGGTCTTCGAGACCGTGGGCGCCTTCAACACCGCGCTGGGGCGCAGGCCGGGCTCGCTGCTGGGGGGTGAAGAGATCGATTTCGTCGAGCGGGCCATGCAAGCGGGGTTCATGGCCGGATATGCGCCGCGCGCCGTCGGGCTGCACTGGATTCCCGCGAAGTTCCTCGAAGACGAGTACCTGCGGCGGCTCTCCATTGACATCGGCCGGACGCGCGTCTTTATGAAGAAGGATCTGAAGTCCGGCGCCATCGCGCGGCGGCTGCTGGCCAATCCATTTCGCATCGCCTCGCACAGGCTCAACGAGTTGCTTGCGCTGCTCGCGGGCAACCGCGAGGGCTGGATGAAGCACCGCATCAAGCGCTGGAAGCAGCAGGGTGGCTGGCTCGGGACCTGGCAGTACCTCCGCGGAACGGCGCCCACGCTTAACAGCGGTGCGGTTAAGATGCCGCCCAATCCCGGATAGAATTAGGCTAACTCTTCGGAGCCCGCATGCTGCTCTCGGTCGTCATCTGCACTTGGAATCGCTGCGCTCTGCTCCGCCAGACGCTGGAGCAGATGACGAAACTGCACGCGCTCGCTGACGGCGCTTGGGAGTTGCTCGTCGTCAACAACAACAGCACCGATGCCACCGAGACGGCTTGCAAGGAATTCGAATCGCGCCTGCCGCTGCGTTACTTCTTCGAACCCCAGTCCGGTAAGTCCAACGCGCTGAATCTCGCGATGCGCGAGACCAAGGGCCGCTATCTCCTTTATACCGACGACGACGTGCTCGTAGCCGAAGACTGGATGGTCGAGTACGCCGCGGCCTTCCGCCGCCATCCGGACGCCGCGATCTTCGGCGGCGCGATCGATCCGTGGTTCGAAGGCGAACCGCCGGCTTGGCTGCCGACCGTTCTGCCGATCGTGGAGAGCGCGTATGCAATCCGGCGCATCCCGGCCGATGCGCCCGAGAGCCCGATGCAGGCGAACTTCCTGCCGTTCGGCGCGAATCTCGCGATACGCAAAGCGGAACAGGAGCGCTTCCCCTACGACCCGAAACTGGGCCCCAACGCGGACACGCAGATGCGCGGCGAAGAGACGGCCGTGCTCTTGAAGATGCTCGAGTCGGGCATTAAGGGCGTGTGGGCGCCGCGTGCGCGCGTGCGGCATTTCCTGCCCAAGCACCGGCAGAGCGAAGAATTTCTGCGCGGCGTCTACCACGGCCTCGGAAAAATCTCCGGGCGCCGCATGAAAGAACGCGGCGAAACCGGCTTTGCATCCCGCGCTGGGCTGCGCTGGCAGGCGTTCACCGGCCAGGCGCGCTACACGTTCGGAAAGGCCGCGTTTTTGCCCACCATCTGGATCAAGGGGCTGCGCCACGCAAGCAGCGCCGCGGGACGCCTGGCAGGCATGAACGAATAGTCGCTTCCCGCCTGCCCCATCAATCGAAGAAGTGGAAGAACCGTTTGCCGCCGGCCAGCGACTGGATCATCAGCGCCAATTCCATCGCGTGGTAATCGCCCCATAACGAAGACTCGCCATACGGCGCGAGGCCCTTCTCCGGCGCGTGGTCCCATCCGCGCGGGCGGTGATAGATCGAGTGCAACACGAGGCCCTGGTGCTGCGGGTCTTCAGAGAGATACGGCGGCGAGAAGAGCGCGCGCGCCATCGTCAGGCCGGCCTGCGTATAACGGGCCGCGGCGGCGCGGTCGCGCTTGGACAGCAACACGCCAAGCCGCAGATACCCTTGCGCGGCGATGCACGCGGCCGAACTGTCCACGGGCTCATACGGATTGCGCGGCTGCGAGGTGCGCACGTACACCTCGCCCATCTTCGCCAGCCCGGGCGCGCCCGTGTCCCACATGGGGATGCCGTCGACGCAGGTGTGCTCAATGAGGAACTCCGCGGTCGCGCGCGCGGCGCGCTCAGTCTGCTTCAGGCACTTCGCCTTGGAGGACGCCCCTCCAAATTCTTTGGCGTCGCGCGCAGGGAGGAACTCAAGCTGCTCGGCACAGCCGGCCAGTATCCACGCGAGCCCGCGCGTCCAGGTGGAGAACGCCGAGTACCCCTGCTGCGTGCTCGGGCAGCGGTAACAGCCGTCGCTCGTATTGAAGATCGACTCATGGACCACGCGGCCGGGCACGTCGTAGGCATCGCGGCCCTCGCCATAGTAGACGTTGTACGCCAGCGTCGCGTCGAGGTGCTTCACCAGCCGGTCCAGCAGCGAGATCTTCGCGTCGTTCTCGCCCATCAGGACATGGCCGAGTTCGTGGGCCAGCGCCAGCGCGCGCAGCGAGCGGATCGTATCGCTGAAGAGCGAGTGCGGACCGTTGAACGAGTGGATGAAGCCGCCGCCCGGGATGTACGTCCAACGCGCCGCCTGGACCGCGCCGCTGGTCTTGAGCGCCAGCTCATAAAACGAACGCTCGTCCGGATTCTCGCGGATGCGACCCGCGTTCATCAGGCGGCGCAGGTTGCCGTACGTCGAGACGTTGTTGAAGCCGTGATCGTGCACGCCGACATGCGAGACGTGTACTGCCATTTTCTTCAGCGTGTTCCGCCGACCCATATCGAGAAAACGGCGCTCGCCCGTCGCCTCGAATTGGAGAATCTGGCAACCATACTGGAAGCCCTGCGTCCATTCCGTCCAGCCGCGTGAAGTGTAGCGGCCGTTCACGGTAAAGACCGGCGTCCCTTTGCGCGGGTCCCAGGATTTCTCCAGGTCCGCGATCTTCTTCGCGCTCAGCGAAAAGAATCTCTTTACGTGCGGCGCCAAATCTTTGGCGCTTAGCGTGGCGTCGATGCGCATCGGCGTGCGTGCTCCCGTAGAGTTCCCGAGAAAGGCCCAAGACTAGCGCGCGGCGCAATCTCCGCAATCGGAGGCGCCGCACTTGCGGTGCAATCCGCGGCTGTGCTAGATTCGGCCCCGCTCAAGAGCGCGCCGAAGCCACGGATGGCCCGTTACGCATGAATCTTTTTCAACGCTTCGGCCTGTGGCTCTTCTGCAAGATCGCGCGCAAGTACCGCAAGAGCAAGCCCCCATACAAAAATGCCTTCAACGAGGCCGGCTTCCATCTCATTCCGGCGGACATCTACGCCAATATTCCCAGTGTGGAGGAACTCCGGAACGCCTGGGAGTACAAGCCGGGCTCGCCGCCCTACGACGACACCAGCGTCTTTGCGAACCAGCAGACGCGCGACAACATGCTCGCGTTGCTCAAGGAACTGGTCCCGTTCGGCGCCGAGTTCGCCGCGCCTCGCGACGGCGACCGCGAGAACCCGCAAGGGTTCTTCTGGAAGAACAACTACTTCATGGACAGCGACGCGATGTCTTACTACGCGCTGATCCGCCGCTTTCAGCCGGAGCGCATCGTGGAGATCGGTTGCGGGTATTCGACCCTGGTCGCCAGCCGGGCAATCGAAAAGAACGGCAAAGGCGAGTTGCACTGCATCGAGCCCTACCCGCGCGCCTGGGTGCCATCGATCAAGCACATCAAGGACTTCAAGCAGACGCCGATCCAGGAACTCTCCCCCGACTATTTCAACTCCGTGCTGCGCGACGGCGATTTTCTCTTTATCGACACGACGCACACGGTCAAGACCGGCAGCGACTGCCTGTACATTTACCTCAAACTTCTGCCGAAGATAAAACCGAAAGTCTTCATCCACGCCCACGACATCTATCTGCCGGCCGCGATGCCGGTCGAATGGCAGCTTGATCGCAATTTCTACTGGACCGAGCAGTACCTGCTCCTGGCACTGCTGATCGACAATCCAAAGTTCGAGATCCTGTACGGCTCGCACTACCACCAAGGCACAAATCCGACTGACCTCAAAGCGCTGATGCACAACCAGTCCGACGCCATGGGCGGAAGCTTCTGGTTCCGGCGTCTATAGCGATTTCCGATTTCGGATTCGCGCGCGCCGAACTACAATTCGCCTATGGCCACCGCGCCGCTCAGCGAGTCCTCGCACCCGCGCACGTTCCGCGAGAACACCTACGTCTATCCCGTGCTCTCGCGGCGCTCGAACGGCATCTCCGTCGGCGTCAACCTGAATCCGGACAAGGTCTGCAACTTCGACTGCATCTATTGCCAGGTGGACCGATCCAAGAAGCCGCAGGAATACTTTGTCGGGCTTCCCAAGCTGCTCGACGAACTCCGCACGGTCCTCACCGGCCTTCGCGCAGGTGGCGCACTCTGGAAGGAACCCGAATTCGCTTCGCTTCCCGCGGGTAAAAAAAGAGTGAGCGACATCGCCTTCTCCGGCGACGGCGAGCCCACCACATTCAAGAATTTCTCGCAGGTCGTCAAAGCCGCGGTGGGCGTCAAGGAAGCGCTGGGATTCAAGGAGCCCAAGGTAGTCCTCATCACCAACGCAACGGGCTTCGACCGCCCAGACGTTCGGGACGGCCTCTCTTTTCTCGACCAACACAATGGCGAAATCTGGGCGAAACTCGACGCGGGCACCCTCGAGTACTTCCGCGTCATCGACAACACCGAATTTCCCTTCGCGAAGGTCCTCGAGAACATCTTGTCCGCCGCCAAGGAACGGCCGGTGGTCATTCAGAGTTGCTTTATGCGTGTGCGCGGGGCCAGTCCCAGCTCGGATGAGATCGCTGCATTCACCGCGCGGCTCGACGAGATCAAAAAACAGGGCGGACGAATCGCGCTGGTGCAGGTCTACACGGTGGCGCGCGACCCCGCCTATTCGATCGTTTCAAGTCTTGACGACGCGGAAGTCGACGCCATCGCAACGCGCGTTACACAGGCCACGGGGATTCCAACGCGGGCGTATTACGGCCATGTGCCGGAAGGGCGCGGCGTGATGGGTGCCGCGCCGAAGAGCGAATAAATTTAGTTTGCTGGGCCTTATTGGGATGACCCACGCCAATTTCGATCCACTTCCGCCACAAATTCTTCAAACGCTTCCGGTTTCTCGAACGCGCGCTTCGGGACGATGACCGCGGCCTTCGGGCTCAAATAGACAAATATGCGTTCGTCCTGGCGCTCCACCAAATAAACATCGGGCCACTTCGAAGCCACCTCCGACATCGGGTTGTGCTCGCGAATCTCCTCCGGCGTGATCACCACTCTGCGCTTGCCGAGGAGCGGGCTCTTCTGAAAATCCTTGACCAGCCGTTCGCGCAATCGTTCTACCGAAGATTTCCAGCGCCGCGGATAGAGCGCGGCGTGAATGGGAATGTAGAGCAGGAGCCACCAGAGGCGCTGCGCGGTCTCCTCGGGGTCTTCCGTCGTGCGCACGTAGATCCACCACACGCCGGCCCATGCCAGCGGCAGCGCCAGCAGGCCGAACCAGAATTGGCGTTTCAGCCGCGAGGTCCGGTCGAGCAAGCGAAGCTGGAACGCGGCCAGGTCTTCTTCGGTAAGATCGAACCGGACGATGGAGGTCTCGTCGCGCGCGGGCATCTCAACGCGCCGCTTTCCGCAACAGGCCCGTCGTCGAACGGCCCGCAACGATCTCGACCAGCGCCACGCGGCCGCCCCAATCCTCGACCAGATTCCAGCCGACGACGTGCCGCTTTTGTTTGTAATCGGAACCCTTGCAGAGCACGTCGGGCCGGACGGACTTGATCAACTCCAGAGGCGTGTCCTCGTCGAAGATGACCACGGCGTCGACGCAGGCCTGCGCCGCGAGGATGCGCGCGCGGTCGAACTCGTGCTGCACGGGCCGGCCTTCGCCCTTCAGCCGCCGCACGGACGTGTCGGAATTGACGCCGACGATCAGCGCGTCGCCCAGCCGGCGCGAGCGTTCCAAGTAGCTGACGTGCCCGAAATGCAGGATGTCGAAGCACCCGTTGGTGAAGACGACCTTCTTGCGCTGCTTGCGCAGCGAGGCCGCGAGGCCGGCGGCGTCCTTCCGGCTCATCACCTTGCGCTCGAAGTCCGGCGCCGCCGCAGAAGCTCCGAGGGCCTCGAGCACCTCTTCGTCGCTGACGGTGGCCGTGCCGAACTTTCCCACTTTCACGCCTGCCGCAGCATTGGCCAGCCACGCCGCGCGCGCGACGTCCGCCCCCGAGGCCAGCGCCAAGGCCAGCGTCGAAATCACCACGTCCCCCGCCCCGGTCACGTCGAAGACCTCGCGCGGCCGCGACGCGAAATGCACCGCGCCGTTTTTCGAGCCGCGAGAAGCCAGCGTCATGCCCTGCTCGCCGCGCGTCAGCAGCACGTGCTTAACGCCCACCTTCTTCAGAATCTCTTTCGCGACGCGCTCGGCGCCGGCATCGTCGTCGGCTTGGGCGCTCGCGAAGACTTGCGCGTCGCGCCGGTTCGGCTTGAGCACCGTCGCGCCGCGGTAGTTCCACCAGGAGTACTCCTTCGGATCCACCACCACCGGCTTACGACCCGCCGCGGCGATGGCCGAGCGGCAGAGACCTTCCGTAAGAACGCCCTTGCTGTAGTCCGAAAGAATAACCACATCCGCCCAGGCCACGGCCTGCCGGACTTTGCGCACCAACCGCGCCTCAAGGGCCTTGGACAGGTGCGCCGCCTGCTCGCGGTCGATGCGCAGCATCTGCTGGTGCTTGGCGACGACGCGGCTCTTGAGCGTGGTCGGCCGCGAGGCATCGCGCACGACACCCGCGACGTCGATCTTCAGGCCGCGGGCCTCGTCGAGGAAGACGTCGCCGTCGCTGTCGCGCCCGACACAGGCGCACAGGCGGACCTTGGCGCCCAGCGCGACGAGGCACTTGGCCACGTTCGCCGCGCCGCCCAGAAAACGTTCTTCCCGCTGAACCTGGAAGACCGGCACGGGCGCCTCGGGTGAGATGCGCAGAACGTTGCCCATCAGATAGGCGTCGAGCATGGCGTCGCCGACGACGGCCACGCGCCGGCCGACCATGGCCCGCAGAAGCGCGCGCACCTCGCCCGCGGGCGGCTCGCGAAAGAATTCACTCACCGGCGGCGCCTCCTCCCCCCTGCAGTCGCTCCACATAAAGCCGCACGCCTTCTTCCAGGCTCTTGAACGCACGGCTGAATCCCGCGCGTTTCAATTTAGCCGTCTCGGCCTGCGTGAAGTACTGGTACTTGTCGCGGATCTCTTCGGGCGTGGGAATGTACTCGATCTTGGGCGGCAGGCCCAGCGCCGAGAACACGGCTTGCGCGAGATCTTCAAACGAACGCGCCGCACCCGTGCCGACGTTGTACAGCCCGTTCGGCGCCTGCGCCGAGGCCGGCGTATCGAAGAAGTGCAGCGTCGCGTCGACGGCATCGCCGACGTACACAAAGTCGCGCTTCTGCCCGCCGTGCGGGATGCCTTCTTTATGCGACTGAAAGAGGGTCACCTTTCCGAACGAACGAATCTGATAGAAGGAGTGGAAGACCACCGAGGCCATGCGCGCCTTGTGTTTTTCATTGGGCCCGTACACGTTGAAATACTTCAGGCCCGCCCAACGCGGCGGCTGCTTCTCCTGCGGCTGTTCGAGCGCCCAGAGATCGAACCGATGCTTCGATTCGCCGTATAAGTTCAACGGCTGGAGCAGGTGCGGATCGCGCTCGTCGTCCCAGCCGCGCGCGCCGTCGCCGTACGTGGCCGCGCTCGAAGCGTAAATGAGCGGCACGCCTTCGCGCGCGCAGAAGTTCCAGAGCGCGCGGGTGTACTCGTAGTTCACGCGCATCACGTACTCGCGGTCGGTCACGGTCGTATCGCTGCACGCGCCCAGGTGGATCACGCCCCGCAGCGCCTTGCCCGCGTTCGCAAGCCAGACATGGAGGTCGTCGCGGTCCACGAATGCCTTGATCTTCGTCCGGTTCAGGTAGCGGTGGCGCGCCGCGGCTCCGGCTTCTTCAGGCGGATAACGATCGGCCGCGACCACAGTCTCCCCGCGTTCGGCAAGGCATATGGCTACGTTGGATCCGATGAAACCGGACGCGCCGGTGACGACGATCATCCCCGCGGAATCCTCCCGTAATTCGGAAGCGGGGTATTAGACTCGATGTACACGCCCTCGGCAAGTCGGGGCGCGAAAGAGCAGAACGCCGAAGCGCGGCGCTTTTGAAGCACACATCGCGCCTGGCCTAAGCCTCATTTGTCCACGCGGGACACGTCGGATTTCTTGAACTTCACCATGCGGCCGTCCATGGTCTGGATCATCCAGTCGTCGCCGGCCTCGATGGCCTGGTTGGCATCGTACGCCCGGCCGTCCTTCAAAACCCATCGTCCGGCCGGGCTCTTGGCTTTGGGCGGATCCTGCGCCGCCGGTTTCGCGGTCTCAGGCTTCTTGGGCGGGGCGCTCTTGGACTCTTCCGCCGATTTGGCTTCCACTACCGGCGGCGGGCGCTTGACGGGTTCGGCCTGTGGTGGATTCGTCGGCTCGACGATTTTCGCCACGTCCTCCTTCTTCACCGTCTGGAACTTTCCGTCGTCGCCTTTGACCGAATAGACATCCCCAAAGTCCACGTACTTCACGTAAAGCACGCGCTCGCCGCTCTTCATGAGAAAGGCATAATGCGTGGGAGCGGGATCGTCGTTGGCCTTCTTGGCCCCTTCGCCGCCAGATGTCTTTTGCGTCTTCTCCTCAGCAGGCTGAGCCTTGGCATCGCCCGCGTCTTCGCAAACAGCGAGCGGCGCCAGCGCGGCGAATAACGCGCACACGCCCGCGGCGAAATACAGATGGCGCATGAGACGCCCTCCTATCGAATGCTGCGATTGTATCGAGTTTTGCGGAAGTCGATAGGGGCTAGCGCTACTTCTTCTCAGGGACGATATCCGGCTTGGGCGCGGGTGCGTTAAGATCCGCCTTCGCCGGCGCGGGAGCCTGCTCGCCGGCTTCGAGTTTCTTCAATTCTTTGACCAGCGGCTTGTCACTATCCTTCTCTTTCTGCACCAGCGACTCCGCCTTGATCTCCGTGACGATCTCGCCGACATCGACCGGCTGATCGCCGGAGACTTTTAGCGTATTGCTCGTGTACAGAACCTTATCCCCATCCACCACCGCGATGAAATACTCCATCGGGAAGAGCGCATCGAAAACAAACGCGCCTTTCTCGTCGGTCTCCACGCCCCGCTGCGCGGCCACGATCTGCGCGAAGTTCTTGTTCGTTTTGAAGCGGATGAAATGCGGATGGCAGATCACGACGCGGCGGCCCGCCATCGGCGTCTTTTCGACCGTGAGCAAAACGCCCTTAATGCTTCCGCCTTTCTGGCACGCGAGTCTGAACTCATTGCGGCCCACGCCCAGTTTCTGGTTGGCTTTCCCAAGATTGGCGGGCAAGAAGCCTTTCGCGGTGGCTCCGACGTTCACGAAGTACATGTCGGGGTCGATGTCGGAGAAGAACGCATTGCCGTCCTTGTCGGTCTTTATGGACTGCGCCTTGCCGAAGCCGAGCATGCGCCCGCCTGAGACGCGCGAGAGGTTCAGGAAGACGTCCACTTCCGGAAGGGGCTTGTCGTCGGGTCCCACCACCGTCACCACGATCTGCGCGCGATTGATGTTCTTGAGCAGGACGTTGGCCGCGTGGGAGACCTCCGGATCGTTCTCCTTGGCGGCGGCCTCCAACTGCGGACGCGCCTGCTCGCCCAACTGCTTCAGCTTCGCCATGGCCGTCTCGCGAATATCGAAATCGGTATCGCCAAGTTGCTGAACCAGGGTCTTCAGCGGCGATGCATCGCCTGCACTGCTCTGAGGTTTCTGGTCTTCACCCGCCTGGCAGACAGCAGAAAATACACCACAGGCCGAAGCGTATAATACTATTGAGTTGATCAGGTTATGCGCTCGAAGGCAGCTAACATCCATCGCTGAAGGCCCTCGGTAACCAAACACCTTAACCGACGACAACTTCTATACCTCTTTCGATACAACATTACCCCGAAAAAGTCACCGAATATGAGCCCCGTAAACACCTTGCACC
This sequence comes from Planctomycetota bacterium, assembly GCA_016200135.1. Lineage (GTDB taxonomy): Bacteria > Planctomycetota > SZUA-567 > H5-PLA8 > H5-PLA8 > JACQFI01. The sequence goes on from JACQFI010000084.1 coordinate 30,591, forward strand.
TTGTGAGAACCTAACTCTTTATGCTCCAGCGTTCGAGGCTTCCCGGAGCCAATAGCCGGGCCGCGTTGGTGAAGACGACCTCTGGAAACCCCAGCGCTTGCTTGATCCGCACGTCCCGCTCCAGGAATCCCCAGATACGCTGAATCTCGCGCGTCTTCCTCCAGCCTAAGCGGAAGCAGACCCACCACGCGGTTGGAGGCACGGGATAGTCGCTGCCATGAACAAGTTTCTCCACGACGCCTTCTTCACGCAGGATGCGTGCATTCCAGCGCGCGCGGCCGGGGGTATTGAAGGCCGACGTATCGCCAAAACAGTTCGGATATTTGCGCGCGAGGCCGCAGAAGACCGGCATCCAATGCGCATCGAAGATCCCGCTCGCCGTCCCGCAGTGCGCCATGATCACGTTCACGCCGCGGTCCAGCGCTGGGCGGAGCAGCTCCGGATTGCCCAGTTCGGGGCGGATGATCGTGACCGTATGCTCGCCGCCCGTATGCGAGATCAGCGGAATCTTCTTCGCAGCGAGCAGGTCGAAGATCGGCGCGCAGCGCTTGTCGCGCGGGTCCATGTTCTGCGAGTTCGGCAGCCACTTGAGCGCGCCCGCGCCGCGCTCGATCCACTTGTGGCACTCGTCCAGCGCATCTTTGCGATAAGGATGCACCGACATCGCGGGCACGAAGCGGCCCTTCGCCCGTTCGCAGCATTGGAAGAGGTACTCGTTGGGAACGTACAGCTCCTGCCCTGTTGCGGCGATCTCTCCGGAGTCGGCATAGATGCGGTCGTGCGCGAAGACCACCGCTGCGCTGAGCGCGCCGTGCTCGGCCGCCGAGGCCACGTCGCGCTCGAGCCGCTCGCGGTATGCCTCATCGAGCCGCCCGTGCTTGTGCGCATCGTAAATGCCCATCTTCCAGCGCATGAGTTTGTAGAGAAGCGCGTCGAACTTCTTCGGCACGATGAAGCAGCCGGTATCGCCCTGGCCGATGCCCGCGAGATGCGTATGAACGTCGAGGACCGGCAGACGCGCGGGTTCCATGTCAGCGCAGGACCGTCTCGCCGCTCAGATTCAGCGCGGAAACTTGACTCCAGACGAAGCCCTCACGCCGCAGGGTACGCGCCGCCGCCTTGGAACCGTTCACCTCCAAGCCCTCGGCGCCCAGCACCATCAGCGTCGCACCCGCGACGGTCTTTGCCGCACGCAAACGCACCGCGCCATCAGCGAGCCATTCGGCGCCGGCCTCGACACACGCGCGCCGCGCGCGCTCGAAGGCGTCAATATCACGGCTCGTCAGCCAGCGCAGGCCCTTCTTTTTCCCGTACTCGATCGAGCGCACCAGGCTGTCGGCGACGCCGTCCTTGCCGATGTGCGCGGGGTGGAAGAGCAGATGGCAGACGCCGTGCCAGCGCAGCGCGCGCTCCACGAACAGGGGCCCCCACGCCGCAGGCGCGGTGACGACCAGGTCCTGGGTCTGGAAACCGAGTTCAAGCGTGTCGACGCGGCGGCCGCGGACGTCGTACATGAAATGCGCATGGCTGGAGCCGAACGGGAACCCGATCGTCCCGCGCTTGCTCGGCCCGCGGCTCTGGTCGATGCGCACGCCTGCGCGCGCGCACCATTCGAGGAACTCCAGCCCGCCTTCCCAGCGCGTGTAGTGGTTTTTGTTGCTGACCAGCGCAACAGGACCGGAAAGCTTCGCGGCGTCCAGCAGCCAACGGTACTGAAAATCGAACGTCGCGTCCCCCCAGCGCCGGAACGGATGCGACGGCGGCTGGCCCAGGGCATCGTAATGCAGCGCGATCTCATGGCCGAACGCCTTTAGCTTCTCGTAAAAAGGTTCCGCATAGCCCGGATGAATCGTGCACCAGGTCGAACGCGTCCCGGCGTCTTCCATGACCTTATGCAGCAGTTCGCCCAGGTCCGGATCGTTGCCGTCGGTGTCGTGGGAGATATGACCGAGCGCTTCAAGGCCGTCAGGATAATACCAGAGGCGCGGAAGCCGCACGCCCGTCCGCGAGGCCGCATGAAAGATGGCACGCAGCAAAACCTGTGCGAGCGCGTCCGCGATGGGTTGATCGAAGATCGGCCACGCGTTAGGCCCAGCCTTTTTCGCCGTGCGCCCGCGCTCGTCGATCACATGCCGGTCTCGAAGAAAATCGAGGACCAGCCCATCTTCCGCCTTGAGCAACCCGTCGCTCAGCGGAGCCGAACCGTCCGGCGCGGAAGGCGCATCGAAATGCACTGGCCGCCCGGTCCGGATGTAGGCCGCGGAGCCCGCGAGATCCGCCGCGACAAACAGGGCGGTCCCCTTCCCTTTCCTGGCCGTGCGTTCGGACAGCGCGGCCAGCGGACGCGCCTTGCCGTCGAGGCCCACGATCGAGGCCAGCGACTTGGCTGCATCCTTGCCTTTTGTGGGGACGACCGCCTGGCCGCCAAAAGCATGCAACGGCGCGTCGCTCATGGAGGAAAGCACCGGATGCTTCTTGTCGCGAATCTTCAGCCAGCCTTCGCCGAGCGTCTGCCAGGGGCTCTGCCCGGAACCGGGTGGCGCGTAACTGGGATTGACCGCCGGCTGGAGCCCGAAGATCTCGAAGAGCCCGTTTACTACGCCTTGGCCGTCCTGCCCCGAGGGCGCGCCCGTGCCGCCCAGGGCCACGATGCCGCCGCCGCGCGCGAAGAATGCTTCGAGCGGAGCGCGGAGCGCCTCGCCCGTCTTTGCATCGATCCTGCCGGCAATGAGCACGATCTGCGGCACAGCTTCTTCCAGCGCCGCGGGCACCATACCCGGCAGCACTTCATGCAGAAACAGGCCCGCGTGGTCCAGTACCTCGCGGAGCGTTCCGCGAACGACGGGCGAGTTCGTGGCGTCGATGGCGAGCGTGATGCGGCCGAGCGGTGTCTTTTTCATGTCTATCCTTGAACCTAATCCGGAGCCGGCTTTAAACGATGGCCCTTGCGGCAATTTGTATTCGCTCTCGTTTGCAGAATCGCTTTATACTATCCCCACGATGAAGCGAAAAAAGAGAATCGCCGCTCCGCGCCAGACCGTGAATCAGCCGCAGGCGGTCGTCTGGAAGCCGCGCTTCGTCGTGGCCGCCGCACAGATGCAGACCAGCGCGGACCTCGCGCGCAACCGCCGCGTGATCCTCAAGCAGATGGAAGAAGCCGCGCAAAAGCATCGCGCGAAGCTGGTGGTCTTCCCCGAGACCGCGCTCTCGGGTTACGGGCCGACGCATTGGGAAGGCGGCTTGCGCGCACTGGATTTTCGCGCCCTTGCCCGCTCCATGCAGGACGTGCTCGATGCCGCGCGGCAGCTCAAAATCGCCGTGGTGCTCGGCACTACAATCAAAGAAGGTCCGCGCTACTTCAATTCGGCGCTGACGATATCGCCCAACGGCAAGGTCGTCGGCCGCTACGACAAGCTTCAACTTACCGGCGCGGCCAACCGAACCGGAGACGCCGCGCACTTCACGCCCGGCGGCGCGGCGCGTTTGAAGCCGGTGATGGTTGCGGGGGTAAAACTCGGCGCACTCATCTGCCTCGATATGCGCTATCCGGAGATCTGGCGCCTGCTCGCGTTGCAAGGCGCACGCGTCTTTGTGCACCCGACGGCGGCGTTCGGCCGCGAGGGCCTCTACAAGATCCCCGCAATCCGCGCGAACATCTCCTCACGCGCGAGCGAGAACGGCTGCTGGCTCGTGCATGCGAACAGCGCCGGCCCGTACCAGTTCTCGCATTCCTGCATCATCGATCCGGATGGATTGGCGATCGCCGCTGCGCAGCCCGACTGCGAGCACGTCATCGCCGCCGCCATCGACCCCGCCTGGAAGGGCCGCAATAACTTCATCGCCGCGCGCAGGACGGATGTGTACGAGTTGAAGGTTCGTTGAGGGGTAGCCTTTTCCAGGACGCTGAACGTTTCTCTTGCCTTACTTGCTGAGCAGCACCTGCCCGCTTCTGTAATAAACCGAAAGACAGAGGACGTTCAACGAAGTCGCGAAGACCCGTCCTGCGCCGGACCACTGGCCGCTCGGGTCCCATGAACCGATGGCGCCGTCTTTCCGCTGTGCTTCGACCAGGCTGGCCTTCATCTTCTGGTTCCAGTCCTTCCACAAATCTCCGCCTTGGTGAAAGAGGGAGAGTGTTCCAAGCCAATTGATAAGCACATCGGAGTCTTCCTTGCCCGTGGAAGGCCCTTTGAACTCTGGCACGGCTTTCTCAAGATACGGAGTCAAGTCTCCGCGTTTCCAGCCCAAGAATTGCCGCGCCACGCAGGCGATGAACGCAGCCTCAGGGGAACTCTTTCCACCCGGGACAAGACGATAGGTCTTGCGCTCCTTGTCTTCGACCTTGTCGAGAAAGCGGATGATGCCTTCGAACCCGGCGGGATCGATCTTCAGCTTCCCCGTTATCTTGGCCGATTTCAGATGCGTCGCGGCCAGCGTTGTGGTCAGCAAGTCGGGCGTCTTCGAGCGAACTTCCCGGCCGAAGCCAAACGTTCCCGCGTCGTCAACGCATTGATGTTTCTGGATGCTGTAGTCGGTCGCCTTCTGCGCGGCGGCTATGGTGGTGGGCATGCCGCCCATTCCGGCGGCTTCACAGAGCGCCAAGGCGGCCAATTCATGCGCCACACCATCCACTTCGTTCCAGCCGGGGTTCACGATCGCGCCGTCCTCGCGTTGGCAGTCGATCAGGTATTTTACGGCGCGCTGAACGTTAACCTTGTACCTCCCCCCCTTTTCGGTGTGACCGGCACTGATGATTGAAAGCAAGGCAAGAGCGGTCTGTTCAAGGTCCGCTCGATACTGCGCACCGCATTGAAGGGCATCCCAGTGCCCGTCTACTCGCTGCATCCTCGGGATCCAAACCTCGGTTGTACGCACTTCGCCTTCTTCCCCTTCGGGTTCGATGGGGCCGTCACCTACAAGATGTTCGACTGCAGACGCATCCGTTGCGGGCGCCTGCTTGAGCGCATCCTTCCCGAAAGCCAACGCGCCCAAGAGCGGTCCTGCAAGCTTGCCCTCTTTGAGCGCCTCCGGCCATGCCTTAGCCATAGAGGCTTTCCAGATCCGTTCGTCCTTCCACGCGTACCCGAATGGCACAAGCTTCGTTGCTCGTTTCTGTATTTCGATGTCGCCCGACTTTGCTGCCTTTTCGAGTTCCTTCATGGCTTTGGGGGCGAGTTTTTTGAGCTCCGCCGTGGCCGCCTCGCGCGCGGCAAAGTCCTCGTCGCCCAGTTGCTTCAGGAGCAGTTGAATCCGCGCCGTCTCTTCGGCAGTGGGCGCCGGGCCGTCTTCGGAACATGCAAGCATGCTGGCGAGAACAAGGACGAGAAGCGCCGCGAGTAGGATGCGCTGCATGGTTTATTTCCCTGACGGTGGCCGGAACTGGAGCGTGCCAATTTGGATAACGATTGAAGGGTGTTAAACTTGCGGCCCGGAGTGCATCCTCGGCCCGCCCGGCAGCGAACGGATCAGCGCGGCCTCGCCCGCGCGCAACTCTTCCAGCCGCGCGAGCGTGCGCTGTTCACCGAAGTAGTCCGCGCCGAGGCCCACGAATAGGACGTAATGATTGACCTCGCTGGCGAAGAGGTCCTCGTAGAAGCGTCCGAGTTCCGTGCCGTGCGCGGTGTCGGCCAGCAATTTAAAGCGCTCCGCGCTGCGCGCCTCGATCAGGCTGCAGAGCAGCAGCATGTCCAGAAAATCACCCGTTCCGCCGGAAGCATGCGCAAGCTTGCGCAGTCCCTGCGCGTACGGATTGCCTCCGCGCTCGGGCTGCACGCGCGCGTGGTTCGCCAGCAGCCGCTGGCACTGCTCCGCGTGCGTCATCTCTTCCGCGGCCAGTTCGATCATCAGCTTCTTGAGCACCGGATACTTCTTCCCATATAGCTTGAGCGTGCGCTGGGCCATCGCGGCGGCCTTGAGCTCGCAGAAATAGTGGTCGAGCAGCAGGTGCTCCGGCCGCGCGAGCGCCTGCTCCGCCCAATTTTTCGGCGTGAGGGAGTGCAGTCCAAGCATGTAGGAAAGATTAAACGAACGGCGCCCGGCGTCCACTCAGGGACCACCGGGCGCCGAATGCCATAATCGCTCTTTTGAGAGGCTTAGTCCCAGCGGCAGTGTTCCATCCATTCCGTCAGTTTCTTACGCTCGGGCGTGAAGCGAGCTCGAACTTCCGGAGGTACGAAGAAGTGCTGCAGGTTGTGCGGTTCGAACGCCGCCACATTCATATGCTTGTGAACGTAGTTGAAGTACAGGTTCGAGCGCGTCCCTGGCGTCGTTTTGGGCAGGCCGTTGTGCACCACGGCTTCGGAGAACATGAAGACATCCCCGGCCTTTCCGGTCACCGCGACCGAACCCGGCATGCCTAAGCCGTGATAATCGCCCCACGGCAGGTCGAGGTTGTTCTTGTGCGAACCCGGCACGGCGACCACGCAGCCGTCTTTGGGTCCGTTGTCGGTAAGGAACGTCACCACGTTCAGCATGCGCGAACGGATCTCGCCGTTGCGCACGCTGTAATCGGTCGGCGGAATGCCGCGGTGCCAGCCGCCCTCGGGCGTGCCCGGGCCTTTGCTGATTGACCAGGTGTTGATGAGTTGCGGCTCGCCCATGAACGCTTGGAGCCGCGCCAGCACGCGCGGCTGGTCCATCACCACATCGAATGCAGGGTCCAGGCGCAGAAGACCGTTCATGCGCACCGATTCCTTCGACAAGCGGAAGCGCGTGGGCATGCTCTGTTTGGACCCGCGCTCCATGATCCAGCGGTCATCGTAGTCCTGAGCCTCCAGCCGCCGGAGCGCGTCCAGCAGCGCGCGGCACTCTTCGGCCGAGTACACGTTCTTGAGGAGGAGAAAGCCCTGCAGGTCGAACAGAAAGCGCTCTTCGGCACTCACCTTTTCCATGACCGGTCCTCTCGCATCTTGGCGCGGCACAGCCGCGTCCGATGCCCTCTTCATACCTCAAAGCGAGGGACCGGTTTGCGGCTAGAGGGGACCGGATTCGAGGCTACTTGGTGCGGAACGCGGCGGGCGCTTTGCCGGTGACTCTCCGGAAGAGCCGCGCCAGTGCCCGCGGGCTCGAAAGCCCCACGAGGCGGGCGGCCTCGCGCACGGGTATGCGCTCGTCGGCGAGCAACTCTTGGGCATTGCGGACGCGGATGGCGGCCGCGGCTTCCGGGTAGGTTCGTCCCGAGGCCTGCCGGAGCGCCGCGCCCAGGTGGGACGGCGTCACGCCCAACTTGCGCGCCAGCACTCTCAGCGCGGGCGGCGCGCCGCGGCAGAGGTCGAGTTCGCGCAGCACGCGCTCCGCCAGTTCGCGTTCTCGTGCGGTACCCGAACGCGCGGCCAGCCGCCGGACGGGTTCCAGCAGCGCGCCCAGCACGCGCAGCATCTTCGCCAGCAGTTCCGGAGGACACTGCGAGCCCGCGAAGCGCCGCATCTCGTCGCGCCCGCCGCCGAGAACGGCCATGCCGTCTGCAAGGCCGCTCAATTCCGCGCGCAGCTCGGCGACGCCGGGTTCATCGAGAAAGATCGGCCGGTCCGAACGCAGCGCGTCGAAGCCCATGGGCAGCGGTTCCGGCAGGCGCACGCTCAGGTACAGGATCTGCAGAGGATCGCTGGGATCGGTGCCGCCGCCGTGGGATTCGCCGGGCCGAAAGAAGTAGATGGAGCCCTCGCGGATTGGGAAGGCCCGTCCATCGCAGATCAGATTGCCCGAACCGCGGCGGACATAATGGATCTCGTGATGCCCGTGCGCGTGCTCGTGCTGCCGCCAAGTAGGACCCAACTGGTTCAGCCCCAACGCAAGGACCTCGGGCAATTGAAGCGGCCCGTCGATCACCACTCCCGCGGCGGCTCCTTTTCGCGGCACTGGAATGCGTCTGAGCGAGCTTCGCGCCACGCCGGTGCTCCAATCAACCAGGGAAAAACATTAAAAAGGCAAAGCGCCCTGCATCACTCAAGGTGAAGGTATTCCGCGACGATGCACAATAAAGCCAAGATTGCCGCACTAGGCGCGTCCTTTCACCACAAGACATTTCCCAGGCATCGGATATATACGCCCGCCATGGCTTCCGAGAAGACTGAAGAGTCCGCCACCGCAGCCGCGCCACATAGCACCGCGTCCAGCGACGTTCACGCCGACCGCAAGGGCATGCTCCGCGCGGCGGGCCTCGTCAGCTTTATGACCGTCCTCAGCCGTATCTTGGGGCTCTGGCGCGACCGGCTCATGGCGGGCATCTTCGGCGCGTCGGGCATTAACGACGCGTTCAATCTGGCCTTCCTGCTCCCGAACCTCACGCGCAGGCTCTTTGGCGAAGGCGCGCTCTCCTCGGTTTTCGTGCCGGTCTTCAGCGAACGTCTCGCCACCGGGCGAAGTGCCGCAGCCTTCCGCACCGCCTCCGTATTGCTCACGCGCCTCGCGCTGCTGCTCTTTGTCCTGTGCGTCCTGTTTGTGGTCGGCTCGCTGGCGGCCATTCAATTCGCCGGCCTGCCGCCTGAGCGGGTGCTGACACTGAAACTCGCCAACTGGATGATCTTCTACTGCGTGCTGATCAACATCGCCGCGGTGATGATGTCCATCTTAAACTCGCTCGGCCATTTCCTCGCCGGCGCCTTCTCGCCGGTGATGCTCAACCTCTGCATGATTCTTAGCTGCACGGTCGCGCTCGATTGGCTCGGCACGGACCAGGAAAGCCGCATCTACGTCCAGGCCATCGCCGTGATTGCCGGCGGCGTCCTCCAGCTTCTGCTGATGCTGCCGCCCGCCTTTGCGCGGGGCTTTAAGTACACGCCCACGCTGAGTTCCCAGGACGAGGGCTACGAAGAAGTCGTCAAAGGCTTTCTTCCGACGATCCTCAGCGTCGCACTCTTTCAGATCAACCTGCTGCTCGATCAGGTTATCGCGACGACCTTCATCCACGAGGAAGGCCCCGTCACGATGCTCGCCTACGGCAACCGGCTGATCCAGCTCCCCTGGGCGATCTTCTCGCTGGCCGTCGCGACCGCCGCGCTCCCGATGCTCTCCCGCTACTGGGCGGAGAAGAACCAGGCCGCCTTTGCCAAGGGCCTGAGTGCCGCCGTGCGCAACACGCTGTACCTCGCCGTGCCCTCTACGGTGGGCCTCTGCCTGCTCTCCACAGACCTCACGCGGCTCTTCTATGGCACCGGTAAATTTCTCGAACACGACGGCGAGGCCGTCCTTCGCACCGGGCGCGTGGTCTTCTTCTTCTCGCTCGGGCTCTGTTTCTACAGCTTGAACGCGGTGCTCGCGCGCGCCATCTACGCGACGAAGGACACCAAGACGCCCACGCGCGCTGCCGCCATCGCCGTCGCGGTCAACCTCACGTTAAATCTGGTGCTGGTGCTGGGCACAGGCATGAAGGAAGCCGGCCTGTCCCTGGCCTCGGCCATCTCCGGCGGCGTGCAGACGCTCTTCCTCGTCCATGCGCTGCACGCCAAGATCGCAAGCCCCGACCGCAAACGCATGTTCAGCTTCGCGGCGGCCATGCTTTTGGGCGCGGCCGTGGGGCTCGTGGGTGCGGTCGCGGTTTACAAGCGCTTCAGCGGCGATCCGAACCAGGAGCAGTTCGTCGCCTTCTTCGCCGCCGCGGGCACTGCCATCGCCGCGCTGGGCCTCTCGGGGGACTTCTTCTTCTCGCGTGCACTGCAGGTCCCGAGCCTGCTCCAGCGCATGAAAGGCAGTGCGGGCGACGGCCAACCCGAGCCGCATCCGTCGTGGTACTACGGCGTGCCCGAAGAGAAGTGGACGACCGACCTGGTCCTCTACCACGGCATCTTCACGACCGTGATGGCCTCCACGATCATGGGCCTGATGGTCTGGACCGTGCGCGACAGCCTGCAGCCGGAAGGCCAGAGCTTCGCGCTGGTCTTCCAACGCGCGATCGTGCCCGTGGCCATCGGCGTACTGGTCTACATGGTTGCGTCCGGCGCCTTCCAGAGCCGCGAATACGACGAACTCAAGTCGGCCTTCGGACGCAAACGTAGATCCTAGGCCCGTTATTTGGTTATCGTTGAGATGCTATGCGCGCTTACGGCCAGAAAGAGATGCGGCGGGAGTTGATATCGAGCAGGCGCAGGATCTCGAGGGCGTCGTCGAGGCTCCTATCGTTGTCCAGAACCCACTGAATGATGTCGAGGTTCTCGCCGCCGGCTTTGATCCGCTGAACCACGACCTGAACCAAGGCTACGTTTGTGTGAAAGTCGCGTTGCAGGAGGCCAAAATCGGATTTGTCGAGTTCGCACCAATAACACGACCCGGAAAGATGTTCGATCCAGCGGTCGCGGCACCACCTGCGAAAATAGCGGCGGGACCAGTCGTGGATGGCCTGATCGCCCAGGTCGCGCCCGGCTTTCTCGGACTCGATCCACTTATGCTTTTCAGCTTCTCGCCATGCCGCTTCCATCAGGCGAAATTGGCCTGACGGCGTCCTGACGGCGGACGATGAAGGACTTGTGGTTTCGGATGCCTGCACTTTCATGCCCACCGACATTCACCCACCCTCGCCGGAAACCCGTCCAAGCTTCCCAGCTATTTAGAAGGATACATCCATCCTCTCACTAATCAAGACTTTAGAATGCCAGCTCCAATGCACCTACTTCCTATATCGATCAAAGTCCTTGCATGACTTCAACTTATTATTGAGCAGCGCGAGCAACAAAGTCATAACTAATGTTGAACAGTAATGTTAAAATACACCCGAAAGGGAGTCATTTCGAACTTTCCTGTTCCCTTCGGTATGTGTTTACCGCCAGATGTGCGATCCGCGTGAGTTCGGGCAAGCGATACCTCCCCGACCCGCATGCGAGCACAAGGGCTTCGGCGTCCTTCAGGCTCAGCCGATGTCCAACGGAGACAAAGACGGGCTTCGAGCCGGTGCGCAGACGCAACACCGTACCGATTCGTGCTCCCTCCAGTTCCAATGGTGAACACGCTCCCCGCTCCCATCCGGGCTCGCGAAAGACGCCGCACAGCCGGCTCTTGGCGCATCCCACGGCGGGCAGGTCCAACCACAAGCCCAAATGGCTCGCCAGACCAAAGCGGCGCGGGTGGGCTTGGCCCTGCGCGTCGAACACCACCGCATCCGGCTTATGGCGCAACTTTCTAAAGCACGCAAGCAACACCGGACCTTCACGAAACGAAAGATAACCCGGTACGTACGGGAAGCGCGCCCTGCACCGAGCCGTAGCCGTCTCAACCCATTCCAAACTCGGAAACCGCAAGACCACCACCGCGCCGTAAAGCCACGGCGAACCACGCCTATGCGACATGTCTGCGCCTGCTACGAGTTTCGGCGCGAAGCCATCCGGAGTCGCGGAACGTATCTTCTCGGCCAGGCGCGCCTGCAGGGCCTTGGCTTGCGGAATGTCCAGATCCCAGGCGTGCAGCGCTTTGAAACGCATGCGTTCAGGTAGCCGGAGAAGAAGCGTTGGCGGGCGTATCCTGCGCTTGAGACGCCACATGAACCGAAGCCTGCGCCGGAACGGCGGGCACGCTCGTACTGCCCGCGGCCGGGAGGTGAACCGGCGCCATGTCTTCCATCCGGCGCAGTCTCAGTTCGAGCCGCTTCTCGAGGTCCATAAAAGCCCAGCGGGCGCGCAAGCCCACCAGCGCAAGCACGTAGGTGGCCCAGAGGGGCAGCAAAATGCCGACGACGATGGGATAGCTGGGCAGGGCCGGATACGGATCGAACAGCAGCAGGAAAAGCAAGGCTGCGAGCAGACCCGTCGCCAGTCCGTGCGCGGCCATAAAGAGCGGCGGCAGGCGCAGGTGCCGCGCCCTCAGCGGTGGCCGCGTGAAGAAGATCCCGAGCGTTCCCCCGCCCAGCAGGAAGAGCACCAGTCCGATGCTCGCTTCGCTTCCCGCCATCCAGGTGGTCATGCTGGAGGCGCTACGGCTAAAGGCGATCCGGTCCATGACCCAGAGAAGAACCACAAGCCCCACCACAGCTCCGGCCAAGCCGAGCGAGATCGCCATGCCGGTCTCGGGCGCGGCATGCACCGCAGCTTGGCGCGCCGTGGTCTGAGCGCTCGCGGGCGACATGCCGTAGGCCGAGGTGCGCGGCAGCGAGACCACGCGCGGCGCATCCGCGTAGGGCACCGTCATGAGCACGTCCTTGACGAATTCGGGCGGCAGCCGGTGCGCCGCGAAGGTCCGCGTCGCCAGGCTCATCACCTGCTTGACGGCCTCGTCCTCGCGCCGCGCGTCGGCATCGGTCTGAATGAACCGCTCCACGCGCATCCGCACCTCGTTGGAGACGCCCCCTTCCGCAAGTTCGACCGCAAAACCCAGCGCTTCGCGGCGGTCCGGCGGGAGCGCCTCGAGATCGGGCGGCGTGCGCGTGGGCCCCGCGAAGCCCGCGCGGAAGGACAGGTCCACGCAGACGGCGCGCAGAGACTTCACCACCGAGAGCGCTTCGACTCCGTACAGGTCCGTAATGTCCTCGATCGAGAGGCCCTCGACGTAGCGCAGGAAGAAGATGCTCGCCTCGGGCAACGGACAATCGGCCAGCGCCTGCCGCAGCAGCCGCCGCCATTGGACTTTCTCCGTCTTCAGAACGCTGTGCTCTGCGCCTTCGGATTCATCTTCCACTAGCGGCGTGGCAGGGATGACTTTCGCCGCGCGTTCGACCGAGGCGGAGAGCAGGTCCAGGAAGCGTTCGGGTTCGGAGAGAACCGGAAGCTTGGCCGCAGCCATGGGCCAGGCGGCCTGTGCGATGCGCTGCGCCTGTGGAAAGCGCTTGCAATGCCGATAGGCCAGGGCGTATGTAAGTCCCTGGTAGCGCTCGATAAGCGAGCGTAACGCGGCGCGATCGGAACGGATCGCGCGATGGATGATTTGGAGGAGAACTTCGTTCAACGTAGGTCCTCGAGTGCCGCGCGGCGGGGCACGGTCAAGAGCTTATACGGGTCTATTACCCTTGTCGCAGCCAACCTTTCGGTGCATAAGGCAGCATGAATGCGAACCTCCAGACTCGCAAGAAGATAATCCGGTCAAGGTTTTGCCGGAAAGCTCGGAGATTATCGTTAACACTTACGACCACCATCGTTTGTGATGATTTTGCGCGAGTTCGACGTTGAGACGAACCGGACCTTTGATTAAGCTTTGCAGGCCGTTGCGAATAACATTCGGATCGAGGATCGAGACATGGCCATCCGGCGTAACTCCCCCAATCGTGGCATCACGCAGAAGGCGATCAACCTGCCCGATGCCGCCGCAAAAGCGGTGAAGGGTCCGTTCCGCGGCACCATGCAGGCGGGACCGGCCCGGCCGACGCGCGCGCATGGGCTCTCCGACGAGCACCAGGACCGCGGCCTGATCTACGTCGAAAAGACGATCTGGGACGACGCCATTAAAGAATTCCAGAAGTCCGTCGATCTCTCGCCCGACTTCTCCGAAGGCTGGAACAACCTCGGCCTCTGCTATCTCTACGTGGACCGCGTGGAGGAAGGCGTCAAGGCCATCAAGGAAGCGCTCAAGCATTACCCGGGCTGGCACCTGGCCCTGGCGAACTTGGGCTATGCGTACCAGAAAGCCGGCAAGACCGACCAGGCGCTCGAGTACTACAACCAGGCCGTTGCCAAGTTCCCCAAGAACCCGCAGATCTGGGCCGCGCTGGGCGAAGCCCACGAGGCCGCCGGGAAGTCCGACCAGGCCATCGAGGCGTACAAGAACGCGCTCCAGCATGCCCCCAAGTACGACCTCGCCAATCACCGCATCGGGCTGCTGCTCGCCCGGCGCTCGGACTTCGACGAGGCGGAGAAGCATCTGAAGATCGCGCTCGAACTGAACCCCAAGGCCGCCGACGCCGCCGGCGTGCTCGGCGCCATCAGCGCCCGCCGCGGCAACCTCGATTCCGCGCGCGAGTACTTCGAGATCGCCAAGTCGATCAAGCCCGACAAGGTCCCGCCGACCGCGGTGCGCGGCCTGGCGGCCATCGAGACCTACCAGAAGGGCATCGCGAGCGCACAGGACGAACTGCTTTCGCAGTTCCAGGACCTGCCTTCGATCGCCGAGTGCATGTACAACGCGGGGCTTTCGTACCTGAAGGCCGGCAACAACGACCAGGCCAAGTCGGCCTTCGAGAACGCCGCTCATGAAGACGAGAAATGGGCGGAGCCGCTGATGTACCTGGGCCTGATCGCGGCGATGCAGAAGCGCCCGCTCGAAGCCAAAAAGCATTGGGACAACGCGCGCAAGCTCGATCCCAAGAATGGCCTGCTCGCCGAAGGTATCGGCCTTGCGTGTCTTGCGCTGGGCCTAGCTAAGGAAGCGGATAAGAACTTCGAAGAGGCCCGCAAGCTCGGCCGCACGGTCGCGGCGACGGTCCAGAGTTCCTCCGCCAGCTTGCCGGCGACGAAGGCGTAGCGCGTAGGACCGTGGGGCGGGCGCCCCTGCCCGCCGGGTTGGACCACCACTAGCAAGGCGTAGAGCGTAGAGCCGGTTTCGATCTGCCTAAAATTATCATGAAAAAAAAGCCGCGGAGTCCGCGGCTTTTTTTTCGCTCTACGCAATTACGCTCCACGCCGTCACGCTCTACGCGCCATTATCCTTTCACCGCGCGATGCAGGCCGGATCCGCCTGGGCGGCGGAAGAGGGTCTGTTCGATCAGCGCCTGCAGTGCTTCGGCGCGATAGGGCCGCCGCAGCGCCACGTCGAAGAGGTCGGGGTCCGGACCGAAGTCGCGCCTCGAATAGATCGCCAGAATCGGCACTTCCTGCGTGACCGAATTGAGCCGCAGCGCGCTCGCCACGCGCGGACCTTGTCCCGTCCGGTAGCTCACGTCGAGGACAAAGAGCATCACGCGGTGCGCTACGGCCAGTTCGCACAGGTCTTTCACGTCGCCCGCGTTCTGGCAGGCTTCCGCGGGCAAACGCAGGCTGACGCCGGCGGGCGTGTTGCGCATCACTTCGCGCACGACGGTCTCGTCGGGGTTGGGCTTCGGCCCGGGCGGGCCGACGATCACCGCGAAGCCCACGTTCTCAAGGATGCCCTTCAGGATCGCGGCGCGGGACTCGTCGTCGTCCAGGATCATGATCGACTGGCCGTCCGCGCGCAGGTTGCGAACCAGTTCCGTGCGCTTGAAGCGCTGCTCGCGCAGGCTGCGCAACGTCGGGATGCCCGCCTTATGCCACGCGTCCTCGATGGCTTCCTTGAGGATGCGGTTGATCTCCTTCAGCTCGCACCAGGCATCGTAGCCCGGCACGTCGGGCTCGAAGTGAAACGTGTCGTGCCGGTCCACGCTGAAGACGAACTCGTCGTGAAAGTAGGACTCGACCAGCGCGACTTTCATGTGGGGATACGCGTCGTTTCCCAGCCGCAGCGCGAAAACGCGGGGCAGCGCGCCGCCTTGGATCGGCACGCTCTGCGGACCGCCGCTTAAGTCCTCGAACGGATGCTTGCCCGTCAGGATCTTGGGCAGATTCTCGTCCTCGGGAAATTTCGGCGCCTGGCGCTTGGAATCGGCTTTGCGGCGGTAGGCGTGCGCCCAATAGATATCGATCGCACGATTGAGCAGTTTGCCGTCGATCTGGTCCAGTTTCATAGCACCGTCCTGGTTGGCCGGAGTCTCTCCGGTTTTCACCCAGGTTCAAGTGCCATGCGACACGGAGCTGCGCCTTCGTGGCTCCGCCATCCCTATGTAGCTCCGCCGTCCCGGCGGAGGTCGCAGCGGCGTCCCGTCGCTGCCGTGTGGTTGGAACGAATTCCGGTAAACCATCGGCAGGACGCCGATGCTACGAAATTCCTGTGCCATGCGGCATCGGGCAGGCCCTACGTGGCTCCGCCGTCCCGGCGGAGGTCGCAGCGGCGTCCCGCCGCTGCCGTGTGGTTGGAACGAATTCCGGTAGACCATCGGCGGGACACCGATGCTACGAAATTCCTGTGCCATGCGGCATCGGGCAGGCCCTGCGTGGCTCCGCCGTCCCGGCGGAGGTCACAGCGGCGTCCCGCCGCTGCCGTGTGGTTTGAATGGATTCCGGTTAGACCAACGGCGGGACGCCGCTGCTACGTAATCCGCAGATCCTTGCGGCCCGAGCCGCGTTCAGGGGGTCACCGTCTCGCGCTTGCGGCAGTCGTACAGGCGCATGGCGGCGGCCTGTTCGAGCACATCTACCTCCGCGCCCTTAAAGCCGCGCTGCCGGGCTTTCGCGCACTCGTCCAGGCAGCGTTCGAAAAGGGGAATCGCGAGCCGGATGTTCTTCTGGATGGAATCGAAGTCCGCCACGCGCGGGTCGGACTTGGCGTGGTACACGTTGGCCTGCTGAAAAGCATCGCGCGCCGCATTCAGCAGGGGATTCTTCTCCGGGAAATAGCGCGCGGAAGGCCCGGAGGTCCGGTCGGGCTGCCGGACGGCGACAGGCGCCGCCGGCTTCTTCGGCGCTGGGACCGGCGTTACAGTCCTGTTGGCAGGCGCGGCCACGCTGGACTTCTTCTCTCCGGCCAGGACTTGTTCCTTGGATTCTTCCACAAGCTTAACCGTGTCTTCCTTCGTCTCAGGCGCATTGCTGCCCAGGAGCTTCTTGAGGTCCTGCGACGCCCAGCTCACCGTCTCTTCGGTCTCGTTCGCCAGTTCCCGCTGCCCTTCCACGGAGGCCAGGTCCGAAGGCGGCCGGCCCGTGGCAACCCAGCGGCAGCAGAAGATCGCGATGAAGAGCGCCAGGAGCGTGCCCAGGACTTTAAAGACGAACCGCGTCCGCTTCGGCGCGTTCGGGTATGCAGCCTCGGCTTCGGTTCGTTGCGAACCGGAAGCTTTCACCAGTTCGCTGCCATCTACCTTAAGAATCACCGAGCGGCGCGCGCGGTTGGAATGGCGGCGCGGCAGGACCACCGTGCCTTCCGCTTTCTTCTCGACGGGCTCGGGCTTCTCCGCGACCGCGACCTCGGGAATGCCCGCATCTTCGGGTTCGAAGCGCTCCGCTTCCGGTGGATCCTTGAAGAGATCGCCTTCGCCTTGCGTCAGTTTAATGCGCGCTTTTTCCGCCAGCTCGCGGTCCTGCTGCTGCCGCTGAACGCTGCGCGTCTGCTCCTCGCGCCGCTTCTCATTCAGGACTTTCTGCAATTCATCCGAGCGGCCGCGGCCTTGAATGCTTGGCCCGGCCGGCGCGTCTTCACTCTTTTTCTCTACGTCTTTCTGCTCGTTGACCTTGAGCAGCATCTTGGCACGGAACAACCGGTCGCGCTCTTCCTTCAAGGCCGGGTCTTCAATGCGCGTCCCCCGCCCTTTCCCGATCCGCCGCGTGAGCCGGCTGCTGCGAGTTCTGCCGTCCCGGATGCTCGCATGCTGTTCGCTCATGAAGCAAATCCCTTGAAGGTGAGCCCGAATCACGCGTTACCGTTGCAACAGGTAACGTCCAAGGCGTGGAAACTTTCGCCTATTCTTCCTGAATGCGAAGGAACCGAGGATATCATAACCACTTGCGAAGCCGTAAGATAAAAAATAGAAACCGTGGGCGCAACCTATTAGCACCTCCTCGCGCCGATCGCCGTGACCTCTGGCGCCGGTTTAGACGATACTGGCAGCCGTGCTCCGCGTTTGACGCGCGGCGCTAAAACGTTTAGGGGAGACGCATGCTCGCGCGCACTTTGATGCTCCTGTTCGTGCTCTTGAGCCTCGCGGCCTTCACCGGTTGCGAGCGCCAAGTGCCTACGACCGATTACTTCCCCATGCGCGACGGCAATCGCTGGGAGTACCGCCTGCTCGACCACGCGCGCCTGAAGGCCCTCGCGGCGGGCCAGACCGTGCCCACGGCGACGGAGCTCTCCGGCGCACAGCCCGCCGAAGAGAAAGACGAGACCGCCGAGCCCAAGGCTGAGGTGCTCGGAGACGAAGGAGCCCCCAAGCCCGCCGTGAAGCTGGCGCCCGCGCGCCGCGTGGCGCTGGTGCTTAAAGATGCCGTGGACGAGCTGACCTACCGTGCAACGTACGACAACTTCGAACAGGTCTGGTCGAAGCGCAGCGGCTATGTCGGTTCGCAGAACGCCGCCGGACGGCAGTACCTCCTGATCCTCCCCCCGCATACGCGCTACCGCTGGGTGGTGACCGACGACCGGGGCTCAAACCTGTACTACGAGATCGAAGGGCAGCAAGACGTGGAGACGCCCGGCGGCGCGTTCAAGCAGTGCGCGGTGGCGCGCCAGGAATCGCACGACAAGCGCGAGATCTCGCGCTACTGGTTCGCTCCGGGCGTCGGCCTGGTGCGGCGCAGCAAGTACTATCGCGACGAGGAATTCTTCCGCCAGGAACTGGTCGCGTACGAAGTCCGCGCGTCGCTCCCCGCGGGACGCATGGCCGAAGAGCACGAGATTCAGATGGCGCTTAAAGGCGGAAATCGCGGCGCGGAGCACCGGATGAAAGGCATGCGGCCCGAGCCCGCAGATAAGGAAAAGGAGGACGCCGAGAAGCGCTGAACGCCCAAGCCGCAAGCCACATTCCTAATAAATGTGGTACTTGTCCCGGTCGCCCTTGGCCCATATCGCCATCACGGCTCCGATGCCGCACGAAAACAGCCATACAAGGAAGGCCGTCCTCGCACCGCCCCAATTCATGAAGTTGAAGATAAACCCGGCCAGCGAGGCGGCCACGGTTCCGCCGCCGTAGCGCAAAATACCGCCAAGGGGCGAAGCCTCCCGCTTCGCGATCAGGAATCCGCTCAGTCCGCCCTGGGCCGCCATGAGCAAGAACGCGAGCCCGTCGCAGACGGGCAGGAAGATGCACCCTACCAAGGACAGGAAGGCGCCGGCGCACGCGCACTTGATCAGCCGTATGCGATAGCCGCGCTCAAAGGCCTCCGTGAGTTCGCGCGCCTTATCCTTCCGCGCCTGAATCGCCTGCTTGAGTTCCTCGGGCAGACGCGCGTAGGCTTCGGGCGTCAGGCTGATCGCATTCGGCGCAAAAACGGGCTCGACGTACGCTTCATCGCGAGCCTGGCTTGTCTCTGGGAGCACTTTCTCCGGCTTGGCCGGCACCGGAGCGCTCGGCGCTTCAAACGCGAACGGGTCTTTTCGGTTCAGGTTCATCGGTTCTCTCTCCGCTCCATCAAACCCAGCCGCGTGTATTTTCGCAAGACGTGTACCGTGAAAACAGGAACCGTGTTCGCGCTACATCCGTTCAATTCACCAACAACGTTGCCCGCTCGCACGAACCTCAATAACACTGTTAAATGCATAAACCTTAATGCTTAATACACTTATGAGAAACAGCCGCCTTTGGCATATCAAACGCTTTATACCTTTGCGAAGCGGCCGGACATGGATGCCTGGCCGAAAATCGAAGGGGCCTATCAAGGCAAAGGAGCAGGAAAATGAAGACGAACATGAGCAAAACGATGGGTTGGATCTGCCTGGCGCTCGCACTCGCGACGCTTGCGGCCGCCCAGTCCGGTTCGGCGGCCGAGCCCATGGGCTCGACCACCAACCCCAGCACGGGTGAGACCATCTCCGTGTACAAGAACGCCGACGGCACGCACGATGTCGTGCACACCGACGCCGATGGCAACGAGATCTCCCGCGAGACCCACGGCAACGAGCCCGTCACCAAGCCCGACGGGACCAAGCAGCCCGACAGCGCTTCGACGAAGGACAGCGACGGGAACACGACCACCATTACCCACAACGCCGACGGCTCCAAGAACAAGTCCGTCAAGGACAAGGACGGTAAGGAAACCTCGAACGAGAAGATCGAGAAGGAACCGGTGACAAAGGTCGAGAAGAACAAGGATCCCAAGGGCGGCTCGGGCGTCAATCCGGACAACGGCGTCAAGACCGAGGTCATCCTGAACGGCGACGGCACGAAGACCATTATCATCACCAAAGGCGGCAAAGAGATGTACCGCGAGACGCTGAAGGTGAGCGATGAGATGAAGCAGGATGGCCAGGACCTGCAGGGCTTCCCGCCGATCCGCACGAGCGCCGTGTATAGCGCGCCGGAGCCCGTGTACGTCGAGCGCCGTGTGCTGGTCGTCGACCGCAGCCCGAGCTTCTCGATCGGCCTCGGCTTCGGGTTCGGGCACGAGCACCACAGCAAATGCGCCCCGCCCTGCCACAAGAAGTGCAAGTAAGCCTCAGCAGATCCATCCGCACCAGGACGCCCGGCGCTCGTACAGGCCGGGCGTCCTGCTTTCCTCTCCCTGCCCTCAATTCGCGAAGAACGGTCAAAAACAGCTCCCAAAATCCGAGAAATGTATCAGGCTTGAGGTTTATGCCTTCTTACCGGAGTTCCCCAGACCGCGCCGCTTGAGGATCAACCACGATGAGAATTCCGCAGCAGACCTTGTTTGCGCTTACGCTCCTGGCGGGCGTGCTCCATGCCGGAGAGACCATCGAATCCCGCCAGCCGCCCGGCGGCTTTCAAGACATCGCTTGGGAAGATACGCACGCCGGCCAGTGGCAGACGGTCGACGTGACGCAAAAAGGCCTCGCTCCCGGCGAGGAGGATCTCACAAAAAAACTGCAGGCTCTGGTGGACGGCGCACAAGGGCCGACCGTCCTCTATTTCCCAGCCGGGACCTATCGTTTCGGGAAAATCGCCATCGGGCACGGCGATCTGATCATCAAAGGCGACGGACCCGCCAAGACGATCTTTAAAGCCACGCAGGACGGAGCCGTCTTCCTGTGGCAAGGCGTGGGCGGCTTCTACGACTACAAGTACCTCTCCGCCGAATACCAGCCCCGGCCGATCACCACGGAGGTCGCGCCGGGCGGCACAGTGTTGACGCTCGCGGACACGTCCAAGCTCAGCGCCGGCGACATGGTGCTCGTCGAGGAGGACCTCGACAAGTGGACCTACGACTCGGCGCGGCGCGGGCGCGGCGGCGTATTCCTGCTCGCCAAGGTGGAAGGCAACCAGGTCACGCTCGACTTGCCGCTGGCGCTGGGCCTGGAAAAGGTGGCGCCCGACGCCAAGAACGCGATCCTCGCCAAATTGAAGCCCGTGCGGAACGTCGGCCTCGAAGGCGTGCGGATCGAACTCCCCGACGCGCCCGGCGACAAGGCCTCGGCGCTCTTCTTCAAGCGCGTCTGCAACGGCTACGCGAAGAACGTCGAATGCTGGAATCCGAGCCGGCATCACCTGGAAGTCGCGTACTCGCGCCGCGTGGTCGTGAGCGACAGTTACTTCGAGGAAGCCAAGTCCAAGGGCGGCGGCGGTTACGGCTACGGCGTGCTCTTCCGCGATCTCTCCACGCTCTGCAAGGCCGAGAACAACATCCTGAAGGACCTGCGCCACGCGATGGCAACCGAGGTCGGCTCGAATTACTGCGTGTTCGCCTACAACCTGGTGGTGGATCGCGTGCGCGACCGCTGCATGCAGCCGGGCCTCGCGGGCGACGTCGGCACCGAGAGGTGGATCAACGACAAGAAGCTCAACGGGATCAGTTCCTCGTTCATCACCGGCGATGTCGCCGCGCACGGGAACTTTCCGCACCAGATTCTTTTCGAGGGCAATATCTTTTACGACGGCTGCGTGGACCATTCCCACCTGCGTAACGGCCCGCATTATTTCTTCCGCAACCGTCCGCTCGGCCAGCCAAAGAAATACGGCGGCTGGCAGGAAGGCTTCGGCATCGTGGTGATGGACGACAGCGACCGCCAGTTCATCGTCGGGAACGTGCTGCTGAACGACGCGGCGATTTTTCTACAGAAGCACGAGACGGAGCGGACGTCGCTCGACACGTTCATCGCCGCCAACGTGGTCCAGGGCAAAGTAGATTGGGGTGCGCTCGCGCCGAATACCGCGCTGCCCAAATCGCTCTACCTGAAAGCCAAGCCCGTCTTCTGGCCGAACGACCTCCCTTGGCCGGCCTTCGGCCCCGACATTCCCACCTCCGCCACGAACCGGATTCCCGCGCTGGTTCGCTGGGAAGAGCAATACAAGAAAAAGGGCCCGCGCGAATGAGAACGGCTAAAAAATGAACCGCCAAGTGCGCCAAGAAACTCGAAATCCGTCTATACAGTTTTCAACCGAGCAACCATCAGGGAATTCTGTCGGTATTCAAATAGTAGCTCGCGGCCTAGTCGCAGACGCGCCACGGGACTTGGACCTCCATGGCAAGCAGACTTGAGGATTCCCCTCGTAAGACCATTCCTTAAACCAACCGCGGTAGTAATAGCCGTTTGGAAGGCATGAGAGCCGGATGAATTCAAATAACTTTTGTTTGACTAACCAAATTATATGGCTAGAATCGTGTAGGTGACTGGAAAACTGGTCGGACAAGTGCTTGCCGCCTATCCGAAGATCTACTTCGCTTGCCACACGCGGCACGTAGTCGATCCGAAGACGCGGGAAAGCATCAGCGCGCATCAAGCCGGAATTCTAGGTCACCTGGACACCCAGGAGCCAATGAAACTGACGATGCTGGCGGAGCACATGGGCGTGACGCTGGCGACCATGTCCTTGGGCGTGAAGCGCCTGATCGAGCGCGGGTTCGTCCGATTAGGGCGCGACCCCAAGGACCGTCGTTGCGTGGAACTAAGGCTGACGGAAGCCGGCGAACGGATGAAAGATGCCAATTCGGTACTCGATCCGGAACGTGTCGCGCGCGTGCTTGCGCGGCTTTCGCCTGACGAACGGAGCGCCGCCATTCGCGGCCTGAACCTGCTTGCGCTGTCGTCGCAAAAGGAGATCGACTCATGGACACAGACGCGCGCGGCGGGAACAAAAGGAGGCGTTCGATGATATACGTCGCATGGATCGCGGGCGCCATCGTACTGCTGGTTACCGTCATGTACCTTACTGGAGCGCTGCTTCCGAAGAATCACGTTGCATCGGTTCGAGGCCATATTGACGGCTCTTTGGAGGATGTCTTTGCCACCCTGCGCGAGCCCGCCCGTTTCAGCGAATGGCGGCTGGACGTAAAGAGCGTCGAGGTGTTGCCTGACGAAAGCGGCCGGAAGCGCTGGATCGAGAAATCCTCCGACGGGGACCTCGCCTTGGAGGAAGCCGAGTCCTGCGCGCCCGGCCACCTCGTCACCCGCATCGCGGACCCCGACTTGCCCTTTGGCGGCACCTGGACGTTCGAACTGTCACCTGAAAAGGGCGGAACGGCACTCACCATAACGGAACGAGGCGAGGTGCGCCCGCCCTTATTCCGCTTCATGTCGAAGTTCATTTTCGGCCACGAGTCCACCATGAAGAAGTACATTGCCGCGTTAACCCGTAAATTCGCGAAGGGGGATTGAGAGCATGGGCCAGGAGCTAAATTGTTTCGTCACGTTTAATCGCCAGCGCAGCCGGGGCAAGGCGCTGCTGGAAACGCAGGAAATCCTCTTCCGGGGCGATTACCGCCTCAAGATTCCGTTGAAAGATATCCGTCGGCTCGATGCGAAGAATGGCGAACTCAAGGTGACGTTTTCCGGCGGAACCGCCGTCTTCGAACTGGGCGAGGCGGCGGCGAAGTGGCTGCATCGCATCCGGAATCCACGTTCGCGCGTGGAGAAACTCGGCATCAAGCCTGACCAGTGCATCAGCGTTCTGGGACTGAACGATGCCGTTTTTTTGGGCGAGTTGAAGTCAGCCACATTGAACGTCTCGTCCGGAAAAGCGGCGCCCGAGAGCGACCAGATTTTCTTTGCCGCCGCTAAAGCGCCGGAACTGAAGAAACTTGCACAACTCAAAAAAAGCCTGGCCCCCGCCGGAGCCCTCTGGGTGCTTCGTCCCAAGGGCAGCCCCGATCTGACCGAAGCGCAGGTCCGCGAAGCCGCAAAGGACTCGGGGCTGGTCGACGTCAAAGTCGTGGCGTTTTCAGACGCGCTCACCGCCGAGAAGCTGGTGATCCCAGTCGCAAAACGCAAGGGCTGATCGAGAATACTTGTTCGACGACAATTCGTGAACGATGGGCTTTCCTGGCCTTTGACACGCATCCGTGCATCGCGTAATGAAAGGGCGCCGATGTGGACGAGACCACGCATTACCTGCGCCACTGGATCTACACCTGCGGAGAAAAAGACCCGTGTAGCGAGACCGCCTGCGCGACCAATGGGGCGTGAAGGCGGTATTGTGGCCATTCCCGATGCTGTTCCTTAGCGTGAAACAAAAGGATAACGAGAAGTGCGGCGAATACATGTTTGGGCGTAGTTTCTCTGCACTACTTTCCATTTCGCACAATCCGGAACTATCTATATGGGTGAATTCGAACATGTCGCAAATGACCTTCAGCAGGAAAGGAAGGTTGTATTCACTGCCCAGTCCTGCAAAAACTTTCACCAGCGCATGCTGATATGCAAACACGCGTTCGAACAGGGTGCGGTCCCGGTAAATCCGTTCAATCTGTTTGGGTACTTTCTCTACGAACTCGTTGACAGAGATTTGGTTAGAGGTGGGAATAATAACCTCTTGAAGCGATGCGACGAGCTATGGGTATACGGAGAGATTAGTGATGGCGTTCTCGCTGAAATCCACATGTTCAATAAGTCTGGCAAGCCCGTAAGGTTTTTTGATATTTCCAATCTACCGGACGAAGTAAAGGAGATACCCAAGAACGACATAGTGTTTGAGGACGACGTCAAACAGTACAGAGGCACTGTCTGAAGGAGTAGTCTTCTTGAACACAAATAGTTCGCTCCACATTTCTGGCAGGTTGCCTTACCACTGCGCCTCAACCCTGGAATCCGGCCAGGCGCGCATCTGAACATGGAGCCGGTGGCGGTGGTTGCCGTTGTTTCCTCTCCTTCCAAGAAAGAGATCGTATCGAAAACCGCGCCCGCCGTCCGCAAGCGTTAGATGGCCGGAATCGCACCGCTTGAACATCAAACCGCCAACAATTTCAATTCCGAATAAATTTTGGCATGTAGAGGCAGGCCAAGGGCAGAAGGCGAACGTGCATGCGCCACGAAGTGGGAAGAGATCAAGCAGGCATGGCGGAGCGCCAAGGACCGAACGTTCGACACCACCGAGGCCTGTTTCCGAACGTATACTCGCCTGGGCGGGCACCGTAACCATCCTGGGCGTCGGAACGATCCGTAGCCTCGCGTTGGCGTTGGCCACATAATGATAATTGCTCGAAAAAACGTCGCCTGAGCGTGCTC
Source organism: Planctomycetota bacterium (assembly GCA_016200135.1). Taxonomy (GTDB): domain Bacteria; phylum Planctomycetota; class SZUA-567; order H5-PLA8; family H5-PLA8; genus JACQFI01. The sequence continues at coordinate 55,617 of JACQFI010000084.1, forward strand.
ATTTCTGGGCGCGCCCTTCCGCGGTTTCTTTCCGTATGTCGAAGCAGAAGACGCTGCCCGTATTGTTCCGGGCGAACAATTGGCCTTCCGATAGTGCCGGCGCGTGGTAAGTTCCGCCCCCGCCCGAACTTTGACCCATCCCGCCCAGCGGTGCGCGCCCCAGCATTCGAAAGGCTTTGGTATCTGCGGCAATCATCACGACGTCCGTGGTGCTCAAGAAAACCTTGCCGTCCGCGAAAAGCGGCTCGCTGTAGAGGCAATGTACGTTGGGCAGGCGGCTGATCCTGTATTTCCAGCATTCCTTCCCGGTCGCACTATCCAGACATACGATTTCTGAGCCGTCTTTGCCGAGGTTCATGAACAAACACCCCGCTCCAAGCACAGGGCTGTTGACCCATGAGCCGCGTTCGCCAGGCCACTCCCACTGTTTGGTGGCGGTCAACGCCCCGCTCTTATCGTGTTCAAAGCGCATGGCCAGAAGACCGTGTTCCACAAGCTTTGGCTTGGACGCGGCCTTTGCATCCTTTTGTGGGTCGTCGGCTTGCGGCGCTGCTTGATCGGTTGCGCGGCAGAAGTTCATGTAGGCCATGTTGTCCTGCACCGCGTTTGCGTAACCGATGAAGCCGGTCTCGCCTCCGCGAGTGTAGGACTTGTCGTTCTTGGCCGTAAGAGCCTTATCGCCCCAGCAGAGCACCTCTTTTCCTGTGGGAATGTCGAGCGCGAAATGGTCGAGAAGCAGATAGCGCTTGGTATCCACGGTAATTAGTTCAGGTTTAAGCGTGTCGTAGGCTGGCCCCATCGAGCGTTTGTATTGCCAGGCGATTTCCCCCGTTAATTTATTGGCGGCAATCAGGGTCTGTCCGCAATTGTAACCGCTGCCCACGTCGCAAAAGATCGCCAGATCGCCGGCGATGAGAACATCCGGAGCCAGCGTGGTGCCCTGATACATGCCATGCTTCTTGAGCGCGTTTTCGTCTTTGGGCCAGGTCCAGAGCAATTTGCCGTCCTGAACTGATACGCAATGCACGTTGCCACTGCCACCGCGCGCGTAAACTCTCTCTCCATCCACGGTGGGCGTATTCATGGCTGTGTTGCCCGGTTCGAAGAAGAGCGGAATCTCGTGCGTCCACAGAATCTTCCCGTTGGTTCGGTCCAGACAGTAAAACAGCACCGGACCATCTGGTTTGTTGTTCGGAGGGTGATTCCAGCCTTTTTCGCCTTTGCGGCCCAAACAAAAGACGCGGCCGTTCGCGATGACGGTGCTGGAGTTGCCGGGTTCAAGTTTGGCTTCCCAAAGCAGTTTCGGGCCGCCTTCAGGCCATACGTCCATTAGGCCGGTTTCGGTCGAAGTGCAGTTACGTCGCGGTCCGCGATAGGAAGGCCAGTCATCCGCCCGTGCCAAGCTGCCGGAAAGAATCCACGCGGATCCCAACACTCCAACGACCGTCAGTTTGAGTTTGATCCTGGACATGCTCGATTCCTCCGGTTTGTACTGCGCCAGGGATTAGTACCCCTCGGGCGCGCGGCTGGCGGAGATCAATGGTTTAGTTTTGGAAAGATGTGTATACGCTGCGGAAAGAACGGCGTGCGAGTGAGTGGTCAGACTTCGAGTTTACCGCTGCTTATGGTGGGCGGCCGATCTTCGATTAGCCTGCGTCGCATCTCGGTCGCACTAACCTTGTAGTACCGTTTAAAAACCTGGCAAAACACGGATGAATTCCGATATCCCAATGTCTGGGCAAGCGCTTTGATCGTGCACGTCGGGTCGGGCAGTTTCTCCCGCGCCTTTTCCATGCGTCTGCGCGTCAGCCAATCGGGGAAACTCGTGCCCGTTTCCTTTTTGAACAAGACACCGAAATACTTCGGATGCATTTGCAGGTGACGTGCGACATCTTCAACACGACGGATTCCGTTCAAACGCCCTTCCACAAAGCAAATCGCATCGCGAATTTTCTTGTGTCGGACGTCCAATCGCGCCAACGAACCGCACAGCATCTTGATCCGATCGAGCCACACGCCGGCGCTCACATCTTCTTTCAATGCATCGGCGAATGCCGTCCATGCGAGGTCCCATTCGATCCCGTTAGGCATGGCGACGCACTCAGACGCGCCCACCACCGAAGCGGCCTGAGCATAGAAAGGTCTGCGTCGAAGAATCTCCGCATCGTGCCAGAGCGCATGCTGAGCCGGGAAAGCGTGGCCGTACGCCAACTCGATGGTTTTCGTACGCTTCGGGTCAACCAAGGTCTTCAGCAACATAACCGCCAAGTCGGGCGCCAGTGTGCCTCGCGGCACGCACCAACCCGTTCCCTTACAGAAGACCATCCGCCGCGCACGATCGACGCCCCGAGGGACTGGTCCGACAGCCAACTTTTCGAGCGTTTCCTTTGGCAGCCGCGCCAACCGGCCGGGCCATGCAAAACAGTACGCCCGATCGCCGTCAAGAAAATCTTCCAGGGAGTTTACCTGACCATCCAACCATCCATAGGTTTTTTGAATGCGGCGCGCATATTCGAAAACGTCTTTCCATGCCTGCGAATCGGCTTCAAGTGCGGCCGCCAATGGCCCAAGGGGAACTCCGTGCGCGCCCAACAAACTGGAGAGGAACCCGATGCCTTCGTCCCAGCCTTTCTTGGGAATTTCCACGCACACGGGCCGTCCGCAGCACATCTTGGATAGAATCGGGAGTTGCCGCTCCAATTCCGCCCACGTTTCCGGCATTTTCAAGCCAAGACGTTTGAGCAAGTCACGGCGCGCGATGAGCGCATAGGGGCTGATATCTTCCGGAACCGCAAACATCTGGCCTTTAAACGAAGCAAGGTCCAACGCCTGTGGCGCAAAAGCGGACTTTTCCCTGGATGAAAACGCGCCGTCTAGCGGAGTCAGGCAACCATCGCGTGCGAAACCATGCAGAGCGCGGAAGGTGATGGGGAACAGACAGACCGGCGTCCACGGCTGCTTATGATCCCGCCTTAATAATTTACATTGTTCCGAGATGGACCGGTAGTCGGTGACCCATTCGTATTCTGGATAAGCCTTCTGTAAGCCCACTAATATCTTCGTCACTTCGGGAATGCTGTCCTTGTAGACCAGCACCACCATTTTCCGCTGCGCTTTCTTCGGCCATTGCATGAGCCACTGTAACCCCATCACAAAAATGCCTTAGGGATGGCGTCCCCGGCGGGATTCGAACCCACGACCTCCGGTTTAGGAAACCGGCGCTCTATCCAGCTGAGCTACGGGGACACTCCGCAGACATTAAACCCAAGGCGCGGAGTCTTTTCAAGTTACGCGAACGCAGGATGCAGATAACGGCTTGCCCCTGGCCTGCTCGACTGGGACTTGGGGCGTGCGGCACAAAAACGAGCCTGGCGTTCGGCCGAATTCGGAATTTGAGGCAGCACCGATAACCGCTCGCTCCCGCTCCACTTGAAACGCCGCGCGTCCTTGCTATGAGAGTTCTTCCGCCCGTTGTTCGATTCCCCATCGCGCTGGAACCGGAGCACGCGGAAGCTCGCGAGGCATTCCGGCGCAAGGATTTGCGGGACCCTGCTCGTCCCCAAAAAGTGCTCAGAGGAGATCTTCGAGATGCCCAAGCGTGTCTACTTTTTCGGCGCAGGTAAAGGCGAAGGCCGCGCGGACCAGAAGAGTCTGCTCGGCGGCAAAGGCGCCGGCTTGGCCGAGATGACCAACATCGGCCTGCCCGTGCCTCCCGGCTTTACTATTTCGATCGATTCCTGCGCCGATTACTGGAAGCTCGGCAAGCGCAATCCGGCCGGTCTCGAAAAGGAAGTCCTCCAGAACCTTAAGAAACTCGAGGCCGTCACCGGCAAAAAATTGGGCGACTCGGCCGATCCGCTGCTGGTCTCGGTACGCTCCGGCGCGGCGCGCTCCATGCCCGGCATGATGGAGACGATCCTGAACCTGGGCCTCAACGACCGGTCTGTCGAGGGCCTAGCCTCCAGGACCGGCAACCCGCGCTTTGCGTACGACAGTTACCGCCGCTTCATTCAGATGTACGCGACCACGGCCATGGGCCTCACCAAGGAACCCATGGAAGAGCTGCTGCACGCATTGAAGCACAAGAAGAACGTGAAGAACGACACCGACCTCGGCGCGGAGGACTGGAAGTATCTCTGCGGCGAGTTCAAAAAGTTCTATCAGGAGAAGAAGGGCGATCCGTTTCCGCAGGATCCGACCCAGCAGCTCTGGGGCGCGATCTCGGCCGTCTTCAACTGCTGGGAAGCCGATAAGGCGGTCACATACCGGCGCGTCGAGAAGATTACCGATCTCAAGGGCACCGCGGTCAACATCTGCACGATGGTCTTCGGCAACAAGGGCGACAATTCGGGCACGGGCGTCTGTTTCACCCGCGATCCCAACAGCGGAGAGAATACCTTTTACGGCGACTGTCTGATCAACGCGCAGGGCGAGGACGTCGTCGCGGGCATCCGCACGCCCATGCGGCTGATCGAACTCGATTCCAAACTGCCCAAGGCCTACAAGCAGCTCTGCGATGTGCGCAAGATTCTCGAGAAGCACTACAAAGACATGCAGGACCTCGAATTCACCATCGAGGACGAGAAGCTCTACATGCTCCAGTGCCGCACGGGCAAGCGTTCGCCGCAGGCCGCATTCCAAATCGCCGTGGACATGGTGAAAGAGAAACTGATCACCAAGGAACAGGCGGTCGTGCGCATCACGCCGGCCGACATCGAGGGCCTCTTCTATCCGGTCATCGATTCCAAGATCGGGAAGGACGTCCTGAAGCAGCGGCACGTCGCCACGGGCATCGACGCCGTCCCCGGGGCCGCCTCAGGCGAGGTCGTCTTCACGGCAGCGAAGGCCGAAGAACTGGCCGCGAAGGGCACGCGCGTAATCCTGGTCCGCAAAGAGACCAGCCCCGAAGACGTCGGCGGCATGCACGCGGCGCAGGGCATCCTCACCCAGACCGGCGGCAAGACCAGCCACGCGGCGGTCGTCGCGCGCGGCTGGGGCAAGTGCTGCATCGTCGGCTGCGAGGCGCTCAGCATCGACTACCACAAGAATGAGTTCAGCGCGGGCGGCAAGACGATCAGGCAGGGCGATTTCGTCACCCTGAACGGCTCGACGGGCGACGTTTTTCTCGGCGAACTCCCGCTGGTCAAGCCGGAGCTCCCCGCGAGCTACCAGACGCTGATGAGCTGGGCCGACGGCATCCGGCGCCTGAAGGTCCGCACGAACGCCGACACGCCCTACGACAGCGAGAAGGCCGTGCTGATGGGCGCCGAAGGCATCGGCCTCTGCCGCACCGAACACATGTTCTTCGACACCGAGGAACGCCGCCTGGCCATCCAGGAGATGATCGTCGCGAACACGCTCGAGGCACGGCGCCGGGCGCTCGAAAAGCTCCTGCCCTTCCAGCGCGAGGACTTCGTCGGCATCTTCAAGGCCATGAACGGCAAGCCGGTGACCATCCGCCTGATCGATCCGCCGCTGCATGAGTTCACGCCCAAGGACGACGCGGGTGTCGAGCGCCTGAGCAAGGCCACGGGCTTCCCGGCCGACCTGATCCGGCAGCGCTGCGAGCAGCTCCACGAGGCCAACCCGATGCTCGGGCATCGTGGTTGCCGGCTCTGCATCACCTATCCGGAAATTCTCGAGATGCAGGTGCGCGCGATCATCGAGGCCGCCGTCGAGTGCCAGAAGAAGGGCATCAAGGCGCTCCCCGAGATCATGCACCCGCTCGTGCTGGACAAGAAGGAACTGAAGCTGCTCGAAGAACAGACGCGCAAGGTCGCCGACGAGATCATCAAGAAAGCGGGTGTGAAGCTCAGCTACATGGTCGGCACGATGATCGAGATTCCGCGCGCGGCTTTAATGGCCCACGAGATCGCCGAGGTCGCCGAGTTCTTCAGCTTCGGCACCAACGACCTGACCCAGATGACGATGGGCCTCTCGCGCGACGACGCCGGGCGCTTCCTGCCCGAGTACGTCGACGAGAAGAAGGCCGGCATCTTCAAGGCCGACCCCTTCCAGTCGCTCGACACCTCGGGCGTCGGGCAGCTCGTAAAGATGGGCATCGAGCGCGGCCGCGCTACGAAGCCGAAGCTGAAGATCGGCATCTGCGGCGAACACGGCGGCGAAGCGGCAAGCGTGAAGTTCTGCCACGCCGTCGGCATGGACTACGTGAGCTGCAGCCCGTACCGCGTGCCCATCGCGCGCCTGGCCGCCGCACAGGCGGTAGTCGAAGAGAAGCAGGCCAAGAACAAGGGTAAGGGCAAGAAGAAGTAGGACTTGCGCTGAATCCGTAAGATTAAGGCAAGAAAGGGCGCCCGGCATTCGGGCGCCCTTTTTCTAGAGGAGCTTGCCCTATCGCCGTAGGGCAATGCGAGCGCCGATAAAAAAATTCCACCTGCTTAAATAAAGTATTTCGGCCCGCTATTTACAGAAAATAGCATAACTCAAATTATGCAAACAGCATATTCTTCGGTGCCGCTTCACATATGATAAACATTGCCGTATAAAACTGTAACTTTCGGTAAAAATAGCGAACGTTTTAAGACTGGTGTACGTTGAGGTGGATATGAACCCGAATCGCAGTCGCATCCTCGTCTGCTTGCTGGCGCTCGCGAGCCTGTCCGCGGCCTGGTCGGGCGAGCCCACCGACCCCGGTGTCGAGGCGCGCAAGAAGCTCATCCGCGAGAAGTTCCTCGACCATTTCACGCTCGGCACCACCGCGCCCATCGAATGGTTCAACGAGACCCGCGACAAGAATGGCGCGAAGTGGGACTTCCGCCAGCAGTACTTCAGCGGCGGCGCTCAAAAGGGCTGGGATATCGTCTTCTACGAGCCCTACAACAAGTGGGTCAACCCCGACAAAGTGAAGGGCGTCTGGGGCGACAAGATCATCAAGGAGTGCGTCGACAACGGTTACATTCCGTGGATCACGATGTACAACCTCGCGCAGTCGCAGCCCGCCGAGTACAAGCCCGGCCCCGCGCAGGCCACGCCGCGCAACGCCGCCGTCACCGAGACGATGAAAGCCTACTGGGAGCAGGTGCGGCTCGTGATGAAGCTCTGCGACAAGTACAAGCCCTTCCCCATCGTGATCCACGTCGAACCCGACGAATGGGGCCACATGTTGCTCGGCGGACCGCACCAAGGCAAGGACCTCGACCCGCTCAAGGTGGACTGCAAGGTCGGCGCGACGGGCCTGGAGGAACTCAAAGACCTGCCCGACAACTTGAAGGGTTACGCACAGGCGTGGTTCCGCATGCGCACGCTCTACGCGCCGTACAACGTGATCCTCTCCACGAATCCTTCGGCGTGGGACTGGCAGGGCTCGATGTCCGGCAAGCGCTGGGTCCAGTACTTCAAGGACTGCGGCGCGGACAAGTGGGACCTCGCGGTGCTCGAGTTCGGCGACCGCGACCTCGGCTGTAGCGGCAAAGCTCCGCCCTACACCGAAGCCGATTACGTCACGCGCTTCAAGTCTTACGACAAGATGCTCGAATGGATCAAAGAGTTGCACGACGGCACCGGCCTGTGGGTGGTGATGTGGCAGGTCGCCATCGGCAACACGTACTTCTCGTCCTGCAACCAGACCGACGGCCACTACTGCGACGGCATCGCGCAGTCGCTCCTCGAAGATTATCCCAAGAACCCGCTGATCTCGCGCTTTGCGAACGCCGGCTGCCTCGGCTTCGTCTTCAGCCCCGGCCAAGGCGTGCAGACGCACCCTTATGATGAAAAGAAGGACGGCATCACCAACCCGCCCGCGATCACCGGCAACCTGGGCAACAAAGCCGAGTACGCCGACGACGACGGCGGGTACATGCGCCTGCGCGCCGGGAGCTACTACAAGCAGCCCTACAAGATTATGGGGCCGGCCACCGCCGCCGAGACGCCCGCGGCTACCAAGAATGGGGTGAGTTCCGCGACGGCAGGCGCCCCCAAGCCGCTGGCGGTTCCCGCGGCTCCCGCCGAACCCGTCCAACCCAAGGTCGACGCAAAAGTTCTCGCGGACTACGACAGCAAGCTCCGCGCGAAGCTCGACAAGACGCTTAAGGGCGGCAAGAAAGTCGCCGCGTTTATTCGCCTCTTCGGCGCAAAGGACGCGCCGAAAGAATACCCCGTCGCCAGCGTGGACGAGAAGAATCTGCAGGTTAGCGTGCAGGGCAACAAGATGCCGGTGAAGTGGGACGCCCTGGCCCTAGACGACCGCGCGCAACTCGCCAAGGCGCTCCTCGATCTCGATGCGGACGACGCCGAGGCCGGGGTGCTCGCGGGCTTCTACTTCGCCGCCGATGGACAGACGGACAAGGCGGAAGAACTCCTCGCGAAGGCCAGCTCAAAAGACGCAACCGCTGTCGCTGACGCGCGGAAAGCACTAGGCTTGTCGAAGTGATGCCAAGGGAGGCGCCATGAGCGCGAAGCCGACGCTGTCTGCCCTGCTGGTGGCTTGCGCGTGCGTCGCGGCGTACGCAGCCGAACCCGCACCCAAGACCGACGCTGCGCCCGGCGGCCCCGTTCCGCCGGTGGTGATCGAACTCTTCAAGCCCATCGAGATCGCCCAACCGGACCACGTGATCGGCAGCGGCACGCCGGAATCCGTCACCGAAGACGCGCTCCAGAAGGCCCTCGACAAGGGCGGCTCGATCGTCTTCAACACCGGCGGCAAGCCCGTCACGCTCAAACTCACGAAGGTCTTGAACATACCGCAGACCGCCAAGCCCGTCACTATCGACGGTCGCGGCCTGATCACCTTTGATGGCGACGGTAAGACGCGCATCCTCCAGAAGGCGTGGAAGACCGAACTCACGGTGGAGCGCGTGCGCTTCCAGCACGCGCGCGACCCCAAGAACGGCGCGGGCATCTGGAACACGCATTGGGACGGGCGGCTCACCGTCATCGACTGCCAGTTCGAGGATTGCAAGACCACCGAGGCCGGGCCCGACATCGGCGGCGGAGCCATCCGCGTCACGGGCCAGAAGAATCTGATTGTGAGCGGCTGCACTTTTAACGAATGCGAGGGCTCGAACGGCGGCGCGATCTGCACCATCGGCTGCCAGATGACGATCGTCGGCAACTCCTTCACCAACTGCAAGGCCTTCGGCAAGGGCGGCGGCGCCGACGCAGGGCCGACGGGCCAGGGCGGCATCGGCGGCGCGATCTACCACGACGGCGTCTCGCAGAACGTCGACAAGAAGCAGGCCTACGTCGGCGACTGCTACTTCAAGGACAACTACGCCGGCGACCACGCGGGCGCGATCTTCGGCTACACGATCCCCAAGGAGGACTCGCTGAGCATCTACTACAACTGCATCTTCGAGAACAACACCGTGAGTTCCGTGCAGGACACGCCCGGCGATCCCGGCCACGGCGGCGCCATCTACAGCATGTACTGCCGCCTGCACGTGATTAACTGCTCCTTCGGCAACAACAAATGTCCCGCCCGGCCGGGGCCAATCTTTACGGCGCTGATGGTGAGCGAGCAGTACGCCAACTGCGAATTCTACGGGAACTCGCCCGAGCAGAACGTGAACGGCGAGAACATCAGCAAGACCAAGCGCGACGTCCCGCCCGCCGTCGCCGCGCTCGGCCGCATGCCCGGCGCACCGCAAGCCGGCGCAGCGAAGACGGCCGTAAAAGACACCGCCTCCAAGTCGGCTGAACCGAAAGTCTCCGCCACACCGGCCGCGCCGCCGCCGCCCAAGGTGGACGAGAAGGCCCTCGCCGCGTTCGACACCAAGCTCCGCGACAAACTTGCCGAGACGCTTAAGGCGGGCAAGAAGGTGACCGCGTTCATCCGCATCTTCGGCGAGAAGGACACGCCCAAGGAGTACCCCATTGCCGCCGTGGACGAGAAGAGCCTGCAAGTGAGCGTGCAGGGCAACAAGATGCCCGTGAAGTGGGACGGCCTGGCCATCAGCGACCGCGCGCAACTCGCCAAAGCCCTCGTCGACGTGGATTCCGAGGACGCCATCGCCCTGCTGCTCGCCGGCGTCTACTTCGCCGCCGACGGTCAGCTCGACAAGGCCGAGGAACTGCTCGCGAAGGCCGGAACCAAAGACGCCAACGCCGTCGCCGACGCGCGCAAGGCGCTGGGGATGAAGTAGTGACGTAAAACGTAACTCGTAAAACGTAATAACTGCTTTCACGCATCGATTCTCAGAAGTCAAACTTACCCAAGTCGTTTTTACGTTTTACGTTTTACGTTTTACGTTTTACGTTTTACGCATCCGTAAACCTACTTAAACCCATTTAGTACGTCCACGTACTTTTCCATCTTCCCCTCGCTAAAGCACGGTGTATACCATTCCCATCGCGGTGGAACGTTCCTGATCGTGGCTGTTCTCCGCGCCTCAGCGTCTCCGCGGTGAGAAAAATGCGCGCCGAGATCAAACCTCACAACGGCACCCCCACCCTGCACCTCAACGGCGCGCCGCATCCGTGCACGCTCTACATGACCTGGTTCCCCAAGCCCGAGTACCTCCGCGACTTCGCCGCCGCCGGATTTAAGCTCTTCGCCTTCGACACCACCTGCGGCTGTCACTACTACCGCATCTGCGAGCAAGTCTGGAACGGCCCCGAGTCCTTCAACTTCACCGAACTCGACGCGCGTATCGAGACCCTGATCTCCATCTGCCCCGACGCGCTACTGATGCCGCTCGTCTACATCGGTTTGCCCGAATGGTGGGACGCTGAGAACCCGGACGAATTGATGCGCGACGCCCGCGGCGAGTTGGTGCAGGAGAAGAAGGACTACGGTTTTCTCGCGGGCCAGGACCCCGGCATGGGCCCCGAGAAACCCTGCGTGCCCTCGTTCGCCTCGAAGAAATGGCGCGAAGACGCCGGCCGCGCGCTCGGCGTATATTTGCGGCATCTCGAAGGCCAATTCGGCGCACGCATCGTCGGCTACCTGCTCGAAAGCGGCGGCACGGAAGAATGGTACTACTGGTGCGTCTTCCACGGCCTCGCGACGGACTACTCCAAGCCGCAACAGGAAGGCTTTGCCGCATACGCGAGCGCGCAGGGCCTCGATGGAGCGAAAATTCCCGCGCCCGAAGCTCGTCGCGCAACGACCACCGGCGGTTTCTTCCGCGATCCTGCAAAAGAGAAGCTCGCCATCGCCTACGCCAAATACCACAACGACGTCATGGCCGACGCGCTGCTCCACTTCGCGAAGATCGTGAAGCGCGAGACGAACGGCGACAAACTCTGCGGGGCCTTCTACGGCTACGCCTTCGACCTCGAACGCGCTAAGCACGTCTGGCCCGAGAGCGGCCACCTCGCGCTGCAGCGCGTGCTAGAGGCCCCCGAGATCGACTTCCTCACCAGCCCCACGTCGTACCTCGACCGGCGCCTCGGCGAGGGCCTCTCGCTGCTCGGCGGCCCGCACACCTCGCTCGCCAACCACGGTAAATTCTGGTTCAACCAGAACGACCACTACACGCACGTCACGCCCAAGACCGGCAGCTCGTTCTACCGTCGCGCGGAGAACCGCTTCGAGTCCATCCAGATGCACCGCCGCGAGGTCGCGCAGAGCATCTGCAACGGCGTCCCGATGTGGTGGTTCGACATGCACGGCGGCTGGTTCGCAAAAGACGACCTGATGCCCGAGATCCGCCGCATGCGCGAGGCCCTCGATGAAGCCCCCGCGACCGACCGCCGCTCCGTTGCGCAAGTTGCGCTCGTAGTGGATTACGCGAGCCCACTCGTCACGGAGTCCGACAACCGCCTCTACGAGAGCTTGATTCGCGAGACCGCGCGGCAGCTCACGAAGATCGGCGCGCCCTTCGACGTCATCCTGCAGAGCGACCTCGCGGCGGCGCGCGACGACTATCGTTTCTACATTTTCTCCAATGCCTTCGCGCCCACGGCCGACGAACTCGGCCTGCTCCTGCGCCGCACGCACAAGCCTGGCGTCACTTCGCTCTGGCTTTACGCGCCCGGCTACCTGAGCCCCAACGGCGGCCTGCCCGGCGTGGAAACCCTGACCGGAATCCGTGCCTCCTTACGCCCGCCCAGTTGCAAGCTGCTCGCGACACCGGCGGCGCATCCGGACGCCAAGCCCTACGGCCCGTCGCTCGACCTCCAGCCGCAACTGGCGCTTGCGGGGGGTGAGGTGCTCGCGCGCTACGCCGACGGCGCGGAAGAGCCGGCCCTGGTCCGCGCGCGCCTTGGCGACGGCGCAGTGTCGGTCCTCGCCGCCGTGCCGGGCCTGCCCGCAACGCTGCTCCGCGAACTCGCCCAAGCCGCGGGCGTGCATCGCTACACCGATGCCCCCGACCAACTATGGGCCTGCCGCGACTGGCTCGCGTTCTGCGCGAGTTCCTCCGGCCCTCGAACGCTGCGCCTCCCCGAGCCCGCGCGGCTGCGCGAAGTCTTTTCAGGAAAGGAATACGCCACCGCTGCGAGCGGCGCCGTGACGGTCGAGGTTCAGAAGGACGAGGTCCTGCTCTTCCGCAGGCAGGCGCGATAGCGTCAGGTTTTGGCGTAGGTCCGCAACTTCGGGAGCGGCGCCGTCAGCGGCAGCTTGAACGTCGCGGCCAGGAACTGCTCGATCCGCTGCAGCGTGGTCCAGGTGTGCGGCGCCGCGTTGAACCAGCCGTGGCCCACGCCGGGATAGATCTCGATCTCCGCGTGCGCGTTGGCGCGGAAGTACGCGTCGCGCAGGTCCACCGCTTGCGAACTCTTGACGGTCTCATCGTCCGCCCCATGCAGGATCAGCGCGGGCGGCGACTGCGGTCCCACATACCGCGTCGGCGAGGCGCGCCGGTAGACCTGGGGGATATCCTTGTACGCTCCGCCCAGGAATTGGAGCACCCGCTCCGACGCAAACTCGGAACGCGCGCGGCTCTCAAAATCCAGCACCGCGTTGATCAGCACCGCCGCGTCCGCGTGGCTCGATGCCTGCGCGTGGCCGCCCGCGCCTTCGAACTCGGCGACCCCGGGCGTCAGGGCCACCATCCCGGCCAGATGCCCGCCCGCCGAACTCCCCGCCACCGCGACGCGCTTGGGATCGACGCCGAACTCCGCCGCGTGCGCCCGCACCCAGCGCAGCGCGCACTTGCAATCCTGAACCGCGGCGGGAAAAGGGGCTTCTTGCGAGAGCCGGTACTTGATCGAGACCGCCAGCATGCCATGTTGCGCCGCGAGGTACGCGCACTGGACGTGGAACTGGGTCTTGTCGCCGGCGGACCAGCCGCCGCCGTGGATAAAGACGATCGCCGGGCGCGGACCACTTCCTCGCGCCTTGCGGTCGAAGAGGTCGAGTTTCAGTTCCGTGCCGGGCCCATGCCCATAGACCACATCTTCCTGAAACGTCACGCCCTCGGGAAGAACCTCCGCCTTCCTTCCCTGCTCTTTCAAAGCCTGCATGAATTCCGCCAGGGGCACGCTTTTCATGGGAATCTCCGGTAAGGTTCCTGAGTATTATAAGGAGCGGAATGAATGCAACGTTTGGACGACTTAGGAGATTTGGTGTAGACCATAAGAGCTCAAAGTTGAATTGCCAATGTAAGTTACACAAGCGCTTCTCAAGGATAATCGCATGCACACGCCACGCATCCGCCTCTACACTCGTGGCGACGACCTCGGCAGCGCCGTCAGCGCCAACCGCGCCTTCTGCGAAGCCTTCGAGAAAGGCATCTTGCGCAACGCCTCGGCCATGTTCTGCACGCCGCACATCGAAGACGCCGCCGCACGCCTCGCCGCCGAGAAGCGCCTCTGCGTGGGCCTGCACATGACCATGAACGCCGAGTGGGACCGCGTGCGCTGGGGCCCGGTACAGCCGCCCGCAAAAGTTCCGTCGCTCGTCGATGAGCGCGGCCACTTCTTCAAGACGACGAAGGCGCTCCACGAACATCGGCCGCGCGAGTCCGAAGTCTTCGCCGAGCTGCAAGCGCAGCTTGATAAAGGCCGCCGCCTGGGATTCACGGTTGCTTACGCCGATTCGCACATGGGCTGGACCTGGGTCATTCCCGGCCTCGCCGAACGCATTGCGTGCTGGTGCGAAAAAGAGGGCCTGCTCTACAACGAATCTAGAATGAAGGGCCTGCCCAAGGCCGAGCACGCCGGCGATCCCGTCGAACAGCTCATCGCCAAGCTCGAAGCCGCCGCGCCCGGCGACTACATGATCGTCGGACATCCTGCCTACGACGATGCCGAGATGCGCACGCTCGGCCATCCCGGCTATGAAGGCGACAAAGTCGCCACCGGCCGCGAATGGGAACGCCGCCTCTTCTCCGACCCGCGCATCTTGGCCTATTGCAGGGATAAGGGCGTGGAGCCCACGCGCTTCGACGTGAAATAGGACCCGGTTCGGCCGGCCCATTTGCCCAACCGTGCACGCGCCGCGCAAATTACTTCGCGGCTTGGGGCGAGAAGTACGCGAGCACGAACGCCCCGCACAGGCAGAGCGCGATGCCCGCTGCCTGGCCGAAGTTCACCTTCTCCCGCAGAAAAATAAAGCTCAGCGCGACGCTGATCACCGGATACATCGAACTCACCACGATCACCGTCGCGGTGTTGGTCCCGCAGAGCGTCATCGCCTTGTAGTACATCAGCCCGCCGCTCAGGCCGCAGGCGCCGGTGAGCATCGGCAGGTACCACAGGCCCTCACCCGTGCCGGGCGCGTAGCGCAATTGGTAGAGGCAGATACCGACTACGGGCATCGCGCCCATCCAACTCCAATACATCCAGCTCAAGTTGTCGAAGCGCCCCGCGCCAAGTTTGGGAAAGAAGCCCCACACACCCCACGCGAGCATCGCCCCGGCGACCCAGTACAGGTATTCCATGCACTGCTCCTCTTTCACAACAGGACACGTAAAACGTAACGCGCAAAACGTAAAATACGGCACGTCCTGCACGCCACGAGGGATCGTAAAATTACGTTTACGAGTTACGTTTAATAGGCCGTTCTCGGCGCCTCTGCGGTGAATGAGGACTTCACGCCCAAGTGAGCCCCTGCGGCAGCCGGTTGAAGTTCTCGCAGCCGCTCTCCGTCACCGCGACCATGTCCTCGACGCGGATGCCGCCGAGCGCCTTGCAGTACAGGCCGGGCTCGACGGTGAGCACATCGCCCGCGACCAGCAGCGGGCCGCCCTTATCCAGCAGCGGCGGCTCGTGAACGTCCAGCCCCACTCCGTGCCCCGTACCGTGAACCATGCCGCAGTACGAATCCGGCGCGTCCGGCTTTGGAAGACCCATCGCGTAACCGTGCTTCACGAGCACCGCCGCCGCCGCCGCGTGCACGGACTCGCCTGTAACGCCCGCCCTCACCGCCGCGATGGCCGCAGCCTTGGCCTCGAGCACCGCCGCGTGCATGCGCGCGATCTCGGCCGGAACCTTGCCGTGAACCACCGTGCGCGTGCAGTCGCCCCAGTAGCGCGTGGCCCGGTTTCTCGGGAAGATATCGACGATCACCGGCTGGCCCGTGCGCAACTCGCCCGAACCGCGGTCGTGGCAGTCCGCGCCTTGCGGCCCGCCTGCGATGATCGCCTCGGCGTTCAAGTAGCCGCGTTCGAGCAACCAGACATCGACGAGCGCACGCACGCGCTCCGACGTGAGGACCTCCCCGCCCTGCCCCGTGCTTCCCTTTACTGCGCCGCCTGGCACGAGCACGCCGTCGGCGCGCGCCGAGGCCCGCGCGATGGTCTCGCACGCCAAGCGTATCGCGCCTTCGGTGACGGATTGGGCCTCGCGCAGCGCCGCAAGCTCCTGTGGGTCCTTGGCGCGGCGGTCGATCACGCCGAGCGCCGGGTCGCACTCGACCGCGATGCCCGCCTTCTGAATCTCGTGCGCGTAGATGAACGGGAGCGTGCGGTCGGCGATCGCGCGCGCCACGCCCGCGCGGCGCAGCGCCTCCGCCGCCGCCTGAGCCGTGGCCGTCTCGCGGTCGCCCGAGAGCCCCGCCGTCGGCGCGAAGTCCTTGGGGCACGCCACGCGATCCGCACGCGCATGCGTCCTCGCCCGCTCCATCTCGATATCGCGCAGAATCAGCAGCCGCTCGCGCCCGCCGCCCGCCTTCGGCAGATCGACCCACACCGTCGGATCGCCCACCAGAAACCGTATGCGATGAAAGAGCGTATCGTTCCTCGCCGGAACTCCGGCCATGACGACCGCGGTGCGGGCATCAAGGTTAATTACGGGCATGGCTTGGTATCCCGCGCAAAACGCTCGTTGAATGGCAGGACCGAAATATACCGGAACGCAGAGGTTGCACGAGAGCCAAAATGGCTATAGAAAATTGCGCCCATGCAGCAGGGGTCAATCATGCTGAAAGCCGCGTTTGAGAAGTTGTGCAGTGCCGTTCGTGAAGGTGGGCGTATCTTGCGCGGCCAGCGCAAACCGTCGCGCGTTTTTCAGGTCAAACCGAACCCCAACAACGACTCGCGGGTTGCGAAACACACTTCGGTAGCCTCTTCCATATGCCGCAAGTATTCAGCCTCGAAGTGGCGCGCTAAAATAGCCAGCGGTGGAGCGAAGCGTATCCCCTGGCTGTTTCCGCGCGCGCCTGCGGCGCTAACGGCCAACCAACCTGCCAATAGACAACCCGCGCACCTGCCGTCGCCGCTCACGCCGTCGCCTGCAGGCAAGGCGCTTCGGCGGCGAGGGTGGCCTTCACTTTCTCGATCAGTTCGCCGGGCTCGAAGGGCTTCGCCAGGATGCCGCGCACGGTGGGGTACTTGGCGAATCGGTCCATGCTGAGCGAGTCGTCGAAGCCGCTGACGATGTAAACCCAGGGCAGGCGCGTGGCGCGCGCGGCTTCGGGGAGCCGTTCGAGCAGGTCGTCGGCGACGCCTTCTTCGAGCACGTAGTCGAGCAGGATCAGGTCGTACACGTTCTTGCTGCACAGGCGCGCGGCTTCGTCGGCGCTGGCGCAGGTGGTGGCCTGGATGCCGGCGGCGTCGAGCAGGGCATAGATGTACTGCCGGATCTCGGGTTCGTCGTCCACCACCAGCACGTGCGGCATGGCTTCCACGGCGCGGCGGATCTGGGAGCAGATCGGTTCCACGTCTTCGATGCGCAGCAGGTCGTCGACGCGGCGCTTGAGTTCGCGCACGTCGACCGGCTTCTGGAGCACCTGCTTCACGTTCACCAGGCGCTGGATGCTCTGGACTTCTTCGCAGTCCATCTCCATGCCGGTCACGATCAGGGCCGGGACCAGGCGGGATTCGGCTCCGAGACTTTCCTTTTCCTGCCGTTCGTACGTGCGCAGCACGCTCGCGGCGCCTTTCAGGGGGAGGTTCAGGTCGGAGATCAGGAGGTCGTAGTCACCCTTGGCGAGCGCCTGTTCGAGGGCCACGCCGTTGTCCACGGTCTGGACCTCGTACTGTTCCGAAAACACCAGGCTGAGCATCATGCGGAAGGCGCGGTTGTCTTCGGCGATCAGGATCTTGCGTTTCATGGCCTCTCTCCTTATCTAAGCCGTCCCCCATCTCGAACGGCTGAAATAGAACAAAGCGCGGGCCAATTCACGAAACATGCAACTCCTTGCCCTGAAAGAAGTCTCGATATTTATCCGCGTCTTAAGATGCGGACATCCGTTTGGGTTCCAGCATTTCATCCTGCCGCGCGCCAATAACCTGGGCGCGTAGTCGAGGAATGCCTGGATGGGATTCCGAGTACTAAGACTTGTCAGGCGGGCCGTATTGCTCTTATAAACTGGTACGAAGAAATAGAAGAGTGTCTTGCAAACCGAGATTTGGCGAGACTCTATGAATACGAAAGCACCCATCGTAGTGATCGTGGATGACGAACCCGGCATCCTCGAGGTGCAGAAGGCGACTTTGGAAAGCCTGGGCATCCAGCCCCTGTGCTTCAACGATCCGCTGAAGGCCTGGGAGCGCATCCGCCAGGGACCGGTCGATCTGGTCATCACCGACTGGGAGATGCCGGAGATGACCGGCCTGAACCTGCTCTTCAAGATTCGCGGGCTCCAAAACCCACCGCAGGTGATCTTCCTGAGCGGCTTCGGGAACGTCTCGCGCGCCGTCCAGGCGCTGGTGGAAGGCGCAACGGACTTTATCGAGAAGCCGTTCGAGCCCGGCGCGTATCAGAAGGCCGTGCGCGACGCGCTGGAACGCAGCCACAGCGGCGAGTCCCACATCAGCGGCGGCAAAAACAAGGCCGTGGCCGACCGCGCGCCCGAGACCGTCATCGCGTCGGCGGCGATGAAGCGCATCTTCGAGACCGCGCGGGCCGCGGCGGCCTCGGACGCGGCCGTGCTGCTGCTCGGCGAGTCCGGCACGGGCAAGGAAGTGGTCGCGGACTTCATCCACCGGCAGAGCCGCCGGGCCAAGGGTCCGTCGATCAAGGTGAACTGCGGCGCGCTGCCGGAGAGCCTGATCGAGTCGGAGCTGTTCGGGCACGAGAAGGGCGCTTTCACCGGGGCCGACCGCCGCCGCATCGGGCGCTTCGAACTGGCCAACGGCGGCACGCTCTTTCTGGACGAGATCGGCGAACTGCCCGCGGCCATGCAGGTGAAACTCCTGCGCGCGCTGCAAGAGAAGACCATCGAGCGCGTCGGCGGCGAAGGCCCCGTAGCCTCGGACTTCCGCCTCGTCAGCGCGACCAACAAGAACCTGCAGGAGGAAGTGGCCGAAGAGAACTTTCGCGAGGACCTCTTCTACCGCATCAACGTCGTGCCCATCCGCATCCCGCCGTTGCGGCAGCGCGTGGAAGACCTCCCGCCGCTGGCGGCGTACTTCCTGGAGATTCTGGCGAAGGCGAGCAAGGCACCGCTCAAGGAGCTGCATCCCGCCGCCCTGGAGGCGCTCAAGCGCTTCCACTGGCCGGGCAACGTGCGGCAACTGCGCAATGCCATCGAGTACGCCGTGGTCATGAGCCGCGACCGCGTGATCGAGCTCAAGGACCTGCCGGAGGACGTGCTGCACTTTCAGGGCACCGCGGCGCCCGCGGGCGGCGGCGCGGCCGAGGCCGGGAGCGCCGCGCAGACCGTGGCGCCCCGCGTCGTCGTGCCCGAAGGCGGGCTCGACGCGCTGCTGCAAAGCGTCGAGAAGGATGCGATCGAGACGAGCCTGATCCGGCACGACTGGGAGATCCAGACGGTCCTTGACGAATTGAAGATCAGCCGCTCGCGGCTGTACGACCGTATGAAGGCGTATGGGATCAAACGACCGTAGCATCCTTTCCGATTTCCGATTTTAACCGCCTTGAAAAACACCTTACCGAATGGTTCGTTGAGAGGTTCGCAGGCGGGCTCGTCGATTGCTGGGCGTCAACTAGGCAACCAGGCTGCACCTGTTTTGCACGTGGTCGTCGCGAAAAATCGCGCCGGAATTACTCTACTTTCGGCCGCTGCCTCGTTGTAAATTGCGGGGACAGCGTGGCACGCCTCTCGAAACAAACGCAACAGACGAGTCACTCTTTAATTGACATGTCCTTCGATCTTCTTGTATGAATACGCTTGGCGTATGGGAGCACAAGAGCCATGGCCGTCAACTTCGCCACGCCCGATCCCGCCGCGCTCTTAGCCCGGTTCCGCGAAGCCATTGGGCCGAAGGCGCTCATCACGAGCTGGCGCGAAGAGAGCGGGAAGTTCACCCAGACCGACAAGCGCTTTGAAGGCCGCGCCTGGTTTACGCCCGTGGTCACCCAGGGCCGCCTCACGTTTCTGCTCGACGGCGACGGCGAAGACGTGAGCCACCACGTCTGGGCCAACTATCACGGCCAGCTCATCGAGACCTTCCTCTTCCACTTCGACAGCCGGTTCACGAACGTGGACGCTCCCCAGTCCGTCCCCGCCTACCGCTCGCGCTCCAGCGGCGGGCACGCGTGAAGGCGGCATTTTCGATTTTGGATTTCCGAAATGCCGTTCTTACTTTCCGCCCGGCGTCGGACCGCCTTCCGGCACCTGCTGAACCGTCTCGTCGACGACCTTGACCGCCGCGGCCCTCGATTCCAAGAGCGCACTTTTATCCCACACCCGCTTTTCCGAGAAGTGCACGGCCGCATCGTACGTGAGCACGATCCGGATGAGCACGTTCTGGACTTTCTTCGGACGGAAGGTCAGGGCGCGGAGCTTGCCGGGCGGTTCGTCTTCCATCTTCAGGTCTTCAAATCTGGCGCCCAGATTCTTCAGAGCCACACTGACATACTGCCCCTTCAATTCCGCGGCCGCTTTCTCAAAGCTCGCGATGGCCTCGGCGCGCTCGTCCGGCTTCGCGGCCTCTGCCCCCCACCCCCGGCCCGCAAGCAAACCCGCCGTCGCAACTGCGCACAGAAGCATTCCTTTGCCCATCATGGTCGAGCCCCTTTTCACGAAGTGTTTCCCGCTATCGCCTGCTATCCAGACGAACCGCCTTCGACGTACATGGACACGGTATTATTAACCCTTTTCACCAAGGCATGTGTAACTCCATTGTAACTAAACTTGGTTGGCGGGTTTTCTGGTTAACCCGCGAACGAGATAACCAGTCAATACGCCTCCCCCGCCCCCGAATTCGCCTCGAAAACCTGGGCTTCGTTGTTAGAACCCTTCTGCTCAGTGCTTGAACGGATTCCGACGACGGAGGCCCGCCATGCCCGCGACGATCACCGTGTTTCTCAACGGCCAGGAGTTGCAGCGCTACGAGATCGCCAAGGAGCGCATCCTCATCGGGCGCATCCCCGAGAACGACATCGTGATCGACCACCCCACGGTCTCGCGCAAGCACGCGGCGATCGTGAAGATGGGCGCGGCCTACCAGCTCCAGGACCTCGGCTCGTCCAGCGGCACGTACGTCAACGCCAAGAAGATCGCCAGCTACTTCCTCAACGATGCCGACGAAGTGAGCATCGGGCAGCTCGTGCTGCGCTTCAACCTCCCGCAGCCGCCGCAGGTAGGCGACAGCGAGATGACCATGGTCGTCACCAACGACGACATCAAGAAGCAGCTCGCGCTGATGCACCAGGCCGCGCTGGCCGGAAAAGCGCCGCCGCCCCCGGGCGCGCTCGCACCGGCCGCACCGGCACCGGCCGCGCATGCGCCCGCTCAGGCTCCGCAGGCCGCGCCTCAACAAGCCGCGCCCGCGCCGGTTCCTCAACCCGCCGCGCCCGCCGCCGCTCCGCTTCAAGCCGCGCCTGCGGCAAGCACCGGCGCTGGTGGTGGCGCGGGCGTCGCTGCCCGCCAACCCCTACAGGCCGGGCCCATCGCGCAGACGCCGCAGCCCGCGCAGGTGTTGCAACCCGCGCCTTCGACGCAGCCCGTCGCGCCGCCGCCGGCCACGCAGCCGATGGCTCCGCCGGTGATGAAGCCCGCTCCGGCTGCGCCAGCCCTTTCGTTCACGCCGTCTCCCGCGCCCGCGCCGGCGCCGGCTCCGGCTGCGCCCGCTCCTGCACCGGCCGCGCCCAGCGCCGCCCGCCCGCCCGAACCCGCCGCCGCGCAAGCTCCGGCCATGCCGGCGGTGCAAACTCCGGCCGCGCCTGCAACGCCGCCTGCGCCTCCGGCCAAGGCCGCGCCGCCGCCGCCGCCCAAGCCGCCCGCGCCGCCGCCGCTGCCGCCGTCCATGATCGCGCCGCTCTCGGAGCCCTCGCTGCTCACCCCTTCCATGGCTCCGGTGGCGCAGAAAGCGCCCGCGCCCGAGGTTCACCCGTTGCTATCCGGGCAGCCGAAGGCGGCCATGCCAGCCGCGCCGCAGCAACCACCCGCGCCCGCGTCGCCGTCCGGGCCGCATGCCGGAGTCTCGCGCGCGGCCACCGATTCGGCGCTGCTGGCGACAGTGAAGGGTCCGTTCCTCGGCGGAAAGGCGCTGCCTATCGAGCTCCCACCGGCCGCCGCAGCGCCGCAAGCGCCCGCGCCGCAGCCCGCCCGCCCGCCTGCGCCGCCAGTCGCGCCCGCGGCTCCGGAAAAGTTGCCGCTGCCGCCGACGCGGCCGGAGTTCCCTCCGGGCGCGTTCGAGCCGACCATTCTTTCGCAGGGGAAGCCGGTGCCCGTCACGCCGCCGCCGCATGCCGCGGCAGGTGGAGCGGGCGCGCCGGCCGGGGGAGGCGGCGTCCGCCAGCCTGCTCCGCCGCCGCAGCCAGCGTACGGGACCAAGCCCGACCTCCTCACGGATGACTTCGACGCCGGGAAGACGGTCCCGCCCATGGCCATCGGCGGCTTGAATAAAGCCACGTCGAGCTACCCCAAGAGCCAGATGCCGGCGGGGCCTGCACCTGCGCCCGGCGTGATCCCGACGCCGCTGCCGCCGACGCAGGGCCAGACGTCACCGCCAGGCCAGGTGCAAATCGACCAGTTGCTGCAGCCGCTGCACAGCCGCCCGAAGACGCAGCCGATGCCGCCGCCGGTTCCGCCGCAGCCCGCACCGCACGCGCCCGCGGCTCCGCCACCCATCCAGCCGTTGCAGCCCGTCTCCCCGCAGCAGCAGGCGACCACGGCGGCCGCGCCCGCCGTGCGCGGAGGCGTGGGTGCGCCCGGCGCGCTCTTCGCGCAAGCCCAGGCCGGCGGCTGGGGCGACATGACTCCGCCCATCGCGCCGACGGACGACGAGAAGCAGTGGGGCATGCTCGCCGCGATCCTCAGCCTCTTCTGTTTGATTGGCGCGATCCTCGGCCTGGTCCTGCGCCCCCAGTCGAAATTCGTGAAGTTCTACAGCATGCAGGCGATTCTCTTCGCCTGCGTCGGGATCACTTTCGCCATCGCCCTCTCGATCATGGTGATGCTCATCTCGTGGGTCGTCCCGTTCTTCGGCATCCTCTTCATACCCGTCTCGCTGCTTATCAACCTCGCCTTCCTGGTCGCGGTGGTGATCCAGGCCCTCAAGGCAAACAAGGGCATCCTTTACAAACTCCCGCTCATCGGCGGATACGCGTACAATCTGTCGTATGGGAAGTAGAGGGCCGGCGCAGTCGCGGGTTATTCTCATCTGAGGTTCTAAGCGCACCCTTCGCTGCTGTTTCCCCTCTCGTGCCACGGCGGGAGAGGGCTTGTCGTTACCCACCTCCAGTAGCTTCCGTTCCTGGCGCACTTGGCGTTTGGGCGGTTAACCCATTCTGTTAGGCGTCGTTAGTGAAGTGCCCCACGCGTCGTGAAGTTTTCCCCTCCCCCCTTTGAGGGTGAGGGTTAGGGAGGAGGGGAAGCCGTGGGTTTGTCTACCCCCCACCCTACCCTCCACCTCAAGGGGGGAGGGAAAAAACGTCAACACTTGTAAGGCACACACTAGCGGCGTCGGAACGGCGCATAGCGGCACAACAACGGCAACGGCGGCAGGCAGGAAGGCCTGCCCTACCGTAACGGAAACGACCACTGCGAACGGCGGCGGACAGGAATGTCCGCCCTCCGGACAGCTACGGCGGACGGCAAAAACGGAAACGGCAACGCCGGACGGCGGATCCTGACGCCGTTAGGCGTCCGCTTGCATGTCGTTTACCTTAAAATGCTCGCATTCGGGCGTGTAGAGGCCCAGGAATTTGAGCATGGTGCGTCCGTTCGCGCGTCCGCCGAAGGTGTGGCTCACCACTTTTCGCACGTCGAGCTTGTGGTCCTTGCAGTATGCGGTGAACTCGTCCCACGTCGCGAACTCCTTGAACTTCCCGCTGGGATTTCCGATCTTGAATTCTTCATCCGGCACGCGCGCGCCGCGCCAGTAGCCCTGGTTCCACCGCGCGCCAAATTTTAAAAATGTTGCACCGTGTGCGCGGAGTTCTTTCTCGTTGAGCACGCGGTCGGGCGGATAGATAGTAAGCGTAATCGGGTTGTACTCCCATGCATCGAGAACCGCGCCGACGATCCCGGCTTCGAGTTCGGCGAGGGTGAGGCCGAGGCTGTAGTAGACGGCGCGCTGCAGACGGGCGTGGTTCTTGAAGCCCAGGTTCCAGGCCGCGCCCTGGCGCGTCCAGCCGTCCTCGCGGCGGCGCAGGCGCACGCGGCCGAGCAGCAGCGACGGGGTGAGCCGGACAGCTTCGAATGAATCGCCGCCGCCGCGGACTTTCCTGGCGAACGTCTCGTCGAGGAGCCGGTATTCGATCTCTTCGCGAACCTTCTCCTTTACGTGTCCGACGCGGAGGACGTCCCACCATTCGCGCGCGGTGAGGCCCGAGACTTCGCGGCAGAGCGCGTTGAGCTTGGATTCGGGG
Source organism: Planctomycetota bacterium (assembly GCA_016200135.1). Taxonomy (GTDB): domain Bacteria; phylum Planctomycetota; class SZUA-567; order H5-PLA8; family H5-PLA8; genus JACQFI01. The sequence continues at coordinate 79,683 of JACQFI010000084.1, forward strand.
AGTTCGAGGAGCTCCGCGAGTTCGCTCGCGGCTTCCCACTGCGGCCCGCGCGCGGCGGCGGGGTTGTGGAGCAGCGCGAACGGGCGGCTCGCGAGGTCGAACGCGAAGCGTGCGGGGCCGGAACGGCCGCCGGTCTCGAACTGCGTAGAGCGTGGCGCGTGGCGCGTGAAGCGTGGCGCGAGCGGCTTCGCCGGCGGGGCGGGCCTCCGTGCCCGCCAGCGCCGAAGGCGCGGCAGATGTGCTTGTGGTGGTCTCCCCCCGGCGGGCAGGGACGCCCGCCTCACCGGCCTGGGAGTTCGACTCAGCACCGCAGGAAACAGCGTCATCGTCCTCATCCTGCCCGCGCTGGCCGAAGAATTCGTCGAGGTCCACGACGGGGGCGAAGGCGCCGCCGTCGCCGAGGTCTAATTCGGAGCGGAACCAGAGGAGCACGAGGCAGAGCAGGCGCGCGAGGCTCGCGCGGCGCTGGTCGCGGGACTGCGCGCCCGGTTCGAGGCCGCTCGCGCGCTGCCAGAACGGTTTGCGGTTCTTGTCGTAGGGTGACTTGGACGGCTTGCGGCGCTGGAGGTCGCGGAGCCACTCGCGCATCTCGGCTTCGGCGATGCCTTCGTCGGTGTACTTCGTCGCAGCGCGTGGAGCGGTGCGCGTAGAGCGCGCGGCTTCGCCGTCGGGCGCGAACGTTTCCATTAGCTCCGCGCTCTTCGCTCCACGCTCTACGTTCGGTTCGGTCTGTTCACGCTCTACGGTCGGTTCAGGCTGTTGCGGAACGACGGGACCGGCGTCCCCGAGAGGGGACGTGTTGCGGGTTTCCTCGGACATGATGGAGTGACCTCACGATACGGGCTGTGCGTGCATGGTTAGGCACGGCCATAGGAAATCATGCGCTCACTGAAGGCATCTTTACACTATCGGAAGCCGAAGGGCAAGAAAAAAGTTGGACGAAGTAACTATTTTTCTTAATTCATGGACAATCATGGAGATGCGAGATGGTGGAAGATGGGGCGAAGGGCTTTTTTCACCGCAGAGACGCGGAGGCGCGGAGAACGGAGGAAAAGCGATTTAGGATTCATGTTGGTGTGTAACCCATAAGGCATAACTCGTAATCGGAGCTGCTTTGCCGAGCCTATTAAGCAGGAATTGTGAATTGCGCGTTCCGTTTTACGCGCCGTTCTCCGCCCCTCCGCGTCCCAGCGGTGAAAATATTTCAAGGCGTGTGCGCGCGGGCTTCGATGCGGGAGAAGCGGACGACGCTCTGGAAGGCACCGACGCCGAGGCGGTTCTTCGTACGCAGAGTGAAACTTTGCATGTCGTTCGCCGCGCCGGCATCGGGCGTCCAGTCGCTGACGAGGTTACCGTCGAGGTAGCCGCGGACACGGTCGCAGCGGACTTCCACGAGGGCATGATAGAGGCGCGCGGTTTTGAGGCGTTCGGGCTGCGCCTTGAACGTCGGGTTCTGCGAGCGCTCCGGCTGAAACGGAATGAAGTGGGCGTTGTCCCAGACGAAGCCGATCTGCTTAAAGTCGTTGCTCCAGAGCGCCCAGCGCGCCTGCAGGCGTCCGGCGCGGAAGATCTGGCAGACCTCCCCTGCCCCGAAGCCTTCGCGCTGCGCGGGCGCGACCATGAAGTCCACGCGGAAGTCGTACTCTGCGGCGGGCGGCGCGCCGACTTCGATGGCGGCGCAGACGCCCGCGGTGGCTTCCGTGCAGATCAGTTCGCCGTCGCCCTTGCCCCAGCGGCCGGAGATGCGGCCCTGTTCGACGTTGACGCCGGGAATCAGGTCGGTCCACTCGGATTTGCTTTCCACGGGCGGCGGCGCGACGGGAAGAGCGGGAACGGGTGCGGGCAACGCGGGCGTGGGCGGCGCAGGTTCGGGCAGCGGAAGGGTGGGCGGCACGGGGGCGGGTGAAAACGCGGGCACGAGAGGCGCGAGCGGCGGCGCGTTCGCGCCGGCCGTTTTCTCTTCGCGCGGGCCACGCAAAGCGTAAATCGCAAAGAAGAGCAGCAGCGCGCCGGCCATGCCCGCGAACACGAAAACGACCGGAGGCGGCGGGCGTTTTTCCTGCGGTGCGAGATCTTCCGGTTCCGCCGCGCGAACCTTCACGCCCGGTGTGATGGCGGTGGGCGCGAATGCTTCAGGCGGCGCTGCGGGCGGCGGGGCCATGCGGGCCGGACCGGCGGAGAGCGCGCGCAAGAGGCGGTCAATCTCGCCCACCACGTCGGCGGGCTGCGCGTAGCGGTCCTTGGGGTCCTTCGCCAGCATGCGTTTAATGATGCGCGCGCAGCCGGGGCTGAGCGCGGGGCAGAGTTGCTCGGGCGGAGTGAGCGGCTCGTTGATGTGCTTCACGACCACTTCATAGGGGGTCTCACCCATGTGCGGCGGGCGGCCGGTGACGCAGTGGTAGAGTGTCGCGCCGAGGGCGTAAAGGTCGGCGCGGATGTCGAGGTCCTTCGCGTTCTGCGCCTGTTCGGGCGCGAGGTAGAACGGCGTGCCCATCATCGCGCCGGTCTGGGTGAGGCTCGAAGCGTTCGGGTCGGTGTCCTTCACGAGGCCAAAGTCGCTGAGCTTCACCGTGCCGCCGCGGTCGAACATGATGTTCGAGGGCTTGACGTCGCGGTGGACAAGGCCGCGTTCGTGCGCGTGCTGGAGGCCTTTCGCCACGTCGCGGACGATGGCGAGGGCGTCGCGTTCGGGCAGGCGGCCGTCCTTCTTGAGGCGGCCGTCGAGGTCGCCGCCTTCGACGAGTTCCAGAGCGATGAAATGCACGCCCCGGTCGGCGCCGAAATCGAGCGTGCGGACGATGTTCGGATGAACTAGTTCCTTGCCGAGCGCGGCCTCGCGCTGGAAGCGGGCGAGCAGCGCGGGTTGCTGGACCATTTTTTCCGGGAGGACCTTCAGTGCGAGGTCGATCTGCGTGCCCTTGAGGCGCGCTTTGAAAACGGTGCCCATGCCGCCCTGGCCGAGTTTGCCGGTGAGCACGTACGGGCCGAGCGCGCGCTCCTGGCCGCGGTTGCACTGGAGTTCCAAAATCTGCGCGACCTGTTCGGGCGTGAGGTAGCCTTTCGCGACCATGATCTCGCCGAGGCTGCGGCGCGCGCCCGAGCCTTCTGCGTTTGCCTGAATCTGGAGGCACTCGCTGACGTGTTCCGGCCGCGCGAACTTGCGCGAGGCCGCGAGCGAGCCGAAGAGCAGGTCATTCTGCGTGGGCATGTATGTACAGATAAACGGCAAATGGAAAGAGCCAAGGGAGAAATCGAAGGACTACAAACTTGGTTCGCTGGTTTTCTTGTTGGCGCATTATCGGGTTAACAGGTTGGGGAATCGGAAGCAACCAGCCAACGAGCAAACCAGATAACCAGCAACTAGATAACCTGAAAACCAGATAACCCGCCTCCTGGCCTATCCGTCCGCCTATTTCGCGCCTACTGCGCGAGCGTTTCCGCCAGCTTCAGCACGTCCTCTTTTGAGCCATCGGGGACGCTGCTTTCTTTGAGGGATGCTTCGAGCACCTTAGCGGCGCGGGCGCGGTGGAGTTTGTCGGCGGCGAGGAGTTCTTTGGACGCGGCGGGGAGTTCTTTGCCGAGGACGGCGTTGACCAGGGCGCGGGTGAAGGGGTCGGCGGCGAGGGGGCTCTTGGTCTCTTCGAGGATCGCGAAGGCGCAAGCGAAGCCGAAACCGTAGCCGGTCTCGAGCTGCTTCTCGGCCCAGGCGACGCGTTCTTTGGCGTAGAAGTCACGCGCGAACTCGAGCACGTACTTGCCGTCGTCGTCGTCGGGCCGGTTGCCGCGCAGCGCATTGACGCAGATCTCGAAGGCGTGCGGGTCGCCCGCGGGCCGGCCGCGCTTGAAGGCCTCGCGGTAGAGCCACAGGACGGACTCGGGAATGTTGCGCTTTTCCAGGATGCCGGCGGCGGCGTAGGGCACATCCGGCGAGTTGGGGTACTGCGCCAGGAGTTCGCGGCACTTGTCGCGGAGGTCCTGCGCGTGCGCGCGGCCGGTGTCGAACATGGTCTGGAGCGCATGCTCGGTATCGATGACGGCGTAGCGGACGGCGAGCGGCTTCAAGTAGGACTTCTCCCGCAGCAGCGGCGCGAGCCATTTGAGGGCCTCTTCTCTGCCCTGCAACTGGACGATGCTATCGAGCTGTTTGCCGGCGGCGGTGACGGCGAGTTCGCGCAGCTTGAGGTTCTCCGGATCTTCGTGGATGCGTTTATCGAGGGCCTCGAACGCGAGCGAGGGCTGGTCCTGCTTGAGCAGGTTCTCGGCTTTGGCGAGGGCGGCGGCGCTGAGGTCGGGCGCGCTGGTGGCCGTGGGCGCGTCCGGGCGCTGGGTGTCCGGAAGGTCCCTGCGCGTCGGCCAGATCTGGTAGACGATCATCACGAGGCCAAAGATCGCGGCGACGGCCACCATTTCCCACAGGTGAAAACCGCCGGCATCGTCCTTCGCGGCTGCGCGCTTGGAGGGCGGCTTGGAGACACGCGTGACGTCGCGGCCGACGTCGGCCATCGTCTGGTAGCGCTTCTCGGGTTCCTTTTCGAGCGCGCGCAGGACGATCTCGTCGATGCGCACGTCCACGTGGACGCGCTCCGACGGCGGCGGGAAGCGGCCGATGGGCAGTTCGCCGGTGAGCATCTCGTAGAAGAGCACGCCAATCGAGTAGATGTCGGCGCGATGGTCGACGGACTTGGCGTTCTCGTACTGTTCGGGCGCCATGTAATGCGGCGTGCCCATGACGACGTTGGTCTGCGTCATCTTGGTCTGGCCGCCGGGGCCGCCGCGGTCGAGGAGCTTCGCGAGGCCGAAGTCGGCGATCTTCACGCGGCCTTTTTTATCCAGCAGGATGTTCTCGGGCTTGATGTCGCGGTGCACGACGCCTTCGGTGTGCGCGTACTCGAGCGCCTCGCAGAGCATGGGCACGATCTTGAGCGCTTCGGGCGCGGTCATCGCCTTGCGGTCGAGCACCGGGCGCAAGCTGGTGCCGTCGACGAACTCCATGACGAAAAAGTAACGCCCGCCTTCGACGCCGAAGTCGTAGACCGCGACGATGTTCGGGTGGTTGAGCGAGGCGAGCGCGCGCGCCTCGCGCATGAAGCGCAGGGTGAACTCGGGGTCGTCGCTGAGCGCCTTGGGCAGGACTTTCACCGCGACCGAGCGGTCGAGGTTCGGCTGGCGCGCTTTGTAGACGACGCCCATCCCGCCGGCGCCGAGTTTGCGTTCGATCTCGAGCCCGTGAAAGAGCGTGCCGGGCTTGAGAGACTCCTGGTCGTTCTCGGACAGGCCGAGTTTCAACAGGCACTTAGGGCAGACGCCGCCGGACGTGCCTGCCAGGGGACCGCCGCATTGGGAACAGAGGGATGCGCTCATGCCTACGTAATACGGGGATGGCTTTGCCGGTTACAGGGAACTTTTGAAAAGATCGTAGAGCGTATGGGCGTGGAGCGATATTAAGGCACGCGCCAATCGATCTCGGATTTGTAGTTACGCAGTTCGCTCTACGCCGACACGCTCTACGATCCGTCACAGCGCGCCGAGCAGTTCGTTCAGCTCGTCGTCCACTTCGGCGTCGGAGCGGACGGTGTCGCGGACGGCTTGGCGCAGGAGTTCGGCGTAGCGCTGGCGGGCGCGGTGCACGGTCACCTTTATGTTGGCGACGCTGAGGCCCAGCTTGGGCGCGAGGGCCTCGTAATCCTTGCCTCCGGCGAGGTGCGGCTTGAGGGCCTTGAAAAGGTCCTGCTTGCCGCGCGCGGCGAACTCGGCTTGGAGCCGTTCGAGGACGCGGGCCGAGAGTTCCTGCGCCCACTTGCGGACGTAGAGGCGCTCGGGGGTGTCGGCGTCGGTAAGTTCGCGCGCGAAGTTGCGCTCGGCGGCGTCGAAATCGAGCGGGAGCAGCTTGCGCCCGCCGCCGCGCTTCTGCGCGCGGGCCTTGTCGCGCTCGTTGGAGACGAAGTGCTTGAGCGCAACGAGGAGGAAGGTGCGGAACTTGCCCTTCTCGCGGTCGACGAGCTTGAGGAAATCTTTTTCGAGCAGCGCGGCGAAGAAGGCTTGCGTGAGGTCTTTCGCGTCTTCGACGCCGAGGCGCGTGCCGCGCAGGTAGAAGTAGAGCGGGCGCCAGTAGACATCAATGAGCGCGCCGAGAGCCTCGCGGCGGCCGGTGTCCTGAGCGCCCGCGGCTTTGCCCTTGGCGCGCAGGACGACGGTCCAGCGCGTGGTGGGGAACGAACCGCCTCCGCCGATGGCGGTGGTCTC